>JBBSJP010000011.1:0-117310 GCA_038257155.1 Lysobacterales bacterium | reverse complement strand
TCCAGACGGTGGATGGTGCCGGAATCGCCTTCGATCAGCGTCTTGTAGCGCTCGATCATGGCGGGGACCTGCTCGCTCTGGTCCGGGTGGACCATGAATACAACTTCGTAGTGACGCATGGGTTCTCCTTGTGGATGCCCACCGACCAGTGGTCTGAGGGGCAGCCTCCTGCGGAATTGCAGTGAGGCAAGTCTGCCTGTGCTTTTGGCGCAGGTAGCCGGTGATTATCACACGAATGCCGAATTGCCTGCAATTGCTGACGGGCGATGGAGCGGGAACGGGGAACGGGGAACGGGGAACGGGGAACGGGGAACGGGGAACGGGGAACGGCAGGCTCATCTGGCCCGCGTCGCGACGCAAGTCCCAAGGGGCAAGCAATGTGAGCGGGAGAAATCGGGAGGACCGTCTACTCGTCCAGTGCAGCACGCATGTAAGCGCGCGTATCCTCGGCCAGGTCGTCATGATCCAGCGCATAACGGATGGTGGCTTCGATCAGCCCGATGCGGCTGCCGCAGTCGAATCGACGGCCCTGGAAGCGGTAGGCCAGAACCGACTCCTCGGCGAGCAGGTCGCTTATCGCGTCGGTGAGCTGGATCTCGCCACCAGAACCCGGGCGGGTTCGGTCGAGCAGGTCAAATATGCGCGGGCTGAGTACGTAGCGCCCGACCACGGCGAGACTGCTGGGGGCCACCTCGGGACGCGGCTTCTCGACGATCTTCCTGATCCGGCCCGCGCCCTGCTCGAACTCATCAGTGGCGACGATGCCATAGCTGCTGGTGTTCTCCGGTGGCACATCCTGCACAGCGATCACCGATGCCCCGCTGGCTGCAGCCAGGTCAGCCATCTGACCCAGTGCCCCGCGCCCCTTGTTCCAGATCAGATCGTCGGGCAGCAGCACGGCAAACGGTTCGTTTCCCACCACCGGCCGCGCGCACAGCACTGCATGTCCAAGGCCGAGTGCTTCGGTCTGGGTGACGAACACCGCCCGCACCTTGCCTGGCAGCACATCGCGGATTACCGCCAGCAATTCACTCTTGCCAGATTTTTCCAGCTTCTGCTCGAGTTCGTAGGCTTTGTCGAAATAGTCCGCTACCGCGTGCTTGTAGCGGTTGGTGATGAAAACCAGTGTCTCGCAACCGGCCTCGACCGCCTCGTCCACGGCGTACTGGATCAAGGGCCGATCGACGACCGGCAACATCTCCTTGGGCACCGTCTTGGTGGCAGGCAGGAAGCGGGTGCCTAGTCCGGCGACCGGAAATACCGCGGTTCGAATTCGCATGGCGTCCTTGCAGGTTGAATCAGGAAAGGGCGCGCAGCATGGGGACTCCGGCAGCATCCAGAGAGGCAGCGGGAGCGTATTCCGGCACCAGGTCGTGCAGAAGCTTGTTGATCACAGCCTCATCATAGCGCTGCACCGCCTGACGAAGCTGCTGAAGGGCAGCATCGAGCTGTTGTGCCGGAACGGTACGAGCGTGGGCCTGGACAATCTTGGGATGCGTCGTCTGGCTGTACTGTTCCTGGTCATGGAACAGCTCTTCAAACAATTTCTCGCCGGGACGCAAGCCGGTGTAGATGATGTCGATATCGCGTTCCGGCAGTTTCCCCGCCAGCTTGATCATCTGTTCTGCCAGATCCCGGATTCGCACGGGCTCGCCCATGTCGAGCGCAAAAAGCTCGCCGCCCTTGCCCAGCGCAACCGCCTGCAGGATCAACTGGCAGGCCTCTGGAATCGTCATGAAGTAACGCGTGACCTCAGGGTGGGTGACGGTGACCGGCCCGCCAGCCACGATCTGTTCGCGAAACAGCGGTACGACGCTGCCAGCGGAATCGAGCACATTTCCAAAGCGCACCGTCAGGAAGCGGGTCCGGGCGCCGTTGGAAAGACCAAGGCAGACCATTTCAGCAAGCCGCTTGCTGGCACCCAGCACATTGACCGGATTCACCGCCTTGTCGGTCGAGATCAACGCAAAACATTCCACGTCATGCCGCAGGCAGGCCAGCGCCAGGGTCTGGGTTGCCAGTACGTTGTTGCGCATTGCCTCGCGCAGTTGGCTCTGCAGCAGCGAGACGTGCTTGAACGCCGCCGCGTGAAAGACGATGTCCGGGCGGGTCTCGGCTATCACGCGTTCGCAGGTCGAAGGGTCACCGCAGTCACCCAGGAAGGGCATGAAGATCAGGTCGGGGAACTCGCCACGCAGCTCCTGATCGACCCGATACAGGTTGTATTCGCACAATTCGAGCACGGTCAGGCTCTGCACACCGAGCCGCGCGACCTGGCGGCAGAGCTCCGCACCGATCGAACCACCGCCCCCAGTGACCAGCACGCGTCGACCCGAAAGCCCGGTGCGGATCGCGGTCCAGTCCAGCTGTACGGGATCACGTCCGAGCAGGTCCTCGATCGCGACTTCCTTGAGCTCGTTGAACTGCGAGCGACCGTCCACTACATCCTGCAATCGGGGCACGGTGCGGAAGGGCAAGCCGGTTTCTTCGCAAAGCTCCACGACACGTCGCATCTGTTTGGTACTGGCAGACGGCATCGCAATCAGCAACATTTCTGCAGCGACTTCGCGCGCGATCTTGGCCGCTTCGTCGATACCGCCGATCACCGGAATGCCATGCACCTTGGCGCCACGCAGAACACGCTTGTCGTCAAGGAAACCCACTGGATGAAAGCGCGACTCACGCCGGACCTCCCGCACCAGGGCTTCACCCGCGCGCCCTGCTCCCAGCACCAGCACACGCATGCCTTGCTGGCGCAGGCCACCGCCGTAGCGGCTGTCCTTCCAGAAGCGATAAAGCATTCGCGGCGCACCCAAGAGTGCAACGAGGGTGAGTGGATACACCGCCAGGACCGAGCGAGGCACACCCTCCAGCCGCTGGAACAGGAACAGGCCGAGTGCGATCGCCAACGCACCAAGCACGCCGGCGCGGGCGATGTTCCAGAGATCCGGCAGACTGGCAAAACGCCACAGGCCGCGGTAGAGACCGGTCCACCAGAGAACCAGGCCCTGGGCCGCCAGGACGATGGGAATTTCCGGCGAGAAAATGGATATGTCGGGTGGATCCGGCTGCAGGCTGTAGCGCATGACCGTCGTGAAATACCAGCCCAGCCAGACCATGAACAGGTCATGCACAACCACCGCGATACGCGGGTGAATCGCGGCAATCCAGCGTTCGCTGCCCATCAGGCGATACTCGCCGCGTCTCGACGCAGTTGCCGACGCGCAAGCAACCAGCCGCCCAATCCAGCGGCATAGACGGCTGCCGCAGCGGCGAACGCAAGGCCGTCCTCCCGGTCTCCGAGGGTCAGTGCCAGTGCAGTAGTCGGCAGATTCCAGGCCAGGCTCATGAGTACGATTTGCAGATGGGAACGGCCGCGCCGGGCCAACCATTGGTAGAGGTGCGAGCGGTGCGCAGTATACCAACGCCTCCCTGCAGCCATTCTCAGCAACAGGGTCGCTCCGGCGTCGATCAGGACGGCAGACGGCAAGATGACCAGGGCGGGAAGACCGAGGTTCCCGTCGACCCATGAAAAAAGCATCAGCGCTCCCACTGCGAGGCCGAGGAAGCCACTGCCGACATCTCCGAGGAAGATCCGCGCGCCAGGCATGTTGAAGGGCAGAAATCCCAGGATGGCAGCACTCAGCAACACGCTCCACAGCGCCATTCCCGTGTTGCCATGTGATGCAAGGTACAAACCGATCGCAAGACACACCCAGGCCGCTTGCACGCCGGCCAATCCATTGATGCCGTCAATGAAGTTCCAGAAATTGACCATCGCAGCAAGCCAGACAAGCAACAGCAGCACGACTGGCAGGGCGAACTGCGCGGGAAACACACCCTTCAGAGGCCAAACCAGCAGCGCGGCGGCAATCAGATGCACCGCGAGTCGCGGCGCAGCCGGCAAAGCACGGTGATCGTCCCAGAATCCGACTGTGGCCACTGCCCCCAGGGCCAGGGCCAGGATCACCGCGCGAAAGGGCTCGATCTCGCCGCACGACCAGATCGCCAGCAGCCCCGCCAGGGAGGTCAGCACGATGGCAAGACCGCCACCTCGCGGAGTGACTTCACGATGGCTGCGGCGCGCGCCTGGATGATCCAGCAGTCCGCGACGCTGCGCATACCCGATGCATGCCCAGGTGAGCATCGAAGAGGCCAGGGCAGCTGCTGGAAGCAGCCACAGGCCGGCTTGCAGGTTGGGCACCACTATTCGCCGCTGGCGCCATGAATCGGCTTGACGGTTCCCCAGCCCTTGCAGCTGGGGCATTGCCAATGATGCTGGCGTGCCCCGAAACCGCAGCGCCCGCAGCGATAGGCTGGATTGCCGGCCAGAACCGCTTCGGTGAGCTGCTTGAGGGTCTGCAGGATATCGCGACCCTCCTGCTCCGGCCGATCGGCAAGACTGAGTTCGATCAGCAATCCCTGGCCTCGCACCGAGGGACGCAAGCGCAGCTGTTTGACGAGGAACTCGATGGCTGCACTGCGCCCTTCCTCCTGCTCGATGATTCGGGTCAGGGCCAGCAAGGGCGACACGCCCGGGTAGCGCTCGATCATTTCGGCCAGGAAGGATCGACTGCGGGCTTTTTCGCCGCGCCGCTCATACGCGGTGAGCAGATCGCGCATGACCTCCGGCAGGAATTCGATGTCGTGGCGAGCGGCCCGCTCCAGGGAACGGATCGCGGCGATGTCGTTGCCAGCGGCAAGTTCAGCCCGCCCCTGCAGGATTCCAGCCCGCACCGAATGCGGGTCCGCTTCAAACGCCGAGTCGACCTCAGCCCGAAACCGGGCGATGTCGCCTTCGGTTTTGGCCAGCTCGGCCAGTTCACAGTGGAACTGCGCCACCAGCTTGCCCATCGGCTCACCCGTTGCAGCCTCGAAGCGGCGCGCGTGATCGATCGCCTTTTGCCACTCGCGTTCGGCTTGACAGATTGAAATCAGGTGTTTCAAGGCCAGGGGGCCAGAATCCTCGATCTTGGCGAGGTCGGAAAACAGGGTTTCCGCACGATCCAGCAGCCCGGCGCGCATGTAGTCCTCGCCCAGCTCGAGCACTGCCTGGGTGCGATGTTCGTTCGACAAACCTTCGCGTGTGATCAGGTTCTGATGAACACGAATGGCGCGTTCCACTTCCCCGCGACGGCGAAACAGATTGCCCAGCGCGAAGTGGGTCTCGACCGTGTCCTGATCAAGCTCTGCGATCTGCAGAAAGATCTCGATAGCCTTGTCCGGCTGCTCGTTGAGCAGGTAGTTCAGGCCACGGAAATAGGTGCTGCTGAGTCCGCGGACGCGTTCGCCGCTGCTTCGCTCGCTGCTTCTTCGAGCTACCCACCAGCCGCTGGCAAACGCGATTGGCAGCAACAACAGAATCCAGGACCAGTCGAAGCTCATGTACCGGGCGAATCAGCCGTCAGGCTCTGGCGCTGCAGTCGGCGCAGTTTGCTCTGAACGGGCCAAACCACGGCCACTGCCAGCACCACGCCGGCGAGCAGGGCGCCAAGCAAGGCAGCTCCGAGCAGGGCAACGCCAGCAGCAAGCTCCAGGCGGCCAAAGTAGAAATTGATTTCCAGCGGTGCCGCGTTGAGTGCGCCAAACAGCAAACCGCCCAGCAGGAAGGTCACAGCCAGCACAAGAAATATCAGGCGCATCGTTTCGCCTCCCGGCGCGTGTCCGGCGTGTCGCCTCAGCGGTCCGGCAGAGGGGTTACATCGTTGACGCGTTCGCGCAATTCCTTGCCAGGCTTGAAGTGCGGCACATGCTTGCCAGGCAGCGCTACTGATTCGCCGGTCTTGGGGTTGCGCCCAATGCGAGGTGGTCGGTAATGAAGCGAGAAGCTGCCGAATCCGCGGATTTCGATCCGCTCGCCCTCGGCCAGGGCCGTACTCATCTGCTCCAGCAGTGACTTGACACCCAGATCCACATCCTCCGATCTCAGGTGGGGATGCCTCAACACCAGGGCTTCAATCAACTCAGACTTGGTCATCTGTTCCCCGCGAGCCAGGTGGAAGATTGCAAACTATTCGGTGCCCACGATGCACCGCAACCGCGCTGTCTTGATCCTGGAGCAGGACCCGTTATCTTCACAGCCTGGGTACACCCGGCTGTCGAACTCCACTCCTTGCCGGATACAGCGACGCCAGGCAGGCCACCGCAGGAAGGCCCGGGGTTCACCCGGGCCTTCCGCGAGCGATTGCTTACTCGTTCTTGCCCATTTGCTCACGCAACAGCGCGCCGAGCTTGGTGGTGCCACCGGCGGCATTCTGGTACTCGTCGAGCACGTCCTGCAGTTCGGTTTCTTCCTTGGCGCGGATCGACAGCTGCAGGGTACGGCCCTTGCGGTCCATGCCGATGAACTTGGCTTCGACCGAATCACCGACCTTGAAGTGTGCACCAGCGTCGTCGACCCGCTCCTTGGCGATGTCGGATGCGCGCAGGTAGCCCTCGATGCCTTCGCCCAGCTCGACGGTCACGCCGCGAGCGTCAACTTCCTTGGCGATGCCCGTCACGATGCTGCCGCGCGGGTTGGCTGCCATGAACTGGCCGAACGGATCCTGCTCGAGCTGCTTGACGCCAAGCGAAATGCGCTCGCGTTCCGGGTCCACTGCCAGCACCACGGCTTCGACTTCGTCGCCCTTCTTGAACTGGCGGACGATTTCTTCGCCGGTGGCGTTCCAGGAGATGTCGGACAGGTGCACCAGGCCATCGATGCCGCCTTCCAGGCCAACAAAGATGCCGAAGTCGGTGATCGACTTGATCTGGCCCATGACCTTGTCGCCCTTCTTGTTCATGGCGGCGAAGGCTTCCCACGGGTTCGGGGTGCACTGCTTGATGCCGAGCGAAATGCGGCGACGCTCTTCATCGACGTCCAGCACCATCACTTCGGTGTCATCGCCAACCTGCAGCATCTTGCCCGGGTTGACGTTCTTGTTGGTCCAATCCATTTCCGAGACGTGCACCAGGCCTTCGACGCCCGGCTCGATCTCGACAAAGCAGCCGTAATCGGTAACGGTGCTGACCTTGCCGAAAATGCGCGAGCCGTTCGGATAGCGACGCGCGATGTTGTCCCACGGATCCTCGCCCAGCTGCTTGAGACCAAGCGACACGCGGTTGCGCTCGCGGTCGAAGCGCAGCACGCGCACGTCCAGCTCGTCGCCGACGTTGACCACTTCGGACGGATGACGCACGCGCTTCCACGCCATGTCGGTGATGTGCAACAGGCCGTCGATGCCGCCGAGGTCCACGAACGCGCCGTAATCGGTGAGGTTCTTGACCACACCCTTCAGCACCGCGCCCTCGTCGAGGCGTTCCATCAGCTTCTCGCGCTCTTCGCTGAACTCGGTCTCGACCACCGCACGGCGGGAGACAACGACGTTGTTGCGCTTGCGGTCGAGCTTGATGATCTTGAACTCGAGTTCCTTGCCCTCGAGGTAGACCGGATCGCGTACCGGACGGACGTCGACCAGCGAGCCCGGCAGGAAGGCGCGGACATCCTTGATGTCGACGGTGAAGCCGCCCTTGACCTTGCCGCTGATGCGGCCGGTGATGGTGGCGTTGGACTCCAGGGCTTCTTCCAGCTCGTCCCACACCATCGAGCGCTTGGCTTTCTCGCGCGAAAGGATGGTCTCGCCAAAGCCGTTCTCAAGGGCGTCGAGGGCAACTTTCACCTCGTCGCCGACATTGATGTCCAGCTCGCCATCGTCGTTACGGAACTGATCGATCGGAACAATGCCCTCGGACTTGAGTCCGGCATTGATCACCACAACGTCATTGCGGATTTCCACCACCACACCGGTAACGATGGAGCCCGGCTTGAGCTTGGCAATGACGGCCTGGCTCTGTTCGAACAGTTCTGCGAATGATTCGGTCATTTAAAAAGTCTCGGTTGAACAAACGGATCGCAACATCGCGACCCACCCTGTTGTGGCGCGGCAAGGCGCCAATTGGTTGGGAAAAGCCGCCCGCAATGCGGACGGCGACGGATCTGCTGCAGAACTCTTCCTGACTCGGCGGCTGCAGCGTCAGTGCGTGACCAAGGCCAACACCTGATCGACTACGGCATCGATGGGAACCCCGGTGGTATCGATCAACACGGCATCGGATGCCGGCTTGAGCGGAGCCACCGCGCGATCCGTATCGCGGGCGTCGCGAGCAAGAATGTCCAGAAGCAGACTGTCCAGTGTAAGGGATAGCCCCTTATCCTTCAACTGCTTATGCCGCCTCCCGGCTCGCTCCTGGGCACTTGCTGTGAGAAACACCTTGAACGGGGCATCGTTGAACACGACCGTGCCCATATCGCGGCCATCGGCAACCAGGCCGGGCGGATGCCTGAAATCACGCTGCTTCTGAAGCAGGGCAACCCTCACAGAGGGCAGTGAAGCGATCACGGAAGCAGCCGCCCCCACCGTCTCGGTGCGCAACTGGTCGGTCACATCAACTCGCTCCACCAGCACCCGGGGTTCGCCGTCGCCGCCTGTCTCGAATTCGATATGGGTCTGTTCCGCACAATGCCTCAGCGCGGCCTCGTCGTTCAGGTCCAGGCCTTCGCGCATTGCCGCCACGCCGACTGCACGGTAAAGCGCGCCTGAATCGAGAAAATGCCAGCCCAGCCTGCGCGCTACGAGCCTGCTGATGGTGCCTTTGCCTGAACCGGAAGGGCCATCAATGGTGAGAACGGGAACCGGTGATGCGACGATTGAGTGGGTCATGGGTCGAGGATTCTACCCGCTGTAGCGGCTCCGGACAGCGCAACGGTCGCCGAACTCTCGTTCGCAACTGCTTTGCATTGCTCACCCGTTCGAAGCAAAGGGCTTTTGGGTCGGTTAAACTGTTGGACTTAGGTTTGCAGGCTCCCCAACATGATCCGTTTCTGTCTCGCTCTGTTGTTGCTTCTGGGCACGTGTACCGCCGAGGCCTACATCGGTCCCGGCGCGGGCATCGGCTTTCTCGGCTCGCTCTGGGCCTGGCTGGTTGGCTTCATTGTCGTTCTGCTGGCCATTCTTTTCTGGCCGCTGCGTTGGCTGCTGCGCCGAATGCGCGCCGGAAACGTGCAAGCCAAGAACGAATCTGCGGCAAACGACTGATGCATCTGGCTTTCGTGCGCGGCTCGCTGTTGGCCGCGCTGCTTCTGCTGCCTGCCGGCTGCGGCGATGACCGTCCTGCGACTCCGACTGAAGGTCGCCTCATCGTGCTGGGCTTTGACGGCATGGATCCAAACCTGGCAGAACGCTGGATGGATGCCGGAAAGTTGCCCGAGTTCGAACGACTCAGGCGCGAAGGCCACTACCAGAAGCTTGCCACCAGCAATCCGCCGCAATCCCCCGTCGCGTGGGCAAGCTTTGCGACTGGCACGGGGGCCGGAGAGCACGGCATCTTTGATTTCCTGCGGCGCGATCCGGCGACCTACCAGCCGGATTTTTCCATCGCCCGTTACACGCCTCCAGAGCGCCATCTTTCCTTGGGCTCGTGGAGCCTGCCACTCGGAGACGGCAGCCTTGAGAACCAACGGCAAGGTGAACCTTTCTGGATGAAGGCGCAGGCCAGCGGCCAGCGCGCCACGGTGCAGCGTGTGCCGGTCACCTACCCGCCCGACCCGGTGCATCGCATGCTGTCGGGCATGGGCGTACCCGACTTGCTCGGTACCCAGGGCACCTACACGCTTTACAGCACACGTCGGATGGCGGGGGCCGAAAGCGGCGGGCGTGTAGTGGCGGTCCAGATGAGCAGCGACGGCCGGATTGACACCATCCTGGAGGGACCGCCACACCCGCTCAAGCCGGAAGCACCCGCGTTGTCGCTGCCGCTTTCACTCAGCGTTCGCAGCGATGGCGCGACGCTGACGCTCGGCGAAGAGACGCGCGAACTGCAGATTGGCCAATGGAGCGCATGGTGGCCGCTGGGCTTTGACTACGGCCTCGGAACGATCCCCGGCATGGTGCGCGTGCGCCTGGAGTCTGCGTTCCCGCGCCCCCTGCTTTACGTGTCGCCAATTCACGCCGACCCCAGTAATCCCGCACTTCCCCTCAGCGCCCCGCCCGAGTACGCGCCGGCGCTGGCCGAACGCATCGGCCGGTTCCACACCCTTGGCATGCCGGAAGAGACCTGGTCATTGAACCAGGGTCACCTCGACGAAGCCGGCTACCTCGACATGGTTCGCACCACCCTGGCCGAGGGCGAGGCCATGTTGTACGACGCGCTCGAAATCAACGACAGTGAACTCGTCATCAAGGTGTTCGTGCAGCCTGACCGTGTCAGCCACATGTTCTGGCGAGGCCTGGACGAAGCCCACCCCTTGCACGCCGACTCCAGCGAAGTGGCGCGCGGCGCCATTGCCTGGATCTACCGGGAAGCGGATCGAGTACTGGGCGAAGTCCGCAAACGCATGCGGCCGCAGGATCGACTGGTGGTGCTCAGCGACCATGGCTTTTCGTCGTTCCGGCGGGCCGTGCACGTGAACCGCTGGCTGGTTGAAAAGGGTTATCTGACGCTGCGCGAGGGCGCCCGCGAGTCGGCGCCGCTGTTCGAAGACATCGACTGGGCACGCAGCCGTGCCTACGCGCTCGGCCTGAATGGCCTGTACCTGAATCAGGCGGGGCGCGAAGGCCAGGGCATTGTGCAGCCGTCACAGCGTGCCGAACTGCTGGCCTCGCTTGCGGCTGAGCTCGCCGAGTGGCAGGACGCTGACGGCAGCCAGGTGATTCGCAGAACCTTTCTCGGCAGCGATCTTTACCCCGGGCCCCGTTTAGCCGATGCGCCGGATCTGGTGCTGGGCTATGCACCGGGCTTTCGCGCGTCCTGGCAAACCAGCCTTGGCGCCGTTCCAACCGCTCTCGTCGAAGACAACAGGCAGAACTGGAGTGGCGACCACTGTATCGACCCCGAAGTGGTGCCTGGTGTGATGTTTGCTTCCTTCAAGCCCGATCATGCACCTGTAGATATCGCTGCCATGGCGCAGTTTGTGCTCAAGCACACGCCGGCGGGACCGGCAGCGCCATGAACTGGGGCCTGCTCGACCTGCCCGCTCCGCTGCTGAGCTTGCTGGATGATGGACTTGCCTGGACCGGGCTACCGGCCCTGCCGCGCGTGCTGCTTTACGCACTCGCCTCGGCATGGCTTTGCATGGCGCTTTATCGAAGGTTTTCACGGCAGTCCGAACTTGCCGACCTGGCCAGCGCATCACGCGAGTTGCGCCGCGAACTGGCCAGCTACGACGGTCCTTTCGATGGGCTCATGCAGCGCGTGCGCCGACTGCTTGGCTTGAGCACCCGGCACCTGCGCCTGAGCTTCTTTCCCGCGATGCTCGGCGGACTGCCCTTGCTGCTCGTATTGCCCTGGATGTCAAACCAGTTCGGCGTTCAGCTGCCGGCACCCGGCGACCCCATCAACATCACGCCGGGTGGACTGGAGCAACCGGTCGAGTCGCTCTCCTGGAGCGATCCGTCGGCGCGATGGGACGAAGCCACTCAGGCCTGGCAGGTAAAGTGGCCCGCAGAGGCGGAGCGACTTGAGCTGAAGAGTTCCCAGCTCACCCTGCTCTCACTGCCGACCCTTGCACCAGCCAGCATCGTGCATCGCCATGTACCGGGCTTCAACTGGCTGATAGGGAATCCGGCGGGCTACCTGCCCGACAAGGCACCACTTTCCGCCCTGCACATCGACCTTCCTGGCCAGCAGCTGCACTCCATCGGACCAGCCTGGTTGCGCGGCTGGTTGGCCGTCTACCTGATCGCGATGGTCGTGTTCTCATTGTTCTTCAAGTGGCGATGGAAGCTGCAGTAAGCACTGCCGCGCCGCGTACCTTTGCACAGGGTTGGATTACTCAAGCCCGCCAAATGCAAACGGCCGACGGGTCGCCCCGCCGGCCGTTGCCTTCAAGACGCTTTACTCTTTGACTTCAGGCTTCACGATCTCGATCAGCTCGACGTCGAACTTGAGGGTCGAGTTCGGGCCGATCGGACCCGGCGTACCACGATCGCCGTAGGCGAGGTCAGCCGGAATCCACAGGGTGTACTTGCTGCCTACCGGCATCAGCTGCAGCGCTTCGGTCCAACCCGGAATCACGCCATTCAGCGCAAACTGGGCCGGCTCGCCACGATCAAGTGAGCTGTCGAACTTGGTGCCATCCAGCAGGGTGCCGGTGTAATGCACCCGGACGGTGTCGGTGAGCGCCGGCTTGACGCCAGTGCCTTCGGTGATGACCTGATACTGAAGGCCAGACTCGGTGGACTTCACGCCGGCCTTCTTCTTGTTGTCAGCCAGGAACGCCTGGCCCGCTGCCAGATTCTTGGCAGCAGCTTCCTGCTGCACAGCTGCCTGCTTGGCCTGCAGACGCTGCATGAAGGCCTGGCGAACTTCAAGCGCCTGCTCTTCGGTCATGGCGGAAGGCTTGCCTTCCAACACGGTCTCAACCGCGCTCATGAACACTTTCAGGTCAAGCTCGCCCTTGATCTGCTCCAACGAGCGGCCTACGTCCAGACCAACCATGTAGCTGACCTTGTCCTTCTCGCTCTCCAATTTGTCGGCTGCAATGGCAAACGTGCCGACGCCCAGCGCTGCGGCGATCGCAGCAGCGGTCAGGGACTGACGCAGAAAACCCTTCATGTAGTAACTCCAGTGGTGAATAAGACGCGGCGCGTCCGCGAAAGCGCGGCATTGTCCCGGAAGGCCGTCAGGAGCGCAATCCAGAACCGTCTGCGACAAGTGAGGACCTAAAAGGTTCCCCAGGCGCTGAACCTCAGGCAAACGATTCGTGACGCAGCAGGATCATCAGCAAGAGCGCCATGAGAACCGCCACGCTGAGTGTCAGCCTGAGCCGGACGAACCAGGCCAGAGCCTCTCCGCGCAGCGAGCGCCAGTCGATCCAGGCCTGCATCGAAAAACCAATGCACAGCAACATCAGGCCCAGGAGTCTGGGCGGTAGAAACGGTCGAGGCGAAAAGGTCACTGCGCGTGGCTGGATTTTCGACGGTTCGCCGGCCCGTAGCCAGCGCTACGGGCCAAGAAGCGGCGGAAATCCAGTCCGCGCAGGGGGCTTTGCAGCCCGGCCGGCTTCTGCCGCCCAGACTCCTAGCACTTCGGGCAAGAGCAGGGCGAGCCACGCGAACAGGCTGGGTACCACCGAGAGCCTGAATTCACGGCCTGCAGCACTTTGCAGTGCCCTGCCCCAGGCAATCCCGCCCAGGAAGGAAAGGATCACCGCCGCATAACCGACGAAAGCCGGTGTTACCCAACTGGCGCCGTCCTGAATGGCCACGACGCCCAGCAGCGCGTAGAAGGGCACCAGCCCCGCGATGCCGAGCAGCCAGGCAGTACGCTGCGCGGCGTTCACTCAGCTGCCCGCATCGCTGCCCAGCAAACTTTCGATGCGCTCCAGCAATTCCGGATCGTCGGGAGTGATCCGACTGCCGAAGCTGGCGACCACATTGCCTGACCGATCAATAAGGTACTTGTGAAAGTTCCACGCAGGCGCTTCGCCTGTGGCACTGGAAAGCGCGCGATAGAACGGATCAGCCGCCTCCCCGATAACGCTCACCTTCTCGTACATCGGGAACTTGACGCCGTAGGTCAGGGTGCAGAACTCCTGGATCTCCTGCTCGGTGCCCGGTTCCTGGTTCATGAAGTCGTTGGAGGGAAAGCCAACCACCGAGAAGCCACGGTCTTTCAGGCGCTGATGCAGCGCTTCCAGGCTCTCGTACTGGGGCGTGAGGCCGCACTTGCTGGCGGTGTTGACCACCAGCAGTACCTGCCCTTCGAAGCGGTCGCACAAGCGTTCCTTCTCCTTGCCGGCGAGCGTCCTGAATTCAGCCGAAAGAAGACTGCTGCAAGCCAAGACAGGCAGCGGGAGCAAGAAAAAGGCTACGGCGACAAGACGAGCAAGAGTGACTTTCATGCGCAACCCGTAAGTGGAAGACCGGCACAAGAGTAAGCCTGCCAGCGTTCCTTTTGGGTGAAACCCACCCCTGCCATCAGTTGGTCTGCGGGTTGTTGACATGTTTTGTTTTACTGTTATAGTTGCCTACAACACCACGTCGTCAACTCACCTCCACGGAGGCTCGCCATGATCCAGAAGTTCAAATCCACCATCACCGCCCTTGTCGTCGCGATCAGCTTTGTCGCCGGCAGCGCCATGATTGGTCAGCCACTGCCTGCCGCAGATACGAGCAGCCCTGTTGCCAGCCAGGATCTGAATGAAGCCGAGTCCGAGAAGGTTCAGTCGGCGGAGACGCCGGTTGCCGAGCCGCTGGTTCAATTGAAGGGACGCGTCGGCTTGTCGATGCCTTACTACTCGTTCGGGTCCCTGCTGCCACGCACCCGGGGCTCCTGATATGACTGTGTCCTGGAACGACAACGCGCCGATCTACCGCCAGTTGAAGGAGAAGGTCGTCGCAATGATGCTGGACGGCATGCTCAATCCCGGCGACGCCCTGCCCTCCGTGCGCCAGATTGCCGCGGATTTTCAGCTCAACCCGATAACCGTGTCACGCGCCTACCAGGAACTGGTCGACGAGACTCTGGTTGAAAAGCGCCGAGGCCTGGGCATGTTCGTCACCGAAGGCGCCCGCGAGAAGCTGCTGGCCAGCGAGCGCGAACACTTCCTGCGTGACGAATGGCCTTTGGTTGTCAAGCGCATTGCCAGACTTGGCCTTTCCCCACAAACCCTGCTTTCCCGATTTTCCACCGAAACGGAGCCGACCGCATGAGCGCTGCCATCGAAGCCCGCGGACTGAGCAAGCGCTACAAAGGCAAGCCGGCCCTCGACAACACCAGCTTTCGCATCGAGTCTGGCCGCATCCTGGGACTGATCGGCCCAAACGGTGCCGGCAAGACCACTGCCTTGAAGGCGGTATTGGGCCTGATTCCCTTTGAAGGTGAGCTTTCAGTCCTCGGACTGGACCCGCGCACCCAGCGCGATCAACTGATGCAGGACGTCTGCTTCATCGCTGACGTGGCGGTCCTGCCGCGCTGGATCCGGGTGCGCGAAGTGGTCGACTTCGTCGAAGGAGTGCATCCAAAGTTCGACCGCAAGAAATGTGAGCGCTTCCTCGCCAACACCAAGCTGGAGCCGGATGCCAAGGTGCGTACCCTGTCCAAGGGCATGACCGTGCAGCTGCATCTGGCCCTGGTCATGGCTATCGACGCCAAGCTGCTGGTGCTGGACGAACCGACACTCGGGCTCGACATCCTCTATCGCAAGCAGTTCTACCAGCGCCTGCTGGAAGACTACTTCGACGAGGACAAGACCATCATCATCACCACCCATCAGGTCGAGGAGATCGAGCACATCCTGACCGACCTGATGTTCATCCAGAATGGCAAGATCGTGCTTTCCGCCACCATGGACGAAGTCGGTGAGCGCTTCACTGAAGTGATGGTCGGTGCCGAGAATGCCGAGGCAGCTCGCGCCCTCAAGCCACTCGACGAGCGCCAGGTGTTCGGCAAATCGGTGATGCTTTTCGACGGAGTGCCTCGGAGACAGCTGGATGAACTCGGCGAAACCCGCAATCCGGGCATCGCCGACCTGTTCGTTGCAACCATGAAGGGGACCTACGCATGAAGACGTTTGCATGGCTGCTGCGCCGCGAGTTCTGGGAAAACAAGGGCGGCTTTTTCTGGGCCCCGATCGTGACCGGCGGCGTGTTCCTGCTGCTCAACCTGGGCGGCATCCTGATCGCCGAAACCGCTGCCAGCCGCAGCAAGATCCAGATTGGCGCGCTCAAGCTGGGTGAACTGACCCAGACCATGACCGAGGTGCAGCGCCTGCATGTGGGCGCGGGCATCGACATGGCCCTGCTCACGATCGCCGGTTTGATCGGTAGTGTCAGCGCCATCGTGGTGTTCTTCTATTGCCTGTCCTCGCTGTATGACGAGCGGCGCGACCGCAGCGTGCTGTTTTGGAAGTCGCTGCCAGTGTCCGACCGTGCGACCGTCGCCTCCAAGGTTGTCAGTGCCGCGATCATCGCACCCGTCATTTCTGCGGTGGTGGCCTCGATCACCGGATTCCTGTTTCTGCTGATGATCAGCGCCTATCTGCTGATCCACGGCATCAGCCCGATGGACCTGATCTGGAGCAATGCCAGCCCCTTTGCAACCTGGTCCAAGGTGCTGCTGGCCCTGCCCATCAGTGCGCTTTGGGCTCTGCCCACCATCGGCTGGCTGATGGCCTGCTCGGTCTGGGCACGCAGCAAACCTTTCCTCTGGGCCGTGTTGGGACCTGCCGGTATCGGCATCATGGTGTGGTGGTTCGACCTGATGCAGAGCTTGTCCCTGCCGAGCACCTGGTACTGGACCGACGTATTTTCGCGCGCGCTTGGCAGCACCTTCCCCGCGGCCTGGATGAATGGCAATGACCAGCTCAGCGTGCTCCAGAACGTCGATGGCCCCGCTAGCCTCGCACACCTGATGACTTTGGAATCGGTGTATTCGAACCTCGCCCGCACCGAGATGTGGGTTGGCGCAGCGATCGGCATTGCCCTGCTGGTGCTGTCCACCTACCTCCGCCGCTGGCGAGATGAGGGGTGATTCGCCGCGCTTGCGCGATGCCTTAACGGCATCGCGCGCGGCGAATCACGCCGAGGGGTGAGAAGCGCCGCTTGCGGGCTGACTTAACGTCAGCACGCGGCGCTTCGAACGCACGGGGCAGGACGCCCCGGGCCGGGTTGCTTAGTGAGGCCAGGACGGCCGAACTTAGCAACAGCCAGCGAAGGCGAAGCCGAGCGCAAGCCTGTCAGCACGCCACTTCTACAAGCGAAGTCGCAGGCCCCCGGGCCGGGTTGCTTAGTGAGGCCAGGACGGCCGAACTTAGCAACAGCCAGCGATGGCGAAGCCGAGCGCAAGCCTGTCAGCACGCCACTCCGACAAGCGAAGTTGCTGCCCCGGGCCGGGTTGCTTAGTGAGGCCAGGATGGCCGAACTTAGCAACACCAGCGAAGGCGAAGCCGAGCGCATGCTTTGAATGCTGCCGTTACGCCAAGTAACTGAGATACCCTGCAACGGCGGATCAAGATCCGCCCTACAGCGTCAATTCTTCAATGGAAAGCGCATCTCGATGCGCCGCCGCGCGAAGGCCCAAGCCGAAAGGTCAACGGCAATCGCGTGGCGCCGGAGAACCAACGCGGAGCCGTACACCCCATCAAGATCCGCCCTACAGCGTCAATTCTTCGATGGAGGGCGCATCTCGATGCGCCGCCGCGCGAAGGCCCAAGCCGAATGATCAACGGCAATCGCTTGGCGCCGGAAAACCAACGCGCCGCAGAACACCTCGCAACGGCGGATCAAGATACGCCCTCCAACGTCGCGGTCCCGCCACATCCTGCTGCTCGGCAGCGGCACGCCAGACGCGTCGCTGCCTCCAGGACTCACACCCAATTTCAGCTTTCCCACCCGCTTATGGGACAATACCCGGCTAACACGCCGCTTCTGCCGGCGCCCCCGTAGCTCAGCTGGATAGAGCGTCCCCCTCCTAAGGGGAAGGTCGTGCGTTCGAATCGCGCCGGGGGCACCACTTCGGAGCGGGCGCGTTGTCCTTTCGCACTACATCTGGAGTTCGCATGACCCATCCCATCCTGCAGGCCCTGGGCCTGAAAGACACCCTGTCCGGAACCTATCTCGGCAATGGCCAGTGGTCGACCACCAGCGACGCTGGCGTGATCGAGCCGGTCAATCCCGCCACGGGAGAGGTGCTGGCCAAGGTGCAGGCATCGTCGGCGGCCGACTATGCGCTGATTGTCGAGCGCGCCCAGGCAGCATTCAAGGTGTGGCGCACGACGCCGGCGCCACGCCGCGGTGAAGCCATCCGTCTGTGCTCCGACGCCTTGCGCAAGCACAAGGACGCGCTGGGTTCGCTGGTGTCGCTCGAGATGGGCAAGATCAAGCCCGAGGGCGATGGCGAAGTGCAGGAGATGATCGACATCGGTGATTTCGCTGTCGGCCTGTCGCGCCAGCTTTACGGCCTCACCATGCATTCCGAGCGCCCCGGCCACCGCATGTACGAGCAGTACCATCCGCTTGGCGTGGTAGGCATCATCAGTGCCTTCAACTTCCCGGTTGCGGTGTGGGCCTGGAACGCCTTCCTGGCGGCGATCTGCGGCGATATCTGCATCTGGAAGCCCTCACCCAAGACGCCGCTCTGCGCCATCGCCTCGATGAAGATCTGCAACGAAGCCCTGCGCGAAGGCGGCTTCCCGGACATCTTCTTCCTGTTCAACGATGCCGGCATCGAGCTGTCGCAGGCCTTTGTCGACGACCACCGCGTGCCGCTGGTGAGCTTCACCGGCTCCACCGCCGTGGGCCGCACCGTCGGCGAGCGCGTCGCGCGTCGCATGGGCCGCTCGCTGCTGGAGCTCGGCGGCAACAACGCCATGATTGTTGATGAAACAGCCGACATGAAGCTGGCCCTGCCGGCGATCGTGTTCGGCGCTGTCGGCACGGCCGGGCAGCGTTGCACAACAACGCGCCGCGTGTTCGTGCACGAAAGCCGTTTCAATGAAGTGGTCGACGCCCTGGTCGGCGCCTACCGTCAGGTAGAGGGCAAGATTGGCGATCCCAACGCTGCCGGTACCCTGATGGGACCGCTGATTGACCAGGCCTCGGTGCAGCGTTATCTGACGGCAATCGACAAGGCCAAGGCCGCCGGCGGAACCGTTCGCACCGGTGGCAAGGCGCTGAGCGATCGGACGGGCAACTATGTGCTGCCCACGATCATCACCGGCGTGGACAATGCGCACGAAGTCATCCAGACCGAAACCTTTGCGCCGATTCTGTACGTATTGCCGTTTGCCAGCCTCGAGCAGGCGATCGACATGCAGAACGCCGTGCCGCAAGGGCTGTCGTCGGCGATCTTCACCGAGCGGGTCAAGGCGGCGGAAGCTTTCCTCTCGACTGCCGGCTCGGACTGCGGCATTGCCAACGTCAATATCGGCACCTCCGGCGCCGAAATCGGCGGTGCCTTCGGTGGCGAGAAAGAGACGGGCGGCGGTCGCGAGTCCGGCTCGGACGCATGGAAGATTTACATGCGCCGCCAGACCAATACCATCAACTACTCCGACTCGCTGCCCCTGGCCCAGGGCATCAAGTTCGAACTCTAGGAGTCAGTGAGGTAGAAGGATTTCGGAGCGAAACGGCGATATCGCCATGCAGAGCGATGATCGGAGAGCGCGCGTAGCAAGCGCTACGCAAGCACGACGAGAGTCGCTCTGCATGGATGAGAGTGCCGTTGCAGCCCGGAAGACTTCTGCCGCCCAGACTCCTGACCTTTCCGGATACACTCGCCGAACCAAGCAACGCCGTGGAACAGGGGCCCGGCGTTGCTTCCATGCCCAATGAGACCGCATGAGCCCCAGCACCGCGGAGCCCGCGCCAACCAGCACTGCCGCGATACTCAGCCTGGTCTTCGGCATTCTTGCCTGGGTCGGATTGCCCCTGCTTGGGTCCGTAATTGCTGTCATCGCCGGTTCCATGGCGCGCGCCGAAATCCGCAATTCAGGCGGTGCGATCCAGGGTGATGGCCTTGCCGTTGCCGGGCTGATTCTCGGCTGGATTCAACTGGCCCTGATGCTTCTGGTGGTGCTGCTCGTCATCTTCGTGTTCGGAGGCCTCGCGGCTTTTCTCGCCTTTGCGGGAGCCGCAGGCTGACATGTACTCCCTGGCGCGCACCTTCCTGTTCTGCCTGGACGCCGAGCGGGCCCATGGCCTGGGCCTCACTGCCATTGAAGCGCTTTACCGCAGCGGCATGAATCCGCTGGTATCGCGTCGCCCGGCGCCTTTGCCGACACGCGTCTTTGGCCTGGAGTTCGCCAATCCGGTTGGCCTTGCAGCTGGTCTGGACAAGAACGGCGAGCACATCGATGCCTTGTTCGGCCTGGGCTTCGGCTTTGTCGAAATCGGCACGGTGACGCCGCGCCCGCAGGAAGGCAACCCACGCCCGCGCATGTTCCGGCTGAGCGAAAACCAGGCAATCATCAACCGCCTGGGCTTCAACAACCTGGGTGTGGATGTGCTGGTAGCCAATGTGGAGCGCGCCAAGCGACGCGGCGTGCTGGGCATCAACATCGGCAAGAACAAGCTCACCCCGAACAATCTTGCGGTACAGGATTATCTGCATTGCATGGAGCGGGTCTACCCGCTGGCCGACTACATCACCGCAAACATCTCCTCGCCCAACACCGCGGGCCTGCGCGACCTGCAATCCGAGGATGCGCTGCGCCGGTTTGTGGGCGAGTTGCGCGAACGCCAGGAAAAGCTCGCAGGCAAGCATGGCAAGCGCACACCCTTGCTGGTCAAGATCGCGCCCGACCTGTCTGAATCAGAGATCGACGGCATCGCGATGGTGCTGGGCGAGGCGCACATCGATGGCGTGCTTGCCACCAACACAACGGTGGACCGCTATTCGATCCGCAATCATCCGCGCTCGGTCGAGGAAGGCGGGCTTTCCGGCCAGCCGCTGTATGGCAAGTCCACCGCCGTACTGCGTCGCCTGCGCTCGCGCCTGGATGAAAGCATTCCCCTGATCGGCGTGGGCGGCATCATGTCGGGCGCCGACGCGGCCGGCAAACTGGCGGCCGGCGCCAATCTGGTGCAGTTCTACACCGGCCTGATCTATCGCGGACCCGCACTGATCCGCGAAAGCGTCGAGGCATTGCGGCTGCGCCGCTACAACGTCACCCAGCGATGAGCCGCTTCACCCTGCTCGACGACGCACCGCTCGAGGGGCGCAACACCTTTCGGGTGCCTGCGCGAGCCTACCTGCTGGCCGATGTGCGCGAGGCTGAAGGCTTGGTCGACTTGATGGCGGTTCCCGGCGTGGACTCGCAGCCACTGCTGGTGTTGGGCGAAGGCAGCAATATCCTGTTCGCCGGCGACGCGCCTGGACTGGTGCTGAGCATCGCCGGGCATCGCATCGAACAACTGGACGACCTCGGCGATGCGCTGCGGATCGAGGCCCAGGCCGGCGTTCCGTGGAACGATCTGGTGCGCTGGAGCCTGGGCCGCGGCCTGGTTGGCCTGGAGAACCTGTCGCTGATTCCCGGCTCGGTAGGCGCCTGTCCGATCCAGAATATCGGTGCCTACGGCGTGGAAGTGTCCGAGTTCATCAACGCAGTGCAGGTCTGGGACCGGAGTACAGGGCAACTGGACCGACTCGCTGCTGCCGACTGCGGCTTCGGCTATCGCGACAGTCTGTTCAAGCGAAACCCGGGCCGCTGGATTGTTACCGCGGTGGAGTTCCTGCTGCCGCGCCAGCGCGAGCTGCGCCTCGATTACGCCGGCGTGCGCGAGGAAATCGCCGCCATGGGTATCGAGAAGCCCCGTGCGGTGCACGCCGCCGAAGCGATATGCCGCATCCGCAGTCGCAAGCTGCCGGATCCGACCGTGATCGGCAATGCCGGCAGCTTCTTCAAGAATCCCATGGTTGACGCCTTGCATGCCGAACATTTGACGAGCCGTAATCCTGGACTGCCGGTGTTTGCCGCGGGCAGCGATGCAAGCCGCAAGCTCTCGGCGGCCTGGATGATCGAAGCCTGCGGCTGGAAGGGCCGGCGCGAAGGCGATGCGGGAGTGTCCGAGCAACATGCCCTGGTGCTGGTGAATCATGGCCGCGCGACGGGCGCGCAGATCTTCGAGCTGGCGCAGCGCATCGCTCAGGACGTCTTCATTCGTTTCGGCGTGGCGCTGGAACCTGAACCGCTGATTGTCGGCGCGCGCTGGCAGGCACCGACGTGAGTGTCGCTGGCGACGCCGCGGCCCGCCAGCTGTGGATCGCCATCGGCCTGATGACCGTGGCCGCAATGATGTTCGGCCTGATGGCGGTCACCATTCGCCTGGCATCCAGCGAACTGCATCCGTTCGAGATCGCCTTCTTCCGCAACCTGTTCGGCCTGCTGTTCGCACTGCCCCTGCTGATTCGCCATGGCCCGGGCCTGCTGCGCACCGACAAGTTCGGCATGTACGTGCTGCGCTGCGCGGTCGGTATTGCGTCAATGCTGTGCGGCTTCTGGGCGATCGTGAACCTGCCGCTGGCGCAGGCGGTATCGATCTCCTACTCGACTCCGCTGTTCGTCACCATCCTGGCGGTATTCGTGCTGGGCGAAGTGGTGCGCGCGCGGCGCTGGACTGCGGTGATCATAGGCTTCCTTGGTGTGATCGTGATCGTGCGGCCGGGTGCCGATGGCTTCCAGATCGGTGCCCTCATTGCACTGATCGCCGCCGCGCTGAGCGGCTCGGTCGCGGTCAGCATCAAGCTGCTGTCTCGCACCGAAAAGGCCGACGCCATCGTGTTGTGGACCACCCTGCTATGGGTGCCGATGTCACTCGTCCCCGCGATGATGTACTGGGTCTGGCCCACCGGCATCACCTGGCTGTGGATCGTGCTGGCCGGTTTCCTCGGCACCGCCGGACACATGTGCTGGACCCGCGCCCTGCAGCGCGGCGAAGCCAGCCTGCTGACCCCGATCGGGTTCCTCCAGCTGCCCGTGGTGGCCCTGCTGGGCTGGATGCTGTTCGACGAAAACCTCGACCGCTACACCCTGATCGGCGCCGCCATCATCTTCACCTCCAACGTCTACATCGCCCGCCGCGAAGCCGCCCTCGCCCGCCGCGCGGTCACCGATCCGGAGATTCATCCGCAGACGCAAGCGCCGCGGTGAGTCGGCACCCTACTTCGGCTGCGCCTCGAAACCACTGCTGAAGATGATGTCCGCGCCGTATTCGTAGGCACCCATGTCGATGATGGCTGCGCCATCGCGGTTGCCGTCGATGCGGCGAACGTCGCCGGCCAGATCGAAGTCACCCACATCAACACTGTTGTCGCCCGTATCGACGGCAGGCGAACCGCCTTGAAGGCGCGAATCGCTGCTCGACACAAATCGCGGATCGCTGGTGAGGTTGTCGCCGAGATCTGTCGAGCTTGCATTGTCCAGCAGCACGACGTGTTCGCCGGAGACGCCGCCCTCGATCAACGAATTGGCAAAGGACAGTGCTGCCGTGCCGTTTGCCGTGCCCGCCACGAAAGCAAAATCCGCGGATTCTGCTGTATTGCCCCATGCGATGCTGTTGTGCAAGGCAACTTCAATCTGACCGCCAAACTCTCCCACTCTTGCGTTGATAGCTCCACCCAGAGGAGCTTGGTTGTCCCTGATTGTGGAGTTCATCAGCGTGGCTGCTATTAAGCCATCGTTGGCTCGAAGGACTATCCCTCCACCGTTCTGATCCGCAGTATTGTTCAGGACTTCGGAGTTGACGACGGTGAGGTCGAGTGACGCGAAGACTTCAATCAATGCGGAAAGCGCGCCGCCTTGGCCTGAATCGCCGGAAGTGCCCACCGCGTGATTGCCCGCGAGGGTAGTCCGGTTCAGACGCACATCCGCCATCCCGTCGAATGCGAGCAATGACAGCGCCGCGCCTTGTGCGGCGACGTTTCCTTCGAACACGACATCTTTCATTTCCAGGTCCAGATTTGCTCCCGTCCCAAAGTAAACTGAAACGGCTCCGCCTCGCACCATCGCGCGATTTTCTAGAAATTCGATGCCCTCCAGGAGCTGCCTACTCACCGTGAAAGAAGAGCTCATGGCGTCGATTTGCATGGCCCCGCCTCCCTGCCCAGCAGCATTTCCGACAAACGTCGTGTTCCGCATTTCAAAACTGATTTGCCCATAATTAGCAACAGCATGGAAGCCGCCACCGTTGCGCACAGCCGCGTTCCCTCGGACCACGAGGTTCGATAGCGACGGGCTGCATTGCGCTGGGTCGAAAATTTCGCCTCGTGCGCTACAACGGATTCCACCCCCGTCCCACTCACCAGGGGGACCTGTTGCTTGACCCGCCGTGATAGCAAACCCGTCCAGAACGGTCTCGGGACCAAGAATTGGGGCCTGGGGATCGGAGCCCCTGAAATACACCACGTTGTAGGCGTTCTCTCCGACGATAGCATTGGCATCCAATACCACACCGTGCTCATCGACAACATCGTCGCCGCCGATGTCTCCGCTCAGCACCGTGACATTTGTCTGCCAGTCGCGTTCCTCGCGCACGGACTCGTCTCCCAAGAATCCACCGTAGACTCGCACCCCGTCGCGGATTTGAAACCGACTCTCGCGAGTGTTGCCTGGCACGTAGAGGCCGCGCGCCACCCAGATTTCAACGCCGTCGAGCGCCAAACCTGACTGCAAGTCGGTAAAGGCATCGGCCCACGAACTGCCATCATTAGCGCCAGTTGCGTCGCCCTTGACGAAGACGACCGGAGTCACACCCTGAGAGTCGGCGGACACAGACTGAAGCGGTAGCAGGAAGGCAAGGCAGAACGCCAGCCTGAGGGCATTGGAAGACTTCATAGGGTTCAAGATTCTGGAGACGGAAACCCGGGGCGATATGTGCTCGATAGACAAGCCAACCCACGGGCCCGCGAAGCTTACACCATACAGATTCCGCTTTCAGGCAAGAAGAGAATCCCGATATGTCTTCAGCGCGAACCCAGCCGAGGTCGCCAGCTCGACAAACCCCGGAAACGATGTCGCAACATTGGCGCAATCGCTGATTCGCACGTCGCCGCTGGCAAGCTGTGCCGCGATGGCAAAGCTCATCGCAAGGCGGTGATCACCTAAACTGTCGACGCTGCCGCCGCGGATTTCACCGCCATGAATCAACGCACCGTCCGGAGTTTCCTCGATCGCCACACCCAGCTGGCGAAGACCACGCGCCATGCCGGCAATGCGATCCGATTCCTTGATCCGCAATTCGGCTGCTCCAGAGACACGCGTCGTTCCCTGCGCAGCCGCAGCTGCCACAAACAAAGCCGGAAACTCATCGATCATGTCCGGCACCAGGGCCTCGGGTACGTCGATTCCGCGAAGCTCGGCGAATCGCACGCGCAGGTCGGCGACGGCTTCGCCGCCCTCCTCGCCCGGGTTCTGCTCGGTGATGTCGGCGCCCATCAGGCGCAGGGCTGACAGCAAGCCAGTGCGGCGTGGATTCATGCCGACGCGGCGCAGCAACAGGTCGGAGCCGGGGATGATGCTGGCAGCGACCAGAAAGAACGCGGCCGAGGAGAAGTCGGCCGGCACGCGGACGTCGCGTGCGGTCAGGCGGTGGCCGCCGCTCAGTCGCGCCCAGCCGGGCCCGAATTCGATTGGCCAACCCAGAGCGGAAAGCATGCGCTCGGTGTAGTCACGGGTTGGATGCGGCTCGCGAACCTGCGTCTCACCCTGCGCGTAGAGCCCGGCCAACAGGATCGCCGACTTGACCTGAGCACTGGCAACGTCCGTAGTGATTTCGATGCCTTGCAGGCTCGTGCTTGGCTGAATCCGCAAGGGCGGAAGGCCGCCCGCCGCGGAATCGATGCACGCGCCCATCCGAGTCAGCGGGTCGATCACCCGCCGCATCGGGCGCCGCGACAGCGAAGCATCACCCGTCAGCACGCTGGCAAAGCGCTGGCCTGCCAGCAACCCGGCCATCAGCCGCATGCCGGTGCCCGCATTGCCGCAGTCAATCGGATCCTCTGGCGCCTGCAGACCATGCAGGCCAACGCCATGAATCAGTCGCACGCCAGGTTCTGGAGACTCGATACGCACGCCCATCTGCGCAAAGGCGCGCGCCGTGGCGATGGTGTCTTCGCCTTCCAGAAAGCCCTCAACACGCGTCACACCTTCAGCGATAGCACCGAGCATGATGGCGCGGTGCGATACCGACTTGTCGCCGGGTACGCGCAGTTCACCTCGCAAAGGCTGGCCACGCGACGCAATCCAGTCCAGCTCGTTCATCCGCGCACTTCGTCCAGCGCCACCAACAGCCGAGACTTCTCGTCGGGAGTGCCGATGGTGATGCGCAGGCATTCCGGCAGTCCATAGCCCGCCATGGGACGCAGGATGACACCCTTCTTCACCAGCGCCGCCTCAATCTTCGCAGTGTCAGGACCAAACTCGACAAGCAGAAAATTCGTGGCGGAAGGAAACACCTTGCAGCCGCGCGCGCGCAGTTCGCGGGTGAGGTTGAGGCGACCCTGCGAAGTGCGCTGGCGGACCTGGGACACGTGCTCGGTATCGCCCAGCGCAGCCTCGGCGGCGGCCAGCCCCAGCGCGTTGACATTGAAGCTCTCACGCAGTCGGTCGAGCAAGGCGATGATCGATGGATTGGCCAACGCATAGCCCACGCGCAGGCCGGCCAGGCCATGAATCTTGGAGAACGTCCGCGCCAGCACCAGATTGGGAAAGTCCTTGAGCAGATCGCGGCTGCGCATGCTGACGGCCGGATCGCGATACTCGATGTAGGCCTCGTCCAGCACCACCACCACCTCGCGCGGCAGGCGGCGCAGAAAGCTCTTCAGCGCATCGACCTCGAACCAGGTGCCCACTGGATTGCTGGGATTGCACAGGTAGCAAAGCCGCACGTCCGGCGTGCAGGCGGCAAGCAGGGCATCGAGATCATGACCCAGGGGCATCGGATTGCTGAGCGGCAGCGACTCGGCCAGTCGCAGCGGCGCGCCAACTGTATTGGCGGCCAATGCGTACACGGCAAAGCCATGACGCGAGGCCAGCACGGCAGCATCGGGGCCAGCGAACACCTGGGCGAACTGCATCAACAACTCGTGCGAGCCATTGCCCAGCACGATGCCCTCGACGGGCCAGTCAAACTGCACCGAAAGCGCGCGCTTCAGACGCGCGCCGGTCGGGTCCGGATAGCGATGCAGCAGCGGCAGCGCTTCCTGGATGGCATCCAGGACCCTGGGACTGAAGCCAAACGGATTCTCGTTCGACCCCAGCTCGACTAGCTGCTCGCCGAAACGCGTCCGCAGCGCGACCACATCGTGGCCGGGATCATACGCGCGCAGGCCCCGAATGCCGGGCTGGGCGAGGGCTTCGAAGTCGGGACTTGCTGGTGACATTTAACGCTTCCGCGGATTTGGACTGATGTTTGATAGGAGCAGGATCAAGAGCTGCAACGCAGAGGCGCAAAGAACGCAGAGACGCGCAGAGAACAGCAAAGAAAATGAAAGGGGGAGAAGCGCAACAAATAAGCCAGGACAAGAAGCGCTGCAAAAGAAATCCCGGTTGTGGATAGGGAAGCTTGCCGATAGCTTGCTGCCTTCAGCCCCTTCGCTTTGCTCTGCTACTCCCTTCCAACAGCTCTTGCTCTACCTCTGCTGTTCTCCTGCTCTTCTCTGCGCGTCTCTGCGTCCTCTGCGCCTCTGCGTTGCAGCTCCTGATCTTGCTCTCAACAAACCTACAACACCGCCACCGGATACGACCCAAGAATGGTCACCCGCGAGGCGAACTGGTCGACTTCCTTCAGCGCCTGGCGCACGCCCGGGTCATCGACGTGGCCGTTGAAGTCAATGAAGAAGGCGTACTGCCACTTGCCGCTGTGCGCCGGGCGCGATTCGATGCGATTCATCGACAGGCCCTGCTCGGCGAGCGGTCGCAGCACATTGAACAGGGCGCCGGGCTGATCCTTGACGAACACCAGCAGGGAGGTGCGATCGTGTCCCGAGGGCGTGAACAGTTCGCGACCCAGCACCAGGAAGCGCGTGGTGTTGTCGGGTCTATCCTCGATCGGGCCAGCGACGATGTTCAGCCCATAAACGAGCGCGGCACTCTCGCCGGCAATCGCAGCCGCATCGTCGCTGTTGCGCGCACGTTTGGCCGCTTCGGCGTTGCTGACCATGGGAAGCTTTTCGGCATTCGGCAGGTTCTGCCGCAGCCAGGTCTTGCACTGCGCCAATGACTGCGGATGGCCGTAGACGCGCTCGATATCTTCCATGCGGCCGGTGCGCGACAGCAGGTGCTGGTGCACGCGCAGTTCGACTTCGCCGCAGATTTTCAGATTGGAGGTCAGGAACATGTCCAGCGTCGACTGGATCGTTCCCTGACCGGAGTTCTCCACCGGCACCACGCCGAAGTCGGCGTTCTTGGCTTCGACCTCCTGGAACACTTCCTCGATGCTGCTCATCGGCATGCCATTGGCCGAATGGCCAAAGTGCTTGTGCACCGCCTGCTCGGAAAACGTGCCCTGCGGTCCGAGGTAGCCGACTTTCAGCGGTTCCTGCTGCGCCAGGCAGGCTGACATGATTTCGCGGAACAGGCGCACCAGTACTTCGTCGGTCAGCGGCCCAGGGTTGCGATCCACCACCATGCGCAAAACCTGGGCTTCGCGCTCGGGACGGTAGTAATCCACGGCTGCCTTGAGCGGGCCTTTTGCCTTGCCCACTTGCTGCGCCCAACGCGCGCGCTCGCCGATCAGGTTCTGGATCTCGCGATCGATACTGTCGATGCGGCCGCGCACCTCACCCAGGTCCGGGGACGGCTCAGCCGACTTGGCAGACGCCTTGCCGCGGGCCGCCTGCCTTGACTTGCCTGCCTTGGCAGCTGGCTTGGCCGGACCATCCAGTTTGCCCTTGTCCCTGCGCGTGGCCATTACACGACCCGCACCGACAGGATGCCGTCAATCTTGGCGATCACGGCGAGGACTTCCGCTGGAACTTCGGAATCCACGTCGACCAGGTTGTAGGCCAGCCCGCCGCGCGAGGCATTGTGCATCTGGTGGATATTGATGCCGGCTTCGCCCAGCACGTGCGAGAGCTGGCCGATCATGTTCGGGCGATTGGAATTGGCGACGCAGAGCCGCACGGTGCCCTCGCGCGACATGCGCGTGGTGGGAAAATTGACCGAGTTCACCACATTGCCGTTCTCGAGGAAGTCGCGCAGCTGATCTACCACCATCAGCGCGCAGTTCTCTTCGGCCTCCGCCGTGGATGCCCCCAGGTGCGGCATGGCGATGACGCGCGGATGGCCGATGAACTCCGGCGCCGGGAAGTCGCAGACGTAGCGCCCGATGCTGCCGTTGGTGAGGCCCTCGCGCAGCGCGTCCTGTGCGATCACACCGCCGCGCGCAAAGTTCAGCAGCACCACGCCGGGGCGCACTACGCCGAGCGAAGCCAGGGCAAACAGTCCGCGGGTGGCGTCGTTGAGCGGCACATGGAAGCTGATGAAATCGGAGGCCGCGTAAAGCTCGTTCAGGCTGCCGGCCTTGATCACGTCGGACGACAGCTGCCAGGCGCCTTCGACCGTCATGTGCGGGTCGAAGCCATAGACCCGCATGCCGAGCGCGCGAGCCGCGTTGGCGACGCGCACGCCGATCGCACCCAGTCCGATGACGCCCAGCGTACGGCCCGACAGCTCGAAACCGGCGAAGCGCTTCTTCTCGGCCTCCATGGCCTTTTCCGGATCCGGATGCTCTTTCAGCGTGTCAACGAAATCCAGCGCCTCGCCAAGGTTTCGCGCCGCCATCAGCATGCCGGCGATGACCAGTTCCTTCACCGCATTGGCATTGGCGCCGGGCGCATTGAAGACCGGCACGCCGCGCTCGGAGAACTTCTCGATCGGAATATTGTTGGTGCCGGCGCCGGCGCGCGCCACCGCTTTGACCGAGCGTGGCGTGTCGAGCTTGTGCATGTCGGCCGAGCGCAGCAGGATCGCGTCCGGCTCGGCGATCTCGGTCGCCACGCGGTAGCGCTCGCTGGGCAGGCGCTCCAGGCCGTTGCGGGAAATGTTGTTGAGGGTCTGGATCGTGTACATGCGGGGCTCGCTGTGATGGATGACCCTCCCACGGGTCACGGACCGCTTCGCGCGGCCTCTGGTGTTTTGGTGTAGAGGCTGTCAGCCGTTGCGGCGAGAGAAATCGGCCATGAAATCCACCAGCGCCTGCACGCCTTCGATCGGCATGGCGTTGTAGATCGAGGCACGCATGCCGCCCACCGCACGATGGCCCTTCAGCGCCAACAGACCGGCGGCCTCTGATTCAGCCAGGAAGGCCTTGTCGAGCGCCGCGTCGTGCAAGGTGAAAGGCACATTCATCCAGGAGCGTGCGGCCACTTCAACCGGGTTGCGGTAGTAGCCACCCGAGCCGTCGATGGCCGAATACAGCAGCTCGGCCTTGGCGCGGTTGCGTTCGCCCATGGCAGCCAGGCCGCCCTCTTTCGCGATCCACTTGAACACCAGGCCAGCCAGATACCAGGCGAAGGTCGGCGGCGTGTTGAGCATCGAGCCTTCCTTGGCCTGCGCCGCATAGCTGAAGATCTTCGCCATCGGCCGCGGCGCGCGTTCCAGCATGTCGTCGCGGATGATGACCAGCACCAGTCCGGCCGGGCCGATGTTCTTCTGCGCCCCGGCGTAGATCAGGCCAAAACGCTCGACATCCAGCGGCCGCGACAGGATGGTCGACGAGAAATCCGCGACCAGGGGCGTGTTGCCCACGTCCGGCACCTGATGGAACTCGACGCCATGGATGGTCTCATTCGGGGTGTAGTGCAGGTAGGCAGCGCCCGGCGTCGGGTTCCATTCCGGTCGTGCCGGCACCGAGGTGAAGTTGCTGCCCTCGGAGCTGGCGGCAATGCACACCTGGGCATAGGGTTTGGCTTCGGCAACCGCTTTCTGGCCCCAGGCGCCGGTGACCACATAGTCAACGCGATCGTCCGGCGCGGCCAGATTCATCGGAATCTGGGCAAACTGCTGCGTTGCACCACCCTGCAGGAACAGGATTCTGTGACTCTCCGGAACCGCCAGCAAGGCGCGCAGATCGCGCTCGGCTTCCTCGGCGGCATCCACAAAGCCCTTGCCGCGATGGCTGACCTCCATGACCGAAGCGCGCTCGCCGCGCCATTCGAGCATTTCGTCGCGGGCTTGTTGCAGAACAGGTTCCGGCAGCGCGGCGGGGCCGGCGCTGAAGTTGAAGGCGCGTGACATGGGACACTCCAAGGATCGCTCTTCGGACACTAGCATGCGGCAGTGCACAACGAAAGACGCCCACCGCTTGGCACGTACCGGAAGGTTTCCGTGAATTGCTTGCAGCGGCAACGCAACTGGACCTGCAGCCGGCTCCGCAGCAGAATCCGCGTGGCGAATCGTTCAGCTCACGCGCAAGCCCGCAAGTCCCAGCCGCCGCATTTCCTGATCCCCGCTCGATGAAGCCTCCGCACCTGTCGCTTGCCCCCTGGCTGGCCGCCAATCCGGCTCGCATCCTGCAGGCGCTGGTCGTCTGGCAACTGAGCGCTTGGGTGCTGGTGCCAGCTTTCAGCTACGGCATGCTGCCGCTCGATACCCTGGAGGCGGTTGCCTGGGGCAAGGAATGGCAATGGGGCTATTACAAGCATCCGCCGCTGGGTGCCTGGCTGGCCGAAATTGCCGTCCAACTGGGCGGCGGCAGGCTGGAAGCGGTTTACCTGCTGGCACAGCTGGTGTTGATCGGGACACTGTTCTACGTCTGGAAGATCGCGCGCCTGACTCTGGATCCGGCCCGCGCCGCGATGGCGACTGCACTGCTGGCAGGCAGCTACTTCCACTCGGTCCTGATACCGAATTTCAACATGAACACCCTGCAGCTGCCGCTGTGGGCCGGACTTGCCTATCACCTGCTGCGCATCCTTGCCGGTGAACGGCGACATTGGTGGGCCTTTGCCGTGCTTGCCGCACTGGCCCTGCTGGCGAAGTACTCCAGCGCCCTGCTCCTGCTGACCTGCGCCCTCATCCTGGTTGGCACCGCCGAGGGCAGACGCGCGCTGCGCTGTCGCGAGTTCGTGTTCGCCGCCCTGTTGGGCTTGCTGCTGTTGGCACCGCATCTGGTCTGGCTGGTGGAAAGCGACTTCCTTCCCATTCGCTACATCGCGGATTTCCGGCCCGAGAAAGAGGTCAGTCTCGCCGGACACCTGCTCGAACCCCTGCGCTTCGCAGTGGGAAGCCTGCTTTCACTGCTGCTGTGTCTGCCGATCCCTCTGCTGGTGTTTCGTCGCGATGGAGAATTCGGAAAACTCGACAAGGATTCCCTGATCCTTCTGGCGCTTTTCTTCGGCCCCATGCTGCTGACCATGATGTACGGCGCCTACAGCGGCAGCCGTCTCAAGTCCACCTGGGCCTTCCCCTTCTACAGCCTCGCTGGGGTGCTGCTTTTCCGGATGCTACCTACGCGCGCTGACGGTGCTGCGCTTTTACGCTACTCCCTGGGACTGGCTTGCACCTGCCTGCTGGTGTTGGGCCTGCACCTGGCCTACAAGGGCGGATCGGATCGCTCCAAGACAGGTTTCGATGGCGAATCCTTGGCGCTTTCGATCAGCGAAGCCTGGCACTCCCGTTATGACACCGCCCTTCCGATGGTTGCGGCAGACCACGTGCTGGCCGCAATCATCGCAGCCTATGCGCCCGACCGGCCGGCCATGCTGATCGACGGCGATTTCGTCAAGTCGCCCTGGATCACGCCCCATGACTTGCGACGCGGTGGCGTGGTGGTTTGTGCGGATTCTCCCGACTGCCTGCACCACGTGGGAGACGCGGGACAAGCCACACTCTCGCTGGAGGTCGACGGCAAAAACTTTGCCGTGCGGTTCCTGGCGCCGACCAACTGAGGCCATCCCAACATCAGGACGGATTGACAAAGCCCCGGCGCAAGAGCGTCTCGAACTCCGCTGCCGACAGCGCAGGCGAGTAAAGATAGCCCTGCCCATGCCGGCAACCCAGCTGTCGCAGCATCTCTGCCTGGGCCGGCGTTTCAACGCCCTCGGCGGTGAGCGCCAGTCCCAGATCATCGGCGAACCCGATCACCGTGCGGACGATCGCGCGATGGCGTGAATTGGTTTCCATGTCGCGAATGAAGCCGCGATCGATCTTGAGTGCGTCGAATGGCGACGAAGCGAAGGAATCCAGCGACGAATAGCCGGTGCCGAAGTCGTCGACCACGAGTCCAACACCGAGATCCTTCAGCGAGTGCAACACGGTCTCGGCATTGCCCCTTCCGGCCCGGAAAACGGTTTCAGTGACTTCCAGACACACGCCTTGCGCAGCCAGCCCGGCGTCTTGCAGCAACTGTTCAAGCTGCGCTGCGAGGCCTGCACGGGAAAACTGCCGCTCGTCCAGATTGAGATTCAGCTGAAGACCGACAGCCGACGCGATGCTTCGCTGCCACTCCGAGACCTGGCTGCACGCGGTGCGGAAGACCCACCAATCGAGTCTGGTTATCAGGCCGATTTCCTCGGCCACCTGAAGAAAGCGCGGCGGTCCGATGAGTCCATGCAGAGGGTGCTGCCAGCGCATCAGCGCTTCGCAACCAAGGATTCTTCCGTCGGTCATGTCCACGATCGGCTGATAGTGGACCCGGAATTCGCCGCGCTCGATGCCGAGACGCAGATCGGTTTCCAGTTGAAACCGCTCGCGCGCGGCTTCCAGCATGGCGTCGTCGAAGATGGTGTAGTCAGCCTTGCCGCTGGCCTTCGCCCGATACATCGCCGTATCCACGTCGCGCATCACCTGGTCGGGCGCGAGATAGTGCGGTCTGCCCAGCACAATGCCGACGCTGGCACTGGAGAACACCTCGTGCTCGCCGATGTCGAAGGTTCCGGAGAACAGGCTCAGTACCTCCTTCGCCATCGCCACAGCGTCGGCCTGGGTGCAGGGCGAGACAGGCAGGATGGTGAACTCGTCGCCGCCGTAGCGAGCCACCAATGCGCGGTCTGCCAGTCGGTCTGCCAGCTGGTGCGCCAGGCTTACCAGCAAGCGATCGCCCGCAGCATGACCCAGGCTGTCGTTGACCAGCTTGAAACCGTCCAGGTCGAGAAACAGCACGGCATACTGATAGTCGCCGCTGGATCGCGCCTGCTGCAGCACGTCACTCAATCGTTGCTGGAAGTACAGGCGGTTGCTGAGCCCGGTCAGGGAATCGTGAGTGGCATTGAACTTGAGCCGCTGTTCCGCCTGACGATGACGGGTGATGTCGCGCACCGTGCCGGTCATGTGCCCGACGCCATCGAGCTCCACCGGGCCAATGCTGACGGTTACCCAAATCCGGCTTCCGTCACGGTGCAGATAGCAGCTCTCGTAGTCGCTGGGGATGGCCTCATTGCGAGCCAGGGCTGCAATCCGAGCCCGCGCCTTTGGCATGTATTCCGGTGCAACCAGCGACTCGAAGGGAATCAGGACGAGTTCGTCCTCGCTGTATCCCAGCATGGCCGCAAACGTACGATTGACGTAGGTGTAGTGGCTCTCGCGAAGGATGAAGACACCGACCTGGCTGTGATCGACCAGGGTGCGGTACTTGGCTTCGGACTGGCGCAGGGCGAGTTCGGCCAGGTGCCGCTCGGTGATGTCCTGCATGGAGCCGTCGAAGGAAACCGGTAATCCCTCAGCATCGCGCTCGATTCGTGCGCTGACCGACACCCAGGCATGGCTGCCGTCGCGGCGGCGGATGCGCAGTGGATGATCTTCCACTCGTCCAGTGCGCATGGCCTCCTCGACCAGACGCGAACGCTCATCCTGATCGACGTAGAAATCCAGCATGCTTGGCGATGCTGCAAGCAATTCAGTCACCGACTCATAACCCAGCATCTGGGCCAAACGACCATTGATGGCAGCGATGCGCCCTTCAAACGTGGTCTGGAACAAGCCTACGGGCGAGTTCTCGAACAGTTCGCGGAATTTTCGTTCTGCCTCACGCAACAGCCTCATCTGCTCGCGCTCGGAGGTGACGTCGCGCATGACACCGGTGGAAGCCAGCCCCGCACGGTACTCGACCGCGTCGGCCAGGACTTCGAACAGTCGCTTTTCCCCATCCCTGCGGATCAGATGAATCTCGTAGCTCTGCAGGGCGCGGGAACCGGCCTCGCGAGCGGCGCGTCGACCGGTCTGGGCGGCGCGATCTTCGACCGCGACAAGCCGCATGTACTCCATCCCGATCAGTTGCTCAACCGGATAATCCAGCATGTCGGCCAGTGCACCATTGGCAAACTGCACGATGCCTGCCTGAATCAGGAACACGCCGTCGCGACAGTTGTCGACCAGCACCTTGTAGAGTGCCTCGGACTGGCGCAAGGCGCTGTCCGCGATCAGTTTCTCGGTGATGTCCACCACCGAGCCTTCCAGGAACATCACCCTGCCGCTGGCGTCTCGCACCGCTCGGGCATTTTCCGAGATGCACAGAGTGCTGCCATCCTTGCGTCGTGCCTGGCTTTGCATGTCTTCGATGCGGCCGTCGCGAATGATCTGGGCACGCACCGCCTTGCCATGCTCGACATCGGCATAAAGCAGCAGGCTGTCCTGGCTGGTTTCGCGCAGCATTTCTTCCGGGGACCCGAATCCAAACATCCTGGCCATCGCCGGATTGACGTCGATGAACCCGCCATCGGGGAGGCTTCGGTAGATGCCCTCGGCCGCGGCAAGAAACAGTGCCCGATAGCTCCCCGGATCGGGGGTCGCCTGGATCGGCGCACTGCTGCCAGGGAACGGGTCGCGTACCAGGCATAACACCAGCATCTGCTGCTCGTGCTCGAACAGTTCGCAATCCAGGCGCGCCGCGAAGATCGTGCCATCCTTCGCGCGGAACTGGATCGGCAGGTCCATGACCCGCGAGTCGCTGATGATCCGCCCCCAGATCTTGGCGCGGGCATCGAGTTCCGGCCAGATTCCGAGATCAATGGGGCGGAAGCCAAGCAACTCGCTTTCCGCATAGCCCGTGCGATCCATGAAAACCTGATTGACGCTTTCGAACCGGCCGTCTTCTGCCCGCACCACCGCTACCATGCTGGCCGAATGACGAAATGCTTCAGCGAAACGCATGGGTGATTTCAGTCCGGCCTGTGCGTGGAACACAAGGCCCGGCCTCGGGGGTCAATACACGAGGCCGGCAAATATGGCCGCGATCAACGCCGCAGCGCCCAGCAGCCACCACAGCGTCCGACCAGAACTTGCATGCGCATCGGTAGTGCCCGAGGCGTCTGCATGCATGCCTGCATCATCGCTGAGCGCTTCGTGCACGCCGGTTATGGGTCGCCGGACCGGCGCCTGGGCTGGAAGTCCCGGTGCCTCGACCACAAACCGGTGCTGGTCAAAAGCTATCTGGTCACCGTGCCGGAGTTCACCGTTATGCACCGGCAGACCGTTGACCCGCGCACCTTCGCCGGCCGCGAGCTCGCGCAGGACCACCGCATTGGGCCAGAGTTCGAGACGCGCGTGGCGAGCGGCCAGCGCAGCATCATCCAGGCGGATTTCGGCGTCCGGCGCGCTGCCGACCACCGGCGAACCGATCAGCCCGAGACTGCGTCCGTAGTACTTGCCCGATACGCCGCGCAGCACCACGCGCGAGGCGGCGCTGGCGGCCTGCGCATCGATGGCCGGCGGTTCGCCTGCAGCCCAGACCGGCAGGACACCGTCATGATCGGATACCAGTTCCATCCTGATCTTGCCCAGCGCAATGCAGTCGCCCGCCCTGAGCAGGGAAAACTCGGCCACGGGTCGCCCGTTGACATGCACCGACGCCGCGTCATCGAGAACGGTCAGGCTCAGGCCGCGCTGCGGATGCAGGTCGATCCGAGCATGACGCCCAGTGACGCCCGACTGCGGCAATCGCACATCGCATTCGGCGTCGCTGCCAAGGACCACGCGACCGCTGGCCAAGGCGACATCTGCATGTTGGGCGTCTGGAAAGGTCAGTCGCATGGGCTAAGTATGCGTTACCAGCGGGCTGTCAGGTCGAGAAGCAGGCGCGTTGTGGATTCGTCAAGCCCGTCACGGGATTCGCGAAACCCGGCGAGACGAAGTGACCAGCGCGAATCGAAGCCGAAGCCTATCCATGGCATGTAACCACGCGCAGCAGTATGAAACCACCAGTCGTCCGATGTCACGGCAGCCAGCACCGAATCGCGCTGAAAACGCTGGATCGCATAACCAAACTCCCAGCCCCGCGCCACCCGGGCATCTCCCAGCACCAGGCTGAAGCGTCCGCCGTCGCGCTGCACTGGAGCATCAAGATTTCGCACCACATCCAGTAAAGCCACCAGCGGCTTGTCCAACACCCGCCAGCGAAATTCGGCCTGCGCGTCCAGCAGTCGGTAGTCGTGCAAATAGCGACCGGCGATCAGGGTATTGCCGCGTCCCAGGCCGGCACCGGCCAGACCATCGAGTTGGCCAAAGTCGACAAGCCCCAGGCGCAGGCTGGCGCTGGTTGCTCCACCCTCCTGCCAATGCCAGGCAGACTGGATCGCCGTTACCCGCGCACCACCGCCAGCCAGTGGGTGATCCAGCTCGGCGGCCTGGATCACGAACTCCCAGCGATTGAAGTCGCCGGACGGCACGCTGGTGCGCGCCGAGACGCCGATCGGACGCAAATCCGCGTCCCATAGCAAGGGGGTCAGATTCAGTGCGCCGAGGGTTTTCCCGCCGACGACCTCAAGCGTTTCCCAGCGGTATCCAAGCCAGGCTTCGGTCAGTGCGGCAGCGTCGGATTTTTCGTTGTCGTTGTTGCGCAGGTTGTCTCGATTGTTGTCCGTGCCGGCCATCAACTGAGCGGCCAGGCCATAGCGAAATCCCGTCATGCTGGCTGACTCGAGGCCAAGTTCAAGCCGCCCTCGAATCCGCTCCAGGTCTTCCCTTCCACCGGGAAGCCCGCTGACATGATCGCCGCGCAGCAACAGATCGGTCCGCACATGCACCGCCCGCTCCGCGGGTTCCGACTGGTCCTCCTGGTCCTCCGCCTCCAGCTCGTTCTCGAACGCGGCCGCTGACGCTGATGCCAGGGCAATGGACAGGATCAGCAACCCAAACGTGAACCTGTGCATGCTCATGCCCTCAGGCCGGCCAGCGCCGCGCCAATCTCGGCCGCACTCTGGAACCGGTCGTTTGGATTGCGCGCCAGGCAGCGCAGAATGATCTGCTCGAGTTCGGGCGGCACTTCGGGCCAGATTTCGGACGGGCGGCGAGGTTCCTGCTGCAGCTGGGCCATATAGATCTCCATGGTATTGCTGCCGCCGTAAGGCAGCCCGCCGCAGAACATCTCGGAAAACATCACACCGGTCGAATATATATCCGAGCGCGGATCGACCTCCTGACCGGTCAGCTGTTCCGGGGCCGAATAGGCAGGAGTACCCACGAACATGCCGGGCTGCGTGTTGCCCGGGGCATTGCGCTGCACCGGCCGGGCAATGCCGAAATCCATCAACTTGGCATTGCCGCCTTGTTCGAGAATCAGGTTTTCGGGCTTGATGTCGCGGTGCAGGACGCCGGTTTCGTGGGCCGCTGCCAGGCCGGCACAGAACTGCCGCGCAATGCGCAGGCCGGCCGAATACGGCAGCCGCCCGGATTGCTTGAGCAGATCACGCAGGGTGACGCCGCGCACGAACTCCATCGAAATGAAGGGGCGTCCCATCAGTTCGCCGAAATCAAAGGTGCGCAGCACGTTGGGATGGGTAATCTTGCGGGCCAGGCGAATCTCGTCCTTCAGACGCTCGAGCTGCTCGGCATCGACCAGTGCGCCCGGTTTGAGCATCTTCAGAGCAACGACATCATCAAGTTCCAGGTCGCGTGCCTTGTAGACCACACCCATACCGCCCTCGCCCAAGCGGGTGAGCAGCTCATATCGACCTCCCAGGCGGTCCCCTGGCTGGGGCGAATCGGCGCGCTTTGCGGCAGATCCTGAAGGTGCCGGCGTGGTCACAGTGGCAAACTCGTCCACTTCCGGTTCGGGCAGCGACGCGAGCGCGGCGATGCGCAGGCACGGATAGCGCCGCGTGCCCAGGGCCCCGGCTGCACTTTCAAGGAACTCCTCGCCAAATTCGGTCTTCACCGCCTCGGCTACCGGGGATGCAAGCAGCACCCGCCCGGGCGACGCATCGGTCAGCAGCCGATCAAGCTGAAACGGCGCGAGGCCAAGCAGCAGGGGTATGCGCAGCGGTTCGCTACGGCCCACCAGAACCTGACCATCGACCAAGGCAATGGATGGCGAACCGAAACTGCCTTCCCGCAGCAGTTCGCGAATCGCCGTCAATGCCTGCGTGAGACGCGATGCCCCGCGGAACATCAGCACGACACGTTGACCGTCACCCGACACCAGACGTCCGCGCGTCAGATCCTGCAGATGCTGGAGCCGGTTTGCCGCGCCCTGGGCGACTTCGCCGGCAGGCTCCAATTCGAACTGCGCAGGAAACGCAATGCCCAGCAATGCCGCCTGATCGATCGCAGGCGGTTCACTGCTGCCACGGGCCGGCGTCGCGGACTGTGGCTCGAATTCGGGAACGAAACGCGAGAAGGTCGCGACATAGCCTTCGATGTCGCGCTTCTCGCGCAAGTCCGAAAGCAGGGAGTCGAGTGCACGACCCAGCTGAGCCAACTCATCGCTTCCGCCAACGCCTACTGCAGTTTCATAGTTGCCTGCAGCGGCCAGGTCGGCCGCCTCGGCGAGCTGCCGCACCGGAGCCAGACTGCGACGCGAAAGCCAGAACGAGGTCGGCAAGGCGATCAATAGTGAGATCAGGCCGGAAACCAGCAGCAGATTGAGAATCTGACGGAAACCGCCCATCGCCGCCTCACCCGAGGCCAGCGACGTCACCGCGCCGAGGCTTGCGCTTGCTTCGGCCGCCGTCGGCCGCAGGTTCAGCAGCCAATGCCGACCCGAGAAATCCAGCTCGACACGATCCAGTGGCAAACCCTGCTGCAAGGCCTGCCGAACCTCTTCGTGTTCGGTCAGCTCGCGCTGCAGCGCCTCGGCCCCTTCGGCATCAAGCGAACTGGCTACCAGACTTGGACCGTCAGCGCCGGGCAGCCAGAAGGCAACCTGAGCCTCGGAGATCCGGGCGATGTCCCGGCACAGGGCATCATCAACTTCATCAGCCAGGAGCACAAAACCAACCAGGCCACCACCTTGGATCAGCGGCATCACCGCTGCCTGGTACAGCCCGTCCTGCAGCCGCCAGAAGCCGCTCTGCGGGGCGAGACGCTGTCGCGCAGAGCCGACCAACACGTCTTCGCTGAAATCATCGGCAAAGGCCTCAGGCTGATCCGAGCGCGCCACCAGCACGGCGTCGACGTCAAACACCAGTCCAAGATCAAATCCGAACTGACTGCGCCGCTCGGACAACAGGTCGCGCAGTGAACCCAGATCCAGCCCGGATTCTTCGCCCAGGCCAAGATCGTCGCCCAGCGAGGCGGCAACATAGTTCACCAGAGCCGGATCGCCAGCCACCACCTGAATCATGGTCTCCAGCTGCCGCAAGCGCGCCTGGGTCTGCTGGCTCTGCGCTTCCGCGCTGATCGTCAGCGCGCCCACTTCGGCTTCGGCGGCGATCCGCTTGCCCACAAGATAAGTGACCGCGATCGCGCCCGCGATCGTCAGGGTGAGCATCGCTGCGATGAGCAGGAAGATTCGAACCGAAAGCGGCATGCGTCGCACTTCAGTAGCCACTGCGGCGCTCACTCCCATATGGCTGTCCAAATTTGTTCATGTGCGGAGGCACTCGCGGCCGCGTCAGGTCCAGTCGAACGCTGAGCTCTTCCGTCGAACTGGCGTCAAGTTTCTCCCGCCACAGCCGTGCCCTTTCATGCCAGACAAAAAGCTCGCCAGGTTCATCGGGAACCCCGTTCAGGACGAAGCGACCGTTCGAGTCCGGACTGGCAAAGTGCGGGGTATCGAGCACCAGGATGTGCGCCACCATGTTGTGGTGCACATTGCAGTAGACCCTGACCAGGCCCGGCGTATCGAAGGTGAAGCTCTTGGCTTCGCCCTGCCCGAACAGCCCCAGGTCAAAGCTGTTGCCGCCGGGCGGCGAAAACACGTTGTGCAGGATCGGGTCGGTGTTGGGGAACGACACCGTTGAGCCCACGGTTATGGCCAGCGATCTGGGCACGAACTGCTTGCGCTCGGTGCGCAGTTCGATCGGGCCTTCGAGAGGCACAGCCTGCGCACGTGAAGCGGGGCGAAAATACACCACCACATCGCGACCCTCCTCCGGGCGCAGCTGGCGTTTGTCGAGGAACAGTTCGACGCGACCTGACAAATCGGCAGCGACTGCCTGCCCCGCCACCAGCAACGCCAGCCATGCCATTGATATCGACTTCGGCATTACCCCTCCTGCAGTAGCCCGCATCATATCCAATCGCACCACCATCTGCGCAATCGCGGGATTGGCTGACAAGAGCGCTGCGTCGGGCCAGAATGGAGGCTCACCAGGGAGTCCGAATGAGCCGCATCGATATCCGCCACTCGCACAGCCGCCCGCTGAAGGAAGCTCGCAGCAAGGTTGAGAATGTCGCCCGCAAGATTGCCGAGCGATTCGAGGTTGAGCACGGCTGGGACGGAAACACCATGGTGTTCGAGCGCTCCGGCGTACATGGCGAAATCGAAGTCTCGCGCGACGAGATCCATGTGGTCGCTACCCTCGGTTTCCTCCTGTTCGCACTCAAAGGGCCGATCGAAGCGGAGATCCGTCGCTACCTGGAGGCTGAGTTCGACTGATCGAACGGACCCGTTTCGCCAGCGAAGATACGTCGCGAGACGCCCTGCTCGCGACGCGCGATTTCTGCCAGGAAGGTCTGCGCGCCGCCCAACTCGCGGAAAGCGGAGAAGCCGCGCTCCAGGAAACTCTGCAGCTCCCAAAGCCCAGCTGCCTTGGCTGGAAGCCGTGAAACCTTCAGCAGTCGCCACAGCCATGGCTTGCGCACGGCGCGGTCGAGCTGCTTGCCAACGTCCAGAACCAGGGCAATCTGGCGCTCGCGCAGACGCGGCTTGCCCACCTTCCGATACGCATCGGCATATCGTTCGGCATCGATCTCGCCTCGCTTGCCGTCCTTGGCAATGGCTTGCGCCATGCGTAGGTCGAAGGCGTGGCTCAGCGCTGCCAACTCAATGGCATCAGCGGCTGCCCCAATCAGCGGCGCAGGCAGGATTCTTCGCATCAGCGGCATGACCCGCTCGACGCTGCGATCGCGCGCGCTGACATCATGATCTCCGTAGAGATCGGTCAGGAAGAACTCGGCCGCCGCACGCATCGAAGGGTCGGCAAGAAAGTCTTCGAAGCTGTCGCGCAAGCGCTTGGCCTGCCAGCGCTGCAGCGCCGGCAGTTGGGGCAAGAGATTGCCCGGGGTCTGAGCCGCGTCGCGCAGGCGACGGTTGGCCGCCATCATCCGGGCCAGCCGGCGATCCAGTTCTGCATCGTTCAAGCGAGTCATCTGCCAAGGTTATCCGCTTGTCCGAGGTTTGCGAACCGCAAGGCGTCACGATTCGGGTGACTTTCGGCTGGCAGCTCTAATGGCGGGCGCTAGAATCACGTGATAGATCCCGACCGGAGACACCATGCTCGTCATCCAGAGCACCCGCACGAACCGTAAGAGCCAAGCGCGCATCGGACTTGCTGTGGCCGGAGGCGGCCCCATCGGAGGCATGTACGAACTGGGGGCCCTGCGCGCCCTGGATGAAGCCATCGATGGCTTTGATCCCTCACGCCTGCATGTTTACGTGGGCGTCAGCTCCGGCGCATTCATTGCCGCCAGCCTTGCCAATCGCATGAGTACGGCACAGTTGTGCCGGATCTTCCTGACTGGTGACAGCCGTATCCGGTTTCGCCCGGAGACCTTCCTGCGCCCGGCCTTCTTCGAGTACATCCGGCGCGCGGCCAGCCTGCCCAGAATTCTCTCCGAGGCGTGGCAGGACTTCCTGCGCGACCCCACCGAGTACAACATCGGTGAGGGACTTGCCAAGCTGGGCGGACTGATCCCTTCCGGCATTTTCGACAATTCAGAGATCGAGCGCTTTCTGCGCGGCGTGTTCAGCAGTGAGGGTCGCACCAACGATTTCCGCGAGTTGCAGCGCAAACTGTTCGTGGTCGCTGTTGATCTGGATTCGGGCGAGGCGGTGCGCTTCGGTGCCAAGGACTGGGACGGCATTCCGATCTCGCGCGCGGTGCAGGCCAGTTCTGCGCTGCCGGGCCTTTATCCACCGGTGCAGATCAACAACCGCAACTTCGTCGATGGCGCACTGCGCCGCACCATGCACGCTTCGGTGGCACTCGATGAAGGAATCGACCTGCTGATCGGGCTGAACCCGCTGGTGCCGTTCGACGCTTCCAAGGCGCTGGCTGCTGGAACCGTGGGCCCCGACGTGCTGCTCCGGGGCGGCCTTCCCGTGGTGCTTTCGCAGACCTTTCGCACCCTGCTGCAGTCTCGCGTGCAGGTTGGAATGGCCAAGTACGCCAGTCAGTATCTCGATTCGGATCAGCTGGTGCTGGAACCGAACCCCGACGACACCGAGATGTTCTTCACCAACGTGTTCAGCTATCAGCATCGCCACCGAGTATGCGAGCACGCCTACCAGGCCACCCTGACTGACCTGAGGGAACGGCGTGACACGCTGGCACCGATCCTGGCCAGACACGGCCTGAAGCTGCGCGGTGAAGTTCTCGACCAGCCACAGCGCTCCTTGATGAGCGGTCTTGGCGGTGTACCGGCCCGCACTGAAGTCACGGCAAAACTGCGCCGTGCGCTCGACGATGTCGATCATCTGGTGCTGAACGCGAATCTTGAACGCAAGCGGGCGATCCGCTCGCGCCGCTCTCGTTCGCGCCGCAGCGCAGGCACGAAAGCCTGATCCCGTCGCACGCATAGTGTGTCTACTCTAGCGCCACAGCCTAATGTGGCGCTCACTGGGTGGTCGACGACCATCAGCATTGCTCAAGTCCACGTGGAGGGAACGCATCATGGCCAAGTTGAAATCAAGCAAGTCCCGCGGCAGCGAGCCGCAATCCGGGAATTCCGGGAAGGCCGGCCTCAAGGGCCAGGCCGAAGTTCTGTCTAAGACCATCATGGAGTCGGCCCAACACATCTGGCTGGCTGGCGTCGGCGCGTTCGGCCGTGCACAGGACGAGGGCACCAAACTGTTCGAAGCCCTGGTCAAGGAAGGCACCTCGCTCGAGCGCAAGACCCGCAACATGGCTACCGGCCAGGTTGATGCGGTTCGTGGCGCAGTCGAAAGCAGCGTTGGACAGGTTCGTGAGCGCGCCTCCGATACCTGGGATCGCCTGGAGAAGGTTTTCGAGGATCGCGTGCAGCGTTCGCTCAACCGGCTCGGCGTCCCCGGACGCGACGAAATCCATGCGCTCACCGCGCGCGTGGATGAGTTGACCCGCGAATTGCGCAAGATTGGCGGCGCCAAGCCAGCCAAGGCGCCGGCCAAGGCCGCCGCACCAGCCAGCAAGCCGGCCCGCAAGGCCGCCAAGAAGGTGACAAAGCCAGCTGCCAGGAAAGCTGCCAAGCCGGCAGCGCGCAAGTCGGCAAAGAAGGCCGCCGCGCAATAAATCCGGCGCCTCATGTTTGAATCAAGTCGCGTCGCCTCCTGGCGACGCGCAGCCTTGACGCCCGCCAGCTACACGGAGTGCTGCTAGTTCCCTCCCCTTGCAGCCTCCAGCTGGCGGGCTTCTTCTCAACCCCAACATTTCACGAGGTCGCGGGAAAACGCGCGACTGACCTAACCCCTACGGGGTTGCTGCCACATTTCACTTTGAACAGAGTTTCCGCCCGCGTTTTCCCGCTGGCGCGGCCCTCACTTGGTCTTTGCGGCAATCGCTGCGTTGCTCGTCGCCGCAATGGGCCCACCATTCCGACTCCTCGCGCCTTGCGCTTGCCGCAAATCCGCTGCGTGATCATCCGCGCCCCCTCATGAAATGTTCGGGTTGCGCTTCGAATCGTTCCTGATGGGCTGCGCCTTCCTTGGCGCGGCGCTCACGGCGGCGCGACCTGCCACCGGCAGCTCGCAAGCGCCGCCGCTCGCCCTTGCAGCCTCCAGCTGGCGGGCTTCTTCTTTACGCTTCGAATCGTCTGCACCGGCGCCTGTTGATGCCGCGCCCTCCTGTAGGAGCCGACCTGTCGGCGACCGTGCATCACGAATTCTGTCCGCACATCAGCACAGCCGGCCTTCCCGGTCGCGCACAGGGTGCGCTACTACACGTGCACCGGCGCCTTTTGATGCCGCCCCCCTGTGGAGCCGACCTGTCGGCGACCGTGCATCGTGAATTCCGTCAGCACATCAGCACAGCCGGCGATCCCGGTCGCGCACAGGTGCGCTTCCATCAAAGATCACCTAACCCGTTGGTTATCCTTGGTCTCCAGCGTAGGAAATTCGGGTCGCTGGGCTTATGGCAACTTGAATCCTCAACCATCACCTACCCGATCGTGGTGAGGAGCCGTGGTTCGATCAGGCCGCCTCACCATGATCGGGTAGGCGCGCGCAGCGCGAAGGCGCGTAGCGCCTCGTAGCCGCCCTGGCGGCCGAACGAGAGGGCGTCTCGAACCACCCTTTCGCAGGTGGTTCGAGACGCGCGGCCTCGACCTTCGGTCTCGATCCACGCTCCTCACCACGAACGGCTTCTAAAAGGTGCGTGTGCTTCCATCAGAAAAAGCTCAACCGTTTACGGGATCTCTGGGCTTCTAGAACCTGTTTGCTCCGCGACATCGGGACACCAACGGCGTGCTGAAAGCTCCCACACGTGCACCGGCGCCTGTTGATGCCGCGCCCCGCCCGGTAGGGGCAGATCCGTCGGCGACAAGACGATTTGAGGCTGGATTTCCGGCGACGCCGCGTTCACCGCGCATCGGGACGCCCCCTCGGGGATCTGCACGCACCTTGGCACGAAGCGACGCCCGCTGGAGGCGGTCTGGCCCTGCGCGGACGCGCAAGCGCCGCCAAGCGGCTAGAATTCGCGCATCTTCGCCTGACTGCCACTAGAGAACCGGGAATCGATGGACGGCTTGAGACACTTGTTGGTGAACGCACCCATGGCGGCGGCCCTGTTCGGACTGCTGGCGGGAATTGCTGCATTTTTTGCACTGGGCCTGCACAGCAGGAAGCGACTGGAGCTGCGCTCGGCGACGGCATGGGCCAACAGCATCAAGTGGCGCGATTTTCTGCGCATGGCGGTATCGGTGTTGCGCACGCGCGGACTGGAGCTTGATCCGACCGAGCGCCAACCCGGCGACGATGGCTTCGACCTGCTCATGCAGCGCGGAAGCTCCCGCTACATCGTGGTTTGCAAACATGGCCGGGCGTATCAACTGAACGCCAAAGCGATCAACAATCTGTCGACCGTAATGAAGCTGCAGGGGGCCGAGGGTGCCATTATTGTCACCACCGGCAGCGCCGATGCCGCGGCACGCGCGGTTGCCGATGCCCAGCGGGTCGAACTGATCGACGGAAAAACCCTCTGGAATTTACTCAGGCCCCAGCTCGGAGAACCGGAACTCAAGAGCATCGCCAAAAATGCCGAAAGGGCGCGCAATCGGCGACTCGCCGGCATGTGCGGGATCGCGCTGCTCGCGGGCGTCGCCGGCTTCGCGCTGAGCCGTGCGCTTGAGACGGCCGCGGTGCCTGCAGCAAGCCAGCAGGCGGCTGACACCTCGTCCCAACCTGCTCGCGAACCAGCCTCGACCAGCACCGAAGGGACGCAGGCAAACCCCGGTTCTGCCCCTGGGAGTTCGCCACCCGCCCTGATGGCACCCGAAGATGCTCCTACCAGCGAGGCCCAGATCCAGGCCAGCCGCGAAGCCGCATTGGCGCTAGAGCAGATCAGCCAGATGAGCGAGGAACAATTGGAAGGCAGGCGTCAGGAAGCGGCCAAGTTGGCCGCGACGGTGCGCGGCATCGAAACCGCAGAGTGGTCAACCAAGTCCACCCTGGTCCTGCGTCTGCTCAGCGAACGACTGGAGGAGCCCGACGCGGTAACCAGTGAGACCTGCGAGCTGCTGGTCCGATTCGAGGAGCTGCGCTACACCCGACTGCAGCTTGAACCGGCAGGCGCGCAGGAAACCCCCCGCATCCGCTGGCGCCAGTGCCGCTGAACCGAAAAAGCTGAGCTAGCGACGCTCCCGGCAGATTCCTGCATCCAACTTTCCGAGCATGACCAGCCTGTCTGCTGGCCACGCCCATGGAGCACATTTCTGCTACCAGTGCACGCCGCGCATCAGCGAGGCAAAGGCGATCTGCTCGTTGGAAACCTGCTGCTCTTCCTTGCCACCCTTGACGCCCTTGGCAGCCGCCGAATCCGGGAACAGCTCGAATGCGGTGTTCATGACCACTTCGTAAGCCTTGGGCGCGAGCGAATTGAGCACCGAAGCAAAGGTGCCGAGGCGCGTGGCAATACGGCTCGGGCGCTCGATAATGCCCTTCACCACCATGTCAGCGGCTTCTTCCGGTGACAGCGTGGGCACGCTTTCATACATCTTGGTGGGCGCGATCATTGGCGTGCGAACCAAGGGCATGTTGATGGTCGTGAATGCAATGCCCTTGCCTGACAGCTCTCCCTGGGCGCAGCGACTGAAGGCATCCAGCGCGGCCTTCGACGCCACATAGGCCGAGAAGCGCGGTGAAGAGGCCAGCACTCCGATCGAGCTGATATTGATGACGTGGCCGCCACGCTGCTCGATCATCTTTGGCATGAAACCCATGATCAGGCGCAGGCAGCCGAAATAGTTCAGCTGCATGGTGCGCTCGAAATCATGGAAGCGGTCGTAGCTGAGCTCGATCGAACGGCGGATGGAACGACCGGCGTTATTGACCAGGATGTCGACCTTTCCGTGCTCGGCAAGCACCTTGGCAACCAGTTCGTCGCAGGACGACATTTCGGCCAGGTCAGCGGTATAGGCGAACACTTTGCCGCCGGCGGCCAGCAGCTCGTCGCGGGTCTTGAACAGTTCCTCCTCGCCGCGCGCAACAATGATCGTGGTAGCGCCGGCCGCAGCGACCTTTTCTGCCGTGGCCTTGCCGATACCGGAGGAACCACCGGTGATCAGCACCACTTTCTTGCCGATACGTCCCTTCAAAGTACGATCGATGAACAGATCAGGATCGAGGTTGCGCTCCCAGTAATCCCACAGGCGCCACGCATAGTCTTCCAGGCGCGGCACAGCAATCTTGCTGCCCTTGAGGGCTCGCTCGGTCTCACGGCTGTCGAAGCGCGTCGGGTAGTTGATGAAGCCCAGCACCTGGCGCGGAATGCGCAGGTCGCGCAGCAGCATGCCGATGAAGCGCTTGACCGGCGGCAGATTGCCGACTGCTCCGCGGATTGCACCCGGTACGAAAGCGAACATGCGCGCATCGATGCGCATGGTCATCTCGGGCGCATGGCCGGCGCGGCAGAAGGTATTGAGGATCTCGCCGATGCGCTGCGGCTCGGGGTCGGTGAGGTGGAAGCAGCCGCCGTCGAGGCCTTTCTTGTGCGCGATGTGGTCCATGGCGTCGGCCACGAAGTCCACTGGCACGATGTTGATGCGACCGCCCTCAATGCCAAGGGTTGGCATCCACTGCGGCAGCAGTTCTCGCATCTTCTTGATCAGGGTAAAGAAATAGTACGGGCCATCGATCTTGTCGATCTCGCCGGTTTTTGAATCACCCACCACAAACGAAGGCCGGTAAATGCGGAATGGAACCGGGCACTCCTTGCGCACGATGCCTTCGGATTCGTGCTTGGTGCGCAGGTAGGGATCGTCCAGACCTTCGGCTTCGTCGAACATGTCCTCGCGGAAAATGCCGGGGTACAGTCCCGCCGCGGCAATCGAACTGGTGTGGTGAAAGCAGCCCGCCTTGATGTCGCCGGCCAGCTCCAGGGCGTGGCGGGTTCCATCAACATTGGCAACATACTGGCTTTCTGCATCCACGTTGATGTCGTAGATCGCCGCAAGGTGAAAGAAATGCTGGACCTTGCCAGTCAGAGACTTGATCTGCGCCGGGCTTACCCCAAGTCGCGGCTTCGACAGATCACCGGCCACCGCCACGATGCGCTTTGCGTCCCAACCTTCCTTCGCGATCTGTGCGTCGAGCTTCTTCTGGGAGCCCTTGCGGACCAGCACGTGGATGGTTCCCTTGCGCGCCAGCAGGCGACGGATCAGGTGGCGACCGATGAATCCTGTCGCGCCGGTGACGAAATAGCTCATTGCTTCTCCCCCAAGACTTTGAACAAACTGGAGGGCGGGCCGGCCTGGCGCCGTACGCCGCCGCATGCGTAACGGTCTAAAGATAGCCTCACTGGCGCGCGCTGCCTAGCGGGACGCACCGTCTTTGCGGGTCGCGGACAGTGATACGCCTTGCTGCAGGCCGCTTTCCACAGTCGGCAGGTGGAAGCTGGATAGCCGAGCCAACAGCCGTCGTCAGACGCCAAGGCGCTAAGCCGAAACGCGCCACAGCCGGGCGGAAAACTGGGCGCGGGCGTGGCTCGTCGCAATGCCAGGACATCAACGAACGGTGGAACTGCAGATGCGAAAATCTGCGTTGACCCGATGGGGGGTGCGTGCTATCACGTGCGCTCCACCATCCCTAATGTTGCGGAGTTCCACCATGTCCGATCTGAAGAGCAAGTTCGAGCAGGCCGCCAAGGACATCATGGCGCTCAGCGAACGCCCCGACAATGACACCCTGCTGCGCCTGTACGCCCTCTACAAACAGGGTGCGGAAGGCGACGTTTCAGGTCCGAAGCCGGGCTTCTTCGACTTTGTCGGCACTGCCAAGTACGAGGCCTGGGCCAAGCTCAAGGGCACAGACCAGGCCAGCGCCATGCAGAAGTACGTGGATCTGGTCGCCAAGGTCAAGGGCTGAGAAGACCCAAGCCGTGGCCAAGAAGCGCACCCGCGAGCGCATCCTCGAAACCAGCCTGGCCATGTTCAATGAACGTGGCGAGCCTAACGTCACGACCAATCACATCGCGGACGAGCTGGAGATCAGCCCGGGCAACCTGTACTACCACTTCCGCAACAAGGACGACATCATCGAGAACCTGTTCGCGCGCTACGAAGAGCGCATGGACCAGGCTCTGGTGTCGCCGGAAGGCCGCTTGCCCGAGCTCGAGGACGTCTGGCTGCAGTTGCACCTGGTGTTCGAATGCATCTGGGAGCACCGCTTCCTGTATCGCGATCTGGTCGACATCCTCAGTCGCAACCGCAAGCTGCGCATGCACTTCGCCCGCATCCTGCGGCGCGCATCGGACAACGCAGTAGACGTGATGCGCGGCCTGGCACGCGCCGGCATCGTACGCGCCAGCGCCGCCGAGATTGATGCCATCGCCACCAATATCATGGTGGTGGCAACCTTCTGGCTGAACTACGCCGCGGTGCGCGGCGACAAGGACGAGCACCAGTCGATCCGCCTGGGCATCGTGCAGGTGATGATGTTGATCGCGCCCTTCCTGCGCGATGCCGAGCGCCTGCATCTCAACACCCTGTCGCAGGCCTACCTCAAATAGAAAGGCCCCGGCGCAAGCGCCGGGGCCTTCGGGTTCAGCGCTTCACGCAGAGCAGCTCAGGCCGACTTGCGGGCCTTGCTGGTGCCGCGCTTTGCAGCCGCGCGCTTGGCGGCCGGACGCTTGGCAGCAGGACGCTTGCGTGCGGTCTTGGGGGCCGTGGCCACGCCGAAGCGGATCAGCACCGGCTGCAGACGCGATTCGACTTCGCCCTTGACCGTCTCCAGAACCGTCTCGACCCGCGCCACGACCGGCGCAACGACAGTTTCGACGCGCTCGCGCATTGCGTAGTAACCGTCGTTCATCGTCACCGACACATTGCCGACGCGGTTGCCGATGCGGCTGCGCAGTTGCTCACCTTCAGCAACCAGCACACCATAGAACTTCAGCGACTGCTTGCGGGTGAGCGACACTGCACCCAGACCAGCAAGCATCAACTCGCGCGGTCCCACTTCGATCTTGCGCGCAGTGCTTACGCGACGTGCCTTGATCTGCTTGGCCATAACCTTTCACCTCAGAGAATTGGCGACCGTCCGTGGTCAGATGGAGTGCCCGTAGTGCACGCAGCCAAATTAGGTCAGTTCGCTGGAGCATTCACACTAGCCCGGCGAATTCGTAGTCCAGGTCATTGACCGTTCGTTGGAGCCTACAGTTCTTCCTCCGACAGACCTGCATGTAACCAGGAACCACGGGCATCACGTAACAGGAGCCCCTCACCCGAGCCTTCGGCCCACCCTCTCCCGCGCGCGGGAGAGGGGAAGTTGGCGATGTGTCCTGGCTCCTCGCCCGTTGGCGGACCACGGAGCCGTGCGAGCGAGTCACTGACTCGCTTCAACACTTAACTCGGGCAATGCCAGATGCGCAGGGCCGAGTGGCTCAAGAGCGCCTTCGAGCATTGTGCGCGGACGACCGCGGATGGTCGCGCTGTTCGGCAATGGAATGCCATCTTCCAGGTGGTTCCACAATGCGTCCATTCCGCGCCAGGCGTAGGGCAGCAGCGGCAGGTAGCGACGAGCCAGGGGCGGCAGGCCCAGGAAGGCATCGAAGTGCTGGGCGTGCTCGAGACGCCAATAGGTGTGGGGACGATCGTTCTCCCGCAGCCAGACCGAATACGGGCCGCTGGTGAAGGCTTCCGGCACCAGCCCATCATGCGTTCCATGCATCAGCACGATCGGCAAGCCCGCCCGTGGCAGGCGCGCGCGGGTTTCCTCGACCGACTGCCGAATACCCAATGCCAGGGCGCCAGGCTTGTCGCCGACAGCCAGCTGGCGCAGGCATTGCAGGGCCGGCAATGCCGCATCGGCGCCGCTGGCCAGTGCATCGAGCAGGACGACTCCGGCAGCCGGGGGAACGCCAGCGGTATCCGACCACCAGAGAGCGCGCTCTTCGCGATTCGATGCCTTCGGCTTGCCCTGCTCGTCGAGCATCGCGTAGCCGAATCCGCACGGCATGGCGTCAGGGCCGCTACGCGCGTAAGCCGATGCGTAGGCCGCCCCTATCGCGCGCCACAGGTCAAATGCAGTACTGAGCGCGGCCGCCTGCAACGCCTCCGCCGTCCAGCCTGCCGCCATCAGTTTCTCGTAGGCCTCGGCCGCCTGCGAGGCGAGATCGCCGGATTCCAGCAGACCGGCCTCGTGCAGGCTGGCGCAGCGCACTGCGGAAGCCTGCGGAACGGCGCCAGCCGGTCGAGCGAACTCGAAGCCATCGAAGCGCGCATCGGCCAGGACACAGGGCATCAGCACGGCGGCCTCGGTGCCATAGTCGAACAAGGTGCGACCGCCGCTGCCGGACAGGGTGTTCGGCGATATGGCGACCACGCCATCAAACAGACTCGATTCAAGCTCAGCGGCGCGCAGCACGGCGCCGCCACCATTCGACACTCCCACGGCCAGCACACGCGTGGTTGCGGCGTCATAGGCGGGTTCGTCCTTGCCGCGCTGTTCGTTCAAGACCTGCAGCGCGAACAACGCAGCCTGCTGCACGTGCAGGCCCCACTGAGCCTCTGGATTGTCTCCGGAGTGTGCGTGCTTGAAGGCAATGATCGGCTGATCGGAACTGCCGTTCCAGGCGAATTCGGCCTGCGCCCTATCCGACAGGGTGCCATCTAGCCCCGCGCCCTGACCTGAGCTCAGGTCGAACCAGCCCGAGCCGGTTCCCTTGTCGGTGTAGACCACTGCGCAGCCGCGCGCCAGCGCCCATGGGCCCGCCAGCGCGATCGCGCCATACACGCCGCGCGAACCCGACGAAGGCGCGACCACCACGCAGCGCTTGCGTGCATCGAACGCGTCAGGCAGCTGCAGAAGCACACGGTGCGGATGAGTCGCACCGGGCAGTTGGGCAAAGGCCTGGATTTCGCGCCCCGGAACCCGCGGCAGTGGGCCGTAAATCTCTTCAAAGCCTCCGCCTGGACTCAGGTCGGCAATCCCGCGCCAGTTTGACCAGATCGCCCGACGACGCAGTTCCCCTGCGCTGGGCGCAGACAGGTTTGCCACAGCGGGCGGCGTGAGGCTGCGCAGCCCATCCAGGCCCAAGCCCGCGCTCAGCAGATCATCCGCACCGCGGTGCTCGGTAATCCGCACTGGCGAGACCAGCAGAAGTTCGACCTGCTTGGAAGCACTAGCCGAAGCAGACATGGCGGCTCCGGCCAACAGCAGAGAAAGCAAAACAGATGGTTCGTTCATTGGCCAAGAGTCGTCGCCTGGTAACGGGTCCGGTATCGTACTTTGGTACCAGCCCTGCTCGCCGGCCACGCCTGCTAAGGTGGCAACTTGGCGTTCCCTAGCTTTACTGGCTCTCCCTCGCTCCAATCGCTTTCCCTCGCTCTTCAAGCTTTCCCTAGCTCTTCAAACGGACTTCCCATGACCCCACGCTGCATCCTGATCACCGGCGCCGGCAGCGGCATCGGTGCCGGCATCGCCGAATGCTTGGCCCTGGAGGGCCACCATATCCTTGTAACCGATCTCAACGCGGAAGCCGCTGCTACTGTCGCTGCCGGCATCATCGCGCGCGGCGGATCGGCCCAGTCTTGCGCACTTGATGTCGGCTCGGACGACAGCGTCGCGGCGCTCATGCGAGCCGTGGACCGTCCGATCGACGTGCTGGTCAATAATGCCGGCCTGCAGCACGTCTCCAAACTGGAAGACTTTCCGATAGCACGCTGGAACCTGTTGATCCAGGTAATGCTGGTCGGCGTCGCACGGTTGACTCAGGCGGTGCTGCCGGGGATGCGCGAGCGCGGCTTCGGACGCGTCGTCAACATCGGCTCGATCCATTCCCTGGTCGGCAGCAAGTACAAGAGCGCCTACGTCGCCGCCAAGCATGGCCTGGTGGGTTTTTCCAAGGTGATCGCGCTGGAAACTGCAGACACCGACATCACCATCAATACGGTGTGCCCGACCTATGTGCTCACACCGCTGGTCGAGAAGCAGATTGCCGATCAGGCCAGGCAACACGGTATTCCGGAAGCCCAGGTAGTGAGCGAGATCATGCTCAAGCCGATGCCGAAAGGTGTGTTCATCAGTTTCGAGGAACTGGCAGGCATCACCGGTTTCCTGATTGGCCCGACGGCACGCAACATCACCGGTCAAACGATCACGGTGGACGGAGGCTGGACCGTCCAGTAGTTCGAATGAGCCGCCTTCTGATCGTCGACGATCACCCACTTTTTCGGTTGGCCCTGACCCAGGCGCTACGTGAGCTGCTGCCCGACTGCTGTCTGGACCAAGCCGACTCCTTGGGCTCGGCGAGACTGCAGCTCCATGCCCACCCCGATACCGATCTGGTGCTCCTCGATCTGCATCTTCCGGGCAGCCACGGCCTTGCGGGTCTTGCCTCGCTGCGAGGTGAATTTCCCGCTGTCGCCGTGGCGATGATCTCGGCTCATGAAGATCCGCGGACCATACGTCGCGCACTCGAATTCGGCGCATCGGGCTATCTGCTGAAAAGCGCCGATCTGAGCGAACTCACCCGCGCACTTGGCACGGTGCTGGAAGCCAGGACCTATGTACCGCCAGCGCTGCAACTGGCGGTCAAGTCGCAGCGCGGCGCGCCGCAGGATCGGGAACTGGCGCAGCGCCTGAATGCGCTGACGCCACAACAGAGTCGCGTGCTGGGCATGGTGGCCGAGGGACTGTTGAACAAGCAGATTGCCGATCAGCTGGGCATCTCGGAGCGCACCGTCAAAGCCCATCTCAGTGCGCTGTTCGAGCGGCTCGGCGTGCGCAACCGAACCCAGGCCGGAGTACTCCTGCGCTCACTCGAACTCGCCGACCCCTCACGCCGCGTGGCAGACGACCCCGAACCCTGAGCCCCACGCCCCACGCCCCACGCCCCGTTCCCCGTTCCCAGCTCCCACTCAATCCCCGCAAAGCCGACGCATCAACGAGCGCAGCGCGAGCGGCTTCAAAGGCTTGTTGAGCACTTGCGCCCCTGCCGACAGGATCGCGTTTCTCACCGCTTCGCTCTGGTCGGCCGTGATGAAAATGCAGGGGCGCTCCTGGCCCAGGGAACGCAGGCGCACCAGTACGTCGATGCCAACCGCATTGTCGTCGAGATGGAAGTCCAGCAGCCACAGATCCGGAGACTCGTGCAGGACGAAGTGCTCGGCCTGGGAGGCCGTGGCAGCCGTCAACACTTCGCAGCCCCAGCCCTCCAGAAGGGCCTGCATGGCGCGCAGCACATCGGCATCGTTATCCACCACCAGCACCTTCAACCTGGCCTGCTCGATCAGTGCTTCAGGCAAGGCGGCGCTGGCGGTCGTTCCCGGCGGAGCCACGGGCACCAGGATGGAGAACACCGTGCCGCGTCCAGGCACGGAACGCAGGCGCAGTGGGTGCTCAAGCAGCCTGGCGATGCGCTCGGCGATGGACAGCCCCAAACCGAGGCCCTGACCACCACGCTGCAATCGGCGAAACTCCTCGAAGATCGCGACTTGATCCTCAGGCTGGATTCCCGGGCCGGTATCCCAGACCTCGATCTCGATCAGGGCCCCGCGACGCCGGCAGCCCAGCAAGACGCGACCGCTGCGCGTGTATCGCACTGCGTTGGCCAGGAAGTTCTGCAGCACACGGCGCAATAGTTGCGCATCGCTGCGCACCCAGGCAGAGCACCCGACGGCATCGAGCTGCAGGCCCTTTTCACGCGCCAGCACGCCAAACTCGGCGGCAAGATGTGCCAGCCAGCCGCGCAGCGCGAAGGCCTCGACCTGCGGCACCATGCCGCCGGCGTCCAGCCGGGAAATATCGAGCAGTCCATCGATCAGGCCTTCGGCCGAGGCCAGGGCGCCTCGGATATTGTCCACCGCCGGACGATACTCGGCATGCCGCAGCTGCTGCCCGAGCGCGTGTGAAAACAACTGGGCAGCATTGAGCGGTTGCAACAGATCATGACCAACCGAAGCGAGGAATCGACTCTTCGCACGATTGGCACGCTCGGCTTCGGCCTTGGCTGCAGTCAGCTCGGCAGTGCGTGACTCTACGCGCTGCTCGAGGGACTCGGCCACCCGCTTGAGCTCGGCCTCGGCGCGCCGAAAGGCCGTTACGTCGGTGAAGGTGGCAACAAAGCCACCGCCCGGCATGGGATTGCCGCGGATCTCGATGATGCTTCCGTCGGCAAGCTGCCGTTCGGAGAGATGCGGCGTGCCCGCGCGCATATGAGCCAGACGTCGTTCGATCGCAGCGTCTTCATCCAGTCGACCCGCAAAGCCGCAGCGGATCGCATGACGCGCCAGATCGGCCACCGGTCGCCCCACCGTGAGCAGTTCGGATGGGAATCCGAACAGCTCGGCATAGCGAGCATTCCAGGCAACCAGACGCAGTTCGCCGTCCACCACGCTGATGCCTTGACTCATGTTTTCCAGCGCCGCTTCCAGCAGGCGCTGGTTGAAACGGAAGGCCTGCGCCGCTTCATCCACCAGGCTGGCAACCGTATCCAGATCGCGTCCCGGTTCGCGCCGTGCCGCGTCCAGCAGCAGCCGGGTCGAGGCCGCTCCAAGCACCGCGGCGAGTTCGCGTTCGATCAGGGACTCGGCATCGGCAGGGACCGGCGCACTGGGCGTGCTCTCGCCCAGCACGCTGTCGAGTCGCTCGGGGGCAAGAAAGCGGCCGGCCAGGGCGCGCAGGCTGGCCCTGTCCAATACGCCTGCCTGCCCCGGGACCTGCCCTGCGCCACGCGCTGCCAGCAAGAACGTAATGCTGGTTCCTACTGCAAGGCTCAGCACCAGGGCGCGCGCGAGGCGGCTCCAGCCGGTAAGCCCCATGGCTGAATCGGGCGCCAGCCAGCGCATACCGAGCGGCCCCTGCGACAACCAGTCCGGCGCGCTGCCCACGGCTTGCATCAGCAGCGGCACGAGCAGCAACCAGCTCCAGACAAATACCGACGCCACCAGTCCCCACAGCACCGCGCGCGGCGGGGTGCGCGGTCGCCAGATGGCAAAGGCCAGCGGCGGAGCCAGGACCGCCAGCGCCGAGAACGACACCGCACCAATATCCGCAAGCGCATCGCTGCCCGCGATCGCGCGACTGTAGGCCCATGCAGCCAGCACCAGAGCCAGGATGCCAAAGCGGCGCTGATTGAGCACCGCGCGACGCAGATCGCCTTCGCCTGCACGACTCCAGGCACCGCGCAACAGCAACGGAGTCAGCCAGTGGTTGCCGATCATCAGGCTGAGCGACAGGGTGGCCAGAATGACCATGCCGGTGGCCGCCGACAGGCCGCCGAGAAACGCCAGCAGGGCCAGTGCTTCATGGCCTTGAGACAGCGGCAGGGCCAGCACATAGAGATCCGAAGGCACACCGATCGGTGCCAGCACCACATCGCCGGCACGCGCCAGTGGCAGCACCGGCAGTGCGATCAACAGCATGTAGAGCGGAAACAGCCAGCGCGCGGTGCGCAGGTGGCCGGTCTCGCGGCACTCGATCACGCCGACATGGAACTGGTGCGGCAGTACAAACATCGCCAGCGCGCCGAGCAAGACCAAGGGGGCAAAGCCCTCCACGTCGCGCGGCTGCGGCGGCGGTACGGGTAGTGCTTCAGGCAGGCTCAGGCCGAACCAGACGAACACCCCCAGCGCCAGCATCGCGCCAAGTTTGAGCAAGGACTCGAACGCCATCGCCAACACCAACCCGCGGTTGTGTTCCAGCGCGGATGCCTGGCGGGTGCCAAACAGCATGGCAAACACCGCCATCGCCAGGGCGACCCACAATGCGCTGTCCTGCCAGGGCGGTGGTGTGAGTTCCGAGGCACGCGTCAGCAGCCCGTAACTCATCGCGACCGCTTTGAGTTGCAGCGCGAGGTAGGGAATCATGCCGAACACGGCCACTGCAGTGACTACCGCTGCCAGCCAGGAGTCCTTGCCAAGACGGCTGGCGATCAGGTCGGCCAGCGAGGTGGCATTCTGTTCGCGCGCCAGGCGAACCACTTTCAGCAGCAGCGCGAAGCCGAAGGCATAGAGCAGGATTGTGCCGACGAAGGTCGGGGGGATAGGCCAGCCCGAGCGTGCCGCCTGGGTGACTGTGCCGTAGAAGGTCCAGGAAGTGCAGTACACCGCCAGCGATAGCGCATAGATCGCGGGCCATACGCGGGACAGCCGCGCAGCGTGACGCTCGCCAAGCAAAGCGGCACCAAACAGCAGGCCCAGCCACAGCAGGCCGGCCAGAACCACGAGCAGATGCGAAAGCATGACCGCTGCGACTCTACCCGATTCGCTGCATCAGGCACCGCTCGACAGCGCCTCCAGCGCTGCCATCAACCAGCGCTGCTGCAGGCCGCCACGGGTGTCGTAGTCGGCGCCGGAGAATCCCCACCAATCCCAACAGGCCTTGGGATTGAGCGGCACGAAACTGGAGCGTGTCTGCGGGTACAGCACCACCACGTCAAACGCATCGGCCCAGCGGTTGAAACCGGCGTCGCGCACGAACGCATCACCGACTGCATCGGCGTTCTGCTCGCAGCCATGAAAGGCGATCAACAGACCGCAAGTCTCGCCTGCAGCGCAGCGCGGCGGTACATAGACGAATCCGGTATCGGCCAGATAGGCATCCGAACCATCCGGGCGATAGCGATTCTGGTTGAAAGGTGCAGGCTGCGATGCGGCCTGCGGCTGCGGCGCTCGCCTCGAATCGCCGAACAGCGTGGCAAACACGAGTTCCGCAGCATCGAAACCGCAGCGACCAAGGTATGGCGGCTCCGAGGCAAGGCAGTTGCCACCGCTGGACTGCGTGGGCACGAGATGGCCAAACTCACGCTCGCCTTCCCAGATCACCTGCTGCAGCGGGTCTCCTCCCGATCCAGCCACCAAGCCGCGATACAAATCGGCAGATGCGCTGGCAACCGCCTCCGCCACGGTCAGATCGAGTTTGCCGTGCAGGATCAAGATGCGGTCCTGCGCGAGGTTATCGAGCGGTGCGATGTCGCCAGCCAACGCCCGTTCGGTCGCTAGCGCCGACAGCATCGCAACATCAGGCGCAGTCGGGTTGGCCTTGATGCACGGCCCGAGCGCCTGTTCCAGCGAACCCTGCGCGCAGCCATACGGCCCGCCGGCTATCAGCGCGGCGCCGGTCAGCCGGTCTGACCAGGCAAGATGGGTCTGGGTGGCCATGTAGGCGCCGGACGAAATGCCTGCTACTGCAACTCGCTGTGGGTCGAGGCGCATGCCTGGCAAAGCAGGATGCGTGTCGCCGGCTCCGCAGCCAACCAGGCCCAGCAGTAGAAAAATCGGGGCCGCTTTCGCGGCCCCACAAGATGGCAGAGCCATTGGAGAGATCTTGTTATCAGAAGTCGAAGCGTGCCGACACACTCACGGTGCGCGGCGCGCCGTAGAAGCCGGTGAGGATACCCAGCGCCGGAATGTTGTAGCCGGTGGTGCGATATTCCTTGTCGGTCAGGTTGGAACCTTGCAGTGCGAACGTCCAGCTGCGACCCGTGCTCCAGATGATGCCCGCATTGACCAGGCCGTAACCGGGCTGCTCGATGGCGGTGCTGAGATCGGTGGTGGGGATCACCGAGCTCTGGTAGCTGTAGCCCACGCGGAAGCTCAGGTCGCCGCCATTGCCCAGGTCATGCAGGTATTCGGCGTTGACCGCACCGGAGAACTCCGGCGCGTTGGTGAATTTCTGATCCTGCGCGACGTTTACGCCACCACTGATGAACTCGTCGTACTTGGTATCCAGCCAGGCCAGATTGCCGCTGAAATACCAGCTGGCGGTCGGCCGGAACTGGTATTCAAGCTCGATACCCTGGGCCTTGCCCTTGCCGGCGTTGGTGAAGTCGCCGAAGAACTGCGGGGTTCCGTCCGGACCCTCGAAACTGGTGAACACGGACAGCTGGATGTCCTTGTAGCGGTTGTTGAAGTAAGCCAGGTTGAGGAAGGCACGCTGGTCGAGGAAGGCCATCTTGCTGCCGATTTCGATGCTGTCGACCTGCTCGTCGTCGAAAGGACGCGCCGAGCTAGGCACGGCCACGGCATTGGCACGGATGTTGAAGCCGCCCGACTTGAAGCCACGCGAGAACGAGGCGTACAGCAGGGTGTCTTCGCTGACGTTCCAGTCCACCGACAGTTTCGGCGACAGGTTGGTGAAGGTCACCGAATCGGTGAAGTCTGCCGCTACGCTGATCGGTGTCGAGTACGTACCATCGGAATAGCCCCGATTGAGCACGTCAGCGGTCTTCTTCTCGCGTGTGTAGCGCAGGCCGCCGCTGATGCTCCAACTCTGGTTCAGTTCGTAGGTTCCATCAAAGTAGAGCGCCGTGCTGTCGGTGTCCACCACTCCCTGGGTGTCACCGAACAGCAGTCCGAAGAAGTTGTTCAGCACCTGGCCGCCGGCTTCGCCATCGAAGTAGTAGACGCCGGCAACGCCGCGCAAGGCCCCACCACCGTCGTAGTTGGCCTGCAGTTCCTGGCTGAACTGGTCGTCGCTGTAGAACGCCTTCACGTCGGCGATCGGCAGTGGCAGGGTGTCGAAATCGATATTGGTTTCGGTGTCGGACTCGCGCTTGGCAGTGATCGACTTGATGATCCAGTTGTCGTTCGGGCGCCAGGTAGCCGTCATCGACGCACCATTCATTTCGGTGTCGTTGATGTTCGGCATGCCGTTGCGCACGTCGTAGCGGCTCGGCAGCGGCTGATAAACCTCGGTGGTCGGGAAGAAGATCGGCTGCCGCGAGTTGGGCGCCAGCATCTGGGCGCCACGCACGCCCGAGCCATCGCCCATCGCATCGAAGGCGAAGCGCAGATCGAAGGAATCGTTGGGAAAGAAGCCGAAGGCCAGCCTGGCGGCATTGACCTTCTTGTTGCTGACGTCCTCGCCACTGACAAGGTTCTGGCCATAGCCTTCGCGATTGAGCGAGGCAAAGGCGCCGCGGATACGGAAGGTGCCCTCTTCGTTGCTGCCACCGAGCGCACCGTGCACGTCGACCTGGGCATCGGTGCCGAGGGTCAGCTTGGCTGAGCCTTCCATGTCGGACGGCAGTTCGCGCGAAATGTACTTGATGGCTCCGCCTATGGTGTTCTTGCCGTACAGCGTTCCCTGCGGCCCGCGCAGCACCTCCACCCGGCCGACATCGAACACATCGAGAAGGGCGCCCTGCGGACGCGCGATGTAGACGTCGTCGAGGTAGATTCCGACTCCCGGGTCGACGCCCCAAAGCGGGTCGGACTGCCCGATACCGCGGATATAGGCGGTCACCGTGCTGCTTGAGCCTCGCGCCGCATAGATCGTCAGGTTCGGCACCTGCGGACCCAGGTCGCTGATATCGCGCACATTGAGTTTGTCGATCGCTTCGGGAGTGAATGCGGTGACTGCGATCGGTACATCCTGCAGGGTCTCCTCGCGTCGACGCGCTGAAACCGTGATGCTTTCAAGGCGCGTGGCCTCGCTGCCTTCATCATCGGTTGATGCTTCATCCTGCGCCATCAGGGGCGCGGAGCAGGCCAGGGCCACGATGATGGCAAGGCTCAGGGTGCTGGGTTTCATGTTCTCCCCCTTCCGGGTGTTGGGTCAGTAGCGGACGCCGGTCGAATCGCCGGATGCTGCGCAGGCTAGTCCCGCCAGCTGAGACAGACACTTGTACCTTGGTACAGTGCGCCGGCTGCGCTGCGCCCGTGATACTGGCAACCCGGTCCCCAACGAACCCAATGACATGCTCAGCCTGATCGGGCTCATCGGCGCGCTGGCGCTGCTGATCGTGCTCACCATCCGCGGCATGAACCTGTTCATCGCCACACCGCTTTGTGCGCTGCTGGTGGCACTGACTTCTGATCTCGCGCTCTTGCCGCCTCTCGCTGCCGAAGGCCAGGCCAATCTGGTAACCGCCTACATGAGCGGCTTCACCAGCTTCATCGCAAGCTGGTTCTTCATGTTCCTGCTCGGCTCGATCTTCGGCAAGCTGATGGAGGACACCGGCGCGGCCGACAGCGTAGCCAAGTGGGTACTCAAGGGGCTGGGCCAGCAGCGCGCGGCGCTGGCCATCGTACTGGCCTGCGCCATCCTCACTTACGGCGGCGTCAGCCTGTTCGTGGTGGCGTTTTCGGTCTACCCCACTGCGCTGGCGCTGTTCCGGGCATCCGATCTGCCGCGCCGCTTCATTCCTGCTGCGTTGGCGTTTGGCTCGGTCACATTCACCATGACCTCGGCGGGTTCACCCGAGATCCAGAACTGGATTCCCATCCAGTACCTGGGAACCACACCATGGGCTGCCTGGCAGGCCAGCTTGATTGTGGCGATCTTCATGGCGGGCTTCGGTTATGCCTGGCTGGTGTGGATGCTGCGTCGGGCCAAGGCACGTGGCGAGCGATTCGAAGCGCGCGAGGGCGACCCCGGAGAAGGCCGCACCGACCTCCCCTCGCCCTGGTTGGCTCTTGTTGGGCCGCTGGCGGTGCTGCTGGTGTCATTCTGGTTGCACGACAGCCTGCAGACATCGGCACTCATTCTTGCCTTGCTTGCCGGCTGCATCGCAACCTGGCTGTGCTGCGGTCGCTACTCTCGCGACAGTGGCAAGGCCTTGGCCGAGGGCAGCACCGGTGCGCTGATCGCGATTGGCAATACTGCCGCCGTGGTCGGCTTCGGCGCCGTAGCCAAGGTGTCGCCGGCATTCACTCTGGCCGTGGACGCGATCACGCATATGCCCGGCAGCGGGGTCGCAAGCGCAGCACTCGCCGTCAGCGTGATAGCCGCGATGACCGGCTCGGCCTCCGGTGGACAGGTTATCGCCCTGCCCATTCTCGGACCGCACTACCTGGATCAGGGTGTAAATCCGGAACAGCTGCATCGCGCGGTTGCGATCAGCTCGGGTGTTCTCGATTCCATGCCGCACAACGGCTATGTCGTGACGACAATCCGCGCGATCTGCAAGGAGACGCACGCCGCAGCCTATGCGCCGCTGGGGGCCTTGACGGTCATCGTTCCCGGTCTTGGCCTGCTGCTGTGCCTGGGATTGTTCTGGCTGGGCGTGTAAGGCAACCAGCGGCATGGGATGCCGCCCCACGGAAAACGTAGGTCGGCACCCCCGAGCCGACATTGCCACGCGCTGATTGCGTCGCCACGCCCCAGTTCATCGCAACGGCGGCATGGGATGCCGCCCTACGCGGAGCGAACGTGGCGGGACCTGATTGGACGACGCTGAAAACGAAAGAGGCGGGCTTAAAGCCCGCCTCTTTCGAATCCCGCACTGATCGGATCGATCAGGCTTCGGCGTTGTCTTCCAGCACGGCCTTCATCGACAGGCGAATGCGGCCCTGCTTGTCGACTTCCAGCACCTTGACCTTGACGATGTCGCCCTCCTTGAGCTTGTCGGAAACCTTCTCGACGCGCTCGTTGGAGATCTGCGACACGTGTACCAGGCCGTCCTTGCCAGGGGCAATCGTGACGAATGCACCGAAGTCCATCAGCTTGGCGACCTTGCCCTCGTAGATCCGGCCCGGTTCGACGTCGGAAGTGATCTGCTCGATGCGGTCCTTGGCGGCCTGCGCGGCAGCGGCATTGACCGAGGCGATGACGATGGTGCCGTCATCCTGGATGTCGATCTGGGTGCCGGTTTCCTTGGTGATCGCCTGGATCGTGCTGCCACCCTTGCCGATCACTTCGCGGATCTTGTCCGGATGGATCTTGATGGTGAGCAGGCGCGGAGCGAACACGGACATCTCCGAGCGCGGTGCCGACAGACCCTTGGCCATTTCGCCGAGGATGTGCAGACGGCCTTCCTTCGCCTGGCCGAGGGCGATCTTCATGATCTCCTCGGTGATGCCTTCGATCTTGATGTCCATCTGCAGGGCGGAAATGCCCTCGGCGGTGCCAGCCACCTTGAAATCCATGTCGCCGAGGTGATCCTCGTCGCCGAGGATGTCGGACAGCACGGCGAACTTCTCGCCTTCCTTCACCAAGCCCATCGCAATACCGGCCACTGGTGCCTTGATTGGCGCACCGGCGTCCATCATGGCGAGCGAGGAACCGCAGACCGATGCCATCGACGAGGAACCGTTCGACTCGGTGATCTCCGACACGATACGCACCGTGTAGGGGAAGGTTTCCACGTCCGGCATCACTGCCAGCACGCCGCGCTTGGCGAGGCGGCCGTGGCCGATCTCACGGCGCTTCGGGCCCATGTTCGGGCGGGTCTCGCCGGTGCAGTAGGGCGGGAAGTTGTAGTGGAACAGGAAGTGTTCCTTGTACTCGCCACTGACCGCGTCGATGATCTGACCATCGCGCGTGGTACCGAGCGTGACCGTGACGATCGCCTGGGTTTCGCCGCGAGTGAACAGGGCAGAACCATGGGTACGCGGCAGCACGCCGGTGCGGACCGAGATCGGGCGCACGGTGGACAGGTCACGGCCGTCGATGCGGATGCGGGTGTCGAGCACCTTGGCGCGCATCGCGGCGTACTCGAGGTCACCAAATTCCTGCGCAACCAGCTTGGCGTTCCAGCCAGTCGCTTCGAACTGCGACTCAAGCGCGGCCAGCACTTCCTTCTTGAGGGCCGAGATGGCGTCCTTGCGCTCGCCCTTGACGCGGATCTCGAAAGCATCTGACAGCCGATTGCCGATCACAGCCTGGATGGCGGCGATCAGGCTGTCGTTGGCCTTCGGCGCTTCCCACGGGAAATCCTTGACGCCGGCCTCGGCAACGAACTCGTTGATCGCAGTGATCGCCAGCTGCAGCTGCTGGTGACCGAACATCACCGCGCCCAGCATGACTTCCTCGGACAGCAGGGCAGCCTCGGACTCGACCATCAGGACGGCATCCTTGGTGCCGGCCACGACCAGCTCCAACTGCGATTCCTTCAGCTGGGAAGCCGTCGGGTTGAGCAGGTACTGGCCATCCTTGTAACCGATCTTGGCGGCGCCGATCGGGCCGTTGAAGGGCACGCCGGACAGGCGCAGCGCGGCAGATGCACCGAGCAGGGCCGGGATGTCGCCGTCGATCTCCGGGTTCATCGACATCACCGTCGCCATGACCTGGGTCTCGTGACGGAAGCCTTCCGGGAACAGCGGACGGATCGGACGATCGATCAGCCGGGAGACCAGGGTCTCCTTCTCGGTCAGACGGCCTTCGCGCTTGAAGAAGCCACCCGGGATGCGGCCACCGGCGTAGAACTTCTCCTGGTAGTCGACCGTCAGCGGGAAGAAGTCGAGGCCTTCACGCAGGTTCTTGTTGGCGACCGCAGTGACCAGCACCACGGTGTCGCCCATCTTCACGACCACGGCACCACCGGCCTGACGGGCAATTTCGCCGGTCTCCAGGGTAACGTCGTGTTCGCCGTACTTGAATGTCTTGGTTACTTTCGCCACGTTGGTCTGTCCTCTCGTTTGTCGGTTAGCGGCGCAGGCCAAGGCGCTCGATCAGGGCCTTGTAGCGCTCGACATCGCGGCTCTTGAGATAGCTCAGCAAGCGACGGCGTTGGTTGACCAGCTTCAGCAGGCCACGGCGGGAATGGTGATCCTGCTTGTGGACCTTGAAGTGGCCGGTAAGGTGCTCGATGCGCGCGGAAAGCAGCGCAACCTGCACTTCGGGCGAGCCGGTATCGTTCGGCGCGCGCTTGAATTCGTCGATGATCTTCTGGGTGTCGATGATTGCTTCAGACATTGCTTGCATAGCCTCTTGGCAAGACGGGAACCGCAGAAACGCGCAACGCTGGGCGCTGCCGCACCGCGAGAACCGCCGGGTGGGTTTGAAAAACGCTTGATTAAGCCTTTGAAGTATAGCCCAGAAAGGCCTGTCCGGACAGCCGATTCAGCCGAGCCCGAAGTCCGTGGCATGCAGGAAACGCCGGGTCGGGCGCAGCATTCCGTGTTCAATCGAAGCCATTCCCTGGGCCTTGCCGGCGTGCAGCACTGCAACCTGGTCGGCATCGGCCTGTCCCGTCATGCGCAGGCGCTGACCCTGGTTGAAGCGCATAGCCAGGGTATCGTCGAGCTCGATCGCCGGCAAGCCAGCAAGTCCAGCCTCCAGCGGCAGCATCGCGACTCGAAGATCATTCGGCCCTGCCTCGGACAATGCTTCGATCTGGTCCAGAGTCCACATGCGAGGTTTGCGGAACGGTTCTGCCCAGACTCGCCGCAGTACCTCGACATGGGCACCACAGCCCAGGGCCTCGCCCAGATCGGCAACCAGGCTGCGCACATAAGTTCCGGATCCGCACTCGATCCGCAGCCGCAGGAAGCCGTCGCCCAGCTCAAGCAGATCGAGTTGGAACACCTCGGCCTCGCGCTCGGGCACGTCCACCGCCTCGCCACGTCGCGCCTTGAGATAAAGCGGCTCGCCGCCCTGCTTGAGCGCCGAATAAATCGGCGGGCGCTGAAGAATGCGTCCGCGGAATGCCCGCAGCTCGCGCTCGATCTGCTCGGCGTCAAGCTGGGGCACCGGACGCTGCTCCAGCACCTGCCCATCGGCGTCGGCGCTGTCGGTGATCGTGCCTAACCGTGCGGTTGTTTCGTAGGCTTTGTGACCAGCCAACATCAAACCGGCAATCTTGGTGGCCTCGCCGAAACAAAGCGGCAGCAAGCCGGTAGCCAGGGGATCCAGGCTGCCGGTATGGCCACCCTTTTCCGCCAGCAGAAGATGCCGCACGCGTTGCAGCGCCTTGTTCGAGCTCAACCCGAGGGGCTTGTCGAGCAGGATGATCCCATCGACGGAGCGCCAGGGTACCGTACAGCGAGGTCGATTCACGCCCTCACCTTGTAGGGTGCGCCTTGGCGCACCGAGCTTTCCGGCGCCATCAACTCTCTGCCCCTGCCCCGTTCTACTCGGCCGAGTCGGCCGAGTCGGCCGGCGGGCCCAGGTCCAGCTCGCGCAGCAGGTTGTCGATGCGCTCGCCACGATCAACCGAGTCGTCGTAATGGAAATGCAGCTCGGGCACGGTACGCATGCGCAGCATCTTGCCGAGCTGGTAGCGGAATTCGCGTGCCAGTTCCTTGAGTGCCTTGACCGCTTCCAACGAACGCGCCGGGTCGAGCGCAGTCACCCAGACCTTGGCATGCGCCATGTCGCGGGTAACTTCGACGTCCGAGACGCTGACCGAGGGCAGGCCGTGCTCGCGCACCGCAGCATGCACCAGGGTTCCCACTTCGCGTCGCAGCTGGGCGGAAACGCGGTCGGTTCGGGTAAACGACTTATGACTGCTCACGCGTCACCTCGCTGCCTGGATCCTGCAAGGCCAACAGGCCTCACAGGGTCCTTGCCACTTCGATGCGCTCGAAGCATTCGATCTGGTCGCCAACCTTGACGTCGTTGTACTGCTTCACCGCGATGCCGCACTCGGTGCCATTGCGCACCTCGTCGACGATCTCCTTGAAGCGGCGCAGCGATTCCAGCTCGCCCTCGAACACGACGACACTGTTGCGCAGCACGCGGATCGGCTTGTTGCGCTTGACCATGCCTTCGACCACGATCGAGCCGGCAACGGCGCCGAACTTGGAGCTGCGGAACACATCGCGCACTTCGGCAATACCGATGATCTCTTCGCGAACTTCCACGCCGAGAAGGCCGGACGCCACCTGCTTCACCTGATCGATCACGTCATAGATGATCGAGAAGTAGCGCAGGTCGACGCCGTTGGCCTCGATCAGGCGCCGCGCGGTGGCATCCGCACGCACGTTAAAGCCGATCACGACTGCCTTCGACGCCGTAGCCAGGGTGGCGTCCGATTCGGTGATACCGCCAACACCCGAGGAGATCACATTGATGCGGATGCGTTCGTTGGAGAGGCCTTCCAGCGACTCCTGCAGCGCCTGCACCGAACCCTGCACGTCGGCCTTGACCAGCAGGTTGAGCACGGCCTGGCCTTCGCCCTGACCCATCTGCGCCATGACTTCTTCCATGCGATTGCCGGCCTGTTTCACCAGACGGCTCTCGCGACGCTTGGTTTCGCGCTGCTGTGCCACTTCCTTGGCAAGACGCTCGTCCTCAACCACGGCAAAATCGTCGCCCGCATCCGGCACGCCGGACAGACCGAGCACCTGCACCGGAATCGACGGCCCAGCCTCATCGACCTGCTGGCCCGTCTCGTCGAACAGTGCACGGACTCGCCCGTACTGGATGCCGCAGACCACGAAATCACCCTTCCTCAGGGTGCCGGCCTGCACCAGAACGGTAGCGACCGGACCGCGACCCTTGTCGAGCGCCGATTCGATCACCACGCCGTTGGCGCGGCCTTCGCGCGGCGCCTTGAGTTCCAGCACCTCGGCGAGTACCGAGATCGCGTCAAGCAGATCGTCCACACCGGTACCGACCTTGGCCGACAGCGGGATGAACTGGGTATCGCCACCCCAGTCTTCCGGGATCACTTCAAGCTTGGCAAGGCCCTGCTTGACGTTGTCCGGATTCGCATCGGGCAGGTCCATCTTGTTGACCGCAATGATCAAGGGCACGCCCGCTGCCCTGGCGTGCTTCACCGCTTCGATGGTCTGCGGCATGACGCCATCATTGGCTGCAACCACCAGCACCACGATGTCGGTCAATTTGGCGCCGCGTGCGCGCATCGAGGTAAAGGCAGCGTGACCTGGCGTATCCAGGAAACTGATCGTTCCCTTGTCGGTCTCCACGTGATACGCGCCGATATGCTGGGTGATGCCGCCGGCTTCGCCTGAGGCCACTTTGGTGCGGCGGATGTAATCGAGCAACGAGGTTTTGCCGTGGTCGACATGACCCATGATCGTCACCACCGGCGGGCGCGATTCGGCCTCGCCCTGCGGCATCGCAACCTGCGCCACGAGCGCCATCTCGGCGTCGTCGTCGCTGGCGGCTACCGCGCGATGACCCAGTTCCTCGACCACCAGCACCGCGGTGTCGTGATCGATGCTCTGGTTGATCGTGACCATGACGCCCATCTTGAACAGGGCCTTGACCACCTCAACGCCCTTCAGCGCCAACTTCTGCGCGAGATCGGAAACGGTGATGTTCTCGCCAATCGCGACTTCGCGCGTGATGGGCGCGGTGGGACGCGAGAATCCGTGTGCGCCGCCGGCACCGCCGCCGCCGCGCGCGGGCTCCTGGCCACGGCCCTTCGGGCCGCGTTTCTTGGCCGTGGTGCGACGTGCCCGGTCTGATTCGCTCAGGTGCAACTGACCGGTAAAGCGATTGGCCGGCGCACCGGCACCACCCTCGCGACCCGTGCGAGCCGGGCGTTGACGGGATTTGTCGTCTTCCCGCTTGGGCGGTTTGACGTCCATCTTCGGTAGCATGGTGGGCTTGTGCGGACGATCGTCCTGTTCCTTGACGGCGCGCGCTTCCTCGTCGACCAGGCGCAGCGCTGCCGCTTCGGCTTCCTTGGCCTCGCGCTCGGCATCCTCGCGCAGCTTGCGCTCGGTCTCTTCCTGCTGCCGCTTGCGATCCACTTCCTTGCGCACAGCCTCTTCGGCATCTTGCTGGCGACGTGACTCTTCGAGCTTGCGCAGCGCATCCTCACGCTCGGCGTCGACCGGTGTTGTCTCGTCCACTTCGCTGCGCTTGATGTAGGTCCGCTTCTGGCGAACTTCCACCGCCACGGTGGTCTTGCTCTTGCCCGCAGCAACCGTGATCTCCTGCACCTTGCGGCGCTTGAGGGTGATCTGCTTCGGCGTGCTCTCTTCGGTGGCCGCATCGGCCTTGCCGTGCGAACGCCGCAGGAAGCCGAGCAGCTTCATTTTCTCGGTTGGAGTCACCACCTGATCCGGCCCGCTGAAGCTCATGCCGGCTTCGGCCAACTGCTCTAGCAGTTTATCGACCGGGGTGCCGACCAGCGAGGCGAGATTACGTACCGTTACTTCGGACATGTGACTTCCTGTTCGTGGGCGCTCCATGAGGGCGCACCTGGAAAACGCATTAGTTTACCGCGATGCCGACTGTCTGAATGCCCAGACGGCCGGCACCGTACTTCGTTTACGCGAACCAGTGCTGGCGCGCAGCCATGATCAGGGTTGCGGCGCGTTCCGCGTCAATGCCCTCGATATCGGTGATCTCGTCCACCGCCATTTCGGCAAGATCATCACGGCCGACAATGCCCCGCGCCGACAGGGCATAGGCCGTTGCCTCGTCCATCCCGTCAAGGCTCAGCAGATCCTCCGCGGGCTTGTGCTCTTCCAGCTCTTCTTCTGCCGCCAGCGCTTCATTCAGCAGGGCGTCGCGGGCACGCGCACGCAGTTCCTCGACGATGTCTTCATCGAAGCCTTCCACTGCCAGCAACTCGCCAGTCGGCACGTAGGCAATTTCCTCGACCGTGCTGAAGCCTTCGGTCACCAGGATGGCTGCGATCTCTTCGTCGACCTCAAGCTTGGCCATGAACAGCTGACGCGCTGCCACCTGCTCGGATTCGCTCTTGGCCTGGATCTGGCCATGAGTCATCACGTTCAGCTGCCAGCCCGACAGCTTGCTGGCCAGGCGCACATTCTGCCCGCCCTTGCCAATCGCCTGGGCCAGCTTCTCTTCGGCCACGGCGATGTCCATCGAGTGCTTCTCTTCATCGACGATGATGGACTGCACTTCCGCCGGTGCCATGGCATTGATCACGAACTGGGCGGGGTTGTCGCTCCAGGTGACGATATCGATGCGCTCGCCGTTGAGTTCGTTCGACACCGCCTGCACGCGCGAACCGCGCATGCCGATGCAGGCGCCGATGGGATCGGTGCGGGTGTCGTGCGCGATCACGGCGATCTTGGCGCGGTCGCCCGGATCACGCGCGGCGGCCTTGATCTCGACCAGGCCCTGGCCGACTTCAGGCACTTCCAGCTTGAACAGCTCCATCATGAATTCGGGCGCGGTGCGCGAAACGAACAGCTGCGGGCCACGCGTTTCAGAGCGCACATCGAAGAGGTAGCCGCGGATGCGGTCACCAGGGCGCACCGCATCGCGCGGAATCGCCTTGTCCTTGGGGATGAAGGCCTCGGCATTGCTGCCCAGGTCGATGAAGATGTTGCCGCGCTCGACGCGCTTGACGATGCCGGTGATCAGTTCGCCGACGCGATCCTTGAAGGCATCGACGACCTGGGCGCGCTCGGCCTCGCGCACGCGCTGCACGATGACCTGCTTGGCAGCCTGCGCGGCGATGCGGCCGAATTCGGCGTTGTCGATCTTCTCCTCGATGACGTCACCAACCTCGGCGCCATCCTTTTCATCGACCGCATCCATCATGCGGATCATGTGCTCGGGGGCTTCCATGACGATATCGTCAGGCACCACTTCCCAGCAGCGGAAGGTCTGGTAGCTGCCGTCCTTGCGGTCGATGCTGACGCGGATCTCGACGTCCTGGTCGGGATAGCGCTTCTTGGCAGCCGATGCCAGCGCCGCCTCCATCGCGTCGAAGATCACATCGCGCGGCACGCCCTTCTCGCTGGCAACCGCCTCGACCACCAGCAACAATTCCTTGCTCATTGCATCAACTCCTGCGGTTCGCACATCGCGACCATCTGCGGGTTAGGACGACTTGCGCCGGCCGCCGGTTTTTCCGGCGGCGGGCTTGGTTTCGGCTGGCTCAGGCTGCGCGGGCGCGGCCTGGGCCTTCCAGGTTTCAAAATCGGGGCTCAACTTGGCCTGATGGATGCTGCCGAAAGGCACGCGCATGGGCACGCCTTCGACATCCACTTCCACCGACTCGGCATCCACGGCGAGGATCTTGCCCTGCACACGGCGGCGTCCATTCACTGGAAGCGCGAGCTTGATCTTCACCAACTCGCCGGGAAAGCGCGCGTACTGGCTGGGTGCGAACAACGGGCGTTCCCAGCCTGGCGAGGACACTTCCAGAAGGAACTGACCCTGGATCGGATCCTCCACATCGAGCTGGGCGCTGAATTCGCGACTGACGCGCTCACAGTCCTCGATCGATACCGCACGGCCCGGCGCTTCGATATAGATGCGCAGCAGCGACTGTCCCTGGCTGGGACGGAACTCGATACCCCAGAGCTCCAGCCCCAGATCAGCGACCAGCGGCCCAAGAAGGGCCTGCAGACGCTCGGTTATCGGATTGGATTCACTCATCGCAAAACGTTCTCGCAAAAAACAAAAAAGGGCCATATGGCCCTTCCGGTACGTCCATCTCCGGCGTCGTCCGGTGTTTCGGACGACGGGGCCCGGTTGACAAAAGGGCCCCCAATGGAGGCCCTTTCGTTACCGTGCATGGTAGCGGGGGCAGGATTTGAACCTGCGACCTTCGGGTTATGAGCCCGACGAGCTGCCAGACTGCTCCACCCCGCAGCAGAAGCGGAATTGTAGAGTCGAAGTGTTCGCGATGCAAGCCTTCTGACGCATCAGAGACCAAATGCACGCTGGCACATGGACAGCAACGGATTCCAGAAAATGCCCAGAATCAGCATCAGCACCGCATTGGCATTGAACAGCCAACGCAACTGCGAGTCGCTCGAAAGCTGCGCCTGCGTGCCGTCTTCGGCGCTATCGAAGTACATCACCTTGATCACGCGCAGATAGTAGTACGCACCGATCACGGCAAACGCGACACCAACAATTGCAAGCCAGAGCATGTCGCCATCAATAGCGGCCTTAAGCACCGCAATCTTCGCCCAGAAACCCAGCAAGGGCGGAAAGCCGGCGAGCGAACCCATCACCAGCAGGATCATCAGCGCGTACCAGGGATGCGACTGACCGAGGCCGCGGAAGTCTGCGATCTGCTCGCCCTCAAAGCCCTTGCGCGACAACAGGATCACCGCGCCGAAGGCTGCGGCAGCCATCATCGAGTAGCAGATCGCATAGAACATCGCCGCCGAGTAGCCGGCGGGTGTGCCGTTCGCCAAGGCCAGGAACAGGAAGCCCACATGCGAGATGGTCGAATAGGCCAGCATGCGCTTCAGGTTGGTCTGGGCTATCGCCAGGATATTGCCGATGGCAAGCGAAGCCACCGCCAACCAGGCCAGCATCTGGCGCCAGTCGGCCGACATCTCGCCGGCACCGCCCTCCAGCAAGCGGTAGGCCATGCCGAAGGCCGCCAGCTTGGGCGCCGAACCGATGAACAGGGTGACCGCCGTCGGTGCACCCTGGTAGACATCGGGCACCCACATGTGAAACGGCGCCGCACCAAACTTGAAAGCGATGCCGACCACCAGGAACACCACGCCGAAAAGCATCAACTGGCGCTGCTCGCCCTCCAGGCTGCCTGCTGCGGCATGAATCTGCGCAAGATCCAGCGTACCGGTAGCGCCGTAGACCATCGACATGCCGTACAGCAGCATGCCGGATGCCAAGGCGCCCAGCACGAAGTACTTCATCGCCGCTTCGGAGGCATTGCGGTTGTCGCGATGCAGTCCGACCAGGGCATAGGTCGACAGGGCGAGCAGCTCCAACCCGAGATACACCATCAGCAGGCTGCCGGCCGACACCAGGAACATCATGCCCAGCACGGCAAACAGGATCAGGGTGTAGAACTCGCCCTTGAACAGGTCACGCGCCTCCAGATAAGGCTTGGCATACACCAGCGCAGCGGCCGTCACGATGTAGATGAACAGCTTGAGGGTGTCGCCGATGCCGTCGCGCAGGAAGCTGCCTCCGAAAGCACTGGCCGCGGCTTCCCCGCCCTCACGGAAGGTAAGGATGCCGGCCGCCAGCAGGATCAGCAGGGCGAGCAGATGAATCAGGCCACGGCGCTGCTGCGAAATGAATAGATCGATCAGAAGCAGGCCGCAGGTCGCCGAAAGCAGGAAGATCTCGGGCGCCAGCGGGACAAGGTCGGCAAGGGTTGTCATGTGAAAGCGGTCCTTAGAGCTTGCTGACCAGCAGCTGGGCTGCCAGCTGTGCAATCGATGCGTCCATCAGGTCGGTTAGCGGCTTGGGCCAGATGCCGAACAGCAGCACGCCGGCAGCAAAAGCGCCCAGCACGAAGGTCTCGCGTCCACCGATGTCCTTCAGCGCCTTGACGTTGTCGTTGGCGATCTCGCCAAAGATCACGCGCTTGACCATCCACAGGGTGTAGGCCGCGCCCAGGATCAGGGTGATCGCAGCCAGCGCCGCCACCCAAGGGCTGTACTGGAAGCTGGCCAAGATCACCATGAACTCGCCGACAAAGCCCGAGGTGCCCGGCAAGCCGGAATTGGCCATCGCGAACAATACGAAGAAGGCCGCAAACCAGGGCATGGTGTTGGCCACACCGCCGTAATCGGAAATCTTGCGGCTGTGCATGCGGTCGTAAAGCACACCGACGCAGGAGAACATCGCACCGGAGATGAAGCCGTGGCTGATCATCTGCACCATGGCGCCCTGCAGACCGAGCTCAGCAGCGCTGCCGGCGCCTGACTCGCGCATCAGGGCAAAGGCGATGAAGGTGCCGAGCGTGACGAAGCCCATGTGCGAGATCGAGGAATACGCGATCAGCTTCTTCATGTCAGTCTGCACCAGGGCCACCAGGCCGATGTAGACCACCGCGATCAAGGACAGCACAATCACCAGCCACGCGTATTCGGCGCCGGCATCGGGCGTGATCGGCAGCGAAAACCGCAGGAAACCGTAGCCGCCGATCTTCAGCATGATCGCGGCCAGGATCACCGAGCCGCCGGTCGGCGCCTCGACGTGCGCATCCGGCAACCAGGTGTGTACCGGAAACATCGGCACTTTCACCGCGAATGCCAGCAGGAAGGCGAAGAACAGCCACATCTGCTCGGTTGCGTTGAGCTGCAGCGCTGCGAGGTCGGCCAACTGGAAGCTGCCACCCTTGAGGTACAGGTAGATCAGGCCGACCAGCATGAACACCGACCCGAGGAAGGTGTAGAGGAAGAACTTGATCGCGGCGTACACGCGCCGCGTTCCGCCCCAGATGCCGATGATCAGGAACATCGGGATCAGCATGCCCTCGAAGAACACGTAGAACAGCAGTGCGTCCATCGCGCAGAACACGCCGATCATCAGGCCTTCGAGGATGAGGAAGGCCGCCATGTACTGGTGCACACGATCGTCGATCGAACCCCAGGCGCCAATGATCACGAGCACCGTGGTGAAACTGGTCAACAGGATCAGCGCAACGGAAATGCCGTCAGCGCCGATCGCGTACCACAGGTCGAAGGCTGGCACCCATTCGTGCTTCTCGACGAACTGCATCGTTGCCAGGGAGGCTTCGAATTCGGTGTAAAGCGGAATGGTGACCAGAAAGGTGAGTGCGGCGATGCCGAGCGCAAACCAGCGCACCCGACCGGCGCGCTGGTTGCCAAAAAGCAGAGCCAGGAAGCCACCCAGGATGGGCAGCCAGATAGCAAGGCTCAGCAGGGGCCATGTGGATTGCATTGTGGGGCCGTCCTTCTTATTGACTCGGCGGGCGGTTCAGAGAAAACCGTTCGTCCTGAGGAGCGGCGATCGAGGCCGAAGGCCGAGGCGCCGCGTCTCGAAGGACCGCTAAGGTGGTTCGAGACGCGCTCTCGTTCGGTCGCTTGCGCGACTCGCCTTCGCTGCGCTCGGTCGCGCTGCGCGCTCCTACCCGATCGTGGTGAGGCGAGCGGATCGAGAACGCAGTTCGAGGCCGCGCGATCGAACCATCGCTCCTCACCACGAACGGGTATGTATAGAATGAACAAGGGGTCATTGATTGAACCTATTTCGCTGCCCAGACCAGCACGCCTAGCAGCGCAATCAGGCCGAGGATCATGGCGAAGGCATAGTGGTAGAGCATGCCCGACTGGATGTTGCGCAGCACCGCAGCGAAGCGGTCAACGAAGGTGGCCGAGCCGTCGACCAGCACCCCATCAATCACTGCGGTATCGCCGCCTTTCCAGAGCCCGCGTCCCAGCAGCAGGCTGCCGCGCGCGAATACCGCCTGGTTGAAGTCGTCGAATCCGTACTTGTTCTCCAGCACGCGTACCGGAAGGGCCAGGGTCTTCTTGAACTTGTCGGCGATGGCGGGATTGAACAGGTAGATGTAGGTGGCGCTGGCGAAGCCGGCGAAGGCGAGCCAGAAGGCTGGCGCTGTCACGAAGTGCAGGCCGAAACCAACCGCAGCAGAAACCCAGCCGCCCTCGTCGTGCCACAGCTTCGCGCCGGCAGCGCCAAGCATGTCGTTCGCGTCGCGCACCACGATGGCATCACCGAACCATCCGCCGAACAGCATTGGGCCGACCGTGAAGAAGCCGATCAGGATCGACGGGATGGCCAGCAAGATCAGCGGAACGGTCACCACCCAAGGCGACTCATGCGGCTCGTGCACGCCGTGATGGCCGTGAGCGTGGTCAACGTGGGCGTGATCGTCGTGCGCTTGTTCGTCGTGATGCCCGTGCGCGTCATGCGCGACTTCGCGGAAACGCTCTGGTCCATGGAACGTCAAGTAGAGCAGGCGGAAACTGTAGAAGCTGGTGACGAACACACCAAGCAGCACCGCGGCGTAGGCGTAGTAGACCACCCAGCCGCCCTGCCCCGTCGCCGCATGCACCGCTTCGATGATGGCGTCCTTCGAGTAGTAACCGGAGAAGAACGGCGTGCCGACCAGGGCCAGGGTGCCGATCAGGCTGGTGATCCAGGTGATCGGCATGTACTTGCGCAGGCCGCCCATGCGGCGCATGTCCTGCTCGTGGTGCATGCCGATGATCACGCTGCCGGCAGCCAGGAACAGCAGGGCCTTGAAGAAGGCGTGGGTCATCAGGTGATAGACCGCGCCGGCGTAGGCCGACACGCCAAGCGCCACGGTCATGTAGCCAAGCTGGGAAAGTGTGGAATAGGCAACGACGCGCTTGATGTCGTTCTGCACCATGCCGATCAGGCCGGTGAAGAAAGCCGTGGTGGCGCCGATGAACAGCACGAACAGGAGGGCCGTGCTGGACATCTCGAACAGCGGGCTCATGCGCGCCACCATGAAGATGCCGGCGGTAACCATGGTCGCGGCGTGGATCAGGGCCGAGATCGGTGTCGGGCCCTCCATCGAATCGGGCAGCCAGACGTGCAGTGGAACCTGGGCGGACTTGCCCATCGCACCGATGAACAGGCAGATGCAGATAAAGGTCGGCACCGACCACATCGCCCCCGGCCAGATTTCGACCGTCGCGTTCTCTATGCTTGGCGCAGCGGCGAAGGCCGTGGCGTAGTCCAGCGTGCCCAGCCAGTACAGCACGCCGGCTATGCCGAGCAGGAAGCCGAAGTCGCCGACGCGATTGACCAGGAAGGCCTTCATGTTGGCAAAGATCGCGCTCGGCCGCTTGAACCAGAAGCCGATCAGCAGGTAAGACACCAGGCCCACCGCTTCCCAGCCGAAGAACAGCTGCAGGAAGTTGTTGCTCATCACCAGCATCAGCATCGAGAACGTAAACAAGCTGATATAGGCGAAAAAGCGCTGGTAGCCCGGGTCTTCCTTCATGTAGCCGATGGTGTAGACGTGCACCAGCAGCGAGACGAAGGTGACCACCACCATCATCATGGCGCTGAGCCGGTCAATCAGGAAACCGACGTGGGCCGAGTAGTCGCCCACCTGAAACCAGGTATAGACGTTTTGGTTGAAGTTCTCGGCGCCGCCCCAGGCAAGCTGGTAGAGCACATCCATCGACAGTGCGCAGCTCAGCGCGACACTGAGAATGGTGACCCAGTGCGCGCCGCTGCGGCCGATCTGGCGGCCGAACAGGCCAGCCACGATGGCGCCCAGCAGTGGCGCCAGGGCAATTACGAGAAGGGTGTTCTGACTGATCATCGAGCTGGATTCCTCAGTGCTTCATCGAATCTAGCTCGGCCACATTGATGGTGCCGCGATTGCGGAACAGCACCACCAGCAAGGCCAGGCCAATGGCGGACTCGGCCGCCGCCACGGTAAGGATGAAGAACACGAACACCTGTCCGTCGACATCGCCCATGAAGCGCGAGAACGCGATGAAGTTGATGTTGACCGCGAGCAGCATCAGCTCGATCGCCATCAGCAGCACGATCAGGTTCTTGCGGTTGATGATGATGCCGGCAACGCTTATGCAGAACAGCAGCGCGCCCAGCACCAGGTAGTGACCGAGACTGATCATTGCGCGCCCTCCTTGGGCTCGGCCTGCATTTTCACCAGGCGCACCCGGTCTTCACGTCGCACCATGACCTGGCGCGAGGGATCCTGGGTCTTGGTTCCGGCACGCCGCCGCAGGGTCAGCGCGATGGCGGCGATGATGGCAACGGTGAGGATTACCGCGGCGATCTCGAAGGGCAGCACGAAACGCTCGAACAGCGCCTTGCCCAGCCATTCGATATTGCTCAGTCCGGCTGCGGCCGCGGGATCCGGCGTGTCGATGACCTGCTCAAGACGCTTGACGCCCAGCAGCATGATCATCTGCACGGCCATCACCACGGCCACGACGGCTGCGACAGGCAGATAGCGCGCGAAACCTTCACGCAGGGGCGCGGTGTTGATGTCGAGCATCATCACCACGAACAGGAACAGCACCATCACCGCGCCGACATAGACCAGCACCAGCACGATGGCGAGGAACTCGGCCTCGGCCAGCAGCCACAGGCAGGCGGTGGAGAAGAAGGTCAGCACCAGGAACAGCACCGCATAGACCGGGTTTCGCACGGTCACCACGGCCAAGGCCGCAGCCAGGGTGATGGCGGCGAAGGCGTAGAACGCAATCAGGGAAAAATCCATGCCCGTCCTCGATCAACGATAGGGTGCATCGGCCGCGCGGCGCGCGGCGATTTCGGCTTCCAGACGATCGCCGATGGCGAGCAACTGCGACTTGTTCACGATGTTCTCGCCGCGCTTCTCGAAGTGGTACTCGTGGATGTGGGTTTCCACGATCGAATCGACCGGGCAGCTTTCCTCGCAGAAGCCGCAGTAGATGCACTTGAACAGGTCGATGTCGTAGCGCGTGGTGCGGCGTGTGCCGTCGGCGCGCTGCTCCGAATCGATGGTGATGGCCAGCGCCGGGCAGACCGCCTCGCAGAGCTTGCAGGCGATGCAGCGCTCTTCGCCATTGGGATAGCGGCGCAGCGCGTGCAGACCGCGAAAACGCGGCGACTGCGGAAACTTCTCGAACGGATACTCGACCGTGTACTTCGGCTTGAAGAAGTACTTCAGGGTCAGCCACATGCCCTGGAACAGCTCCAGCAGCAGCAGGCTTCGGAAATAGCCGACAACTCGACTCATGGCTTAGCTACTCGCTCCGCCCAGACCCAGCCAGCCGAAATGCACCATGAAGGCGGCGGCGAGGATCCAGACGATGGTGATGGGAATGAAGACCTTCCAGCCCAGACGCATGATCTGGTCATAGCGGTAGCGCGGGAATGTGGCGCGAAACCAGAGAAAGCAGAAGGCGAAGAAGCCGGCCTTGAGAAACAGCCACCAGAAGCCGTCGGCCCCGAGGAACGGTACAGAGGCCGGGAACGGGCTGAGCCAGCCGCCCAGGAACAGGATCGAAGTCAGGAAGCTGATCAGGATCATGTTGGCGTACTCGGCCAGGAAGAACACCGCAAACGCGGCGCCCGAGTACTCGACGTGGAAGCCGGCGACGATTTCCGACTCACCCTCGGCAACGTCAAACGGTGCGCGATTGGTCTCGGCCACACCCGAGATGAAATACACCAGGAACAGCGGCAGCAGGGGCAGCCAGAACCAGCCCAGCAATCCAAGATCGCCGCGCTGGGCGTTGACGATCTCGCTGAGGTTGAGGCTGCCCGAAGCAACGATCACGCCGACCAGGGCAAAGCCCATGGCGATTTCGTAGCTCACCACCTGCGCGGCGGAGCGCATCGCGCCGAGGAAGGCGTACTTCGAATTCGACGCCCAGCCAGCCAGGATGATGCCGTACACGCCCATCGAGGTCATCGCCAGCAGGTAGAGCAGGCCGGCATTAGCGTTCGACAGCACCACCCCGTCTTCGAACGGTACCACCGCCCATGCCGCAAACGCCGGTGCCAAGGCAAGAATCGGCGCCAAGCGATACAGGAAGCCATGCGCATTGCTGGGAACGATCAATTCCTTGAACAGCATCTTGAAGGTGTCGGCAAAGGGCTGGATCAGACCGATGCGCAAACCGAACAGGTTGATGCTGCCGACATAGGCCGGACCGTGGCGGACGTGCATCCAGCCGATCACCTTGCGCTCGGCCAGCGTGTAGAAAGCCACTGCAACAATCAGCGGCAGGGTGATGCAGACGATCTTGATCAGCGTCCAGGCCAGCAGGCCGGTGGTGCCGAACTCGAGGAAAAACTCGCGCATGGGTTCGAACACGGATCAGGCCCTCGTCACGTTCAGGCTGCCAGCCGGCGCGATCGGCGCGGAGGCGTCGTAGCCATCCTCGATCCACACCGCGCCACGCGCGATGCCGTGATCGATCGCCACCGGCATGGTCGCGACACCGCGGCCGTCGTCAACGCGCGCCATGGCCCCGGCAGACAGGCCGCGTGCCAACGCATCTTCCGGATGCAGGCGAACCTGTGCGCCCGTACTCAACGGATGTGCGCTCAAAGCGGCGGCTCGACGCAGCACGGCATCGGCCTGGTAGATCGCGGTACTGAGGATTCGCTCAAGGCCAGTTGCCGGCTCGGTCGTTGGGCGATCGCCGGAGGCCAGCGATTCGGGGGCTTGGCCATTACCGCTGTGCACGTCTTCGGCCAGGAAGCTGGCACGCAGGCCGGTCAGATCGGTGAACTCAAAGCCAGCCAGCCGCAGTGACTCGCCCAGGGCGCGCAGCACGCGCCAGCCGGGCCGCGCATCGCCCGGCGGCTTGCCGCCGGCCTGGGTGAACTGATTGCGGCCATCCAGATTGGTAAGGCTGGCTTCCATTTCCGGCAATGCTGCAATTGGCAACAGCACGTCGGCGACATCCTTGAGCGTTTCCGACACAAACGCGGCAAACGCCAGCACCTTGGCGCCCGACAGGGCTTTCAGCGCGGCGCTGCCATCAATGAAATCGTGTGGCGGCTCGATTCCATACAGCACGTAGGCCTGTCGCGGCTTGCTCAGCATCGCCATCGCATCAAGACCCGAAGGCAGTACGCGATGACGCGCCAGACCGACCGCATTGGCGCCGAGCGGCACACGGTTCACGCGCGCCGACGTGGCCTCGGCAAGCAGCCGGGCCGATGCATGCAGGCGGCTGGCCTTGGGGTGCGATTCGGCGATTTCGCCCAGCATCACCACGGCGTGGCCGGCCTGTTTGAGTGCCTCGAAAATCGCGCTGTCATCACCCTGCCCGCTTGCCAGCGTGGCGAGCACGCGCGGCAGGTCGGACGGCTTAACGATGTGCTTGCCGGCCAGGGGGAACGCGAAGTCCACATCCACCGGATTGATCGCGAACACCTTGCAGCCGCGCTTGACCGCCTGGCGCAGGCGCTGCGCGACCAAGGGCAGCTCATGGCGCAGCAGGCTGCCCACCAGCAACACCACCTCGGCCTTGTCGAGTTCAGCAGCGTGCGCCTGGAACACTTCAGCGACTGGCGCGTCAACGAAATCCAGAGTGCGAAGACGATGGTCCAGATTGCCGCAGCCCAGACCATCGGCTACGCGCTTTAGCAGCGAGGCTTCTTCGTTCGTACTGGCGGGATGCACAAGGATGCCCAACTGCTCTGCAGACTGCGCCTTGAGCAAGGACGCAGCAGCAGTCAGCGCTTCGTCCCATTGGACTTCGACCCAGACACCATCGCGTTTGAGCATCGGAAGGGTGAGTCGGTCACTGGCCATCAGGCCCTGATGCGAATAGCGGTCGCGGTCAGACAGCCAGCATTCGTTTACCACTTCGTTGTCGCGCGGCACGGTGCGCATGACTTCATTGCGCCGCATGTGCAGGAAAAGGTTGGAACCCAAGGCATCGTGATAACCGATCGATTCACGCGCGATCAGCTCCCAGGGACGGGCACGGAAACGGAACACCTTGTTGGTCAGCGCGCCGACTGGGCAGACGTCGATCACATTGCCTGACAGCTCGCTCATCAGCGGCTTGCCGTCATAGGTGCCGATGACGAGGTTCTCGCCGCGGCTCATGCCGCCCAGTTCGTAGGTTCCACAGACTTCGGCCGAGGTCCGGACACAACGGGTACAGTGGATGCAGCGGGTCATCTCGGTCGCCACCAGCGGACCCATGTCCTCGTCCGCCACCACGCGCTTGCGCTCGTGGTAGCGCGAAACGGATCGACCGTAGCCGAGCGAGACATCCTGCAGCTCGCACTCGCCGCCTTGGTCGCAGATCGGGCAGTCGAGCGGATGGTTGATCAGCAGGAACTCCATCACATTGCGCTGCGCATCCAGGGCGCGACGCGACTGGGTGAAGACCTTCATGCCTTCCATCACCGGCGAAGCGCAGGCCGGCATCGGCTTGGGCGCCTTCTCGACGTCGACCAGACACATGCGGCAGTTGGCCGCAATCGGCAGCTTCTCGTGATAGCAGAAGCGCGGAATCGGTACGCCAGCAGTATCGGCCGCCTGGATGATCATCGAGCCTTTGGGCGCCTGCATCGGCACGCCGTCGATCTCGATATTGACCATGTCCGGAGCGGTGTTGTTGACGGGCTGGGCGCTCATGCTTTGACGGCCGGGAACGGGGAACGGGGAACGGGGAACGGGGAAGAGCAGGCGATCCGGCGAGCACTGGTTGTGCTTCCCCTGTTCCCTGTTCCCTGTTCCCTGTTCCCTGCTTTCACATAAAAAGTCATGCCGCGGCCTCCAGGCTGACGTCGACGATCGACCGCCCATGCTCGATGAAATATTCGAACTCGTGCCAGTAATGCCGCAGGAAGCCCTGCACCGGCCAGGCGGCGGCTTCGCCGAAGGCGCAGATGGTGTGGCCTTCGATCTGGCCTGCGGCGGCTTTCAGGGTGTGCAGGTCCTGCAGCGTGCCCTTGCCTTCCACAATGCGGGTCAGCATGCGGTACATCCAGCCGGTGCCTTCGCGGCAGGGTGTGCACTGCCCGCAGCTCTCGGCGTAGTAGAAGCGCGCGATGCGCTGGCAGGCGCGCACCATGCAGGTGCTGTCGTCCATCACCACTACCGCGCCCGAGCCAAGACCGGAGCCGGCCTTCTGGATGCTGTCGTAGTCCATGGTCAGGCCCATCATGATCTCGCCCGGCAGCACCGGCATCGATGAACCACCCGGAATCACGCCCTTCAGCTTGCGGCCCGGCCGCATGCCGCCGGCCATTTCCAGCAACTCGGAGAACGGCGTGCCGAGACGAATCTCGTAGTTGCCCGGCTTGGCAACATGACCGGATACCGAGAACACCTTGGCGCCGCCGTTGTTCGGCTTACCCAGATTGAGGAACCACTCCGGGCCATTGCGGATGATCGGCGGTACCGAGGCATAGGTCTCGGTGTTGTTGATCGTGGTGGGCTTGCCGAACAGGCCGAAGTTGGCCGGAAACGGTGGCTTGTAGCGCGGCTGGCCCTTCTTGCCTTCCAGCGATTCCATCAGGGCGGTTTCTTCGCCGCAGATGTAGGCACCGGCGCCATAGACGTTGTGGATCTGGATGTCGACGCCCGAGCCGAGGATGTTCTCTCCCAGCCAGCCGCTCGCGCGGGCATCCTTCAGGGCCTGCTCGATGTGCTCGAAGGGCTCGTGATGAAACTCACCGCGTAGGTAGTTGTAGGCCACGCTGCTGCCGGTGGCGTAGCAGGCGATCGCCATGCCTTCGAGCACCGCATGCGGGTTGTAGCGCAGGATGTCGCGGTCCTTGCAGGTGCCCGGCTCGGATTCGTCGGAGTTGCACAGGATGTACTTCTGGCCCGGTGCGCTGCGCGGCATGAAGCTCCACTTCAGGCCGGTCGGGAAGCCCGCGCCGCCGCGGCCACGCAGACCGGATTGCTTGACCATCTCGATCACCTGCTCCTGCGGGATCTTTTCCGTCAGGATCTTGCGCAGGGCCTGGTAGCCGCCGGATTTCAGGTAGGCGTCATACGACCAGGGCTGGTCGAAATGCAAGGTGGTGAAGACCACATTGTGTTCCTGCGGGGCCGGCCCTACCGGGCCGTGGCTTTCGTGCTGCGCCATGTCAATACTCTGCAATTCGCGGTTCGCTGCAGTGGCCCGGGAATTCAACCCCAACCACATCCTTAGTTCGCGGCCAGGGCCGCTCCGGCAAATCAGGTGAGGCCGTCGAGGATCTCGTCGATTTTCGCCGGCGTAAGGTTTTCGTGGTAATGCCCGTTGACCACCATCATCGGTGCGCCGCAGCAGGCTGCCAGGCATTCCTCTTCCACTTTGAGGTAAACCCGGCCATCCGGCGTGCTGTCGCCCTGCTTGATGCCCAGCTTGTTTTCGCAATGCCGCACGATGTCCTCGGCGCCATTCAGCCAGCAGCTGATATTGGTGCAGATGGCGACGTTGTTGCGGCCCACCTTGTGGGTCTCGAACATCGAATAGAAGGTTGCTACCTCGTAGGCCCAGACCGGCGGAATCTCGAGGTACTTGGCCACTGCGGCCATCAGTTCATCGCTCAGCCAGCCATTGTTCTGCGCCTGGGCAGCGTGCAGCCCCTGGATCACCGCCGCGCGCGAACGCTCGGGAGGAAACTTGGCCCGCCATTCCTCAATGGTGGCGCGGGTGGCATCGCTCAGCGCGACCATGGGGTCGACGTGCTGGCAGGACTCGAAATTGCCGGTGGCTTTCATGCTTCTTGCTCTGACAGCGGGAACAGGGAACGGGGAACGGGGAACGGGGACAGCAAGAGCGAAGCGGGAAGCTCGGGGCTTTTCCCGTTCCCCGTTCCCTGTTCCCCGTTCCCAGTCTTCTGTCCGTTCCCGCTTCTGTCGCTCCAAATCATCGATCAATCTCCCCGAACACCACGTCGTACGTTCCGATCATTGCAACGACGTCAGGCAGCATGTGGCCGCGCACGATGGTGTCCATCGAGGACAGATGGGCAAAGCCCGGCGCGCGCAGCTTGAGGCGGAACGGCTTGTTGGCACCGTCGGAAACGATGTAGGCGGCGAACTCGCCCTTGGGTGCCTCGACTGCCGCGTAGGCTTCACCCTCGGGCACGCTGTAGCCCTCGGTGAACAGCTTGAAGTGGTGGATCAGGGCTTCCATGTCGTCCTTCATCGCTTCACGCGACGGCGGCGCGACCTTGTAGTTCTCGACCATCACCGGGCCCGGGTTGGCGCGCAGCCAGGCCACGCATTGCTTGATGATGCGGTTCGACTGGCGCATTTCCTCGACCCGCACCAGATAGCGGTCATAGCAGTCGCCGGCAACGCCTACCGGAATGTCGAAATCGACCTGGTCGTAGCTGGCGTAGGGCTGCTTCTTGCGCAGGTCCCAGGCGATACCCGAACCACGCAGCATCGGCCCGCTCATGCCCCAGGCCAGGGCCATCTCCGGCGGTACCACGCCTATGCCGACGGTGCGCTGCTTCCAGATGCGGTTGTCGGTGAGCAGGGTCTCGTACTCGTCGACCTTGCCGACGAAGTCGTCGCAGAAGGCGTCGAGGAAGTCGAGAAGGCTGCCCTCACGCCATTCGTTGGCGCGGGTAAGGCTCTTGCCCTTGCGCCAGTTCGATTCGGCGTACTTCGGCATTGATCCCGGCAGGTCGCGATACACACCGCCGGGGCGGTAATAGGTCGCATGCATGCGCGCGCCACTGACCGCCTCATACACGTCCATCAGCTCTTCACGTTCGCGGAACGCGTACAGGAACAGCGCCATGGCGCCGAGATCCAGGCCGTTCGAACCGATCCACATCAGATGGTTGAGGATGCGCGTCACCTCGTCCATGCAGGTGCGGATCCACTGCGCGCGCGGCGGCGGCTCGATGCCCATCAGCTTCTCGATGGCGCGCACGTAGGCGTGCTCGTTGCACATCATCGAGACGTAGTCGAGGCGGTCCATGTAGCCGATCGACTGGTTGTAGGGCTTGGACTCGGCCAGCTTCTCGGTGCCGCGATGCAGCAGGCCGACGTGCGGGTCGGCACGCATCACGGTCTCGCCGTCCATCTCCAGCACCAAGCGCAGCACGCCGTGCGCGGCCGGATGCTGCGGGCCGAAGTTCATCGTGTAGTTGCGGATTTCCGAGTTCATATCAGCCCTTGCGCGCTGCGGTTTCAGCCGAAGCCTGCTCGAAGCGCGAGTCTTCGCGCACCACGCGCGGCACACCGACTCGCGGGTCGATCGACACCGGCTCGTACACCACGCGCTGTTGCTCGGGGTCGTAGCGCACCTCGACATTGCCGATCAGCGGGAAGTCCTTGCGGAACGGGTGCCCGACAAAGCCGTAATCGGTAAGGATGCGACGCAGGTCCGGGTGACCCTCGAAGATGATGCCGAACAGGTCGAAGGCCTCGCGCTCGAACCAGTTCAGTCCGGGCCAGATATCGACCAGTGAAGGAATGATCGGCAGGGCCTCGTCATGCGCGAAGCAGCGCAGCCGCACTCGACGGTTGTGCTTGACCGACAGCAAGTGAAGAACGGCGGCGAATCGCTTGTCCGGCCCACGCCCTTGTGGACGGTCCCGCCAGGTAAAGCGACCCGGGCCAGCACCTTCCACGCCGCGCGAAAAGCCCTCGTTGGAAACGGACGTGGTGTCCCACTCCGATTCGCCATAGCTCAGATAGTCGACCCCGCAGATGTCCATCGCCGACTCGAAACTGAATTCGGCCTCGTCGCGCAAGGCGCGGCAGACATCCAGCCAGCTCTCCGGCGCGATCTCCGCAGTGACTTCGCCACGCGCTTCGACCAGCAACAGCAGCTTGCCATTGAAGCGCGCACGCAGGCGATCTATGAAAGATGAAGTTGGCTCTGCCATGGTTTCGGCTGGCTCGTTGTCGTTCTGCCGCGATCAGCGGGCGATGGTGTTGGTACGACGAATCTTTTTCTGCAGCTGCAGGATGCCGTGCACCAGGGCTTCGGCCGTCGGCGGACAGCCAGGCACATAGACGTCTACCGGCACTACCCGATCACACCCGCGCACTACCGCGTAGGAATAGTGGTAGTAACCGCCGCCGTTCGCGCATGAGCCCATCGAGATGACCCACTTGGGGTCGGGCATCTGGTCGTACACCTTGCGCAGGGCCGGCGCCATCTTGTTGACCAGGGTTCCGGCCACGATCATCACGTCGGACTGGCGCGGGCTGGGGCGGAAGATCACGCCGTAGCGATCCAGGTCCAGGCGCGCGGCACCCGCGTGCATCATTTCCACCGCGCAACACGCCAGACCGAAGGTCATCGGCCACATGGAACCAGTTCGCGCCCAGTTGATCAGCGCATCCAGGCTGGTGGTGGCGAATCCGCGCTCAAGCAACGGGTTGTCACCATCGGGACGCAGGATGTCGTCGACCCGGCCAATCGGCTCCGGGTTGTGCATCAGGCGCGAGACGGTCTGCGTCACTCCCATTCCAGCGCTCCCTTCTTCCACTCGTAGATGAAACCGATCACCAGGATGCCGAGGAATACCGACATCGCGATGATCGAGCTGAGACCGATGTCCTTGAACACCACCGCCCACGGGAACAGGAAGGCGATTTCCAGGTCGAAGATGATGAAGAGGATGGCCACCAGGTAGTAGCGCACATCGAAGCGCATGCGCGCGTCTTCGAAAGCCTCGAAGCCGCACTCGTAAGGCGAGAGCTTCTCGGCACCCGGCTTCTTGGGGCCAAGCGCCCAGCCGATGACCAGCATGGCGCAACCAATGATGGTGGCGACAAAGATAAACAGCAGGACTGGCAGATATTCGCCCAACACGTGTTTTGCGACCTCCGCGCCTGATGGCGCACTACGCCGCGGCAGCGAGTCTCTTCGCCTGGCAGCATTGCAATGGGACAGCAGGAAAGGGTTTGGCCGATGCCGTGGCACCGAACCGCACGAATCCCCCTGCTTGCGCAGACCCTGCCTGCGACCGGGCAGATCAGCTTCGGATGAAGATGATCGTCACGTGCGATTTGCGGGATCTCAGCCGCGAATTGTAACGGTCTGTCGCCACGAAGCCTAGAAGCAAGTAAGCCGATGCCGAGCTGCGGCCTCCTCGTGGCTGCCGGAACGCAGCCATAGAGCCGGCCAAGCCCAGCGCAACCCTCGGAACCAAGGCCTTGAGCTGGCGCAACACTTTGCCTATACTGGGTGGTCTTAATTTCTCTGCCACCCAAAGAATCCTGCCATGAAAGTCCTCAACTCCCTGAAGTCGGCGAAGACCCGCCACCGTGACTGCAAAGTCGTTCGTCGCCGTGGCAAGGTCTTCGTGATCTGCAAGAGCAACCCGCGTTTCAAGGCGCGTCAGCGCTGAGCAGCGGCAGTTTCCTGCTCCAGTGACGGGCCGCGGAAGCGGCCCGTCGCCGTTTTGGAGTGCGGCCAATGCCACCCACGGATGGCGATGCGGCCCTGCTTCTGATACAAGTCGCAGACCCATCCCCCAACGGGAATCGTGCCATGAACCGTCTGCTTCCGATCGCCATCGCTTCCGTGCTTGCAGCCAGCGCCAGCAATGCCTTTGCGCAAACCGAGGTCGAGCGCCACGACCGCCTTCTGATCGAACGTGCCGAACTCGCCGAAAGCGTGCCCCACCCGACCCGCGGCATGAGCATGAATCAGGTCGAATCACGATTCGGCGCGCCGAGCCAGAAGCACGCGCCGGTGGGCGGCGACAAGCCTCAGCACCCGCCCATTACCCGTTGGGTCTATCCCAGTTTCAGCGTGTACTTTGAGCACAGCCACGTGATCAATACGGTGCTCAACCGCGCCAGCGCCAGTGAGCGCGGCCCCGTACCGGTGAACTGATGACGCAATCCCATTGGCGACTGCCCGCCGAATGGTCAATCCAGTCGGCGGTGCTGCTGGCGTGGCCGCATGCCGATACCGACTGGGGCCCGCGCCTGACCGAGGTTGAAACCACCTACACGGCCCTGGTCGCCGCCATTGCCGCATTCCAGCCAGTGCTGGTCTGCGTTGCGGACGCCAACCTGCGACACCACGTGGAGCGCCTGCTGACGACAGAAGGTGTTCGCATGAACCGCGTGCGCCTGATTGAAGCTGCCTACGACGATACCTGGCTGCGTGATTCCGGTCCCATCACCCTGATTGGCGAGGCCGGATTCAAACTGCTCGACTTCCATTTCACCGGCTGGGGCGGCAAGTTCGACGCGTCGCAGGATGACCAGCTGGTCGCGCAGCTGGTGGCCGCCAACGTGTTTGCCAAGGCCTCGCACCAGCGCATCGAATTCGCACTCGAAGGCGGCGCGATCGACTGCGATGGTGAAGGCACCCTGCTGACCACCTGGCGCTGCCTGCACGAGCGTCACCCGAATGCGACGCGCGATGCCCTGACCCACCAGCTAAGCACCGACCTGCACCAGAACCGCGTGCTCTGGCTGGAGAATGGCTTCCTGGAGGGCGATGACACCGATGCCCATGTCGACACCCTGGCGCGCTTCGCGTCGACTGACAGCATTGTCTATCAGGACTGCGACGACGAAAGCGATCCGCACCATTTCGAACTGCGCGCAATGGGCGCCGAACTGGCTGGCCTGCGCACCCGGCATGGCAATCATTACCGACTGTTTCCATTGCCCTGGGCGCGACCCATTCTCGACGAGGGCCGCCGTCTGGCCGCGTCCTACGCGAACTTCCTGATCATCAATGGCGCAGTGCTGATGCCTGCCTACGGCGATCCGGCCGACGCAGCGGCCGCTGCCGTGCTGGCCGAGGCATTTCCCGACCGCCGGATCGTTCCGGTGCCTTGCCGCCCGTTGATCTGGCAGAACGGCAGCCTGCACTGCGTCACCATGCAGTTGCCCGTCGGCCTGGTTTGATCGGCAACTCGCCGCACAGCCCTCGTCCCCGAGCTACCCAATCACCGTCTTCTTCACTTAGTCCATGAGCCGATCCCCACTCCGCGTCGCCCTCGTCCAGGATAGTGATCGCGGCAGCGTTGCTGAAAACCTGCAGCAGATAGAGCTGCGCGTCGCCGATGCGGCTGCGGCCGGTGCGCAGCTGATCCTGTTGCAGGAACTGCACAACGGACCCTACTTCTGCCAGCACGAATCGGTCGATGAGTTTGATCGTGCCGAACCCATTCCGGGACCCAGCAGCGAGCGTCTCGGTGCGCTGGCGGCGCGCCACGGCGTGGTGATCGTCGCATCGCTGTTCGAACGCCGTGCCGCAGGCCTGTATCACAACACCGCGGTGGTGTTTGAACGCGATGGCCGCCTGCTTGGGCGCTATCGCAAGATGCACATCCCGGACGATCCGGGGTTCCTCGAGAAGTTCTATTTCACGCCGGGCGATCTGGGTTTCGAACCCATCGACACCTCGGTCGGCCGCCTTGGCGTGCTGGTGTGCTGGGATCAGTGGTATCCGGAAGCCGCGCGCCTGATGGCGCTGGCGGGCGCTGAACTATTGCTCTATCCCACCGCGATCGGCTGGGACCCGAACGACGCGCAGGACGAGAAGGACCGCCAGCGCGAAGCCTGGATTCTTAGCCAGCGCGGCCATGCGGTGGCCAACGGCCTTCCGGTGCTGAGCTGCAACCGCACCGGCTTCGAAAAGGCGCCGGACCGTGACAGTGGCATCGACTTCTGGGGCTCGAGCTTCGTTGTCGGGCCACAGGGTGAGTATCTCGCCCAGGCTTCGACTGACCAGTCCGAACTGCTGCTCGCGGACGTCGATCTGGCGCGCAGCGAGAACGTGCGTCGCATCTGGCCCTTCCTGCGCGACCGTCGCATCGACGCCTACGCCGATCTCTTGCGGCGCTACCGCGATTGAACATCACCAGTGACGACAGCGCTGCTGCGCTGAGTCGGGCTTCGTTGGATCAAGCCTTGCACGACCAGCCGGTGCGCAGTGTGCTGCGCGACGGCGTCGAGTTCACCCTGCTGGGTACTGCGCACGTCTCCAAGCGCAGCGCCGATGCGGTGAAGGAGGCCATCGACAGCGGCCATTTCGATGCCATTGCGGTCGAGCTGTGTGGCGCACGTGCCGATGCCATGCGCAATCCGCAGGCCATGGCCAAGCTCGACCTGTTCCGGGTGCTGCGTGACGGCAAAGCCGGCATGGTTGCGGCAAACCTTGCGCTATCGGCCTACCAGAAACGCCTCGCCGACCAGCTCGGCATCGAGCCCGGCGCCGAGCTGCGCATTGCGATGCAGGAAGCCGAGCAGCAGGGCCTGTCCCTGCACTGCATCGACCGCGATGTGGGGCTCACGCTGAAGCGTGTGCAGGCTTCGCTGGGCTGGTGGGAACGCAGCAAGGTCGTTTCCGGCCTGATTGCCAGCACGATGGTCGATGACGAAATCCACGAGGACGAGATCGAGCGACTCAAGGAAGGCGACATCCTGGAAAGCACCTTTGCCGAGTTCGCCAAACGCAGCGAGCCGCTCTACCGCAGCCTGATCGCCGAGCGCGACCGTTACATGGCCGCGCGGCTGCGCCAGATTGCCGCCAAGCCAAATCCACCGGGAAGAGTGCTGGCGGTGGTCGGCGCCGGACACCTGGCTGGCCTGGCACAAGAACTGGCCGAGTCGCAACAGCCACCGAGCGAGATCATCGAGGAAACCAGCGTTCTGCCGCCGCCGGGCCGCTGGGGACTGTGGCTGACCGTGATCGTCAGCGTGCTGGTGCTGGGTGGCTTCATCTGGGGCTTCTCACAGGGCAGTGAGGTGGGCGCCGAAGTGGTGATGCACTGGGTGCTGATCACCGGCACGCTGGGCGCGTTTGGCTGCCTGCTCGCCGGCGGCCACCCCTTCAGCATCCTGGGTGCTTTCGTCGCTTCGCCACTGACCCCACTGCACCCGGCCCTTGCCTCCGGCACGGTCAGCGCGGCAATCGAAGCCTGGGTGCGCAAGCCCACCGTGGCCGACTTCAGCCGCCTGCGCGAAGACAGCGGCAGCGTCCGCGGCTGGTGGCGCAACCGCGTCACCCGCGTGCTGATCAATTTCTTCCTGACCAGCTTCGGTACGGCCATCGGTGTGTATATCGCCGGCTGGAAGATGTTCACCACGCTGACCTGAGAGGCGCGCCTTTAGGAGTCCAGGTCGCCCCGGGTCGGTGCGCTTGTTCGCGCATGGAACATGTGGGCGGCCTGATGCGCTGTGGCGGGAATCGGGGATGTTCTTTGGGAGCCAACCGGTCGGCGACCGGGATACCAGTTCGAACGCCGCTGAGGCATAGCAGGTCCGACCCATGGTAGGGCTGTCGTAGGTCGGCTCAAGCCGCGCAGCGGTGGAGCCGACATTGACGTGCTGGAGGCTTGTCACGAATGGCAAGCCGTGCGTCGGATCCGCGCCGCCCAGGCAGATCGCCCGATCAGGCGTTTCGGCGGCGCTTGATCCGACCTACGAGAGGGTCCCGCGGTCGCGCACACGTGCGCGCCTGCAACAGCTCCAGCCCGACCCTGTAGAGCTGACCTGTCAGCGACCGGGATCTCACAGGCGCGATCCGCAACATCGCGAGCTCCACTCCCGCGCGCTGGTGCACCACCGCGCCACGAGGAACTTTGCCGCATGAGCGCGCGTCGAAGCCGCGGGAACCACGTCGGCACAGGCCGCCAGCCGCACCAGATCCAGACGACAACGACAAGCCCGCCCAAGCGGGCATCAGCAAATCGGAGAAAACGACAATGCGAAAATTATTTTCATGGCGCTACCTGGCGCCGCTTGCCGGCCTGGCCCTGGTTGCGACAGCCGCCCAGGCCAGGCTGCCTGCCGAAATGAGCGGAGCCTGGTACAACCCGGCCCAATCCGGCCACGGACTATCGATCGAGATCCTCTCGCCCGACCGCGCTTTGCTGTTCTGGTACCTCTACGACACCAATGGGAACCCTTCTTCCTCTATATGGACGGCCAGGTCCAAGGCCGGCGCATCGAAGCGACCGCAAAGGCACCACGCGGCCTGCGCTTCGGCAGCTTTGATCGCAGCGACTTCAGCACGCCAGACTGGGGGTCGGTCAGCATCGATTTCGACGACTGCAACAACGGAGTCCTGAGCTGGAACAGCGTCCTGCCCGAGTTCGGCAGCGGCACGACGGACTTGCGCCGGCTCACCCGCATCGAAGGCAGCCATTGCGTACTGGAAGCAGATGCTCCCGGGCCAGTTGGTTTGGTTGATGTCAGCGTGGATTCCTACACGGGTCCATTTGCCTCCGAGTGGCCGGATGACGGCATCGGCGCTATCGATCCGGACGGCAGGATCTGGGCGCTTGAAACCGGAGACTGGTTCGAGCAGTCCCCGATGGCCGGTTTCAACGGCGAAATTCCCTGCGTCGCGCTTGGGAGCCTTGAGCGCCTTGAGGGAGACGCGGCGCTAGCCCAATTGGGCGCAATGTCCAACAACTGGACCGCCAGCGAACGCGCCAACCACAACTGCATGGGTACTCCCTACCAGGGCATCGTGAATGCGAATCTTTTCCATGTGCAAGTGAGTGCAAGCCCCACCCAATATCACCGACGCTGGCGGATGTCACCCCGTGCCAATGCGACATTGCTGGCGCCGCTTTCGATGGAAGTGCTAGTGCGCGACTACCAGGTCAGCCTGCGCGGGTCGGCAAGCAACGTTGATGTTTCGTTGAGTATTCAGGCTGATGGGCAAGTGTGCCTGGGCTCGAAGCAACGAGCGAGCGACCCAGTGCTGGCCTGCGGACTGCATGGACGGATCTGGCTAACCGATCCGCAAGCAGGATTTTTCAATTTCGAACTTGCAGACGTTCAACGTCCGCACGCTTCACCGTATCGCGGCCGTGGCTGGATCGAGTCGCGAAAAGAGGGAGAGCGTCTGATCCTGATTGGACAGAACCCGGCCCGCGGCCTCGGCGTGGTCGCACGCTGAATTTGCTCGCAGCAGTGACATGTGATCAGTGCCGGCGGTGTCTGCCGCCGGCACTGATCCATCGGCACCGGCTCAGATGATGTGCAAGGTAATCGCTTTGAGCACCGCACGGGTGCGATCACGGGTACCGAGTTTGTCGAGGATCTCGCTGACGTAGTTCTTCACCGTGCCTTCGCTCAGATGCACGGCGCGGGCGATTTCCTTGTTGGAGTAGCCGCCGGCCAGCAGGCGCAGGATCGAGATTTCACGCTCGTTGAAGGTGTCGCTGGGCGGTGCCTGATCGTGGAAGGCGTAGCGCGCGCGCACCGGATCGGTAGGTACCGGTGCGAACAGGGTCTCGCCTTTCGCGACCCGCAGAATGGCCTCGTGCAGGTCTTCGGGCGACGCGTCTTTCAGTAGGAAGCCCTGCGCACCTGCTGCGGCGGCTCGCAGAGCCAGATCACTCTCGTCAAACGTGGTGAGCAGGATGACCGGCGTGGCGTCGCCTTGCTTGCGCAGGCGCTCGACCATCGCGATGCCGTCGGTGCCGGGCATGCGCACGTCCGACAGGATCACGTCGACGTTGCTCTGCGACAAGGCAAGCAGCAGCGCCTCGCCGTCGGCAGCTTCAATCTCCACATTCAGACCCGGCAGTCCCTCAAGCAGGGCACGCAGGCCCGAGCGCACCAGGGCCTGATCGTCAGCCAAAGCCAGGCGCAGGGCGCTCATGCTGCACTCACCGGCAGGCAGGCACTCAGCCGCAAGCCGCCCGCCGGGCCCTGATCGATGACCAGCGAGCCACCCATTTCCTCCAGGCGCTCACGCATGCCGCGCAGGCCATTGCCGATCTTCATCCTGCCCGCCCCGCGTCCGTCATCGTGCATCGTAAGGCAAACCTGATTTCCCTCACGCTTGAGGGTCAACCACAACGTGCTGGCGCCAGCGTGGCGAGCAGCATTGGTAAGCCCTTCCTGCACCGCACGAAGCAAGGCCTCGGCGCCATTGATGTCCGAGAGCCGCGCCTGCGAGTCGATGTCGAGCTGCACCTGTGGCTGCGGAAAGGGCGCCGCAAGGCGTTCAATCGCCACGCGCAGGTCGATGCCCTCATGCTCGCGCATCTGCCGCACCACCCCGCGCAGGTTCTGCAACAGGTCGTCGGCCAGACCGGCGCAAAGCTGCACGCGCTCCGGGTCTGGCTGCCTGGCATCGCGCGCCAGCGCACCCAGATTGAGCTTGAGCGCAGTCAGCGCGTGACCCGCTACATCATGCAGCTCGCGCGACAGACGCAGGCGTTCGGCGTCGCGCGCGCTTTCCTCCAGCAGTGAGCGCGTCGCCACCAGGTCGGCATTCACGGCGCGCAGCGTCTCGCTCATGGCTTCGGCCTGACGCCCGTAGCGAATCACCAGGACGGCAAACACCTGAAAGCTCGCATGAGCCAGCAGCGTGGCTACCAATCCGGCAGTACTGCCCGGCCACCGTGCGAGAACGATCCACGCCAGCCCGGCATTGATCGCCAGCATGAAGAGCAGCAGGCCGCGTCCCGACAGATGCGATCCCATCATCGCAGCCAGCAATACCAGCAGGATCGGGGAGGCACCAAATGACGTTTTCGATATTACCCACAGGGCCAGCCCTCCCATCAGGGAGCCAACAGCGATCACGCTGCGCGGTCCGAGCCGCGCCGTCACAACACCTTCAAAGACAAACAACAGCAGAAAACCAATCAATGCGGCTCGAAGCTCCCAGCCCAGCGCGGGGTCACGCGTCATGGCGGCACTCGAGGTCACCCACACTGCTCCCCACGCGACATAGGCCGCCAGGGAGAGCGGTGCGAAGAGCTCCCGTGTCAGTTCTCGCCAGTTCGTTTGCATGCCGCAAGCTTGCGTGCGGCGCGCTGCCGGAACAAGCCTCAGGGGCAAATTGGTGACTTCCGGCACCCGTAGTCGATGACCCTCGGCACCTGAACTGCTCCTTGCCGACTCACACACTCTCCACACACTCAGCCGGAGGGAAGCCCCGTGGAAACCTATCGCTACATCGTCTATCTGCACATCGCGTTTGGAGTGGTGGCGTTGACCACGTTCTGGACGGCTGCGTTCCTGCGCAAGGGTTCGCCGCGTCACCGATCGGTAGGCAAGATCTACCTGCTGGCGATGATCGGCGTGCTTGGCAGCGGGGTACCGCTGGTCGTGATGATGATGGGGCAAGGAAAGCCCGTCACCGCCCTGTTCCTCACCTTCCTGCTGCTGATCACCGGCAACGCCTGCTGGTTTGCATGGCGCGCAGTCCGCTTCAAGACGCAGCGGGCGCGCTATTTCGATGCCACGTTTTGGTCAATGGCAAGCATCGTACTGGTCGCGGGGCTCGGAATCGTGAGCCTGGGTCTGCAGATCGACTCGATCCTGCTGCAGGTCTTCGGCATGCTCGGGGTCGTGGGATTCATCGACGCGGTGATGAGCCAGCGGCGTTCGGTCTCGAATCCGCGCTGGTGGCTGAAAGAACACTACAGCGCGATGATCGGCAATGGCGTTGCCACGCATATCGCGTTCTTCAGCGTTGGCCTGCGCAACGCATTTCCCGGGGTCGATCCGGGGCTGGCACAGAGCCTGGCCTGGTTTACCCCGCTGCTCGGCGCGGTCGTCGCGGGCATCTGGCTGAGCCGGCGCTACGGCAGGCCCAGCACTGCCCCGTCAGGCAAGGCATCCTTGCAGGTGCATCCGGCCCGCTGAGCAGGCCGAATGCGCTCACCCAGTCACGATGCGGCAGGCAAGGTGGACGTCTCGCCTGCCGCGTCTCGCCGAAATACCCGCGCCACCCAGAGGCGCAGATCATCGATCAGGGCATAGATGGTTGGCAGCATCAGCAGGGTGACGATGGTCGAGAACATGAGGCCGCCGACGATTGCGCGCGCCATGGGGTAGTAAGGCGGACCGTCACCACCGATCTGCGTGCCACCGAGGCAAAGCGGAACCATGCCAAGAATCGTGGTTCCCATGGTCATCAACACCGGGCGCAAACGATCACGGCAGCCCTGCACCAAGGCAAGATCGCGGGGCATGCCTTCGCGGCGCAGGTAGTTGACGTGCTCGATCATCACGATGCCGTTGTTGACCACCACGCCCATCAACACAAGGATGCCGATCGACGCCATGATCGAGAACGTGGTTCCAGTCAGCCAGAATAGCCAGAAGACGCCGAGAATGGAGAACAGGATCGCGCTGAGGATCGACACCGGAAAGATTGCCGATTCGAACAGCGCCGCCATGATGATGAAGATCATCAGGAAGGCCAGCAGAGTGTTGAACAGCATGCGCTGACCGGCTTCGTCGGACTGGTTGAAACTGCCGTCAAAACTCCAGCGGTAGCCCGCCGGCAGCTGCACCTCTTTCAGCGCTGCCTCCATGCCCTTGCGTGCATCGGGCATGGAAACGCCTTCGGCAAGATTTGCCTTGATCTGCAGCGCAGTCTGGCGCGACTGGCGGAAGATCGTGCTGGGCGTAGCCAGTACGTTCACGTCTACCATCGCCATCAGCGGCACCATCTCGCCGTTCGGGGCGCGCAGCTTGAAGTCCTTCATGTCGTCCAGGCTGGCGGCATCCGACCCACTGAAGCGCAGCCAGACCGGGACCTCGGTTTCGCCCGAACGGAACTCGCGCAGCGGCGTGCCGCGCAAGGCAATACCGATGTAGCTGGCCACCTGTTGCGCTGAAAAACCGTAAGACAGGGCACGATCCCGATCCACGCTGACGGCGATTTCTCGGCCTTCCCAGCCCGCGTCGGTACGCACGTCCCGCAAGCCTTCGACTTGCGCCAGGGTGGGCACGATGGCCTCAGCCAGCTGTTTGAGTGTGGCCGCCGAATCACCCATCAGGGTGACCTGCACGCCTTCCCCCATTCCGCCACGCATTTCCTGCTGAAATCCCACCTCGCCCATCGCGAGCTTCGGCAGCTCTTCACGGATCAACTCCATCAGTTTGGCGGTAGGGACCAGGTCCGAGCCGCTTTCGCGCAGCTTGATATTGGTGCCCGCCCACCCACGTTCGCTGAACCAGCTGTAGATCTGCTCGATCTGGTAGCGCTCGCGGTTCTGATCGAGATGAGTCTCGATGCTCATGACCGCAGTAGAGAGCTCATCCAGGCGATAGCTGCCATTCCAGCGATAGTTGAGCTGCAACTCGCGGGTTTCGCCGCCTGGAAACATGTCGAACTTCACCTGGGTGCCAGGCAGCACACTGATACCAATCAAGAGCACCATCATGCCAACCGTCTTCCAACGATGCGCCAGGCTCCAGGTAAGAATGCGTGCATAACGTTGTCGCATGCGCGCCACGAAACCGCGCTCGCTGTCTGCGGCATGGCCTTGGGATATGCGCGCGGCCAGCATCGGAATCAGGCTTACCGCCACCAGCCAGCTGCACAGCAGCGCGATGGTGATGGTGTAGGCCACCTGCCCCAGATAGATGCTGATGAAATTGCGCTCACCGAACAGGTTGGGCACGAACACGATGATGCTGGTGAGGGTGCCGGCGGTGATTGCCAGCTGCACGCCACGGGTTCCCTCCACGGCGCAACGGAACGGATCGTCCGGCCACTTTGCCCGCTGCTGGTGGATGCTCTCAACCACCACCACGGCGTTATCCACCAGCATGCCGATGCCCAGCAGCAAGCCCATCAATGACAGCACGTTGATGGTGATGCCGAGAAAGAACATCGCACCCAGGGTCATCACGAAGCAGATCGGTATCGCCAGGGAGACCATCAGGGTGGATGGCCAATGCCGCAGGAAGGCAAACAGCACCAGGATCGACAGCAGAGAGCCGACCAGGCCCGCTTCAGCAAGATCGCCCAGCGAGGTCTTGACTCCCTCGGCCTGGTTCTGCATCACAAACAGCTGGATACCGTTGAATTCTGGCGAGGCTGCAATGCCATCGATTTCCTGCATCACACGCGCACCGATATCCACCAGATTGGCGCTGCGCTCCTTGTAGATGTCCACGCCGACCGCTGGCCGAAGGTCGAGCCGACGTCCGTAATCCATCGTCGCAGGCTTGAGGTGCACATCGGCCACGTCGCGCAGGCGCAGTCCGATCGCATTCAGTGGCAGATTTCGAATCTCGTCGAGGCTGCGGAACTCACCGACCGGCTGGACCCGCAGTCGCCGGTCGCCCTCGTTGATCTGGCCGGCGGAAACCGAAAAATTCGCAGCCGTTAGCGTGGCCGCCAACTCGTTCAGACCAACGCCGTGGGCATCGAGACGCTCCGAACTCAGCGCGATTTCGACCTCGGGAGGCGACACGCCGGAAATGTCGACCCGTGCGACACCAGGCAAGCGCTCCAGCGGACGTTTCAACTCCCGGTCCAGCAGCTCATACGCGCTGGCCAGGTTGGTGTCGCTGGAGAGGCGAATGCGCAGCACGGGATCGTCGCCGGTGGCGAACTTCATCACGAAGTAGCGCTGCAGATCGTCCGGCAGCTCATCACGGATCGCATCCAGCCGGTAGCGCGCTTCCGAGGCCAGCACCTGCACGTCGCGATCCCACTGGAACTCGATGAACACGCTGGCGCCTTGCGAACGCGACTGCGAATTGATCCGCTTGATGCCTGGCAAGGTTGAAAGGGCTTCCTCCACCGGCCGTGTAATGCTTTGCTCGACCTCTTCCGGGGTCGAGCCCGGATAGGGCAGATCAATAAACAGGAACGGTGCATCGACTTCGGGAAAAAACTCCAGCGGCACGCGAAACGCAGCGATCAGCCCGACCAGCATCATCGAGACGAAGAACATCGTGGCCGTGACCGGCCGCTTCAGGCTGAGCTCGGCGAGACTCATGCGTGCGCCGCCTCTACATTGTTTGTTGGCATCAGACGACGCCGTGCACGCTTGCCTCGCTCGGCAAAGACGCCATCCGGCACGCGATCGAGCAGGTCATAAACCACCGGGATCACGAACAGGGTGAGCAGGGTCGATACAGTCAGGCCGCCAATCACCGTGATCGCCATGGGCGCGCGGATCTCGGACCCTTCACCGCTGCCAATAGCCAGGGGCAGAAAGCCGAACAAGGTCGTCACCGTGGTCATGACGATCGGGCGAAGGCGCTCGCTCGCGCCGGCATAAATTGCCTCACGCTTGGGCATGCCTTCCTCGCGCAGCTGGTTGACCCGGTCGATCAGCACGATGGCATTCTTGACCACGATTCCGGCGAGCAGGATGAAACCGATGAACACCACGATGGAGATCGGCGCGCCGTAAAGCTTCAGCGCCAGCACCGCACCGACCATCGCCAGCGGAATGGTGAACATGATGACGAAGGGGTGCAGCAGCGATTCAAACTGCGAGGCCATCACCAGATAGACCAGAAAGATGGCCAGCAGCAGGGCGAACATCAACGAGTTGGTCGACGCCTTCAGCTCCTCACTTTGTCCGCCGATATTGAAGCCCAGTCCCGCGCCAACCGGCTCCTCGGCCAGCATGCGCTCGACTTCGGCAACTGCCGTACCCAGGTCGCCATAACGAAGATTGGCCGAGATGATCGCCACGCGAGCCTGATCGATGCGATGGATCTCGCTGGGGCCAAGGGTCGACTCGACTTCGGCAACGCTTGCGAGGGTCACTGGCCGATCGCTTTGCGGATTGATGATCAAAGCACGGATGTCCTCGACCGAGGCGCGATCCGATTCGCTCGCCCGCACCAGCACATCGATCTTGCGATCCCGAAAGCTGTAGCGCGTGGCCACTTCGCCGCGCACCTTTTGCACAACCAGATCGGCGATCTGGCGTGTGGTCAGACCCAATGCTGCGGCACGCTCCTGGTCGAAACGAATCTGGATCTCGGGAAAGCCTTCCTCAACCGTCGACTTCACGTCGGCAAAGCGGTCCTGCGCGGCAAGTCTGGCCTGCAGCCGCTGCCCTGCGATGCGCAAGGCATCGAGATCGTAGCCGCGGATCTCGATCTCCAGCGGCGTGGCAAAGCTGAACAACTGCGGCCGGGAAAATTTCGCATCGATGCCGGCTAGCTCCGCGATGCCTTCGCGCAGACGCTCGGTAACATCGGCCTCTGCGTTTGGGCCAGCTGAGGGATCAAGAACCACTAGCAGCTTGCCGATGTTCTCGCCCGATTCGGTGGGATTGGCATCCAGGCGTGTACCGCTGCCGCTGACGCCGTAGATGGTGCGGATGCCTGCATCACCGGCATGGCGACGCTGGACGTCGCGAACCACGGCATCGGTATCGGCAAGCTGGGTTCCGGCCGGCAGCTTGACGGTCATTTCGAAGCGGCCCTGCGCCAGCTGCGGGATCAGGTCAGTGCCAAGGCCTGGCAACAGCGCCATCGACAGCGCGAAAGCCAGCGCGGCCGACCCCAGCACCAGCACCGGACGTGCCAGGGCGCGCGGCAGCCAGCGATCATAGGCACGTGCGGCAAGTTCGTAGGGCCTGAGTACGAAGCTGCCCACACCACCCAGAACCCTGCCGGTCCCGCGCCCCGCGGAAGCAACCGAACCGATCGTTCCCCGCGCCCCGGTGCGCAGCCAGCGTCCAGCAGTACTTGGCTGGCGCGAGTCGACGTTTTGCTGATCTTCCGGGAAGGCCATCGGTGAACGCGCCTTCAGCGAAGCCAGCATCGGAATCAGGGTGAGTGCAACCACGGTCGAAATTGCCATCGCGATCGCGATGGTGAGCGCCTGGTCACCAAACAGCTGACCCGCCACGCCCTCCACGAAAACCAGCGGGACAAACACCGCCAGCATGGTCAGCGTGGTTGCCACTACGGCCATGGTGACCTGTGACGTTCCCTCAATGGCGGCCTCGATAGCACCCAGCCCGCGGTCGCGCGCCTTGGCGATGCTCTCAAGCACGACGATTGCGTCGTCAACCACCATGCCGGTGGCGAGCGCCAGACCACCGAGCGACATGACGTTCAGTGACAGCCCTACCTGCCCCATGAAAAAGAACGTGGCGATCAGTGAAATCGGCAGGGAAAGGCCGATCACCAGGGTGCTCCAGCCATCGCGCAGAAAGAAGAAGATGATGAGGATCGCCAGCAGGCCGCCACCCAGCGCGGCATTGCGAACACCGTTTAGGGATTCGCGAATGAAAGCTGCCTGATCATCGACGATGGTGAGCTCGGCTTCCTGCAGCATCTGCGACTTGAGCCGTTCCAGCGCCTCGTGCACCGCCTCGGCTACCGCCACGGTATTGGCATCGCCCTCCTTGTAGATGGCAAGCTCGACCGCCTCTTCGCCGCCGACGCGAATCACGGCCTCGCGCTCCCGGAAACTCTGGTCCACCGTAGCGATATCCTTCAGCCGTACCGGATTCGCCCCGTCCACCGCGATCAGCAGCTCGCGCATCTGCTCGACGCTGGTGAACTGGTTGATGGTTCGCACCAGATATCGCTGACTTCCCTCATCGATGCTGCCCCCGGAAACGTTCACGTTTTCCTGGCGCAGGCGTTCAATGACGCGCGAAATGGGCAGGTTGAGCTGGGACAGCTTCTGCTGGTCGATCTGCACCTGGATCTCATCTTCCAGGCCACCCGATACCTTGACGGCCGCCACGCCATCGACCGGCTCAATACGCTTCTTCAACTCTTCGTCGGCAAAACGACGCAGGCGTTTGAGTTCGGCCTCGTCGAAGCGCGCGGTATCGCGCGTCGAGGCCAGCGCCATGCGGATGATCGGCTCGGTCGAGGGATCGAAGCGCAGCAGCACGGGCTTCTTGGTTTCCAACGGCAGGCGCAACAGCTCCAGCTTGTCGCGCACCTCGATGCTGGCGCGGTCCATATCGGTACCCCAGGCAAACTCGAGCACCACATCGCTCTGCCCGGTGCGCGAGATCGAACGCAGCTTGCGCAGATTCTTCACCACGCCGATCGCCTCTTCGACCGGTTCGGAGATGAGCGTTTCGATTTCGCTCGGCGCCGCACCGGTGTACTCGGTGCGAACCGTGAGGGTGGGATAACTCAGATCGGGAAGCAGGTTGATCTTGAGATCGCGCAATGCGATCAGCCCGAACAGCACCAGGGTCAGCGTAACCATGAAAACGGTTACCCGACGCCGCGTGGAGAATTCCGCCAGATTCACGGGGCAGCGCCGGTATCGGCCGCGGCGTTGCCCTGCGCAATCGCTGCGGCAGGCTCACCATTGAGAATCTGCACTTCAACGCCGTCACGCAGGGTGACCTTGCCGGTCGTGACCACCTGGTCGCCTTCTTCCACACCCTGCAGAATTTCCACCAGGCCACCATTGAGCATGCCCAGCTGCACCGGCACGCGGCGCGCCTTGCCGTCACGTATGACAAATACGGCGGTAGCGCCGTCACCTTCGATCAGGGCTTCACGACTGACGGTCAGTGCGTCCTCACGTTGGGCGTAGACCACCCCGATGCGCCCGAACATGCCCGGCTTCAACTCACCGCTGCTGTCGCGGAATTCACAGGTAACGCGAAATGTGCCGCTGGCCGGATCAATCACCGGACTGATGCGGGCGATCTCGCCAGCAAAAGTGCGCCCCGGAGAGGAGTCCACCGCAAGACTCACCGGCATTCCGGCGCGCAGGATCGCCAGCTCGCGTTCCGGCACGTTGAGCACGGCTTCCAGCGGATTGACATCGACAATGCGGAACAGTGCCTGGCTGTTCTGGATCAGGTTTCCTTCCTTGACCATGCGCTGGGCAATGACGCCATCGATCGGCGCGACAACCTGGGTGTACGAAAGCTCCAGCTTCGCCATCTCATAGACGGCTCGCTGGGTATCCAGATCAAAGCGGATTCGCTCCTGCGCGTCGGCAGCCAGCAGCTTGCGGTCGTAGAGTTCCTTGGCACGCTTGTATTCGGATTCCAGCTTGGCCAGCATCGCCTGAGCCCGCTCAAGCTCCAGACGCGGACGCTCGGAGTCAAGCCGCGCCAGCACTTGACCAGCCCTGACCTGATCGCCCTCTTCAGCCAGCAGCTTCAGAAGCACGCCGGAGGTCTTGGCCACCACCTGGGCCTCACCACGCGCTTCGAGTGCCGCCGTGCTGCTGTAGCTGGACGTGATTCCGCGCCGCTGCGCAACGACGATCTCAACCGGAACCTTGGTTTCCTTCTTGTCCTCGTCCTTCGACTCTGCAGAGTCCTTGTCATCCTTGTCCGCTGAGGCTGCCCCGGACTGGTCACCACAGGCGCCCAGCAGCAGGCCAGCTCCGAGCAGCAAGGCTGCGATCGTCGCCGAGCGGTGAGACATTGGGGTCGACAGAATTCGAGAGCGCATGGTGGTTGATCCGAGTGGCGATGGTAGGGACTGGGACTGAATGACTCTAAACAATTGATTTCTATGAAGCTCGCGGGTGTGATCTAGCTGCGTACTGTTATAGTGGCGTATAACACCAAACCTGTCAAGCCTGACGCGGGAAAGTGTGGGTCTGCGCCGCTTGAGCGGCGCGTGCGCTTAGTCACGGTGGCTTTATGCATGGATTGACCGGATTCAGGCTGCCGCCGAGGCGGGCGCCGAGCTATACTTGTCGCCCCTTCCTGGACGGGCCCAAGCCCCTACCCCTCTGGACTGCAACGGAATGAAGCCCATACAAGCCCTCTTTCTGGCGCTCGGCACCCTCTTGGGCAGCGGCTCGCTGCTTGCCCAGGGCAATGTCGAGGCAGGCAAGCAAAAAGCTTTTACTTGCACCGGCTGCCACGGTGTCGCCGGCTACAAGAACGTCTACCCGCACTACCACGTACCGAAGATTGGTGGCCAGAATTACGACTATCTGGTCTCCGCACTTACCGCCTACCGCAACGGCGTGCGTCCGCATCCAACCATGCGTGCCCAGGCCGAAGGTTTCACCGAGCAGGACATTAAGGACATTTCCGCCTATCTCGCCAGTCAGGGAGGCCAGAAGTGATGGGACTTCGCTCTCTCCTGAAGCAGACCGCTTTGCCCTTGGTTGCGGCGCTTCTCTGCCTGCCGCTTTCCGCATCGGCATCGGGTGACCCGGAAGCTGGACGTCAGAAATCCCAGCTCTGCCAAGCCTGCCACGGACCCGATGGCAATGGCACGGGCGACGCTCAGTATCCGCGGTTGGCCGGGCAACATGCCGACTACCTGCTCAAGGCTCTGCGTGACTACAAGAGCGGCGCGCGCGAAAACGCCATCATGGCGGGCTTCGTCGCTCCGCTCGAAAGCAAGGATTTGGAAGATCTGTCGGCGTTCTACGCCTCGCAGACCGGACCACTTACCGACCTCAGCAACCTCCGTTAGCGCGTCAGGTGCTCCTCGTCGGAACGGCCCCGCAAGGGGCCGTTTTTCTTTGCGTGATGGGTTCACCAGCTACTACTCACTTGACTCTGCTGCACCTGAGTCCCCAATCGCCAAGAGCCCGATCATCAGAATCTGTTGCACAATCCGCTCGTGATGAGCCTTGTGTCCGCCCTGCGAGACCTGCGTACGGACCATGTACTCGGCTCGGTCGAGCGTCGGATCCGCGCCGACAATCCTGATCGCCTGGCCTAGCGATTCGTGGGCGCTTGATCCGACCTACGATCTGAACATCGGTCCGCGTCGCAATGCTTCCCGATAGCGTCGATGACGGCGAAGGGCACGAACGTCTAAAACGAGGGACCGAGTAGGTCGGCTCAAGCCGCGAAGCGGTGGAGCCGACATCGGGGTGCAAGGACAATTCGAATGCAAATCCGTAGGGACATGGGTTTATGGAGAGGCCACCTGCCCGTCTCGGATAGACAGGAGGCTCACCATGGTGACCTGCCCCGCCGCCGAACTTCAGCCGGCCTTGTAGTAAGGAGCCGCGCCACTGCTGTGGTCGGTGACGTCCCGCACTTCGGTGATCTCCGGCAGGCGCGCCTTGAGCGTGGTTTCGATGCCCTGCTTCAAGGTGACATCGGCCATGCCGCAGCCGTGACAGCCACCGCCAAAACGCAGCACCACAATGCCGCCAGCTTCCACTGCGGCCAGGCTTACGTGCCCCTTGTGCGAGGCCAACTGGGGATTGATCTCGGTCTCGATCAGGTAGCGAACTCTCTCGACCAAAGAACTTGCCTCACCCGGTACCTCACCCTTGATGCGCGGCGCGCGGATGTTGAGCTGCCCACCCGTCTCGTTGTTGAGGTAGTCGATATGCGCACCGTCGAAAAATGGTGCACTTTCGGAACGCACGAAAAGCGTGAAACCCTGACAGTCGAGTGACCACTCGTCTCCAGCGAGATCCACGGGCTCACAAAACTCCAGTCGTACGTCGGCGCTCGGCGTACCCGGTTTGACTGCACTGAGCAGGATGCCAACGGCGTCACCGCCCTGGCTATCCAGCAAACGGCGGAAGTGGTTCTGTGCGCTTTCGGAGACGTCAATCATGAGCTGCAGGAGGGCATGGAATGCCGCCATTGTATGCGCTTCAGCGCACGCTTCCCCTGCTGTCTCGCATCCTGCGCAGCACAGGTTCATCTGCAGGCATTGATATACTCGCCCCTTCGCCAGGGACGACCGCATGAACACGCTAGATGAAATTCTTACAGCCCGGTGCAAACCGCTCGCCAGCAGCGAACATATGCTTGACGCGAAGCGCGTCGAGGACCTTCTGGCTCTGCTGCCCGAATGGACGCTGGTCGAACATGGCCGGGCCCTGCGTCGCGAGTTCATGTTCGCCGATTACTACCGGACCCTCGCCTTCGTGAACGCGCTGGCCTTCATCGCGCACAGCGAAGACCATCACCCCGACATCGGCCTGCATTACAACCGCTGCGTGGTGCGCTTCTCGACGCATGACGTGGGTGGCATTTCCGACAACGACTTCATCTGTGCGGCGAAGGCCGAGCGTCTGTACCAGGAGCGTCACGCCTGAACTCGTGGCCGATCAAACCGACTTTTCCAGCGCCTCCAGCGTACGGACCAGTTCCGGAGCCAACGGGGCGCTGAGCGTATAAGGCAGCGTGCCCTCCTTGAGCGAGAAGCTCATCGAGGCAGCGTGCAGGAACAGGCGCTTCAGCCCGGCGGAATCGCGCAACTGCCGGTTGGCTTCGCGCTCACCGTACTTCTCATCGCCCGCGACCGGATGCCCCGAATGTGCCGCATGCACGCGGATCTGATGGGTGCGACCGGTTTCAATGCGGATCTCGGCGTAGCTGTGCCCCCCAACCAGTTCGAGGCAGCGGAAGTGACTCACCGACGCCTTGCCTTCGGGGTCCACCTTCACCATGCGCTCGCCGCCCTGCAGCCCGAACTTCAGCAATGGCGCCCGCACCGCAAAGGCGCGCGGTGGAAGCTCCCCGACCAGCAAAGCCAGGTACTTCTTCTCGATACGGTTTTCGCGCATCAGCGCCTGCAGTTCGGTCAGCGCCGAGCGTCGCTTCGCCAGCACCAGCACGCCGCTGGTGTCGCGATCCAGTCGATGCACCAACTCCAGACTTTCCTTTGGCCTTAGTGCGCGCAGCAGTTCGATGGCGCCAAAGCTCACCCCGCTACCGCCGTGCGCGGCGATGCCGCAGGGCTTGTCCAGCACCAGCAGCAGCTTGTCTTCGAACACGATGCTGCGCTCGATCAACTCCAGCATGGACTTGGGCGGGGTGCCGTGATCGGTAGCCTCGGGCAGACGCACCGGCGGCAGCCGGACCTCATCGCCCTCCTCCAGGCGTCGTTCGGCCTTGCAGCGCCCGCCATTGACCCGTACCTGACCGGTGCGCAGCAGGCGGTAGACCAGGCTGCGCGGCGCGCCCTTGAACTGGCCCAGCAGAAAGTTGTCCAGTCGCTGACCCGCCCGTTCGGCGTCGATCTGTACCCGGCGGACGGCTTCGGGACGCTCAGGTTTCATGCAATTGCCGGCTCAATACAGTGCTGGGGCGGCTATGTTACACTCGCCGCGCGGTTAAACCTCCGAATTTTGGCTGTCCGGTCAACCAGTTACACCGAACAGCTCAAGACCCGACACAGGTTCCCGCCGTGCGCTGACCGTTCCTGCCCTGCGGGAGCGGATCAAGCCGCCGGCGAAAACCATGTCGGGCCGGTGAGATATCGCGCGCGGCCTGATGGCCGTGCTGGCGCCCGGCGCGCTCCCTGACTAAAGGGTTTGCGACCGGGAACACTTGGATGAGCGCTCCCGCAGGCTGGCCCTACGGTATGACAGCGCTGGAATTTCGAACTGTGGCTCTCCGTTGCGCTTCGGCGCCGGTGGCGACAGGGCAGTCCGGCGTTCCTCGCGGTAGAGCGCGTGAGGAATGATTCCCCATGAAACGTATGTTGATCAACGCGACGCAACAGGAAGAGTTGCGCGTCGCCATTGTCGATGGTCAGAACCTTTACGACATCGATATCGAGCAGGCCTCGAAGGAACAGAAAAAGTCCAACATCTACAAGGGCCGCATCACCCGCATCGAGCCCTCGCTGGAAGCCGCCTTCGTCGAATACGGCGGTGAGCGGCACGGCTTCCTGCCGCTCAAGGAGATCTCGCGCGATTACTTTGTCGAGGGGGTGAACCCCGACAAGGCGACCATGAAGGAACTCCTGCGCGAAGGCCAGGAAGTGGTGGTGCAGGTCGACAAGGAAGAGCGCGGCAACAAGGGCGCCGCCCTGACCACGTTCATCTCGCTGGCCGGTCGCTACATGGTGCTGATGCCGAACAGCCCGCGTGCCGGTGGCGTGTCGCGCCGCATCGAAGGCGACGACCGCGCTGCGTTGAAAGAGGCGATGGACAGCCTCAACATCCCCGAGGACATGGGCATCATCATCCGCACCGCCGGCGTTGGCCGCGACGCGGAAGAGCTGCAATGGGATCTCGACTACCTGCTGCACGTCTGGAAGGCGATCACTGACGCCGCCCTGGCCAAGCCGGCGCCCTACCTGATCTATCAGGAATCGCGCCTGATCATCCGTGCGCTGCGCGACTACCTGCGCGGCGACATTGGCGAAATCCTGGTCGACACCGAGGAACTCTATGCCGATGCGCGCGAGTTCATGCAGACGGTGATGCCGCAGCAGCTGCGCAAGCTCAAGCTGTACAACGACACCACCCCGCTGTTCTCGCGCTACCAGATCGAAAGCCAGATCGAGGCCGCCTACGGCCGCGAAGTGCGCCTGCCCTCCGGCGGCGCCATCGTGGTCGACCAGACCGAAGCCCTGACCGCGGTCGACGTGAACTCGGCGCGTGCCACCAAGGGCGGCGACATCGAGGAAACCGCCTTCAACACCAATCTGGAAGCGGCTGATGAAGTGGCCCGCCAGCTGCGCCTGCGCGACCTCGGCGGCCTGGTGGTGATCGACTTCATCGACATGTCTTCGACCAAGCACCAGCGCGAAGTCGAGAACCGCCTGCAGAACGCCCTGCGCCACGACCGCGCGCGCGTCCAGATCGGCCGCATCTCGCGCTTCGGACTGCTGGAGATGAGTCGCCAGCGTCTGCGCCCGAGCCTGGGCGAATCCACCCAGATCATCTGTCCGCGTTGCGATGGCCACGGCCGCATGCGCAGCGTCGAATCGCTCTCGCTCTCCATCCTGCGGCTCTGCGAAGAGCACGCCATGAAGGAGAACACCGGCCAGGTGCTGGTGCAGGTTCCGCCGGAAATCGCCAACTACCTGCTCAACGAGAAGCGTCGCGCTCTGCTGGAAACCGAGGCCCGCCACGAAGCGCCGATCATCATCGTTGCCGACGAGAAGCTCGAGACGCCGCACTTCGAGATCAGCCGCCTGCGCGAGAACGAACTTGGCGAGGAAAGCGCCAAGCCCAGCTATCACCGCACTACGCCGCGCCGACTCGAGCGCCATTCGCTGACCCGCGCGCATCTCAATATTCCCGACATGCCGGCCGTTACCGCGGTTGCACCGCCGCAGCGTGCCTTGCTGCGCGAGGACGAGGAAATGCGGGCACCGGTCGAAGTCGTTGTCGCCGCGCCGGCCAAGAAGGGCTTCTGGTCTCGCATTGCTGCATTCTTTGGCGGCGGAAGTTCGGCTGAGGCCAAGCCAGCCAAATCATCGGCGGCCCAGGAACGCGAAGACAGCAATGCACGTCGCGGCCGTGACGAACAGCGCCGCAAGGGTCGTGACAAACGCAAGGACGGCCGCCGCGACGAAGCAAAGCGGCAGGACCAGCCCAAGCGCGTCGAAGAGCCGAAGCGCGAAGAGGTCAAGGCCGAGGAGAAGAAGCGCGACGAAGGCCGCAACGACGAGCGTCGCGAAGGCAAGAAGAAGCGCGGCAATCGACGTGATCGCGATGAAGCGCGCGGTGACGAGCCGCGCAAGGAGCCCAAGCGCGAGGCCGGCAAGGAGCAGGCGCCTGCCAGGCAGGAATCGAGGTCCGATAGCCGCGACGACGCCGCCTCCAAGCCGGAAGCTCCCGCAGTAGCAGCGCTGGCGGCAGTCGCCGCTCCAGCATCTGTCGCTGAGACTGCTGCAATCGACACTCAAGCGGTCGACATCACTGCACAGGCTGCTCAGGAGTCCGTCGATAACACTGAAGTTTCAACCGAGACCGACGCAAGCGGCGCCAGCGCCACCGGCAAACGTCGCCGCGGACGCCGCGGTGGCCGTCGTCGTCGTCGCCAGGATGACACCACCGCTGAGAGTTCGAACGGCGAACCACAGTCGGAGATTGAATTCGACGGTGATGAGGAAGGAGACAGTGAGAGCCCTGTGCCACAGGCCGCTACCAGCCCGCGCGCTCCAGTCGCGGCGATGGCGCAGCCCACGGCTGAAAAGCAGACCGCAGCGCAGTCCGTGCCGGTGGAACCTGCGGCGATTGGTGAGAGCCCGATTGCCAGCGAAGTCATTGCTGCGCCGCCGCCGGCCGAACGGAACGTGAGTCGCCCGCAGCCATCACGTCCCGAACAGCCGCCGGTCGTCACCACCGACGTTTCACCCGTCAGCGTCGCCTCTTCGGGCATGTCCGAGGCGGCTCGCGAAAAGGTGATCGTCTCGCCGACATCTGCACCCGTGCTGAGCAAGCCAGCCGAAGCTGCGACCCCGCTTTCTCAGCCGGTCGAACAGCATTCAGTGCCGCAGGCTTCGGAGAAGGCCAGCACGGAATCAGGCATGCCACCACAGGCCGCTTCTGTCGCTGCTCCAAAGCCGGACATAGCAGTCCCGGCGGCAATCGCGACACGCAGCGAGGACGCGCCCGTAGTTGTCGCGCCCTCGCCTTCTGCGCGCAACTCCGAGCCCTCAACGCCAGCAGTCGAGCTGCAACGGGCCGCTCCCGCAATGACGCAGGTTGAACCCGCGCCAGAAAAGACGAGCGAAGCCAGTGCCAACACTGTGACGGCGCTTCCGCCCAAGCCCAGCCCGCCGAAACCGGCCGTGAACGAGTCCTTGTTCGCGCTGCAGGGCGATGAAGCAGATGAGGTCCGTGCCGCGTTGTCGTCGATCGAGGCGAAGGCGAACCGATCAAGTGAGCCGCAGCCACCAGGCTGAGGTATACCGCGTCAGATCGCAGCACATTCGGGCAGCCTCAGGGCTGCCCGAATGCTTTCAGGTGTCTGCGCATGGCTGCCCTGTGGCGTGCCCTCCGGCACATGCAGCCCGCGATGCTTGCCAGCAAGCTGGCAGCATTGCCTGAAGTGGGACAGCATAATGCGCCTTGCACTATTGCCCTTGATCGCCTGCTACGGCTGGGCCAACGCCGCCTGTCCTCCTGCAACCCACGATTCGGACAGCCTTGCAGCACTGCGCAGTTCTGGCTTCGTCATCGAAGCGGACGCCGAGCGCAACGCGCTGGCAATTGAACTACTCGACTGCCTGGGCGCAGCTGATCCCGCGCTGCGCGATGGCATCGCATATGAAGGCGTTTCCACCTGGCTGCGCGCAGACAAGGTCTCGCTGCAGGCGCGCCAGCAGATGCTCGACACGCTGGTGCGCAGTCTCGCTGACCAGCCAGAGGACGCCGACGGATTTCGGCGGGCATTTGCCGCCCTGCTGCTGAGTGAACTGGCACGCACCGACCGCCTTTCTGCCTGGCTCAGCGACGAGCAGCGCGAGTCTTTGGTGGCAGCTGGAACGGTGTACTTGACCTCAGTTCGGGACTACCGGGGATTCGATGACAGGGAAGGCTGGCGCCACGGCGTGGCACACTCTGCTGACCTGCTGCTGCAACTGGTGATCAATCCCGCGCTGCGAGAAACGCAGGTGCAACGCATCCTGGAAGCAGTGGCTTCCCAGATTGCACCGCCCGGCGAACACTTCTATGTCTTTGGCGAGCCCGAGCGACTCGCGCGACCCGTTCTGTACGCCGCCATGCGCGACAATCAGAGTCAGGAAGCCCTGCACCGCTGGCTGGAACAGATCGCCCAGTCCGCGCCCCTGGCTGACTGGCAGGCCGCGTTCTCCAGCCGCGCGGGTTTGGCACGGCGCCACAACGTTCGCGCATTCCTCAGCGCAATCTATGTGGCGGCGCGAGATGCAGAACACCCGGCGCTCATAGCACTCGCTCCCAAGGCGCTGGAGCTGATCAAGGGCATCCCCTGAGGCCGGCCAGTCACCTCCTGTTCCAATCCCGGAAACAGCGACTCTAGTCAGCCTTTCGTGGAACTTTTTCTTGGGTGGCTAAGCGTCAAGCCGGTCCGTCCTTAACCAGAATCGATGCGGGGTCGCACAGTCCGTACTGTCCTGCCAATCGCGCCAAGCTCACAACGTCCTTCACACCCAGCTTTTCGAACAACCGGTACTTGTGGGTGGCCACGGTCTTGGCGCTGATCTTGAGGCGCTCGCCAATATCGATCATGCGATGGCCCTGTATCAGCAGCATCACGGTTTCCAGCTCGCGCTCAGACAGTGCATCGAACGGCGAGGCCTGACCGGAAAGACTCTCGAGAGCCAACTGTTGCGCCAGCTCGCTTGCCACGTAGCGTTTGCCCTTGGCTACCGTGCGGATCGCTGCAAGCAATTCCTCCGCCGGGCCCGCCTTGGTCACATAGCCGCTGGCACCGGCCGCCAGCAGCCGCTTGGGCATGGGTCCATCGTCCTGCACCGTCACCATGATCACCCGCGCGCCGCTATTGCCCTTGACGATGCGCTCGGTAACTTCCAGACCGCTGAAACCCGGCATGTGCAGATCACACAACACAACGTCCGGTTTCAGCTTGCGGACCTCGGTTACTGCCGTTTCACCATCACAGGCCTCGCCCACCACCTGAATATCGGTGCAATTGCCGAGGATCCCCCGATACCCGGCAAGCACCAAGGCGTGGTCGTCCACCATGTACACTCGAATCATGAGCAGATTCCCCCCATCGCCATGATGTGAAGGGACGTTAGTTCATCGATTTGGTGAAGGCAAGCGGGAATTCCCGTCGCCAGCCCCCTCAATCCGCGCAGAGCCCCGCTTCCAAGTCCCAGCTGCGACATGAATCTCGAAATCAATCGCACCCTCATCCGGCGCTGCGCGCCACCTGCCTCAGCCCGCGCGCCTGCATGCGCGCGGACGGTCGGCGGCTCCGCCGATGGGACGGGCTATCTCCCGAACGCAGGCTCGCGGCTCACCGCTCGAAAGCCCCTGCGCACCCCGGTGGGAGAAGGGAGCGCCGACTCCCTCCGCCAGACAGCAGAAAGGCCCCGTTGGGGGCCCTTCTGCTGTCTGGCGGAGAGAGTGGTGCTGTGCAGGCCATCCCTGGCCTGCATCCCGCTGCCGCGGGACCCGCCTGCGGCGGTCCGCCGGTGTGCTCCTGCACCGGCGTCGAACCCATGGCCCGCGATAGCAGAGGAATCCGTGTCGATCTCGGCACGGGCCAGTAGCCTCGTCCACCCACTCTCTCCGCCAGACAGCAGAAAGGCCCCGTTGGGGGCCCTTCTGCTGTCTGGCGGAGAGAGTGGGATTCGAACCCACGGTGGTATTGCTACCACGCCAGTTTTCAAGACTGGTGCCTTAAACCGCTCGGCCATCTCTCCATGAATTGTTTGCGATGAAAGCCCTTCGCGAACCGCTCTGCAACTTTGCGTCGGATCCGATCCGACGAGGCCGATCGCGGTGTCTGGCGAATCAGCGGTGCTTGGTCCGATCTACATGCGATCTTTCGTAGGTCGGCTCAAGCCGCGAAGCGGTGGAGCCGACATCGGGCGCCGATTGTGCCAGTCCGGCGCGCAACATGCACCCGCAATCGATGCTATCCGATCCGCTCAACGCCTCCCATGTAAGACCGCAAGGCCTCAGGCACCGTGATGGATCCATCGGCGTTCTGGTAGTTCTCCATCACCGCAATCAACGCGCGGCCGACGGCTACGCCTGAGCCGTTGAGCGTGTGCAGGGGTTCGGGCTTGCCGGTTTCCGGGTTGCGCCAGCGCGCCTGCATGCGACGCGCCTGGAAGTCGCCGCAGTTGGAGATCGAGCTGATCTCGCGATAGGTGTTCTGGCCGGGCAGCCAGACTTCCAGGTCGTAGGTCTTGGTCGCGGAAAAGCCCATGTCGCCCGAGCACAGCAGCATCCGGCGGTATGGCAGGCCAAGGCGCTCCAGCACCACTTCGGCGTGACGCGTCATGGACTCATGCGCGCTTTCACTTTCATGCGGGCGCGACAGCGCGACCAGCTCGACCTTCTCGAACTGATGCTGGCGAATCATGCCGCGCACGTCGCGTCCGTAGCTGCCGGCCTCGGCGCGGAAGCACAGCGAATGCGCGGTCAGCCACATCGGCAGCTGGGAGTCATCGACGATGCTGTCGCGCACCAGGTTGGTCAGCGGCACTTCGGCCGTCGGTACGAGGTAACGCTTGCCCTCGCCCACCTGGGTCGAGAACAGGTCTTCTTCGAACTTGGGCAACTGCCCTGTGCCCTGCATGCTGTCGGCATTGACGATCAGCGGAACATTGCACTCGCTGTACCCATGCTCGCCGGTGTGCAGGTCGAGCATGAACTGCGCCAGTGCACGGTGCAGGCGTGCCAGTTCGGCACGCAGCACGGTGAAGCGCGAGCCCGACAACTTGGCCCCGGCATCGGAATCCAGCCAGTTGTTGCGCTCGCCCAGTTCGACGTGATCTTTCGGGGCGAATTCAAACGCGCGTGGCTCGCCCCAGCGATGCTGCTCGGCGTTCTGCGCCTCGTCCTTGCCGATCGGTACCGACCCGTGCGGCAAGTTCGGGATGCCCAGCGAGATTGCCTGCATGCGCTGCTGCAGCTCACCCAACGCATGCTCGGCGGCTTTCAGCTCATCGGCAATGCCCGCTACCTCGGCCATGATCGGCGCCACGTCCTCGCCCTTGCCCTTGGCAATACCAATTGCCTTGGAGCGCGTGTTTCGCAGGTTCTGCAGCTCCTGGGTACGCGTCTGCAGCTGCTTGCGCTCCCCTTCCAGCGCTTCCAGAGCCGAAGCGTCCAGCTCAAAGCCACGCGACTCGCGCAGGCGCTGCGCAGTGTCGGCGAGATTGGCGCGCAAGAGTTGAGGATCGAGCATCGAAGCAGCCTGGTGGAAGCGAGCCGAGCATTATCGGGGTGTGGACACCCTCAAGGCAATGCAACGCGGCCCCACCTTCGCTGACCCGGCGTTCGTCTTAGCAGACGCACAAGGACATCCATAGTTTCGCCTCCTGTCAGATGCCAGATCGACGACTAAGCCTTTGACGGCCATAAAGAAATGCCGGAGGGTGGAGTCGTCCTGCCGGGACTCGCGCCCTTCGTACCACCCCTTCGCGCACCGGCTATAATCAAGGCAGGCTTTACGTCACTTGACGCTTGTGCTGCCGGTGGCGTCGCGGTGTTTCCGCACGAGCCAGACGAGGCATGGCGCGACTCGCTCATGTTCGGCGCATGCTGGTGGAGTGCACCTAGTTCGGAGGTGACAACGTGAACCCGACCCTGCGCCTGAATCGTCGCGTTTCTCATCCCCCCCGCGAGCGCCTGGCATCCCTGCCGCTCATCGCAGCGGCTGCGCTGTGCGGATGCCCTGACCTGCTTATGGCGCACGAGGATCTTCCCGGCCCGCCGACGCTGCAAGTGCGCGGTTTCGTCAAGGACGTCAAGCTGACCGCCGGTTTCGACAATGAGCTCGGTCAGGAGGAATGGATCCTGAAGGTGCGGTTCGATCACCAGGGTCACGCCGTGCGCGATATCGAGGCGTTCGGCGTCGGCGCCAAGCCACCGTTCTGCGATTCGGAGTTCTGCGGCGTGGGCCAGGGCAACTGGGAAACCAAGGCCCAGTCCGACACGCCCTTCAACCACCCCGCCCGGCAGAGCTTCGCCAATGCCAACGAACTACGTTGGTCGCATATCGACTGCACGCCGCGTAATCAGGTACTGGTCTCGGCCAGCCTGGTGGAGAAGGACGTCGATCCGTTCGGCGACACCTTCGCCAATGCGCTGTCGACTGGCCTGCCCCTGGTCGGCAACGTCCTCTGGTATCTGGTCAACCTGCCGCGCGGCAACGAGGACTATGGCACTGGCTTGGGCACACTGCCGCCGAATGCACCGGTCGAAGTGCAATTGACCGGCGGCAGTGGCGGCGCGGCGAAGGTGACCTTCGAAGGCACCACGCTGCAGACCGGCGCTCAGGACTGCGCCGGCGGCGAGTTCGACGAGTACGCCGCGCTCAGCGTGGGCGAGAAACTGGAAGAGTTCGATCGTCTCGGCACGGCCTTGGCGCTGGCCGCCGCGCTCGATGTCGAGACCGGCAATCCGGGCCTGCTCAGCGTCGCTGAAATTGCCAATGCGCGCACCACCGGCCGCAGCCTGGTGCTCGGAACTGCAGCCCTGATCGCCGGATCCGAGATTCAGGCAGCCAGCGACTTCGCAGGCGTGGCCGATGCAATCGCGGCGTTCGGCAGCGCGCGCGAGGCTGCACTTGAGGGCCAGGATACGCAGGCACTGGCGGGTTTCCGCGAAGCGTATGGGATCGCAGCCACCCTGCTCGAGAACCCGATCGATGGTCCACCTACCTTTCTTGATCGCCATGTTTCGCTGGTGCCGAACTTGCTCGCAGTACGACCAAACGGCTATCTCGAGATCGGCGGCATGGTGCTTGGTCTGCGGCCGGACGACGAAGTGACCAATCTGACCCTGATCGGCAAGTCCGGCGGCATGTTCGCCGATGTCGCGCCGGCCGGCCCTGATCGTTTGGTGCTGCAGACCGCAGTCGCGCTGGCGCCCGACGTACCAGCTGGGCAACTGCTCGGCCTGCGCCGCATTTCCGGTGGCACTGTGCAGGCGCCGGCAGTCGGGTGCGAGTTCACCCATTTGCGCGATTTCAGTTTTGGCGGCATCTTCGTCGACGGCATCGGTCCCTTCTTCGACCCCGACCCCGATGGCTGCGGCTACGGTGCAATTCACACCACGCGCCTGCCGGTTCGCCGCGGCGGCATTGTTCCCGGTGACAGTTTTGAAAGTTCCGGCTTCGTCATCGAGTTGCGTCTCGATGAGGTGGAACCGGGAAGTTATCCGCTGACCGTGTCTGCCGAAGTGACCACGGTCGGCGACGGCATTCTGATGTTGTCCGCGCCGCTGACGCTGATCGTCGAGCAGAATTGTTGCGGCCTGTTCCGCCACGGCTTCGAGGATGATGGCCAGCTTGCCGCAGAGGTGGCCTCGACCCGGTGATTGCAGCGTCCTGGGGATAGAGCGATAGAGGGACGAGGGGACTAATGAGCTTGCCGGCGTAAAGCAATCACCGCCGTGAAGAAAAGGCCGACGGCGTAGGGCGGGTTGCAACCCGCCAACCGGGCTTGCGATGCAGCCTGTTCGTCCATGCGGCGGGTCAAGACCTGCCCTATAGTCAACCCGCCTTAGAGCGTTGCGATGCAGCTTGTTCGTCCATGCGGCGTGTCAAGACCCGCCCTATATTCAACCCGCCTTACCGCGTCGCTTCGCCGCGCGCCGGCCGCACCGGCAACGCGCCCGACGCGTTGCTGCCCCAATCCGCCGTCAACATGTCGGCGCGCACGTAGCGGTGGAATGTCGAATACGGCCAGTCGCCCACTCGCGACACCAAGCCATGCTTGACCGGATTGAAGTGGATGTAGTCGACATGCGTCCGCAGGTCGTGTTCATCGCGCACCAAGCGCTCCCAGAAGCGCCGCTGCCATATGCCGCGTTCCTGCTTCGCCACACGGCGCGTCGACCGCCGTTCGTCGCACGGCAAGCTGTGCGAGAAGATCGACTTGATCCGCCGCCAGCGGGTGGCATTGTCGGCATCCTGCGCAGGCAATTGCCAGATGCAATGCAAATGGTCGGGCAACACGACCGCCGCAACGATGTCGAACGGCCGCGCCAATCGAACCTCTCGGAATGCCATGCGCAACGCGGCAACATGCTCCACCAGCAGCGCGCGATCCCGCTCAAGCAGGTTGACCGTGAAGAAGTACGTGCCACCCGGCACCCAAGCTCGACGAT
>JBBSJP010000010.1:0-121170 GCA_038257155.1 Lysobacterales bacterium | reverse complement strand
CTTTCGATGCAGCCGAACGACCTGCTTTCGGCGCTCATGCAGCTGCTCCAACGATTGGTATCTTGCGTCTTCTTTGTCCATGAAGGTTGGACACCAGCCGGGCCACGGAAGTTCAATCTTCAGTGTACCATGTCAATAATCAGAGGTTCCCTTACACCTGCCGAGGCGCAGGCGTCTGGGACAAGCATGGCCGTCGGGTTACCCTATTGCGCCATTTCATCCCATCGTAAAGCCGCCATGCCCTCCTTCGATGTCGTTTCAGAAGTCGACAAGCACGAGCTGACCAATGCCGTCGACACGGCCAACCGCGAACTGGAAACCCGCTTCGATTTCAAGGGCAGCAATGCGCGATTCGAGCTCGATGGATTCGCCATTACCGAGCGCGCGCCCAGCGAATTCCAGCTCCAGCAGATGCTCGACATCCTGCGCGGCCGCCTGGTCGCACGAAAGATCGACATCCGCTGCCTGGAGGAAGGCAAGGTCGAGACGAACCTGGCCGAGGCGCGCCAGGTCATCACGGTGAAACAGGGAATCGAACAGCCCATCGCCAAGAAGATCGTAGCGATGCTGAAGGCCGAAAAGATCAAGGTCGAGGCGCAGATCCAGGGCGAAAAGCTGCGCGTCTCGGGCAAGAAGCGTGACGACCTGCAGGCCGCCATGGCCCTGCTGCGCAAGGCCGAGCTGGAGTTGCCGCTGCAGTTTGAGAATTTTCGCGACTGAGCCAGGGCTCGCGACCGGAAGCCGGCTCCGCTTCACACGCAAGAACCCAGCAAGTTCCAACCCGCTGCCTCAAGTGCGCCGGCAGTCGCCGCGCCGCACCAGCCTCCGCAAAAAAAAGGCGCCCCCGAAGGGGCGCCCGAAAGTGAGACCGCAGATCTACTTAGTTGAGCGGTTCGAAGCCATCGAAGAAGATCTCGTCCTGTGCTGGCAGTCCGCCTCCAAACAGCTCGAAGCTCGTATCGCCACTCGAATTGCTGCCAACCGCGAAGACCTGCTGCGCCGGACCGTCTGCTGTCGGGGCAAAAACGTAGGTCAAGGTGCAGGAACCCCCACTGGCGATCGTAAAGGGCAGCGAATTGCCGCAACTGCCATCGTCAGTACGCACGAAGGGCAGATCGGCCAGGGTCAGCGAGCTAACCTCCAGTGACACGTCGCCGTCATTGCTCAGCGTGATCGTACCCACGTCGCTGATCTCGCCAACGATCGTGTCACCCAGGTCCAGGATGGCCGGTGTAATGACCAGGTTGCCCTGCACCCCATTGCCGTCGAGCTGGATGCTGCCGCTACCCGGAGCGTCCGCCGTCACAGTGAGGGTCTGGGCCGCAGCACCGACCGCGCTGGGGCTGAAAGTGAACTCCAGCGTGCAACTGGCGCCATCGGCAATGCTGATCGGCAGCGAGGCCCCGCACGTTCCGCCGCTCAGCGCGAACGGCGCAGCCGCCGCTGTCAGATCCGTCACATCAAGGCTGCCAGTCCCGGTGTTCGACAGCGTCACCGTTTGCACGGCGCTGTCGCTGCCAATCCCCACATCGCCAAAGTCGATGCTGGTCGGATCGATCACCAGATTGCCCTGCACGCCCGTACCTTCCAGCAAGATGCTTCCGCTGCCCGGTGCATTGGCGGAAACGGTGAGTGTCTGATCCGAGAAGCCCGTGGCAGTCGGACTGAAGGTGTACTCCAGCGTGCAGCTGTCGGAAGCCGCAAGGGTGATGGGTGGCGCGGCTGCGCAGGTGCCACCGCTGCGGGCGAAAGGCGCAGCCGCCGCTGTTAGCGCGGTCACATCCAGGCTCGCGGAACCGTCATTGGTCAGGGTTACCGACACGCCAGCGCTGGTGTCGTCCACCACCACATCACCGAAGTCGATACCGTTCGGAGCGATCACCAGGTTGCCCTGCACGCCATTGCCATCCAGTTCGATCGTGCCGCTGCCCGGCGCATCCGCAGTGACGTTCAGGGTCTGGCCTGCAGCACCCGAGGCGGTGGGGCTGAAGGTGAACTCGAGCGTGCAACTGGCGCCGTCGGCGATGCTGATCGGCAGTGCCATACCGCAGGTTCCGCCGCTGAGTGCAAAAGGTGCTGCCGCAGCGGTCAGGGCCGTCACATCGAGGCTGGCCGTGCCGTTGTTCGAGAGGGTCACGGCGCTGGCGCCGCTGCCCGAACCGACAAGCACATCGCCGAAGTCGATGGCCAGCGGATCGATCACCAGGTTGCCCTGCACGCCATTGCCGCTCAGTGTGAAAGTTCCACTGCCGTCGACGTTCGCTGTGACCGCAATGTCCTGAAGCGCAGGCCCGGTTTGCGTCGGAGAGAAGCTGTACTGGAGGGTGCAACTGTCGCCTGCGGCAATGATGATTGGCAGCGACATGGCACAGGTGCCACCGGTGCGCTCGAATGGCGCCGCGGCAGTGTCGAGCCCGGTCACCTCGAGTGACGCGAATCCGATGTTCGAGAGTGTGATCGGGGGAGCACCGCTGGTGCTTCCCACCAGCTCATCACCCCAGTTGATGCCACCGGTGAAGCTCAGTTCACCGACCAGTTCGCCCCCGAGGGTCCATTCGGAGAACGTGGTGACACCGGTCAGGGTTGCGGTATTGAGGCCGGTGTCGATGACACCGCCCAGGTCGCTGTAAACGCCAGCCACGCCGCGATAGATGCGCAGACCGGTTTCATCCAGCGTGCCGAGGTCGGTGGGATCAAGGTAGGTGAAGGTCAGGTCGGCAGTGATGTCGGTCGCATCCAGCGACCAGTGACGGCCGATGACCAGCTCGGGCGGGGTGAACCCTGGAGCCGTCGCCTGAACCGCGCTCGCCGTGATGTCGGCCGGGAAGGTGCCGGCGGTGACGTTGAAGCTCACCGGCGAGTAGCCGTTTGCCGTGCCGACGTCAAAGGTGAGCGCTCCGGCGGCCGTTGCCGTCCGGCGCAGGTTGCCGTCGACGTAACCAGCCGTGCGAACCACGCCAACTGTCCCGGTGGACAGCGTGTTGACGCCAGTGATCAGACGGCCGTTTGCCAGTGTCACTGCCGCTGTAACCGTCAGGTCGCCACCAGCCAGGGTCACGCTGTGAGCCGGGTTGTTCTCATCGACGGTCAGCCCGCTGAGCACCCGCGTCGGATTGATCTCGGGACCGGTAACGCGCGGCGTGGTCTGGCGCAGATACAGCATGACTTGTCCGCCTGTGCCCAGATCAAATGCCGGCGAAATGTCGAATCCACCTGCATTGCTCGGCGTGGTCGAGTTGCCCATCTGCACGATCGCTGTCGTTGCTCCGCCGCCTCCCAGAGTCAGCGATCCGCTGCTGGAAAATCCGCCGCTGAAGAAATTGACCCGGTTGACGAAGATCGGTGCGTTCAGCGTGGTGTTGTCGCCGGTCGGGCTGTTGGCACTGATACCGACGCCCGCGAACGGGGTGCCGGCCACACCCAACACACCGGTGCCGGTATAGGTCATCGGTCCGCTGGCGGCGAAGTCGAGCCGTGAACTGGCGCCCTGAACCGCAATGGTGCCTTGGTTCAGGAGGGTCGTACCGCGGAAGAAAACGGTTCCGCCAGCCGCGCCGCTGCCCACGTTCATGGTTCGCCCAGCAGTCACCTGGACGCGCGGCGTGGCGCCGAGCACCCGGTACACGGCCGCCGGCGGCGACACGCCGCTGCCCAGGATCAGGTTGGTAACTGCCGGATTGGTGACAAAGGTTGCAGACGGGCTGACGCTGTAGTCCAACGGGGTTACAGCTGTGCTTGGGTTGACCAGGACCAGGGCGCCACCGGCGAAATCAAAGGTGTTGGCGGCTGCCGTAAGGCCGAAACATGCCGTCCCAGCCGCATTGCCCGCGGTGCAGACGTGCACGAATCCGCCCGTCTGGGTGTAGTTGACGATCGAGGTGGACTGCAGCCGACCGGCGATGGCCAGGGCGCCGCCTTCGATCACGAAGCGCGCGCCGGTTCCGGCCCCCATGGTGTTTCCCGGGCCGGTGCCGACAATGTAGGTGCCACTGGAAATACGCAGCAGACCCACGGTGCTCGGCGAGCCGTTCAGCCCGGCTACCGTGAAGTTCGGGTTGTCCAGCCACAAGCCGGCGGCGGCAGGAATCGAGTAAGCAGCCACCGAGAAAAGGCGGTTGGTCATGGCAAACGTGCCAGCAATCCTGAAGGTTCCGCTGGTCAGCGTGAGAAACGCAGCGGTCGCCGAATCAACCACCGCGCCGCGCACGGTGAAATTGACTGGATTCAGCGTTACCACGGTTTGCTGGGACCCCTTGGCAATCGTGATCGCGCGCACGTCGGTGACGGCACCACCGCCACCAAGCATGACATCTGTTGCGCCCGCGCCGAAGGTCAGAATCGCCCCTGCAGTGTCGGCATTGGTACTGAAATCCAGTTGCCCTTGATTGACCAGGCTGCCCCCGACCACCAAGGCATGCGTCGTGACGACTCCGGCCGCAGCCGACGCAAGCCTGCCATTGGCCAGGATCCGTACATCGGCACCCACCGTGAGTGAACGCGCGAGGGCAGAATCAAATACCAGTTCGGCCGCAGCGCCGCCAGCGCCGACCACAACGCTCAAGGCAACGGCAGCCGTGTCGATGGTGACGACGGCGCCATCAGCGATGGTCACGTTGTCGGTGGGTCCCGGAACGATGCCGCTGTCCCAGGTCGCCGGCAGGCTCCAGAGTCCGCCAACCGCGGTGGAGGCGATGGCTCCCGGGGCATTGGTCGTCACGCTGCCTGAGGTCGGCAGACTGAGTGCGCCTTCGGTTACTGAGTGCACCTGGTAGAAGTAGGACGTACCCGGAAACAGCGAGGCGTCGACGAAACTGACTGCATCGACTGCGGCCGATCCGACAAAGCTGTAATTGACGCCATCGGGAGAACGATAGATCGCGTAGCCCAGTTCATTGGTCGCGTTGTCTACCCAGTTCAGGGTGCTTGAGGTCTGCGAGGTGGCAGTGAAGTTCAGGCCGGAAGGCGCCGCATCCGGCTGCGGCGGATCAAAGGCAAACACGCGGCGGCTGCCGTCGCTGGCCGAGGTCAACACCGTGATCGGTCCAGCCACGTACAAGTTGCTCGTCGGTATCGCGCTCGAACCATCGAACGTGGGATCTGGTACACCATCCTGCGCCGCGGTCACGCTGCCGACATTGCCGGCGGTGTTGGTAGAGGAGAAACCGAACTGTGGATCATTCGAGTTGGCAGCGCCGGCACCGGCAGCGCTCAACGTCATGCTGCCGTAGACAAACTCGATCGCGCCGCTGGTCTCATACAAGCGCACCTGATAAGTCAGATCGGCCGTGCCGCCGGCATTGAAATTGGATTGCATGGTGCTCCACTCGATCACCGACACGCGATTCGGTGCAGCACCGATCACCCGGTGGTGAACACGACCAGTTGAATGGGTGCGCTGATCGGCACCCCATGCCGTGATGATGACCGGCGCCGCTTGCGCCAGCGGCTGATACGGTCCGGCATTCTGAACCTGGGTTGGACCCAGACGCAGCGCACCGTTGTCATTGACCGAAAACTGGCCATAGCGCACGCCCTGGAAGAAGAAGTCGAAACCGATATTGGTAACCGGCGAGGCGATGTCATCCAGATCGCCACCGAGCAGATGTGTCGACCCGGTCATGTCGGTTAGCGAATCGTCGGTCGCCGTTGTAAACGTGTAGTTGCTGGTGGCGGCGCTGGCGGCAGCCGAAATCAGCGCCATGACCAGCAGCAGACCCACGCTGCGAATCCAGGTGAAGCGCGCCGCGTGCCCCGGTTTGATTGCTTTGATCGCGTCGACTGACATGCCGACGGACTCGGTGCGAAAGTGTGTATTCATGACTAGTGCAGGCCCCGATTGTGGTGTGCCACGCGAAGTCGGAACTCACGCACAGGCCGCTGGCGAGCATGGTTATGGCTCGCGACTTCCTGGCCAGCTTTGATTCCGTCTTTTCCCCGCACCCTGGTGGGCGCCGAGCTAGTTAACACGAACTTCGACAGCTGCGCCAGAGTGCCGCTGTAGCGGTCTCACGGCCCCCAAAATGGCGCCTCGAAAGCCTTGAAATCACTCAGAAGTGCGACAGACTCTGGCAAGGCCCCAGGCTTGATTCAGGTGGCTATTGCGCAAACCCCGAACCGCCGAAGCAGCTCGGCCTCACTCGCAATCGAAGCGACATGAATACCCCCTCAAAGTCCACTCAGGCCGAGACGCGCCACGCATGCGAGTACACGGTCAGGCGACCGGCACGGGCAAATCCGATCAGAGTGATACCAGCAGTCTCGGCGAGGCGCACGGCGTATGCGGTGGGTGCGGATACCGACGCCAGAATGCCAACGCCGGCTTCGGCTGCCTTGTGGACGAGTTCATAGGAGCCGCGTGAGGTAACGAGCAGGGCATCCGCCACGGCGCCGCGACGAGCGAGGGCACCGATGGTCTTGTCCATCGCGTTGTGGCGACCCACATCCTCGCGCCCCAGAAGCGTCTCGCCGACCATTGCGGCAGCCGCATGCAGGCCACCGCAGTCGCGATTCAGGGACTGCGCCGTGGCGAGCGCCGCAAAACCCGCATGCAGCGCATCGACGGCAATTCGCGTATCAAGCTCGACGCAGCGCACCGGGCGGATCGCCGAGTCCAGCGCCTCGGCACCGCATAATCCGCAGCCCCCGCTGGCGACCTGATTGCGGCGCCGTTCCTGCAGGGCTTCGAAGCGTTGGGCCGGAATCGACAGATGCACGGCAAGACCGTTGTCACGCTGCAACACCTCAACAACGCTCAGTTCATCGAGCGAGGCAACAATGCCCTCACTCAAGGCGAAGCCGCTGGCCAAGTCTTCCAGATCCTGCGGCGTGGCCATGGTCACCACGTGCGGCACGCCATTGAACAGCAGGGCGATGGCAGTTTCCTCCGCAAGGGTCTCGTGCACGGGCAGCACGCCCTCCGGCGAGAAGCGCTGCGCAGCATGTCGAGAGAGTGGTTCGATCATGGCGCCGTTCCCGCCGCGCGCGCACGCTTGGTCAGCCACAAGGTGTCGCGTCCCTGCCCCGCTTCAATCCGGATCAGATCGAGGCCACCCAGCGATTCGTCGGAGCCCAGTTGTGTCAGCAATCGCTGCAGCTCGCTCCGCGACATGCTGAGTCGCTTGCAGGCGCGCGCCATGGAGAGCCCCTCCTCGCTGGCAACCAGGTCGAGAACGCGATGCAGGGTTTTCGATGACGCGGTGAGTGTGTCAGGCATGCGGGCATTATCCGTCCTTGCAGTGCTTATCGACGCTGCAAAGCGCGCAGCTCGCCATAGTGGATCACGGACGAAGCGGACGGTGGGTCTTGTACCCGCCGCTGCTGAAATGGCGGGTTCAAGACCCGCCCTCCAAAGCACTCCGCGCCGGGGCGACTCGATGCTAGGCGGGACCGACCCGTCGTCTGATCCGCACCGGAATCGATTTCGACGCCGGGGTGCGGGCACGTTCGGCATGATGGTCGAGTGGCACGAGGGCATTGGTCTCTGGAAAATAACTGGCCACGCAGCCGACTGGAATGGCGTATTCAACCAGCAGGAAGTCGCAGGCTTCGCGCTCGCCGTCGCGCCAGACCGAAACCAGATCGACACGCTCGCCGGATTGCAGCCCCAGCCGATCCAGATCGGCGCGTGCGATGAACAGCGGCCGACGCTCGCCATCCACGCCGCGATAGCGGTCGGCGAATCCATAGATCGTGGTGTTGTACTGGTCGTGGCTGCGGACGGTCATCAGCTGCAGTTGACCCGCACGCTGCTGCGAGCCGCGCAGTGCGTGCGGCATCAGCAGTGCACGGCCTTCCGGATTGCGCCATTCGCGCTCGCGCGCCGCATTGCGCAGGTGGAAACCGCCCGGCACACGCACCTTCGCATTGAAATCCTCGAAGCCATCGACCACTTCGGCAATGCGCTCACGAATGCGGTCGTAGTGGCCGATCAGCCACAACCAGGGCGTGCGCGATTCGGGCAGCGTGGCGGCAGCGAGGCGCGCCACGATTGCGGGTTCCGATAGCAAAGTTGCCGACGCCGGCGCGTTCATGCCGGTGCTGATGTGCACCATGCTCATCGAGTCCTCCACCGTCACGCCCTGCGGACCTTCGGCCTGCAGGTCCACTTCGGTGCGCCCCAGGCAGGGCAGGATCAGTGCCTGCTTGCCATGCACGAGGTGCGAGCGGTTGAGCTTGGTCGAGACGTGCACGGTCAGTCCGCAACGGCGCAGCGCTGCCTGAGTGCGTTGCGTATCGGGCGTCGCCGCGGCGAAATTGCCGCCCAGGGCGAAGAAGGTATCGATCTCGCCACGTTCCATCGCGGCGATCGCGCCAACCACATCATGTCCGTCATCACGTGGCGGCTCGAAGCTGAAGCTCGCGCCAAGACGATCCAGAAACGCCGGCGAAGGCTTCTCGTAGATTCCCATGGTGCGGTCGCCCTGCACGTTCGAGTGACCTCGGACGGGGCAAGGCCCGGCACCCGGCCTGCCGATATTGCCGCGCAGCAGCAGCAAATTGACCAGAGCCTGGATGGTGGCAACCGAGCGGGTGTGTTGGGTGATGCCCATGCCCCAGCAGAAGATGGTTGCCGCACTACCGCAGTAGACATCCGCCGCCTCCTCGATCTGCGCGCGCGACAGGCCGGATTCGGATTCGATCGCGGGCCAGTCCGTCGCATCGAGCGAAAGACGCAATGCATCGATTCCGAGGGTGTGCGCTGCGATGAAGTCGGTATCCTCGGCGCGCCGCTCCAGCACGCATTTCATCAGGCCCGTGACGAAAGCCAGGTCGCCGCCGATCTGCGGCGTGTAGTAATGGCTGGCAATGGCAGTACTTCCGCCAGTGAGCATTTCGCCGGCGTGCTGCGGGCTGGCGAAGCGCTCCAGGCCGCGCTCGCGCAGCGGATTCACCGCCACGATGCGGCAGCCACGCTTCGCGGCGGCGCGCAGTTCACCCAGCATGCGCGGATGGTTGGTGCCGGGATTCTGGCCGAAGATGAAAATGGCCAGGCAGCGTTCGAAGTCATCCAGCGTCACCGTGCCCTTGCCGCTGCCGATCTGCTCGCCCATCGCCACACCAGATGGCTCATGGCAAAGATTGGAGCAGTCCGGCAGGTTGTTGGTGCCGAACTCGCGCACGAAAAGCTGGTAGAGGAAGGCAGCTTCGTTGGAGGCGCGACCCGAGGTGTAGAACAGGGCGCGATGCGGAGACGTCTGGGTGCGCAGTTGCGCTGCAATCAGGGCAAAGGCTGCATCCCAGGTGATCGGCTGGTAGCGGTCGCTGACCGCGTCAAAGCACAGCGGTTCGGTCAGACGCCCCTGCGCCTCCAGCCAGTGATCGTCGCGCTGGGCCAGATCACTGACCGTGTATTCGGCGAAGAAGTCTGCACCGATGCGCCGGCTGGTGGCTTCGGCGGCCACTGCTTTGACGCCGTTCTCGCAGAACTCGAAGCTGGAGTGAGGATTGCGGTCGGGCCAGGCGCAGCCCGGGCAGTCGAATCCATCGGGCTGATTGGCGCGCATCATGGTTCTGGCGCCTTTGCCGACGATGCCCTGCTCGCTGATTGCCGCATAGGAGCTGAGCAGCGCGTCCCAGCCGCCGGCCGGCTTGCTGTAGGGGCGCTTGGGTTTGCTCATGGGGCGATGCTTCCGATTGGGGTGCCCGGCCTATCTTGGTCGGTTTGCAGGGCTTCGGCAAAACATGTGCAGCGCGTTCTGCCAGGTGGGACGCCGGTGCTGCCAATTGCAGGAGCCGACCCTGTCGGCGACCGGGGCCTCAGTTTTTGCCGACTCGCATGTGAACGCCTCACACTGCGGTCGCGCACAGGGTGCGCTCCTACTGGTGACCGCTCATGCCGGTTTCAAACGGGCTCCAACCACACTTGCAGACCATTCAAGGCCGCATTGCCCGAAGGCCCGTCCAGCATCGCCGGATCACTGAGATCGTTGTAGCTGGCACCCTCGACTTGAGACGCGCGAGCCAGTCGGATGCCCTCGCGCTGATGGCCGAAACCGTGCGGCAGGCAGACCGTGCCCGGCGCGACCTCGTCGCTGGCAGCAAGGTCAACTTCGATGGCACCGGCAGCCGAACGCAAGCGGGCCCTGCCTCCATCGGTCACTCCGCACGCCGCCAGATCCTGCGCATGCACCAGCAGCTGATGCCGTGGCTTGCCCTTCACCAGGCGCGGCGCGTTGTGCATCCAGGAGTTGTTGCTGCGCACGTGACGCCGGCCGATCAGGCGCAGCGCGCCAGCTTCGTCGCCGGCCGGCATGCGAACCAGATTGGCGAGTGCTTCAAGCATCGGCAGCGGTGCACACTGGATACAGCCATCCTCGGTCTGCAGGCGACGCAGCAGGCTGGGTTGCAGCGGGCCCAGATCCATCCCGTGCGGCGCAGCCTCAAGCCTCGCCACATCGATGCCAGAGCCGCCCGCCTTCAGCCAGTGGCCAAGCAATTCGCGCGGCGGCGGCTGCCCTTTCCAGGGCTTGCCCGCAGCTTGGCCATAGGCCGCACCCAGCGCGTCAAGGATCTCCCAGTCTCCGCGCTGGTCCGTAGCACGTTCGGCCAGCGGCACGCTGAGCCTGGCCACACGACGCACTGCGAAGGCATTGAAGTACACATCGTAGTGGTACTGCGTCAGCGGCGAAGCCGGCGGCAGGATGAGGTGCGCATGGCGGGTGGTTTCATTGAGGTAGATGTCGATCGACAGCATGAAATCCAGGCCCGCGAAGGCACTGTCCAGTGCGCGCCCGTTCGGCACCGACAGTACCGGATTGCCGGCGCAGGTCAGCAGGCCGCGGATCCGGCCCTCGCCAGGCGTGAGAATGTCCTCGGCCAGCGCTGCGGCCGGCAACTCGCCTCCAAACTCGGCCAGGCCGCGGACACGGCTGTGCCAGCGGCCGCGATGGCCGGCCGAGGTTCCTGGCCCCGTCACTGGAATGATGGCCTCGTTCGGCAAGGCCCCGCCCTCGCGATCGAGATTGCCGCTCATCAAGTTGATCAATTGCAGCAACCACTGGCACAGACTGCCGTGCGCCTGAGTGGACAGGCCCATGCGTCCATAGGCGACTGCACTGGGCGCCGCGAGAAACTCGGCGGCGATGCGCCGCGCGGTCGCAGGCGCGATGCCTGTCCTGGCCTCGAGATCTGCCAAAGGCACAGCAGCGATCACCCCGATCGCCTGCTGCAGCCCGTGCAGCTTGCCGCTGTACGCCTCTATGCGCGGCGCTCCGGCAGCCAGCATCGCCTGCAGCACCGCGATCAGGAACCACACATCGCTGCCCGGACGAATGAAATGGTGCTCGCTGGCCATCGCCGCGGTTTCAGTACGACGCGGATCGATCACTACCAGTCGCCCGCGTTCGACCAGGGCTTTGAGCCGCTTCTCAACACCCGGCGCAGTCATCAGGCTGCCGTTCGAGGCCACCGGATTGGCGCCCAGCATCAGGAAATAGTGCGTGCGGTCGATGTCGGGAACCGGCAGCAGCCATTGGTGCCCGTACATCAGGCGGTTGATCTGCTGATGCGGCCACTGGTCCACCGACGAGGCGCTGAACAGATTGCGCGTACGCAGGGAACGCAACAGCGGCGGCAGGTAGGCGATATGCCCGAAGTGATGCACATTCGGATTGCCCAGATAAACACCGAGCGCATCGTCGCCGTGCGCGCGCTGCACTGCGGCCAGGCGTTCACCGGCTTCAGCGAAGGCTTCGTCCCATCCGATCTCTTCCCACTCACTGCCGCGTCGACGCAGTGGCCGGCGCAGACGATCCGGGTCGACTTCAAGATCCAGCAGGGCATTGCCCTTCGGGCAGATGTGCCCGCGGCTGAAGGGATCCTCGGCGTCACCCCTGATCGCCTGCAGGGTAGTGCCCTCGTAACGCAGCTCCAGGCCACAGATGGCTTCGCACAAGGGACAGGCACGGAAGCGGGTTGCGTGAGTCATGGGCGTTGTCATTCTCCGGAACCCGGATGGTACGCGAGGCACCCAGCAGCGGAGCGCTAGGGCAAGCCCGTGGATCAGCCAGCAATCCTGCGCTGATCGGGATATCACCATCGCTGGCCGAATGTTGCCCCAAGCTGCGTTATTCTGCCCGCGTTCCCTGCTCCTGACTCCTGCCACCTGCGGCCCTCAATACCTCGATGCCGCAATCATCACCCGGGCACGCCCGCCGAATGGACGAGTGAATGCGGCGTCGCGAACGACGAATGCTGGCAGCATCACTGGTGGCTTTTGCCGGTGTCGTTCTGCTGTTGGCCGGGTTGCTGTGGCTGATGTGGGCCGAATCCTTCTCCCGGGAGGAAAAGGCGCTGGGTCGTCTGGCCCTGGATCTGGGTCAACGCACCGAACGCAGCGTGGTAGACACCCGCGACCTGCTGGCCGAACTTGATCGATTGCCGATCGAGCGCTGCTCCAGTGAGCACCTGCTGGCACTGCAGGAAGCCGCCATTTCCCGACCCTGGCTGCGCGCCATCGGCTATTGGCAGGCCGCCACGCGGCAATGCGGCGTCGGCTTTCTGCAGGCCAAGGAACTCAAGCCACAGCAGGCGGATCGGATCTACGACACTGGGGTGATTGCCTGGTGGCCCAGCCCGCAAACCGAAGCCGGCGGCGTGCAGCTCTTCCTGATGCGCTTTGGCGACCATGACGCAGCGATAGACCCGCGCATGCTGCTGGAGATCGGGCCGCAGCAGGACCGCCAGGTGGGGCTGTGGGTGGAACAACTGCCCTTCGCGTCGCAACCGGTCGCCGCGAGCCTGCCAGATCCGGCCAGCGTGCCGGTCGGCGTCAGTTTTGATCGCGAGCGCCGCCTGATCATCTCGCGCTTTTCGCACCACGGCCTGATGCCGATCGAGGTCGTCGCGACCGAGCCTTTCGCACAGTTTCGCGACCGCCACCAGTCAACCCTGCTGGCCGGAGGCGCCGCCGCCGTGCTGCTCGCCGGAATGTGGTTGTTCGCTGTACTGACCTATTCGCGCAACCGACTCAGCCTGGCCGGTGAGCTGCGTGAAGCCCTGCTTGAAGGGCGAATCGGCATTCATTACCAGCCGGTGGTTGATCTGCGCAGCGGTCGTTGGGTAGGCGCCGAGGCGCTGGCACGCTGGACACGCGAGAATGGCGAAGCAGTCTCGCCGGACAGCTTCATCCCGTTGGCGGAAAAAGCGGGCCTGGTGCCGGCGATCACCCGCGCCGCCTTGAAGCAGATCATGCGTGACTTGCCTGGCCTGCGGATCCTGGCCCCGGAGTTGACCATCAATCTCAACCTGTGTCCGGACGACCTCAAGCATCCCGAGTTCGTCGAGCACCTCGCGTCGTGCATGCAGGACGCGGGCGTACCCACCGACGCGTTGAAACTGGAGATCACCGAGCGCGCGCTGGTCAACAGCGACACCGCACGCAACCTGATCCGCGTTCTGCGCCAACGCGGCCATCAGGTCGCGATCGACGATTTTGGCACTGGTTATTCCAGCCTCTCCTATCTGCAGAGCTTCGAACTGGACGTGCTGAAGATCGACAAGGCCTTCGTCGACGCCATCGGCACCGATGCGCCAACCAGTCAGGTGATTGTTCACGTCATCGAGATGGCCGCATCACTGGGATTGGAAACCGTGGCCGAAGGCGTGGAGAATGAGGCTCAGGTGAAGTGGCTGGTCGAACACGGAGTGAAGCTCGGCCAGGGCTTCCTATTCAGCGAGCCACTGGATCCTGGAGCCTTTGCCGACTGTCTGGAGATTACCGCCAAGTGAACCTGAAGCGCGCCGGTCGAGTAGCTGCACTGCTGGTGGCAGCCGCAGGCGTGGGCTGCGTGGCGACCGGACCCGAGCGGGAAGCCCCGCTCAAACCGGCCCCACCTACCAGCGCGACGCCCCGGCAAACCGAGCCGAGGCCACAGGAACTGCGTCAACAGGACGCAGCAACGAGTATCGAGCGCCGGCTGAGCGAGTTGGTGCGCGACGGCCACGCCCAGCTAGGCCCGGATGAAGTCGGTTACTACCTTGACGTGCAGCAGGCAAGACTGCAACAGATCGGCAGCGACAAACTGCGGGTGTCGCGAGAAGGCGGTCGAATCCTGCTGATTCTGCCGAGCGCGTCCGGCTTTGAAGTCGGCAGCAGCGACCTTCTGCCGGCCAGCAAGGACATCGTGGAAGTCCTGGCAAAAGTCCTGCTGGAGTATCGCGCCACCCTGGTTTCGGTGCACGGACACACCGATGACACCGGCAGTGAAACCAGCAACCAGTCCCTGTCAGCACGGCGTGCCATGGCAGTGGCCAGAACTCTGCAGCGCGCCGGCGTGGACGCACGCCGCCTGGTCACGATCGGTTACGGCTCGGCCCTGCCGGTAGCGGACAACGACAGTGAGGAAGGCCGCGAACGCAATCGTCGCGTCGAATTCAGTCTGGTACCGATCGTGCGCTGAAGTGCGCCGAATGGATTGAAGAGACGGACTGCAGGCCGTGCCAAAGCATCGCTGGCTATGCGAGCATCTGTCCCTTCGCATCTGCCGGGACACCACAATGCACCGATCCTCGTTGCTCGCCGTCCTGTTGATCGTCCTGCCCGGCACCACCCTTGTTGCGAGCGAGTCCCAGGCCCCTGAGTCGATCATTCTCGAGCGCCAGACCGGCGTACTTCCTCCCATGCTGCAGCGATTTGCTGCCGACCTGCGCTCGATCGAACACGTGCATGACATCGCCGACGGTCCGCGCCGCGCACAGGCCCTGCGCATCTTCTACCGCGACTGGCAGGGCCGCCTGCAGGCGGTCGAAACCGACGGCCTTGCGAGCCAGGACAGTATCGATCGGCTGCTGTTCGAACGCGAACTGAAACACCGGCTTGAACAGCTCGACTTCGACGCTGCGCGCATTTCCGAAGCCGCTCCACTGCTGCCGGAGTTACCGCGCCTGCTCGAACTGCTGGAAGCCCGTCGCGCACTCGACTATCAAGAAGGCCGAGTCAGTGCCGAAGTGCTGGAGATGGTGCGGCTGGCGCTGGAGAAGCAGCATGAAGCGATCGGCCGCGATGGGGCCAAGGCAGTGCCGGGAGTGCGTCCAGCGGTCGCCAATCGCGCGGCAGGCGTGCTCGATCGCAGCCGCGCTGCACTGAAATCCTGGCATGCGTTCTACGCCGATTACGATCCGGGTTTTACCTGGTGGATCCAGGGGCCCCACGCGGCACTCGACGAACTGATGCAGGACTACGCCAAGCGCCTCCGTGAGCAGTTTGCCGGCATGTCCGACCCGGAGACCATCGTCGGCGACCCGATCGGTCGTGAAGCGCTGATGGCCTCGCTGGCCTACGAGATGATCCCCTATACGCCGGAAGAGCTCGTTCGTCTGGCCGAGAAGGAACTGGTCTGGATTCATGGCGAAATGGCCAAGGCCGCGCGGCAAATGGGATTCGATGACTGGCGCGCCGCGCTGGACGTGGTGAAAACCCGTCACGTTGCGCCTGGCGAACAGCCGCGACTGGTGATGCAGATGGCGCAGGAAGCGGTGGAGTTCCTGGGTGCGCGTGAGCTGGTCACGATTCCCGACCTGGCGACCCGGGATTGGCGCATGAACATGCTCAGCCCCGAAGCGCAGCTGCAGGCTCCGTTCTTCCTCGGCGGGCAGGACGTCTGGGTGGCTTTCCCCACGGCCGACATGCCGCAGGCGAAGAAGCTGATGAGCCTGCGCGGCAACAACCGGCATTTCTCGCGCGCGGTGGTGCATCACGAGCTGATTCCCGGCCACCATCTGCAGTACTTCATGAACCAGCGCTACAGCGTTCACCGAAAGCCGTTTGACACACCTTTCTGGGGCGAAGGCTGGGCGCTCTACTGGGAGTTTCGCCTGTACGACCTCGGCTTCGCGACTACACCTGAAGACAAGCTCGGCATGCTGTTCTGGCGCGCCCATCGCGCCGCCCGCATCCAGTTCTCGCTCGGCTTCCATCTGGGCACGATGAGCCCGGAGCAGGCCATCGATTTGCTGGTCGCCAATGGCCACGAACGCGAGAACGCCGCCGCCGAAGTGCGCCGCAGCTTTGCCGGCGACTGGCCTCCGATCTATCAGGCGGCCTACATGCTGGGCGGACTGCAGTTCCAGGCGCTGCATCGGGATCTTGTGCTCACCGGGAAAATGAGCGAGCGCGACTTCCACGACCGCATCCTGCAAGGTGGCAGCATGCCGGTGGAGATGGTTCGGTCAATGCTGCTGGATCAGCCGCCGCTGCTGCCATTCGAGAGTTCCTGGCGGTTCTATGACCTGCCTGCCGGGTCGGACACGCGCAGCCGCCGCTGAGAGCCAATGCCGGCGTAAACTATCCCAGCCCCCGAGGCCTGTCCGGTTTTTCCGGGATTGGCGTTTCCCCTAGTGAGCCGGCACGGCGGGCGGGGACTGCCGCCGCGCCGGAAAAAACAACTATTGGGGGATGGTCATGCGCAGCCTTGTTGGATTCGCTCGAATTGTGGCGTTGTTGGTGGTGATCGTCCCTGCCGGCGTGTGGGCCAATTCGAGTGGCGTGATCGGCACCACCCTTCGGCCTGGGGATAGTGGCGGAGGCTGCGTCGGCTGCCACGGTTCCGCTGGCGTGGTCAGCACACAGGTCAGCGGCTCCAATGTCCTGCTGCCTGGCGCCACCACGCGGATCAACTTCACCGTCAGCGGCATCACCAACCCGGCTGCGAAAGTCGGCATCAATGGCGCGATAACGAAGGACGCCGTCAACCAGCCCACCTTTGCCGTGGTGGCCGGCGAGCCGGAAGGACTGAGCGACTCAAATACCCAGGCGCGGCACTCGAACTTCGAGTTCGCACTCAAGACGCCGGTCAATGGCAGCGCCAGTTATCCCTTCGACCTGACGATGCCCGCGGGCGCGGTCCTGGGCTCTACTTACACCATCTACGCAGTGGGCAATGCTGGACGCAGTGCCACCCAGGTCGGATGGAACCACGCAGCCAACTTCGTCATCACGGTCGCGCCGCCGACTCCCACGTCGCTGAGCGCAAACCAGGCGGCGGCGACTGCCAGTTCGGTGCCCCTCAGCTGGGCCGGAACCCAGGGCGAGCATTTCCGCGTGCTGCGCAAGACCGGCAGCTATCCCAGTAGCGCCACCGATGGCACTGCAACCCTGGTGTACGAAGGCAACCTGACCAGCCAGACGGCCACCGGCCTCAGCGCCGGCACCCAGTATTTCTTCGCGGCCTTCGGCAAGGCACCCACGAGTGCGTTCTACTCGAGCCAGGCTGCACAGGCTACGGCGGGAACCATCCCCGCCAATCCGACTTCGCTCACCGCCAATGCGACATCCAGCAGCGAAGTCTCGCTCAGTTGGGCTGGTACCAGCGCGCAGTTCCGTGTGCTGCGCAAGATCGGCGCCTATCCGACTGGTCCGACCGACGGCGCCGCTGCCCTGGTCTACGAAGGCAACACTACCCAGATCGTGGACAGCGGCTTGCAGGCCGGGACGGATTACTTCTACCGGGTCTGGGGCAAGGTCGCAGGACTTGCAGTGTATTCGACCGGCAACGCCCAGCAGTCGGTGATGACCAGTGCCGACCCGACCACGCGCCATGTCAGCTCGGCCAACGGCGACGATGGCGCGATGCTGAATGACTGCGCCGACCCTGGTGCACCTTGCCGAACCATCACTCATGCCATGCAGGCAGCTGGCAGCGGCGATACCATCCTGGTGCAACCCGGCGTGCACGACATTGCTTTGGGAGAAGTGTTTCCGATCAGCATGAAGCACGGCGTGCAGCTGATATCCGCCGTCGGACCCGAGCAGACCTTCATTGACGGCGCTGGCGATCCGGTACAGGAAGGGCTGATCTTCAGCAGTGGAAACAACTCGATGCTGACCCGGATCGAGGGATTCACCCTTCGCAATGGATTGAACACACCCGAGCAGGGCGGCGTTGCCCTGGGCGGCGCCTTGAACATCCAGACCGGAAACACCGGGCTGTTCACCCTGGCGCGCAACGTCTTCAGCAACAACGAGGCGCGTGGCTACAGTGCGGACGGCACGCTGGGCGAAACCGCAGGCCTGGCATGGGGTGGCGCGATATCGGTCTTTTCCGCGCTGGTGGATATCGAGAACTGCGTCTTCGTCTCGAACCTGGCGCGTGGCGGCAACGCGCTGAACGAACCAGGCGTCCCGCTCAGCAACAACGAAAATGGCGGCCAGGCTCGCGGCGGCGCGATCTACTTTTCGGGTTCGGGCAGCGTGGTCAACAACAGCTTCTACGCCAATCGTGCCATCGGCGGTGATGGCGGCCTCGCCTCCAACGGGGTCGGACTCGCGGGCGCTGGCAGTGGCGGTGCCATCACAGCATCAGGCGCTCCTACGCCGAGCTTCTTCAACAACGTCTTCATGGCGAATGAAGCGCGCGTTGGGGGCGGTGGCATCGACGAGGTGGCGAGCGGCGGCGCCTTGCTGGCGCAATCCCCACCGGCGAATGAAAACAACCTGTTCTTTGGCAACCTGGTAGACGGTGCCGCAAGCATCGATGATGACCTTGGCAGCAGTGCCGTGCTGGCCGATCCGCTGTTCCACGCGGCGCCTTCCAACCTGCGACTGCGCAATTCTTCCCCTGGCAATGATGCCGGCGTGGACGCCGCAGCGCCGGATACCGATCTGGACGGCCAGGCCCGGCCCAATCCGCCATCCATCGGTGCCTTCGAAAGCTCCTTCGTCGCCCAGGCGATTGTGTTCGGCAATCCTCCCACGGTGTCGGCTGGTGGCTCCGCATCTGTCGCGGTTAGCGGCGGTGCTTCCGGCAATCCGGTGGTACTGGGTTCCAGCACCCCGTCGATCTGCAGCCCATCGGGCCTCATGGTCAACGGCCTCGCTGCTGGCGAGTGCACCCTGCTGGCGAGCCAGGAGGGCAACGACGATTTCAGCGCAGCTCCGGGTGCCAGCCTGAGCTTCCAGGTGCTCGCGACCCCCAGCTTTTCGCTCGACGTGAGCCTCAGCGGCAATGGCAGTGTGCTGTCGACTCCAGCCGGGATCGACTGTGGCGAGGTCTGCAGCGCGAATTTTGTCGACGGAACCGACCTCAGCCTGACTGCAGTGCCGGATGCCGGTTTTGCCTTCAGCGGCTGGAGCGGTGATTGCGGCGGCATCGACGAATGCAACCTCGGCATGAGCCAGAACCGAGCCGTCACCGCAAACTTTGAACCGCTCACCAGCTTCGCGGTATCTATCTCCGGCGCCCAGGAAGTGCCACCCACTGCCGTCGAAGGCAGCGGGTTCGGCGTGGCCGTCATCAATACCGTGAACAACACGTTGACCTATGATTTCCAGGTGAGCGGACTGAGCGGCACGCTCACCGGCGCGCACTTCCATGGCCCGGCCTCGCGTGGCGTCAACGCCGGCGTTAAGATCAACATCGGTGCTGCGCCTTTCCAGGGCAGCGTGAGCTACAACCAGGTTGATGAGGCCGATTTGCTGGGTGGCCAGTGGTATGTCAACTATCACACCGTAGCCAACTCAGGCGGCGAGATTCGTGGGCAGCTCGACAATCTGGGCGGCGTGTTCGCCCTTGTGGTCTCGCGCTCCGGTACCGGCGGCGGCGTCGTGACTTCCTCGCCGAACGGTATCGACTGTGGCGGCGTCTGCCTGGCGGCCTTCAACTCCAGCAGCCAGGTGACGCTCACCGCACAGCCTGACCTGCTCTCGCAGTTCGAAGGGTGGAGCGGCGATTGCAGTGGCAGCGATCCGGTTTGCGTCCTCACACTGGACCAGACGCGAAGCGCGACCGCACGTTTCGGCGTTGCGCAGGATGCACCGGTGCTGATCTTTTCCAGCGGATTCGAACCCTGAGCCGAAGGGTGGCTGGAGCGCGGAGGTTCAGCGCTACCAGCCGCCCAGGGGCGGCGGGTAGATCCTTCCCTCGCGCAGCGGACGAAAACAGGCGCCGTTCTGGATGAAGTCGTCGCCCTGCCCTGCCGGACGCCAGCCCGGAAGGCCGGACAGGGGCAGCGGCCGCAGTTCCTGCGGATCGGTCAGCAATCGCCCATCCGCAATCTCATCGGCGATGCGCTGGATTGCCTCGGGCAAGTCGATCGGCCGGGGCTGCGCTACCACCAGACACTTTGCGGTATGAAGGCGGTCGGGAAACAAGGCACTTTCCAGCAGCGCATGCCCGATGATCGCAACGCCTGCCCGAGCATCGCGCCAGGCGTCCGCGTGATGCAGGAACAATCCCGCCCAGTCGTGCGCATCCCAGCACGCCAGCATCGCGGGCTCGCTCAGCACCACGATGGCGCCGGCCTCATCAAGATGCGTGAGTGCGCATTGCGCTCGGGTGCGCTGCTGGCCGCCGACCGCGGCAACATCGGCCGCCTGGCGTGCATTGATGGCAGCCTTGATGCGTGGCTGGGTGATCCAGACCAAGGCATTGAACAGGTCGTGCCAGCTTTCGCTGCGCATCCCAATCTGACCGCGCTCGAAGCTGCGTTGCTCGAAGTGCAGACCATCCGCGAGCAGGGCCGCTTCCTGGGTAACAAGGCGCAGTGGCAAGCCCGAAACGCCATGAGTCTGATCAGCGAGCGCCAGATTGACCTCCGCAAGCGCTGGCCAATCCTCGCCCCGGAGCCAATGGCCGTAGTGCCGGAGTCCGGCAAAGATCGGCGAGTCCCAGCAGCGCGGATCAACCTGGCCGCGCAAAGGTGCGCGAAATCGTTGACGTGACATGGGGCGAATTGTCGACGCATGCTGAACCGACCGCCAGCGCCACGGGGCGGGGAGGCTCGGCCCAGGTCAAAATCCCGTACAGTCGAAGAACGGCCCGGTGAATCGCGGCCCCGACCGCCGGGCGCCCGCGTCGCGCACCTGCTCCCTCATGCGTTCCTGACCCCCTTCGTGGGGTCGGCGCGATCCAGGAGCAGGCATGCCAGGCTACGCCACCCGAGAACTCCCGATCGAGATCGACGGGCATTGCTGGACGATGCGCGCCCTGGCCGACCGGCAGCAGTTCGCCGATCCACTGGGACTGGCTGACGCCGCTGGAATCAGTTCGGCCAGCTGGAGCCTGTTCGGTCAGATCTGGCCCGTCGGAAGGCTGCTCGCCGAGCGCATGAGCCTGCACGTGATCGGCGACAAGCGGATTCTGGAAATAGGCTGCGGACTGGCGCTGTCCAGTCTGATACTGCAGCGTCGGGGCGCCGATATCCTGGCTAGTGATCACCATCCACTGGCACTGAGCTTCCTGCGCCAGAATGCTGCACTCAACGGTCTGGGTGAGCCGCGTTACGTCGACCTGCCCTGGGCCAGCAGTCGCCCGAGCCTCGGGCGCTTCGATCTCATCATCGGTAGCGATGTGCTCTACGAGCGCGACCACGTCGCGCTGCTCGCGTCACTGATCAGACGGCATGCGAAGGTCGATGCAGAGATCGTGTTGGCCGATCCGGGCCGCGGGCACACTGCCGCTTTCCTCAAGGCAATGCAGCGGCAGCGATTCGACGTAGAAGAACAACGTCCAACAGCTGCACTGGACGACCCGGCCGCGATCCGCCACCGACTGCTCTACTGCCGACGCAGCAGGCGATCACTGACAATGGAATCCGCCATTGGACTGGCGTCAGACGCCAAGAACTGACACCCTTCCGGCTTCGCCTCGCAGGACCGGACTGGCATGGAATTCAGCATTACCCTGGCGATCGTACTGATCACCGGACTGATCTCGTACTTCGCATTCGAGAACCGTGCGCTGATGCAGCGCCTCATTTTCTGGCCGCCGGCAATTTCGCGTGGCGAAGTGCATCGCTTCTTCACTTACGGCCTGATCCATGCTGATTGGCAGCACCTGCTTTTCAACATGATCACCCTGTTCTTCTTCGGCAGCGTGATCGAGAAACTGCTAGCGGAGCGCATAGGTGGAGTTGGCTACATCTTCTTCTACCTCAGCGCCCTGCTGGTCTCGATCCTGCCTGGTTACCTGCGGCATCGGCGCGACGCCGGCTACCGCAGCCTTGGCGCGTCAGGCGCGGTGTCGGCTGTGCTGTTCGCCTACATCCTGTTCGCGCCCTGGTCGATGATCCTGGTGTTCTTCATTCCGGTTCCGGCCATCGTCTTCGCCGTGGCCTACATCGCCTATTCGGTTTGGGCCGACCGCCGCGGCGGGGACAACGTCAATCACAGCGCACACCTGTGGGGCGCCGCCTACGGCGTATTGTTCATGGTGCTGCTGGAACCGGCGGTGCTCGGTTTCTTCTGGGAGCGCCTGATGAATCCCGGCAGCTGAGCGGCGAATACCAGCCCGCGCAGCGCGGCGTTTCCCGCCAAGCGCATTACGTGCCATTCTCTGCCCCGGCGGTTGCACAGGTGTTTACAACCCGCGCTGCCGAATGATTTCAGCATCCGCAGGCCGGCATCGCGAACCGCAAAATCCAGCCAGCAGGCCCTCCACTGAAGGAACGAACCAATGCCAAGAATCGTCAAGTGCGGACTGATCCAGACCTCGATGGCCTGTGCCGCCAGTGAATCGATCGCGATCATCCGCGAGTCCAACCTCAACAAGACCCTGGCCCTGATCGAGCAAGCCGGGCGTGAGGGCGTGCAGATGCTCTGTATGCAGGAGATCTTCACCGGTCCCTATTTCTGCGCCGAACAGACCCCGCGCTGGTACGAGTCCACCGAACGCATCCCCGACGGCCCGACCATCAAGCTGATGCAGGAAGTGGCGCGCCGCCACAGCATGGTGATCGTGGTGCCGATCTACGAGGAAGACGCACCAGGCGTCTACTACAACACCGCCGCGGTGATCGATGCCGACGGCAGCTACCTCGGCAAATACCGCAAGCACCATATCCCGCACTGCCTGCCGGGCTTCTTCGAGAAGTTCTACTTCCGCCCCGGCAACCTCGGCTATCCGGTGTTCGACACCGCCTACGGCAAGGTCGGCGTGTACATCTGCTACGACCGCCACTTCCCGGAAGGCGCCCGCGCCCTGGGCCTGAACGGTGCCGAGATCGTATTCAATCCGTCGGCCACGGTCGCCGGACTGTCCGAGTACCTGTGGAAGCTGGAGCAGCCGGCGCATGCCGTGGCGAATGCCTACTTCGTCGGTGCGATCAACCGCATCGGCACCGAGGCACCCTGGAACATCGGCGAGTTCTATGGCCAGAGCTACTTCTGCGATCCGCGCGGCCAGTTCGTGGCGATGGGTTCGCGCGACAAGGATGAATTGATCACCGCCGAACTGGATTTCGACCAGATTCGCGAAGTGCGCAACATCTGGCAGTTCTACCGCGACCGTCGCCCGGACAGCTATGGCCCGCTGGTGGCGATGTGAGCGGCGCCATCGACGAGTTCATGCAGGCTGCCATTGCCGAAGCGGAAGCAGGCCTGGCCGAAGGCGGCATCCCGATCGGCTCGGTGCTGGTGCATGAGGGCCGCATCATCGGCCGCGGCCACAACCGGCGCGTGCAGCAGGGCAGCGCCATCCTGCACGGCGAGATGGACGCGCTCGAGAACGCCGGCCGGCACCCGGCGCAGGTCTACCGCGAGTCCACCATCTACACCACGCTGTCGCCCTGCTCGATGTGCAGCGGCGCCATCCTGCTGTACGGCATCCCGCGCGTGGTGATCGGCGAGAACCGCAGCTTCCTCGGTGAGGAGGACCTGCTGCGCGCGCGCGGCGTGGAACTCACCGTCGTCGACAGCGCGCGCTGCATCGAACTGATGGCCGGCTTCATGCGCGACAAGCCGGCGCTGTGGAACGAGGACATCGGCGAATAGTTCAGCTTTCCAATCCCGTTCGGAAAACCTGTTGCAGGGTGCTCCGGATGGTGTAGTTTTCTTCGCTGTGGCGCGAATGGCGTGGGGCCGTTCGCGACTGGTGGCAGGCAAGCGGGTGCCGGCGGGGAAAACCGGCACCTTGGTTGCAGCACCGGTATGGACCAGCACGCAGGCCACGATGGCTAAGGAGTCCGCATGACACGCAAGGCCCTGGGCGATATCGCCCCCGCTCGACTTCCACCCGACGCGCTGGCGGAGAACTTCGCCGACGTCGCGCCGCCGCTCGACCGCAATGCCGCGCTGATCGCCGCTGAGCGCTGTCTGTATTGCTTCGATGCACCCTGCATTGCGGCCTGCCCGACCGGCATCGACATTCCGCGCTTCATCCGCCGCATCGCCACCGACGACCTGCGCGGCGCCGCCGATGCGATCCTCTCGGCCAACATCCTGGGCGGCAGCTGTGCGCGTGTCTGCCCGACCGAGATCCTCTGCGAAGGCCGCTGCGTGCGCAACATCGAAGGCGACCGCGCGATCGAGATCGGTGCCCTGCAGCGCCACGCCACCGACTGGGTCTACACCGACAATGCCCAACTGTTCGAGCGCAAGTCCGATTCCGGGCATCGCGTCGCGATCGTCGGTGCCGGCCCGGCCGGCCTGTCCTGTGCCCACGCGCTGGCTCGCGAAGGCCACCGCGTCGACGTGTTCGAGGCGCGGCCCAAACCCGGCGGCCTCAACGAGTACGGCATTGCCGCGTACAAGGTGCCGGAGTTTGCGCAGCGCGAAATCGACTGGCTGCTGTCGATCGGCGGCATCCAGATGCATTACGAGCACGCCCTGGGCAGCCAGCAACAACTGGCGCGGCTGTGCGAGGACTACGACGCGGTTTTCCTGGGCCTCGGCCTGGGCGCGGTGAACCCGCTCGGCCTGGAAGGCGACAGCCTCGACGGCGTGCGCAATGCAGTCGACTTCATCGCCGAACTGCGCCAGACGCAAGATCTGTCGCGCCTCGCCGTGGGCCGCCGCGTGGTGGTCATCGGCGGCGGCAACACCGCCATTGACGCCGCCGTGCAAAGCAAGCGCCTCGGCGCTGAGCGCGTCACCCTGGTCTATCGCCGCGGCTCCGATGCGATGAGCGCCACCGAGCACGAACAGGACTTCGCCAAGACCGAAGGCGTCACCGTGATGCACTGGGCCAGGCCACATCGCATCGTTGCACAGGATGGTCAGCTCAGTGCGATCGAGTTCGAGCACACAAGGCTGGATGGCAACGGCCGCCTGGTCGGCAGTGGACAGCGCTTCAGCCTGCTCGCCGACACCGTGCTGAAGGCAATCGGCCAGGTCCTGGACGAGGACGACCTGCGCGAGAACGGCAGCCTGCCGCTGAACCTGAAAGACGGCCGCATCGAAGTCGACGCCGAGTACCGAACCTCCCTGCCCGGCGTCTGGGCCGGCGGCGACTGCGTCGGCGGCAAGACCGACCTCACCGTGCAGGCCGTCGAAGACGGCAAACGCGCCGCCGCATCCATCCATCGCGCGTTGTTGGAAGGGTGAGTTAAGAGCCAAGATCAATAGCTGCAACGCAGAGGCGCAGAGAACGCAGAGACGCGCAGAGAAGAGCAAAGGAGAGTGGTGAAGCAAGTGCTCAAAGCGGAGCGACAAGAATGGCTCAGTCAGGACCTACCGTGCGGAGACGTTGATGCCAGCACGTGAAGCGGGGGAAGCACTGCTGGCTGCGGATCGCGGTACCGCAATGGTTGAGCCGTGCGCTGAAAACGAGATTTCAGCTCAGATCATCGGGGCTGCAATTGAGGTTCAGCGGCACCTTGGGGTTGGATTGGTGGAATCAGCATATGAGATTGCATTGTCGCACGAACTGACGCTGATGGGCCTTGGGCACGAACGCCAGCTACCACTCGCTGCCAGCTACAAGGGCATTCTGCTGCAGGATGCTTATCGACTTGATCTCTTGGTGGAGGACAAGGTAGTTGTTGAACTAAAAACCGTCGAAAGGCTGCATATGATCCACGAAGCCCAACTGCTCACCTACCTGCGATTTAGCCAAAAGCGACTCGGCTTGCTCGTCAATTTCCACGCCATGCCACTCAAGTCCGGAATCCGCCGTGTCGTCAACAGCCTCTAATCACCCGACCCAGCAGACCGACTGCGCTTCTCTGCATACTCTGCGCCTCTGCAGTGCAGCTCCTAATCCGTCTCCCGCTTTAGTTGGCTCCGTTCTTGCTCTACCACTTTCTCTCGCTCTTCTCTGCGCGTCTCTGCGTCCTCTGCGCCTCTGCGTTGCAGCTCTTGATCCGCCTCCCGCTACCAGTGCTTCTCCGCTCTTGCTCCACCACTTTCTCTCGCTCTTCTCTGCGCGTCTCTGCGTCCTTTGCGCCTCTGCGTTGCAGCTCTTGATCCGCCTCCCGCTACCAGTGCTTCTCCGCTCTTGCTCCACTACATTCTCTCGCTCTTCTCTGCGCGTCTCTGCGTCCTTTGCGCCTCTGCGTTGCAGCTCTTGATCCTGAATAGGGACTCACAATGGCCGATCTAAGAACCAACTTCGTAGGCATCCACTCGCCCAATCCGTTCTGGCTGGCCAGTGCGCCGCCGACCGACAAGGCCTACAACGTCAACCGTGCATTCGAGGCCGGCTGGGGCGGGGTGGTGTGGAAGACACTGGGCCTCGACCCGCCGGTGGTCAATGTCAGTTCGCGCTACGGCGCGGTGATGCACAAGGGCCAGCGCATCGCCGGCCTGAACAATATCGAGCTGATCACCGACCGGCCGCTGGCGGTAAACCTGGCCGAGATCCGCCAGATCAAGCGCGACTGGCCGGACCGCGCCATGATCGTCTCGCTGATGGTGCCCTGCGATGAGGATTCGTGGCGTTCCATCCTGGCGAAAGTCGAAGACACCGGCGCCGATGCGGTCGAGCTGAACTTCGGCTGCCCGCACGGCATGTCCGAGCGCGGCATGGGCTCGGCCGTGGGCCAGGTGCCCGACTACGTCGAGATGGTGGCGCGCTGGGTCAAGCAGCATTCGCGCCTGCCGTGCATCGTCAAGCTCACGCCCAACATCACCGACATCCGCCATACCGCGCGCGCTGCGTTTCGCGGCGGCGCGGATGCGGTGTCGCTGATCAATACGATCAACTCCATCGTCACAGTCGACCTCGACCTGATGGCGCCCACGCCAACGGTCGACGGCAAGGGCACGCACGGCGGCTACTGCGGGCCGGCAGTCAAACCCATTGCCCTGAACATGGTGGCCGAGATCGCGCGTGACGAGGAAACCTACCGCAAGCCGATCTCCGGCATCGGCGGCATCGGCAGCTGGCGCGACGCGGCCGAGTTTCTCGCCCTGGGCGCAGGCTCGGTGCAGGTCTGCACCGCCGTGATGCACTACGGTTTCCGCATCGTCGATGACATGATCGCCGGTCTGTCGAACTGGATGGACGCCAAGGGCTACGCTACCCTCGACGACGTGGTCGGCCGCGCCGTCCCGAACGTCACCAACTGGCAGTTCCTGAACCTGAAATACGACATCAAGGCGCGCATCGACCAGGACAAGTGCATCAAGTGCGGGCTCTGCCACATCGCCTGCGAGGACACCGCGCACCAGGCCATCCTCAAGGAGAAAGACGGCGCCAGGCACTTTGAAGTGGTCGACGCCGAATGCGTCGGCTGCAACCTGTGCATGCATGTCTGCCCGGTGACCGGCTGCATCACCATGGAGCGGGTCGACGAGGGCGGCTTCCAGGACTGGACCACGCATCCGAACAATCCAATGCGAAAGGTTCCGGAGATGACTGGCTGATGTGATCGCCCCTTTGCGAAGCTTGATCAAGCGCAGCAACGCAGAGGCGCAGAGGACGCAGAGACGCGCAGAGAAGAGCGAGAGAAAGTGGTGAAGCAAGAGCCAGAGCAGGAGCAGGAGCTAGGCTGGATCAAGAGCAGCAACGCAGAGGCGCAGAGAACGCAGAGACGCGCAGAGAAGAGCTAGAGAGAGGGGTGAAGCGAGAGCAAGGCACGAGTTGAAAGACGGAACGTCTTGGGAGAGGAGGAGCGAAGTGAAAAGGGCGATTGAAACGTGACCACGCGAGTGCCGCTCGCGCCTGACGGCCGATCGAACGCTACGGCATCTACGGTTTCTGGGGATTGTCTTTTCTATCTCAACTCTTTTGCTGTTCTCTGCGCGTCTCTGCGTTCTCTGCGCCTCTGCGTTGCAGCTCTTGATCCTGCAGTTGCTCTAATCCAAACCATAATCGCCAAATACCGAACACCATGAATACGATCACCGACGTCCACCCCGAAACCGGCGACCTTGATCTGGTCAATAGCGACCTGCTGCCTACCGCGCCGCACCAGCGCACCTGGGACTGGAAGGCCATCGCGGCGCTCTGGGTTGGCATGGTGGTCTGCGTGCCCAGCTACATGCTGGCAGCGGGGCTGGTGGCCGAGGGCATGTCATTGATGCAGGCGGTCAGCACCATCCTGCTGGGCAATGTCATCGTGCTGGTGCCGATGCTGCTGATCGGTCACGCCGGCACCAAGCACGGCATTCCGTTTCCGGTGCTGCTGCGCGCCTCGTTTGGCACGCGCGGCGCGAAACTGCCGGCGGTGCTGCGCGGCCTGGTGGCCTGCGGCTGGTTCGGCATCCAGACCTGGGTCGGCGGCTTTGCGATCTACACCCTGGTCAATATCCTCAGCGGAAACGCGATTGCCGGTGAGCGAATTTCCGGCCTTGGTATCGACCTGGGCCAGCTGGTCTGTTTCCTCGCCTTCTGGGCCCTGCACGTGGTGTTCATCGCGCGCGGCACCGAGTCGATCCGCTGGCTGGAAACGCTCGCTGCACCTTTGCTGATTGCGATGTGCTTGGCCCTGCTGGTCTGGGCATACATGCGTGCCGATGGCTTCGGGCCGATGCTCTCGGCGCCTTCGCAGTTCGATGCCGGTGGCGCGCGTGAAGGGCAGTTCTGGATGGTCTTCTGGCCATCGCTCACGGCCATGGTCGGATTCTGGGCTACGCTCGCACTGAACATTCCCGACTTCACCCGCTATGCGCGCAGCCAGCGCGACCAGATCGTTGGCCAGGCGCTGGGCCTGCCGCTGCCGATGGCCCTGTTGGCCTTCATCGGCGTGGCGGTTACCTCGGCCACGGTGCTGATCTACGGCGAGGCGATCTGGGATCCGGTGGCGCTGACCGGACGCATGGGCGGCATCGGCGTGGTGATTGCGCTAATCGCCCTGGTGCTGGCCACGCTCACCACCAATCTCGCGGCCAACGTAGTGGCGCCAGCCAATGGCTTTTCTAATCTGGCGCCCGGCAGGATCTCATTCAAGCTCGGCGGCTACATCACCGCCGGCATCGGCATCGCGATGTTTCCCTGGAAGCTGCTGGAAACCACTGGCGCCTACATTTTCACCTGGCTGATCGGCTATTCCGCCCTGCTCGGCCCGATCGCCGGCATCATGCTGGCCGACTACCTCTTCATCCGTCGCACCGAACTCGACAAGGACGCCCTGTTCCGCCACGACGGCGAGTACGGTTACCGCAGCGGCTGGAATCCGGCCGCGATCATCGCCCTGGTGCTGGGCGTGCTGCCCAACTTGCCTGGCTTCCTCAAGGCCGCGGGATTCGTCGCCGAGGTGCCGGCCGTTTTCAGCACGATCTACACCTATGCCTGGTTCGTCGGCTTGGCCGTGGCGGCTGTGGTGTATTTGGTGTTGATGGGGTTGCGCTCTCCGGCAAAGGATTCCGGGTAGCAACCTACTCACACTCCTTTCCAAGCGGCCAGTCCAACAGCGCGCGTTCAATCAGCCCAGCTGACCCAAGTTCTCCCACTACGGCGACACGCGCAACCGCCAACTTGCAGCACCGACGACTTTGGCGGAGGCTTAGCCCCAATGCATCGCAAGGGTTCGCTGCAAGTTATTAGCCATTGACCTAGCGCCCTGTCGCCAAACAGGCGTGCAGGATCCGGGGCCATCTGAGCTTCGTAAATTGCGTGCGTGAGACCGCGTTTACGACCAAGAGTTAGCTGCAGGGGGACGCGCCGTGGAGATTTCTGGTTATTCGATAGAGCGACGGCTGGGTGAAGGAGGCATGGCCACCTGCTACCTGGCACGCCAGCACTCGCTCGGCCGCGATGTCGTACTGAAGGTTTTGAAGCCCAACCTGGCCGAGGACCCTATTGCGACCGAGCGCTTCCTGCGCGAGGCGCAGATTGCCGCGAAATTGCATCACGCTCACATCGTCGCGATCCACGATGTCGGTGTGCATGAAGGCAGGCCCTATATCGCGATGGCAAACGAGCCCGGCGGTAGCGTGGCCGACTCCCCTAAGCTGGTGGGTGATCCGAAGGCCGTACTGCAGGTTGTGCGCGACATCGCTGAAGCCTTGGACTACGCCCATAGGCAGGGCGTCGTGCACCGCGACGTCAAGCCAGAAAACATCCTCCGCCGCGAGGACGGCGTCAGCGTCCTCTCCGACTTTGGCATCGCGCGGGCACGGGAGGGGCAGCCCTCCCTGACTCAGGAAGGCACCAGCCTGGGTACGCCCAACTATATGAGCCCAGAGCAGCTACAGGGCCACCCGCTCGACGGACGTTCGGATTTGTACAGTTTGGGAGTGAGCATGTACCAACTGCTCACTGGCAAGCTGCCGTTTCAGGGTACGGACGGCTGGTCGATCGGGATGCAGCATCTGACCGCCCCGGTGCCAAGATTGGAAGAACGCTTTGGCCACTTGCAGGGTCTGCTTGATGCCCTTATGGCAAAGGATCCCGAGCATCGGCCCGCCACCGGCAGGGACGTGGTTGAGCGCGTGGAAGCGCTGTTGAAGTACACAGCGTCAGGCTCAGGACCCACCGCCCAGCTGCCTAATCATTCCCCAATCGCCTCAGTGACGAGTGTCGATCAGCCTCAGACGCCTACCCTTTTCGCTATCCTGCGTAACCCGGCGAGCGCGGCAGATCGCTTGGCTGCAGACACTCCATTTGTTCTCAGACCGTGGCCATTGGTGGTTCTGGTAGGGTCGGTCTGGGTGTTCCTGGATTGGCTGATGCCACTCCCAGCCACTTCGTTGGCCGGCCAACTCAATATTGAGGCATTTCCGCCCGTAGCTGAAGCCTATCAGCACGAGGCCCTCGCCCTGGACGATGTGCGTCGACGGGTCGCGCTGTTCGAAGCCCTGATATATCCGATCTTTATGGCTGCACTTGTTCTGGTTTCAGCAGCCGGCCTTCGTATCGCCGACGGCAGCCGTCGCTATGCGAACTTTGTCGCCATCTTGCTTTACGCGACGGCTGCGGCATCGATCGTGAGCATGGGCTTGCACGTGCTGGTCTACCTGATTGCGCCGGGGTTTCGCTACTTCATCCTGATATCGGGTCTGCTTGTCTATGCCTATTACATCTACGCGGTGTGTTGGACCTATCGCAAAAGCATGGCAATGACCTTGATTCAGGTGATGATGTTTCTGGCTGCCAACTCCTTCGCACAGCTCCTGATCTCTCCTATCGCCGTTCTGGCGTTGGTCGTGATGGTTCGCGTGAGTTTCGGCGCAGTGATGAATCCGGGTGGCAACGTCGACGTGTTTATCTCCGACTTGGGCATCACGCCTGAGCGGGTTGCGCTGCGTCGACCAGACAATCTGACCCGCACTATAGGTATCAGCGGTCGACCGGTGTTTGTTGGAGACGACGGCGATCTGCTGGTCAGTGTCGCCCCCGGCGCCATGCGTGCGGAGTTGAAGCGCTGGAACCACGGTAGTGCAGAACTCACCTCGGTTCTGCCCGAGCATGAGCATTCTGATATCGCCGGTTGGCCTTTGGCGGATGGCAGCCTGATCGTGCTGCGGCAGGAGGCGCTCTGGAAGGTGAGCGAAGGCGCGGAACCGCGCAGGCTCACACCTGCAGGGGAATCGATAAAGGAGTTTGCCGTTTCGCCCGCGGGTCAAGTGTTTGCTATCAGCGGGGAGGAACGACGAGGATTTCTGCTCGATGTCGAGGCTGCCGAGATTCGATTGGTACAGGGCGCAGTCAAGTTGGGTGCGCAGGCACAATGGCATTCGTTCTTTCGGTGTTTTACGGCCCTACAAGACCGACAGCCCCACCAGACAACGCGCGCCCTACACGAGCGGTGGTCGGAACAGCCCTCAGACAGCCGAGCCGATGAGTCCGAAAAGGAGCTGGTGTGCATCGACCCTCTAGCTGGAAACTTGACCCTGTTGGCGCGCCTTCCATCCCACGCTTCCGGGGCGCACGCCTGGATCGACCCGCAGCGCCTACTGTGGCCCGACAATGCTGAACTCGTGGTACTCGACATCAAATCCGGACTCGAACAGCGAATCGACCTGTCGGGTGATCGGATTGCAGGAATTGGGCGGCTTTCCGTCTCGCCTGACGGCCGCATGCTGGCGTTCGAACGCAATCGAAAGGTGGGATGGGGGGAGTGGCTGAAGCTTGCCGCGCACCCGCTCGATCGGATAGATGGGCGGCGCGTGGACGCGCCAGAGCCTGCCAAGAACTAGTCGCATTCGCAACATGCCATCGTCCCGACGTAGCGCACCGCGTCTATCGAAACCTGTTTTACGACGCACCGAAGTCGACAAGAATGCCCTGTTCCGCTCGAAGGCGAGTACAGCTAGCATTGCGGCTGGAATCCCGCTGCCATCATCGCTCTGGTGGTCGTCCGTGCTAGCCAATCTTCCCGGCTTTCTCAAGGCATCCGGCTTCGTGCCCGAAGTGCCCACCGTGCTCAGCACGATCTCTACCTATGCGTGTTTTGTCGGGCTGGCGGTGGCGGCTCTGGTGTGCCTGGTGTTGTGCGGATGCGAACGACGCGCGAAGTCTCAAGACAGCGGAAGTGGCTCGCGCCGGCAATTTGCGCAGCGCAATCTGTTCTCGCAGGTTGGTGCTGAGCGCATCGAAGCCCAACGCGTGAGATTGGTAGACGCAGGCATGATCCTGGATTCCGCATCGTTGGGCTTCGCTGCGCGCAGCGCCAACCTACCAAGACGAGGTCCTACCGTTCTCCAAGCTTTACATTGCCTCGTGTTCATTGACGCCTTTGCGTATCGCACCCGCTTTGCGTTTAATGCAGGTCTTGAGTCCCGGCAGGTGGAACGAGCATGAGCATCCTGATCCGCGGCGGCACCGTCGTTGATGCCGAACACAGCTACCGCGCCGACGTACTCTGCGTCGGTGACCATATCGCTGCGATCGGCGAGAAGCTCGACACGCCTGCCGGCTGCGAGGTGATCGACGCTGGCGGTCAGCTGGTGATGCCTGGCGGCATCGATCCGCATACACATATGCAATTGCCCTTCATGGGCACGGTGGCGAGCGATGATTTCTACACCGGCACCGCGGCCGGGTTGGCCGGCGGCACCACCAGCATCATCGACTTCGTGATTCCCAATCCGCAGCAGCCGCTCATGGAGGCCTTCAATACCTGGCGCGGCTGGGCCGAGAAGGCCGCCGGCGACTATGCCTTCCATGTCGCCATCACCTGGTGGGATGACTCGGTGCACCGCGACATGGGCCTGCTGGCCACGCAGCACGGCGTGTCCAGCTTCAAGCACTTCATGGCCTACAAGAACGCCATCATGTGCGACGACGAAGTGCTGGTGAACAGCTTCATGCGTTGCCTGGAGCTTGGCGCCCTGCCCACGGTGCATGCCGAGAACGGCGAACTGGTGTTCCGCCTGCAGAAGCAGCTCGTTGCGCGCGGCATCACTGGACCGGAAGGCCATCCGATGTCGCGCCCGCCGGCCGTCGAAGGCGAAGCCGCCAATCGCGCGATACGCATTGCCGAGGTGCTGGGCACACCGCTCTACATCGTGCACAACTCCTGCATCCAGTCGCTGCAGGCCATCGCGCGGGCGCGCGGCGAGGGCCAGCGCGTGTTTGGCGAGGTGCTGGCCGGGCATCTGCTGATCGACGACTCGGTCTATCGCAATCCCGACTTCGAATTCGCCGCCGGCCACGTGATGAGTCCGCCGTTCCGCCCCAAGGCGCACCAGGAAGCGCTGTGGCAGGGCCTGCAGGCCGGTCACCTGCACACGACGGCAACCGACCACTGCTGCTTCTGCGCACCGCAGAAAGCGGCGGGCAAGGACAATTTCACCCTCATCCCGAACGGCTGCGCCGGCATCGAAGACCGCATGTCGCTGCTGTGGCATTACGGCGTCGGCAGCGGGCGACTCACACCGAGCGAATTCGTGCGCGTCACCTCCACCAATGCCGCGCAGATCTTCAACCTTTTCCCGCGCAAAGGCGCGGTTGCGGTGGGTGCCGATGCCGACCTCGTGGTCTGGGATGCCAAGGGCTCGCGCACGATTTCGGCCAAGACGCATCACCAGAACATCGACTTCAACGTGTTCGAAGGACGCACCGTCACCGGCATCGCCAGCCACACCCTGACCCGCGGCACGCTGGCCTGGGTGAATGGGGATCTGCGTGCTGTGCGTGGCGCTGGACAGTACTTGTCACGGCCGACGCATGGGCCGTATATGGATGCCAATCGGCTGCGCGGTGAGACTGGGGGCTGAGGGCTTCTTTCTCCTGCTCAGAGAAGGAAGCGCCTCCTTTCTTTTTCATTCCTTCTCCCTTGGGAGAAGGTGGCGCGAAGCGCCGGATGTGGGTGCGATGGGAAGCGACACCCTTAGTCCCTCCGACACGGTTGACCATGTATTGCGCGACTGGATGAATCCAGCAAGCCACAGGCTTTGGTGAGTTCTCGTACCCTCACCCCAACCCCTCTCCCGGGGGAGAGGGGCTTTGGACCCTTCTCCCTTGGGAGAAGGTGGCGCGAAGCGCCGGATGAGGGTGCGATTGGAATCAATGCCCATGGTCGCGCCGACAACGTTGACGCCGCTTGCTGCGCGACTGGATGGATCAGGCAAGTTACAGGCATTTGCTGGGATATCGCACCCTCTCCCCAACCCCTCTCCCAATAGGAGAGGGGCTTTCGGCGCTCTCAGCCAGGTTAGCCGGTGGCGCGCAGGCATGGCCCCTCGCCCCACAGGGAGAGGGGCTCCAAAGCCTGCGTGCATTCAGGTCTAGTCAGGGCGGACAAAACCCGGCAACGGCAGCGCCGCATGCACTTGCTCGAACTGAAGGAACTGCAGCTCAAGTCGACGCTGCAGATCCGCACGTGCACTAGCTGCGACGGCGACATCGCAAGCGACCGACTTCAAGCCGCCCGCTTTCTCTCCGCAGGCCGCCACCGGGATGAATCGGCGCCCATCAGCCCACAGGCTGGAGCCTTCGACAAAGGCGTGTTCAAGCGAGTTTCGCGCCAGGCGCTTGAGCTGTGCGTAGTCAAGGTCGTGCTCCTGGACAGCACGCTGAAACTCCTGGGCCAGGCTGGAGCGCGCCACGCCTTCGTCGTCCGTGACCAGGGCCACGGGTATGCCTTGTTCGAGGAAGATCGACAAGGGATGGCTGGCGCCGCGCACGCCCAGGATGATGTCGTTGCTGCTCAAGGCCACTTCCACCAGCACGCCTCGCTCGGCCATGTTGCGCAGCAGATCGTGGGGATTGTCCTCGTGCATGACCGAAACTCCGTGGCCGATGCGGCGCGCGCCGGCCACCTCGATGGCCTGCCGGATGTGGCCGCGCAAATGTTCCGGCTGCACCAGGCCCGGCACCAACTCGCCCGCATGCAGGGTGACGCCGACGCGCGGATGGCGCTGCGCCAGGAAGCCGACCATGGCCATATGCAATGCATAGTCCTGCAAGGCGCGTGGCCAGTCCTCCGGCTGCACCAGGTTGACCGCAACGAAGCGCGGGTCGCGGCTGGCCAGTTCGAATCCGAATGCCAGGCTGGCAAAAACCTCGGCCGCGCCGCGTGCCCGACCCACGGCATACTGGAATCGCACCACGACGTTGCAGCCAGGCGCCGGGGTGTCGCTGGCGCAAGCCAGTTGCTCACGCTGCGCGATCAGATCGGCATCCACCCGCGCAATCGCCTCGTCGACCAGCGCCTCGAGCCCCATAGCTCGCACCTGGGCATGCATCGCCTGCAAGTCCGCCTGCCAGGCAAGCTCCTGCGCAAGCCGGCGCGAACTGCCCAGATCAGGCGAATACATCAGCTCAAGATAAGAAACCCGACCATCGGCAGCACGCGCTGCCACCTCGGCCAACATCTCGCCGCCGCGCTCGCCATCGAGTGCGCCACGGAAGCGCGCGAACGCCCCGAAAAATCGCGCGTGACCCGGACCCATGGCGGGATTCCAGTTGCGCACCGACCAGGCATCGATCAGCCGGCTGTGCAGTTCGAGATCGGTCAACACCTGCGCCGCAGGGATGCGCGTTGCGTCGGCCTTGCAGGGGCCACGGATCGCGCTCAGCGCTGCAACATCAATACAGGCACCATCCTCGATCGCCCATTCGAGCAGGCGCTCGGCATAGATCGCACCCGACAGGTGACTGTGCAGGTCGCCGCCCTTGGGAAACTCGCGCAGAAAGGCAGCCAGCAAGGGTGGACGATCGCGCACTGCGTTGAAGTAACGCGCGGTCGCGGCGGCGGCATCGACGTCGACTCGCGTCGATGCGGTGTCGTTCACTACGGTGCTGCGCGTGCTGCAGCCGCTTGCAGCGCTCAGGAGCGACAGCACAAGGAACGTGGCAGTGCGGGTCAAGGGCATGGCAACGGAGAATGTGGGTGCAGGCCAGCAATCTACCGCGCGGCGCGCGGTCACTCCAGCACTGCAAACTGCGCGGGACGGAAGTTTGCGCTCCCACCATCCATGGGCGAGCGGCCTTGGACACTTCTCCGATTGGTAGAAGGTGACACGAAGCCCCGGGTTCGGATCAGGGCGGAGCAAAGGCCCACGCCTGCACCGGGGTGTTCTGAGTCACTCACGCCATTCCGTTCGCACTGAGCGTAGCCGGCCAACGGCCGGCGAAGTCAAAGTGCCGGCAACGAATCCTTCGACTTCGGCCCTGCGGGCCTACGCTCAGGACGAGCGGGTTTGAGTCACCAAACGCTTTCCTGGACATCGAGCTTCCTGGCCTAACCTCAGCTCGAACGGGGTTTGCCAACACGGAGCTCCTGGGTTCGCGGAGCTGATCACTCCGATCCCATTCGGACTACTCAGGGCTTCTCACTGACAGGAAGTCCCAACGTAGCCCCACCCTCACCACGCGCAACACGTCGCCGCGTCGGCCACGCATGCACGAAGATCCGCTTCAGCACCGAGCCGTACTGCCGCCAGAAGCCAGCGCTGTTGTAGTGGATGCCGTAGCGGCGGCAGATGTCCTGCACGCGCGGGGCGATCTCGGCGTAACGCGGTGCCGGCATGTCGGGGAACAGGTGATGTTCGATCTGGTGGCTCAGGTGACCGCTCAGCACGTGGAACCAGCGTCCGCCTTCGAGGTTGCTGGAGCCCTGGATCTGGCGCAGGTACCACTGGCCGCGGCTCTCGTTGCTGGACTCGGCGCGGGTGAAGGTCTGCGCGTCACCGGTGAAGTGGCCGCAGAAGATGATCGCATTGGTCCACAGGTTGCGGATCAGGTTGGCGCACAGGTTTCCCAGCAACACACGCGGCCAGTTCCAAAAGGCCAGCGCGGGGAAGAACACGTAGTCCTTGAACAACTGCCGGCCGGCCTTGCGAACAAAGGGTGCGGCGCGCTTGCGCAGCTCGGCGCGGCTCATGCGGCCTTTCAGGAAACGGCCGAACTTGATGTCGTGCACCGCCACGCCCCACTGGAACAGGATCGCGAGCAGCGCGTACCAGATCGGCTGCAGCAGGGCCGCGGGGCTCCAGCGCTGCTCGGCGCTGAGGCGCAGCATGCCGTAGCCGTAATCGTGGTCCTTGCCGAGGATGTTGGTGTGGTCGTGGTGTTCGACATTGTGCGAGTTCAGCCAGTGCTCGCGCGCGCAGACGATGTCCCAGTCATAGGTCTGCGAGTTCATCTCGGGATCGTTCATCCAGTCGTACTGGCCGTGCATGACGTTGTGGCCAATCTCCATGTTCTCGAGGATCTTGGCGTGCGCGAGTGCAGCCACGCCAACCAGCCAGCTGATCGGGCCGAAGCCGAACATCAGCAGGCCGCGTCCGGCAATGGCGCTGCCCTGGGCACGACGTACCATGCGCCGGATGTGCAGCGCATCGCGCTCACCATAGCTGGCCACGACTTCACTGCGAAGGGCATCGAGCTCCTGCGCAAGGCTGTCGAGCTGGACGGGTTCGAGGTCGGCTTTCAGGCGCATTTGGGATTTCCGGGTTGGCGACTTCGTTTCGGTCACAGGGCAAGCTCCAGGTCTGATTCCGCGACTGAAATGCACAGCTGGATCCATTCGTCCGGCTGCGCCGATACCTGCCCGGTGAGCAGGTTCCGCACGCTGCCGCGCTGCTTCTTGCACAGGCAGGTGCGGCACAGGCCGGCGCGACAGCCATAGCGCGGCTGCAACCCGGCTGCTTCCGCGGCCAGCAGCAGGTTTGGTTCGTCAGATTGGGTGAACACCTGTTCGGAATCAGCCGCGTGAATGCTGCGCGCTTCGCCCGGAGTGGACTGGCGCAGCGGTGCACCGAAGCGTTCCTGTTGGGGTGGTGACAGGCCGAGACCGCTGAACTCGACGTCGATGGCCTGCGTCAAGGCGGGCGGGCCACAGACCAGGGTGTGGCGTTCGTGCACGTCGGGCATCAAAGCCGCCAGGTCAGCGACGTCGAAACGGCCCTGAGTGAGACTGAAGTGCTCATGGATCCGCAGACCCGGCAACTGCTGGCGCAGCCCTTCCAGTTCCTCTGCAAACAGCCGATCAGCGACACTACGGCTGAGCTGCAGCAGTTGGACGTCGCCACGGTACTGCGTCGAAGCCAGCTCCTGCAGCATCGCCAGCAATGGCGTGATCCCACTGCCGGCGGCAACCATCAGCAGCATCGGCGGTGCCGGCGACGGCAGCACAAAGCCGCCGCTGGCCTGACTCAGGCTTACCAGCAATCCAACATCAGCGTTGCGAAACAGCCAATCCGTCGTGCCCTGCCCCGGCTGGCGCCGCAGCGTTATGCGAATCGGCTGACGCCGTCCGGCGGCATTGGAAAGGCTGAAGGCGCGTTGCCGCAGCACGCCGTCGATCTCGACGCCAAGCAACACATGCTGGCCGGCCACATGCCCGCGCCAGTGTCGGTTCGGCCTCAGCCACAAGCTGATCGTGTCCTCGCCTTCCACGACCCGCGCGATGACCCGCGCGCGAACCGAATCAAGCGACGCCATCGGGTGCAGGCGCTGCAGGACACGGTTCCAGGCGTTCACGTCATTGAGCGGCCGCAGCCAGTGGCTGCGCAGCAGGCGTGATGGCCAGTTGCGGGCTTTGGGGGTCGAAGGAACCATGCTGGCGTGACTTACTTGAGTGAACATATGTTCACCATAATGCACGCAGCGAAGGAGCTTGTCGAGAGCCAAAAAGCAGCGCCGCAGGAGCGGCGCCCTCCCAAGGAGCGAAGAACCACTTCATGCAACTTGCGCCTTGGGTAGGCTGCGTAACCCGATCCATGGGGGGACGCGCTCCTGCGCGGCTGCGCTTGCTCCAGTCTGAACGGCACTCAAACCCGCCGGTCTATACTGCTCACATGTTCACTCACCCACCCGCCTGACCGTGGCCCGCAGCGCCAGCGAAGCCCCGACTTCGATCACCCGTATCGAGCAGAAGCAGCGCACCCGCGAGCACCTGCTGGATGCCGCGCTGAACCTGATGGACACCGGCCGCAGCTTTTCTTCGCTCAGCCTGCGCGAGGTCACCCGCGAAGCCGGCGTGGTGCCGGCCGCGTTCTACCGCCACTTCAAGGATCTGGACGAACTTGGCCTGGCCCTGGTCGAAGGCTGCGGCCTGACCTTGCGCCGACTCTTGCGGGAGGCGCGTCGCCAGGGCCTGCCGCCCACCCAGATCCTGCGCAGCTCGGTGCTGATCTACAAGAACTACGTCACCCAGAACCACCGCGACTTCATGTTCGCGGCCGGCGCGCGCGGCGGCGGCTCACCTGCCATCCGCAAGGCGGTACGGATCGAGGAGTCGCACTTCGCCAATGAGATGGCGCAGGACATGCGCGACTTGGGCCTGCTGCCCGCGCTACCGATGGAAACGCTTCAGCTTATCTGCGGCCTGGTTGTCACCACCATGATGAATGCCGCGACCGACATCCTCGACCTGCCCCGCGATCAGCCACAGGCCGAAAGGGAACTGAGCGAAAACTTCATCAAGCAGCTGCGCCTGATCTTTCTTGGTGCACGAAGCTGGAAGCAGGCCTGATACGCCTTTCCCGGCCGCAGGTAACAGACATTTGGGCCCGAATTCGTCAGCGAATGTGCCTGGAGGTGCCGCGCCGAATGGATATGCCCCCCGCTTCAGCTTCAAGCGGCTATGCTCAGCCTCGCCCGAATCCCGGGCAGGAGAAACCCACCCATGTCCATCGCACGCAGCATCACTCTGGCCACCGTATCACTGGCCTTCGCCATATCGGCCTTCAGCAGTGCAGCACTGGCAGAAGACCTGTCGCTCACACTGAACAATCGCTCCAGCTTTGTCGTTGTCGAGTTCTACGCATCGCCCAGCGACGTGGGCGACTGGGAGGAAGATATCCTTGGTGCGGACGTACTCGGTTCGGGCGAGTCCATCGAAATCAATATCGCCGACGGTCGCACCCAGTGCGCATACGACCTTCGCTTCGTCTTCGACGACGGCGATGTGCTGGATAAGCCGGCCGTCGACCTCTGCGACACCGGTAGCTATACGCTGACCGACTGATCCAGGCAGCATCCGGACGACCGCCTTGCGGCGGTCGTCCCATGCGTCGCGATTTGGTGTCCCATTCAACAGACAGCGTTCTCCATGCCCGATCCCATCCGCCTGGACAAGCACCTCACCGAGCTGCTCGGCTGCTCCAGAGCCCAGGCTCAGCAGTACATCGAAGGCGGCTGGGTCAGCGTCGACGGAATCCCGACAGAAACCCCGCAAACCATGATTACAGGCCAGCGTGTGGAACTGGCGGAAGACGCACGACTGGAACCGAGTGAACCTGCCACCCTGCTGCTGCACAAGCCGGCAGCCATCGAGTTTCAAGCCACCCCTGCCCTGGCCACGCCGGCCACGCGCAGCGCAGACGATGATGTTGAAGTGCGGGTGCTGAAGCAGCATTTCCAGCGCCTCGTGCCGATGATGCCGCTTGATCCCGACGCCAGCGGCCTGGTTGTCCTGACCCAGGATGGCCGCGTTCGCCGCCGCCTGAGCGAGGACTACGCCTCCATCGAACAGGAGTTTGTGGTGGAGGTTTCCGGCGAGATCGCGCACTACGGACTCTACCGCCTGGCCAACGGCCTGAGCTATCAGGGTCATGCCCTGCCGCCCTGCAAGGTGAGCTGGCAGAGCGAAACCCGCCTGCGATTCGCCATCAAGGGGGTGCAGCCAGGGCAGCTGCGCGACATGTGCCGTCAGGTTGGTCTGGAGGTCCTTGCCACGCGCCGGCTGCGTATCGGGCGCGTCCCACTCCGCAAGCTGCTGCCCGGTGAGTGGCGCTACTTGCCCGTCGGCGAAAAGTTCTAGCAATCCTTCGGAACGCGGGAGGACTGCGCCGCAGCTCTCAGTCCTGCTCGGCCGCTTCCCTGCCCTGCTGACGGATCAAGGCCACCTGGCGGGCGTCCTCGATCGAGTCCATCACGGCGCGAACGTCAACGCGACGCTTCTCGAACACGAATCTGCCGGTCAGAACGGTGTCAGGCAACAATGCACTGCGTTCGTACAGCGCCCACATCTCCTCACCATAATGGGTGTCCTTCAGCGCCGGCGCAAAGCGCGCAAAGCTGTCGCGCAGGTTGTGCACGTCGCGCAGCAGCATCATGCGTGCTGAATTGTTGCCCGAGGCGCTGACCACCTGCGGAAAGTCGATCAACACCGGACCCTGCGGCGCGACCAGCACGTTGTACTCGGAAAGGTCGCCGTGGATCATGTCCAGGCACAGCATGCGCACCACATCGCGAATCAGGCGCGCGTGATAGTCGATGGCCTCGGCCTCGCTCAGTTCGACTTCGCCAAGCCGCGGTGCGCTGAATCCTTCGGAGTCGGTCACCAGGTCCATCACCAGCACGCCGTGAAAATACCCGTGCGGCTTCGGAACCGCGATGCCGGCATCGGCCAGGCGGTACAGCGCGTCGACTTCGGTGTTCTTCCAGGCGGCTTCAAGCTCACGCTTGCCGAACTTGCTGGCGCGTCCCATTGCCCGGGCCTGCCGGCTACCCCGTACCTTGCGACCTTCCTGATACTGAACCCGAGACTGGAAGCTGCGCTGGGCCATGTCCTTGTAGACTTTGGCGCAGCGGGTCTCATCGCCGGAACGCACGACATAGACGGAAGCTTCCTTGCCACTCTTGAGCGGTCGGATCACTTCGTCGATGACGCCATCGTCGATGAGGGGCTGCAGCCCCGCGGGGGTCTTCATTCAGGCGCTTCTACTGGAAAGGTTCGCCATTATCCGCGATCCTTGCCCAATGCAGGAGAACTGGATTGGACTGAACTTCGTCCGCTCCCCTGCCCTCTGAGCACGTAGCTGTTACCACCCCAAGGAGGCTTATGCAGATCCAGCTGAATACCGATACCCACGTGCAGGGCGACGATGCGCTGGCCCAGTGGGTCGATCGCGAACTGCGTGACAAGCTCGCCCGCTTCGCCGAGCACATCACCCGAATTGAAGTACATCTGCGCGATACCAAGGCCGGCCATCATGCAGACGACGACAAGCGCTGCGTGCTCGAAGCGCGCATGGCTGGGCGGCAACCCGTCGCCGTAACCCACGACGCCAGCAAGGTGGCCGACGCCCTGCACGGGGCCGCTGAAAAGCTGTCGCGCAATCTCGACACCACGCTGGGTCGCCTGCGCGCCGGGCGCCGCCGCGGAGGCGTTGCCGCGCAGCCGGAAGAACCCGCCATCGAGTAGGCCTCTGGCCGACTTCAAATCAGCCCTGCCGCCGAACTGCGCTTCGGTCGGCGGGGCTGCATGCTGGGCGTATCGGGCCAGACCCGAGTGGAGAGGCATTGGCCGAAGCGCGCCCGCAAACTGATACTACCCGACCTTGAATGGTGCGCAGCCTGATTTTCCCCATGACCTACGCAATCCAGCTTTCCGGTGTATGCAAGTCTTTCGGCAGCAAGCAGGCAGTCCAACATCTGGATCTGGAGATTCCACAAGGCGCGCTTTACGGCATCATTGGCCCGAATGGCGCAGGCAAGAGCACCAGTCTGCGCATGATGCTCTCCATACTTTTCCCCGACAGTGGAACGATCAGCGTGCTGGGGAACAGGTCTGCGCTGGAGGCGAAGGACCGCATCGGCTACCTGCCGGAAGAGCGCGGCGTTTACCGCAAGATGAAGGTGGACGCCTTCCTGCAGCACATGGGCATCCTGAAAGGCCTGCCCCGCTCCGTCGCGAAGCAGCGCGCCGCCCAGTGGCTTGATCGCGTGGGCCTGGCCGATGTCGCAGGCAAGCGCTGCGAGGAACTTTCCAAGGGCATGCAGCAGAAGGTGCAGTTCATCGCCTCGGTACTGCATGAGCCTGAACTGTTGATTCTCGACGAGCCCTTCAGCGGGCTGGATCCAGTCAACATGCGCCTGCTGCGCGAACTGATCATGGAGCAGCATTCGCGCGGATGCACCGTGCTGTTCTCGACCCACGTGATGCCCCAGGCAGAGCAGATCTGCGAGCACATCGTGATGATCCATAACGGCCGCAAGGTGCTGGATGACACCTTGACAGCAATCCGTGCGAGACACACACCGCACGCACTGCGTATTGAAGCGCTCGATCCTGCGGCCGATGTCGTGGCGAAACTCGCGGGTCTTGAGGGACTGAAGAGCCTGCGCCGCGACGCCGGATACCATTTGATCGAACTCGAGGCCGAAGCTGATCTGGCCATCACGCTCAGCAACGTGGCCCAGCGTGTGCCCCCGGCCAGACTGGAAGTGGTTCGCCCGAACCTTGAGGATATTTTCATCAGTATCGTGTCGGACGACGTGCAGCCCACGGAGCGTGCCGCATGAACAAGATCCTGCAGATCGCCCTGCGCGAGTTTCTCGCCACCGTATTGACCAAAGGCTTCCTGTTTGGCCTGCTGGCAGTCCCGCTGATGATGGGACTGATGATCCTGATTCTGCCCTTGTTGATAAACCAGAAGACTCCACCAATTGAGGGCGAAGTCGCGGTGCTCGACACCAGCGGTGGCGAGGTCGCCGAACGACTCGAGCAGGCATTGCAGCCCGCGAGCTTTCTCGAACGGCGCCGCGCCCAGCAACAGCGCATGAACGATGCGATGCCCGCAGCGATGCGGGGCCTTGCCAGCGCCGATACATTGACTGAAGGGCTGGACAAGGCGCTGGGCGAAGTGCCGCAGTTGCACGTCATCCGGCTGCAGCCGGGCGACGACGTAGACGCAGCCAAGACACCTCTGATGGAAGGCAAGGCCAGTGACGGAGGACGCCTGGCGGTTCTGGTGATTCACGCCAACGCCGTGCAACGCGGTGCAGACGAGACACTGGGAAGCTACGACCTGTTCATCCGGTCCAAACTCGACGACCGCCTGATCGACGAACTGCGCGACGCGACCCGCGATGCGATCATCGAAACACGCATGGCGGCCCGCCAGCTGGATGTCACCGAGATTCGCGAGCTCACCAACGTACCGCGCGTCACTCCCAGCACCGTCGACGCCTCCGGCGAACGCGCCTCCAACCGGGTCGCGGCCACCCTGCTGCCGATGTTCTTCATGGTGCTGATGCTGGTCGCGGTGATGACAGCCGGACAGCAGCTGATGACATCCACGATCGAGGAGAAATCCAGTCGCGTGGTCGAGGTGTTGCTGGCCGCCGTATCTCCGACCCAATTGATGGCCGGCAAGATCCTCGGCCAGCTCGGCGTTGGCCTGCTGATGTTGGGCATCTACGCGGGCCTGGGCCTGCTGGCGCTTTTCAGCTTTGCCCTCGCCGGGCTGGTCGATGGCTGGCAACTGTTCTGCTTTCTGGTGTTCTTCCTGATCGCCTTCATGGTGCTGGCCTCGCTGATGGCCGCCGTTGGCGCGGCGGTCAACGAACTTCGCGAAGCCCAGACCCTGATGACACCGATCGTATTGGCGGCCGTGTTGCCGATGATGCTGTGGATGCCGATCAGCCGGGATCCGAACTCGCTGTTCGCCACCGTTCTCAGCCTGCTTCCCCCAGTCAACCCCTTCGTGATGATGCTGCGGATCACGTCCAACACCCCGCCGCCCGCATGGCAGGTATGGCTGTCGATCGGAATCGGCGTGGCTTCGGTGTTTGCCGCGATGTGGTTCGCCGGCAAGGTGTTCCGCGTTGGCCTGCTGATGCATGGCAAGCCGCCCAACTTTGCCACCCTGGTTCGTTGGGTGCGCATGGCCTGACCCGGTGGTTCAACCAAGCGTGATGCCTTTGATGGGGCGGTCCGCGACAGATGCAGTGCGGCGGTCAGAGCGCGAACTGCGAATCAAAGCGCCGCGGCGCGTGGCTGAGCGGATCGACAAACTCAAGGCTGGCGGCGAGCAGTTTCAAGGGCGATGAGTAGTCCAGCTCGTTGCCGCGACGAAGCACGGGGTAAAGGCTGTCGTTGAGGATCGGCGCTCCCAGGGCTGCCATGTGGACGCGCAGCTGATGCTTCCTGCCGGTCAGCGGCTCGAGACCGTAACGCCACGTCTCTTCGCGGCGCTCGATGACCGTGAGCAGGGTTTCGCTGTTTGCCGGACCTTCGACCTCTTGCATGCGGAAGAAGGGCTCGCCGGCCGCCAGGCGCGTTGCGCGTCGCAAAGGAAAGGCGTGTTCCGGCAAGGCCGGAGCGATGGCCTCATAGCGCTTGTGGATGCGACGCTCGCGAAACAGGCGCTGATAGGCGTCGCGAGTGGATCGGTTGGCCGAGAACAGCACCAGTCCAGCGGTTTCACGGTCGATGCGATGCAGGGGTGCCAGATCCGGATTGTCCAGGCGCCGTATCAGACGCGTCAGCAAGGTTTCCTGCACGAACTTGCCTGCCGGCACCACCGGCAGGAAGTGCGGCTTGTCCGCCACCACCAGATGCCCATCGAGGTACAAGACACGTTCCTCGAACGGAATGGCAGGCTCGTCTGCTACCTCGCGGAAATAACGGATCTCAAGCCCCACACGGAACGCGGCATCCAGGCTCAGCGCCTGGCCCTGCGCATTCTGCACCCCGCCGCGCACAAACCGGTCTGCCCACGTGGCGCGGGGAATGGCCGGGAACTGATCGCATAGACAGTCCAGGACAGTTGCCCATGCACCAGCCGGCAACTGCAATCGGCTGGGTTTCGCAGCCTGATTCATCGCAGCTGCAGCCCTGCGCGTCTCCACCGCTGCACGCCTCGCGATGCCGTGAAGGAAGCCGATCGTGCTGTCAGCATGCTCGGAAACCCGCCTCGATCCGGCTCCCTGCACCGCTCAACGCAGCTGGCTGTCCTTGCTGCCCCGCCGGTTGTAGCCGCTGACTGATTGCTCGCGATCACGGGATTCCTGGCAGGCGACACACAGCCGCACGCCAGGTATGGCTTTGCGCCGGGCTGCGGGAATCGTCACGTCGCATTCCTCGCAGCGCACGAGTCCTGGCCCCGTGGGCAGCTGCGCACGGGCGCGCTTGATGGCGTCCTTCACGGTCGCATCAATCTGGTCCTGCACTGCGCCATCGCCAGCCCAACCGGTCGCCATGAGTCTCTCCGCACACCATCTGGTCCCAGCATCAGCATATCAGGAGCAACAAAGCACCCCTGCGGTTCAACTCCGGGCTACCATGCAAGGCGACGCTTCTGTCGCGCAAGTTCAAGGCAATAGCACATGGCGCATACGTATACCCGGGGATTGGTGCTCTACATGTACCCGGAAGAACTGCTGCGATTCGGCGCCAGCCATACGGCAGAACCCGAGGACGCGGTATCCGCACAGCACCATTTTCTTTGCATATCGGCGGACGCCACCGGCGGACTGTGGACCCCGCTGTACCAGACGCGCGGTCAGGATCGTCACTACATTCCCGAAACCGCCAAGACCGGACACTCGCGCTGGATCAGCGCGCTGTCGTTCTATTCGCATGACGAGCTGTGGAAGATTCCGCATAAAGCGGCACAGCGGGGCGCCGCAGCAGCCGACGACAAGTCCGGACCGAAAACCGAGAATCGCGTCGCCGACGCATCGGTTCCCGCGCGGGACGTGTTTCCTGCCGACAGCGCATTCCGCAGCTTCCCGCAGTCGCGCTGAGCGGGCGATTGAGCTGGCGGCCCTTTCAATCTGCCTTCCATAAGATCAGCCTCGCTTGCACCGATACCACCGGTGTGAGCCAGCGCTGATTGCTCTCGCAGGTTGGTGCTGAGCGCAGCGAAGCCCAACACGGCGGGGTGCCGATCGCTGGAGCAATTCTGGATCACGCAAGGTTGATAGGGGTCGGGACGGCCTATGCCGCCCCGCCCTCCGAACCGTACGGGCGGATTTCCCGCATACGGCTCTCCAGTCAGGTGAGTCCACGATGGGAGTGGAGCTGCGTGAGTCGGGCATCGGCCAGAGAGAATAGTCCGAGCTCACGGAAGTGTTGATTTCTGGCTGTACCACTTCTCCCTCGTGGCGAGGGCCTCCACCATGCAGTCAGTCCACACCGACGCGCTCCGAAGTACGCCGCCCGCCTGCAGCGCGGGGGCGTCCCCATCCTCACCAGCACACACGTAGCCTGTCGGCATTCGCGTGCCTGTCTTCAAACTCGTCGTCATGGCCTTTCCACATCACCTTTCCTGGGCCCCTTCCCTCCAACCGCTTTCACGGCCTTCACCGGTACTACGAGCCCTCTGACTTCTGCCGATGCTCTTGCCCATCGACAGATCTCCCCGCTTACTTCGCACCACCTTCCCTGCGTTCCGTCTGCAACCACCCCATCGGGTCGCAAGATCGCTTGATTCACCACCCTCAGCGTCCTGCGTTGCTTCTAGGCTTCGTCGCGAAACCGGACAGCTCGCCACCCGATGAAACCGAATCCAGTTCGTCTCCTACGGACCACAGGTTCGCTTCCGGTTGCTTCCCACCCCGCCTCGCGGCGACGCAGTTACCTTCGGCTACGAGGCCGTGGCTGGCCTCGACGGGGACTTCCACCCCGCTAGTGATGCGCCATCACGGGCGCACGGCTTCGCTGCGCTCAGCGCCAACCTACAACGGCCGCAGCTCGCGGCTCCATGGAAGTTCAGGACAACAGTCTCCGATCCCTACTCGGCACGTGTGAACTCGATCACGGCCGTGCCCTGACGCAGGGTGATCGCCTTGGCTTCGCCGGATTCGGGCGCGAAATCGAGCGTCGCGTCGACCACGGTAAGAAAGAATCGGTTCGGCGTTTCGGCGAACAGGTCAAACGCGGGCTGATCATCCAGTTGGGTCTTCAGCTGCGCCCCATCCAACGTGATGGCCATGCGCATGGGGCCGGACTGGTAGGTTCCAACCAGGCGCTGCAGCTGCTCGGGCGCCAGACTGATGCTCGGCTTCGCGCTCGGCAGGGCCGCGTCGGTCAGGCTTGCAACCTGGCCCTCACCCTCGCCCTCCGGGAACAGGCGCATACCGGTGATCTTGCCATCGCTGCCGCGCTCCAGAGCCAGAATGGTCAGGCTGTTTTCATAACCGAATCGGTCCGGGCCGATCGGAATCAGTTCCAGGCGTTGCCCACCGCTGCGCTGCGAGGTGAGCTTGCCGTCCACCACGCGCAGGACTCGGGTAGCGGTGTCATCGATGCGATATACGCCCTGCGCTGCCTCGAGTACCTCCGGAGCAACCGCAATCGGTGTGGCGTCGGGATAGGGGTCGCCGAGCGCGAAGGCCCCAACCAGGGCCGCCAGCTGCGGTGGATTGCCCTTGCCATTGACCATTTCGTCGGCGTTCTGCAGCACCGCCACGCTCAGCTCCTCGGAAGGCACGTAGAGCAAGAAGGTCGAGAACCCAGGGATGCCACCGCCGTGCTGCAACTGCTCCCGGCCCCTCAGGGTCGACCGCGCAATGCCAAAGCCGTAATTGCTTTCGGCAGCCTTGCCGGCTGGCGTGATCATCGCCGTATAGCTTTCCGGGGAAAGAATCGTGCCGCCGTGCAGTGCCAGATTCCAGTGATGCAGGTCAGCCAGAGTCGACGCCAGCGCCCCGGCGGCATGCGGCTGGGTCATGCTCAGAAAGGCCGCCGGAGCCAGTCTCGACTCCACCACCGTGTAGCCGTTGGCCATGCCCGCAATGACCGCGTCATCGGCGTCATAGCGGGTCTGATTGAGACCAGCCGGAGTCAGCACCGAATCCTTCAGTTGCAGGTGCCACGGTTTGCCGCTCGCCGCCTCGATCACCGCGCCAACCAGCACGTAGCCAGAGTTGTTGTAGGCCCATGCATCGCCCGGCGGGAAGTCCACCGGATGGTCCTTGAAACTGTCGATCAGGGCGGCGGTGCCGAGATCCTGGCGGATCGGCCCCTGCATCACTCCCGGGATGCCGGTATAGCTCTTTACGCCCGATGTGTGATCGAGCAGCTGACGCACGGTGATCTGCGCAGCGTTCGGAAATTTCGGAAGGAACTTCGACAGCGGGTCATCCAACCCCAGCTTGCCCTCGTCAATCAGCTTGAGCAACGCCACCGCCGCGAACTGTTTGGTGACCGAACCGATCCGGAACACATGCTGCGACGACAGGGGCACGCCCAGCTCGACGCTCGCCATGCCGCGAGCACCGCTGTAAAGGACGTCCTCGCCCTTTGCCACCAGAACTGCTGCGCCTGGGCCGTCAGCCGGATATGCCTCTGCCATGAGGTGCTCTACGTACTCTGTCAGCTCTGACTTTGACGGCGGCTTGCACAGTGCCTGGGAACTGGCGCCCAGCAACAGGGCAAAGGCAAGAACAAGGGGCGTACGTTGCATGGTGGGGATTCCGGCGCTGAGTGGGATTGAGGCATTCTTCACCCACCGACGCCGGCCGACAACACCCATTGGTCATTTCATCAGGCAGTTCGGTCATCCACTCGGAAAATGGGTCGCACCTGTGGCCCAGCGCAGCGATCGCGGGGTGAACAGGCGAGCTGACCGGCTTATTGCAGATTCTGCGGATCGGTTAGCCTTCGGAAAGAACCGGTCGACCTCCCGAATCACCCCATGCGGATATGTCTGCCAGCCAAGGTCGGAAGATGCCTGAGCCTCGTCGCAACGATCATTGCGACGGCGGCCGTGCTGCTGCAGCAAGCTCAGGCTGGCGACAACACGCTGGCGCCGATCGCGGATTACTTCCAGGAAACATGGACGACGCGTGACGGCCTTCCACACAACACCATCAACGCCATTGCCCAGACGGCCGACGGCTACCTCTGGTTGGCGACCTGGGAGGGCCCCGCCCGCTTCAACGGTCGCGAGTTTGACGTCCATGACCAGGCATCGGCGATCGGCCTGCCCGACGCCGGAGTGAAGGCCCTGCTGGCGGAGGCAGACGGCAGCTTGCTGGTCGGTGGAGCACGGGGCGGTATCGCGCGCACCCATGACGGCCAATGGCAAGGTATCCCGCCCACCCAGGGCGTGGTGGCACGCTTGTATCGCGATCGTCATTCACGGCTCTGGGCCGGCACCGAAGGAACTGGCCTGCTTCGCATCGACAGCGATGGCGGCCGGGTCCATTACGACCTGCAGGACGGGCTGCTTGGCAGAGGCGTTACCGGGATCGCGGAGGATTCGGATGGCAGGCTATGGTTCGGAACCACTGGCGGTTTGATGTGGCTTGACGGCGACCGTCCCGTGCCGGTGGCGAGCGAGACTGGCCTTGCCGGTATTCCGGTCAGCACCCTGCATCTGGCGGCCGACGGCAGCTTGCTGGTCGGCACGGATCGGGGCGTGCACCGCAGCCGCGCTGACGGCACGTTCGAGGCCCTGCTGACTGGACATGAGCCGGTTCAGGTCAGCCAGCTATTGGGCGAGGCCGATGGCAGCATCTGGGTGGGCACGGTCAACGATGGCTTGCTCAGGATCAGCGCGCTTGGCGTCGAGCACATGGGCATGCAGGAAGGCCTGCCCAACACACGCGTTCTGGCCCTGCTGCGTGATCGTGAGAACAGCCTCTGGGTTGGAACCAATGGCGGCCTGGTGCGGCTACGCGACTCGCCGATGGTGAGTCACACCCGCGCCCGCGGCCCGCCCGATGATTATGTTCGCGCGGTGCTTGAGCACAGTGACGGGGGCCTGTGGGTTGGCACCAGCAAGGGGCTTGCGCGCTTTGGCGAGCACGGAGCGCAGCACATCGGCACAGGCACGGAGCTTGCGGCACAGTCGGTTCTCAGCCTCGCCGAGGCACGCAACGGTGAACTGTGGATCGGCACCTTCGCCGACGGGGCCTGGCGACTGCGCGAGGGTCGCGTGCAGCAGCGCATCGGGCGTCATGACGGGCTTCCATCCAACGAAGTACGGGCCATCCTGGAAACCCGCTCGGGTGAACTGTGGATCGGAACGGCACTCGGCCTGACCCGCATCGATCAACAGGGCTCGCATCGGGTGAGTGTGGCCGATGGTCTGCCCGGAGATTTCATTGTCAGCCTGATGGAAAGCGCCACGGGAGAGGTATGGATAGGCACCGGCTCCGGGGCTGCGGTGTACGCGAACGGCCAACTGCGCGCCTTGCCATTGCATCAGGCAGACAACGCCTCATACGCCTTTGCATTCCTGGAAGATGCCGAAACTCTGAACGTCTGGATTGCAACGGATCGTGGGCTGATCCGATATCGACGCAGCGATGCGTCATTGAACGCGGTCGGCCGACGCGCCGGCCTTCGCTTCGAAAAGCTTTTCAGCATCACGCTGGATGACGACGGATACTTCTGGCTGAGCGGCAACCGAGGCGTGATGCGGATCAGCAAGCGCGATGCCGAAGCGGTAGCCGACGGCGCGCGTGATGAACTGGAAGTGGAGAGCTTCGGCGAGTCCGACGGCATGGCAAGCAGCCAGTGCAACGGTGGGTCCAGCCCGGCTGCTACACGAAGACGAGATGGCTCGGTATGGTTCGCCACCTCGGTTGGGGTAGCCGCCGTACAGCCGTGGCGCCTCGCGCATTTTGCCGAACAGCCGCCGCCCGTCGTCATCGAGCGGATCGCCGCAGATGGCCGGGACCTGATGCTTGAGGACGGCCTGCGCCTGCCGCCGGGAAGCAATCGCCTCGAGATCGAGTTTGCCGGCCTCGGGTTTGTCGTCCCCGAGCGAATCCGCTATCGATATCGCCTGGATGGCTTTGATGATCAGTGGATCGAACGAGGCAATCAGACCTTTGCCGAACTGACCAACCTGCCGCCGGGCGATTATCAGTTTCGCGTCGCCGCAGCCTATTCGCGCGGCAACTGGGGTAACGACGAAGCACGCTTCAGCTTCAGCGTCGACTCGCACTGGTGGCAACGCATCGAGTTGCAGATCACCGCGGCGCTGGCCACCCTGGCCCTCCTGTTTGCTGCGCTTCGCCTGCGTGTCAGACAGATCGAGCATCGCGCGCAGCAATTGCGAGCCCTGGTCGACTCCCGTACCGCCGACCTGAACCGTCAAACCCAGCTCCTGCTCGCCGCAGACACGGAGCGCTCGGCCCTGCTGGAGCGCCTGCGGCGTCAATCCGAAGCCTTTGAACGGCAGGCGCGGGAGGACGCACTCACCGGTCTCAGCAATCGCCGGGCCTTTGACGAGCAGGTGTCGGCAGCCTTCGCCCAGGCTCGTCAGGGCGACCGACCGCTTTGTCTTGCGATCATCGATATCGACAATTTCAAACGGATCAATGACGACCATTCGCACAGCGTGGGTGATGAGGCCCTGAAGGCCGTGGCGAGTTGCTTGCGGGCGTGCCTGCGCGAAGGAGAATCGCTGTCGCGCTGGGGCGGTGAAGAGTTTGCCGTGCTGTTGACCGATACGACCCTGCATCAGGCTCTGGCAATTGCCGAGCGGATCCGGCTGGCAATCGCCAAGCTGGATTGTTCTGCGATCGCGGCCGGACTTGCGGTAACGGTGAGCATCGGCGTTGCAGCTGACGACGGTGCCGGGAACCATGAAAAACTGCTGACACGTGCGGATGCCGCCCTGTATCGAGCCAAGGCACAAGGCCGCAACCGGGTGGTCGGTGGAGTACCCTGAATCCCTGCGACACGCTGCGTCTTCGGCACAAGGCGCGTCACGTCGAATGCGAGACCGACGGGCTAGACTGGTGCCATGACAAGAATCCTGCTTGCCCTGCTGTTGTTCGCTGACGTGGCCGAAGCCGGTGACAAGCCCGACCTTGCAGCGATTCATGGCCGCATCCAGTTTGTCACGTCGTTTCCCGACTACAAGGTCAAACATGTCGACAGTTTTGCCGACCTTCATGTGCAGGTAGTGGAGAGCTTTCCTGACAAACCCGGACGCTGGCAGATTGTCGATTCATTCCCCGACTTCAAGATCCAGATCGTCGAATCGTTTCCCGACTTCACCATCAAGTACGTCGAGAGCTTTCCGGGACCGCAGTGAGGCTTGGAGATCGATCCCTGGGCCGTCTGCCGACGTCGCGCCAACCATCCAATCCAGACTCTCGCGATGCAGGACCATACCAACACCGACCTGTCCCACTTCGCCTGGCGCCTGTATCGCCAGCTGGGTGCGAAGTACGAGAACCTGGTCTTTTCGCCCTTCAGCATAGCCAGCGTGTTTGCCATGCTCGCCGCCGGCGCGCGCGGAGCAACCCTAACTGAGCTGCGCACCGTACTGGCGGTTTCCGGCGATGATGAGTCATGGCATGCGGGTCTTGCAGCGCTCCTGCGTTCACTGACCACCTTCAAGCGTGAAGGCAACGACTACCAGAGCGCGCTTGAGCTGCAGGCTGTCAACGACCTGTGGCTGCAAGCGGGCTACCGCGTGGGTGCTGATTTCCTGTCCACCCTACAGCGGCGTTACGCAAGCGCGCCCGCCGCGCTCGATTTCGCCACCGATCCTGAAGCGGCGCGCCTGATCATCAATGCCAAGATCAACGGGGATACCTCGGGGCTGATCCCCGAGTTGCTGCCGCCAGGAAGTGTTGGCGCGGATGCCCGACTGGTTTTGACCAATGCCATGTATTTCAAGGCAGCGTGGGCGGAGCAGTTCAACGAGGTCGCCACCCAGGACTCGATTTTCCATCTGCTCGATGGAAGCACTGCAATGGTTCCCATGATGCGGCTCACCAGTCGGTTCATGCTTGCGCGCGGCGACGGTTGGCAGGCTATCCGTCTGCCCTACGATGGCAACGAACTGGAAATGCTGGTGCTGGTTCCAGACGCTGGAGTCTACCGTCACGTGTCATCCCAGCTCGACTCGGCTGCCATGCAGACCATGCCGATGAGGCAGCAACGCAGCCGAATTCGACTGGCCATTCCGCGTTTTGACCTGCGCACCACATTGCCGCTGATTCCCGTTCTGCAACAGGCCGGTCTTCAGCGGGTTTTCACTGATGTCGCCGAACTTGGCGGGATTGGCGAGCATCTTTGTGTGTCGGCTGCCATGCATGAAGCCGTGGTCAGGGTCGACGAACTGGGCGCCGAAGCCGCAGCGGCGACCGCGGCGATGGTCTCGGTGACGTCAATGCCGATGAGCGAATCGGAACCAATCGAACTCACGGTCGACCGGCCATTCGTGTTTGCAATCCGGGTCGCGCAGACCGGCCTCCCACTATTCATCGGGCAAGTGCTGAAGCCATGACGCACCGGCCACGGGCTCGATCAAGCGCTCGCGCGATGGTCTCGCGGGCCGACCATCCTGGGCCGGCGGAACCTCTGACTACATCAGAGGCTCCCTAGGGATGGTCTGAACAAGTCCATCCTGGACTTGCCAGCCCACGTCGAGTCCGGCACATGTCCGGACTCGACTTCGCGAAATCAATCGCTTGCGCGATTGCCCCGCGGGCCGGCCATCCATGGCCGGCAGAACCTCTGACTTAATCAGAGGTTCCCTAGAGCTCGTAGATGAATTCACGCGGCGTGGGTGCGAGCTTCTGTCCCAGCAGTCCGCTATTGAGGAACGCGGGGTTCTTGCCAAGCAGCGGGTCTTGCTCGTTGCTGATCACCGCCGGAAACTCGTAATCCACTGCGACCACATCCACGCCCATGCGCGTACCGAACAGCCCTTCCAGAGCCTCACGCGAAAAGCGGAAGTAGTCGAAAGGAAAGGCGTGAAGCGGGAATGTCTGATGGGTCTGGATGAAAATGAGCCCGCCGGGTTTGAGCGCCTGCATCAACTGGTGCGCGGCCAGGTGCGGATACTTGAAGTGTTCGAAACTTGAGCAGGAAATGATGGCGTCGAATTGCTCCTCGCCATGTTCATCGGCGAGGGTATGGACATCGGCCACCATGTCGACTCCAGACCATCCTGTATGTCTATGCCGATATAGCGCGACGCATGGGGAGTCCACTTGTTGTGCAGGGTCGAGCGCGACGCGATGGAGCGTCTGGTGCCAAGCTCGGCAACCACCGGCGCTTCCATTTTGCGACAGCGCGCCACGAATTCGCGCAAGGGGTCGAGGACCGCAACATCTGTCATGCAGGTCGAACTCCGGTTGATCGAAAAGGGGAAAGAGTAAAGCAGATGCCAGCTTCACCACAGTCCGAGTTGCCAGATTCCGGGCGGCAAGCCTGGAATGCCTCCGTGGATGGGAAACCCGTTTCGACCGAACTGCTAAGCGAAGCTCGGCAGACGGTACTCCGGACCCGGCAGTCCAGCCAGGTTGTTCAGCAGACGCCGGATTCGTCCATTCAGACTTGCACGCTGTGCCCCGCGGAAGCGGCTCCGAAAGGGCCTGTTCGAAGAACCAGCTTGACCCGCCACTCGGCCAAGGCTAACGTCGGCGGTTGGTGGGACGGTCCTGCACGTCTGGATACACGTGGTCGACCCCCAGCCCGGACACCAGCCTCGACTGGCAACTCTGCCTGAAAAGCACAGGCAGCACGCGAATCGGCTGGGGTGACCAAGATCTGTCGACGCGAAGCTCGCCCCAGAGAGCCCCTTCGCACATACACAGATCGGCTGGCGTGATCCCGTGTTGACAGTTCACTTCCCGGTCTCCCGAATGCATCTCCTCACCAGAGTTTCCAGCGCATACAGGCCAGCGATCGCACTGCTCACTGGCTGCTGCCTGGCCCTGGCGGGCGGCCTCTTCTGGGCCAACACGCCGATTGCCTCTCCCGTCTCGAAAGCCGATCCGCACGAAGGCGTGCTGGATTTTACGCCCAACGGAACACAGCCCGGCCTAATGAGCGAAATGCAGCCGCCCACCGGCTGTTTCAGCTGCCATCGCAACTTCGATTCCGAGTCCAACCAGGCCGAGTTCCTGCCACACAACAGCTGGGGCGGCTCGATGATGGCGCATGCCGCCCGAGACCCGCTGTTCTGGGCGGCACTGGACGTTGCCAATGCCGACTTGCCCGGTGTTGGTGACTACTGCCTCCGCTGCCACACCCCGACCGGCTGGCTTGAGGGTCGTGTGCGCAAGACGACCGAAGGTGGCCTTATCCCCGGCGAGAATGGTTGCTCGCTGACCGGCGACCACACCAGCTTCGAATCCTCCGGCAACGACTACGCAGGACTGACCTGCCACTTCTGTCATCGCCTGACGGAAACCGGACCAAACGGCGAGATCGCGCCGCTCGAGAACGGCAATTTCTGGATCGACGACGCAATCAACTGCAAGACACCCGACGGCACCTATGGCGGCCCCTGCCGCAAGGGACCATACACCTACCAGCCGGGCGATTCGCGCACCCCGCCGCACGGCTGGGAATACTCGGCCCATCTGGACAACGGCGATGTCTGCGGCACCTGCCACAACGTCAGCACCCCATTCACCAGCGCAGGCCCGCTCAAGACCCTGATCCTGGAGGATGGCAGCGACAGCGGCATTCCGATGCCGATTGAACGGACTTTTGCCGAGTGGCAGAACAGCGACTTCAAGGCAGTGCTGTTCCGCGATGGCATGGGAGACGACATCCGGTCGGTCCCGGCGCTGGCGCGTGGCGCCAGTTGCCAGGACTGTCATATGGCGAGCTCGGAAGATCCGCTGGCCCAGGCCTGCATGAACAACGAGCCTGGCTCGCGGGCCGGGAATCTTCCCGTGCATGAGTTCGTCGGAGCCAACACCTGGATTCCGTCCATCATCCGCGGCGTGTACGGCCCTGCCTTGAACGACTGGGATGACCGCACATCCGACCTCACTCGCACCATTGAGCGGGCGCGCGTGATGCTCACCGCGCGCAGCGCACAGATTGAAGTCAGCATTCTCCCCAGCGTCGGGGGCAGCAACGAACTGGACGCCGCAGTGAAAGTGGTGAACCTGACCGGCCACAAGCTGCCGACCGGCTATGTGGAAGGCCGCCGCATGTGGCTGCACGTTGTGGCGCGCGGCGCCGACAACCAGGTGATCTGGGAGAATGGCAGTTGGGATCCTGCCACCGGCGCGCTCTCGCAGGATTCCCAGACCAAGATCTATGAGTCCAAGAAGGGCATCTGGAACGCTGTCAGCAAGACCTGTGTCACCGAGGATGCCAAGGGGCGCGCGCAGTTCCATTTCGTGCTGAACGATTGCGTCGCCAAGGACAACCGCATTCCACCGCTGGGCTTCACCGGCGGCAACAATCTGGAGATGCGAGCGGTTGCGTACAGCTATCCAGAAACCCAGCCGGGTTCGGGACGCCAGGTCAATTTCGACGTAACCAATTACAGCATTCCCCTTCCTGTCGGCTATTCGGGTGAAATCACCGTGACCGCTACACTGAAATTCCAGATATCCAGCGACGACTACATCAAGTTCCTCAAGAACCAGGCAGTCGAGCGCGGCTTCCAGGCTGAAAACACCATGTGTACAGACGGACCGGGGCGGCCATTCGACGTCGGCCCGCAAGACAAGACCCGCGGCCAGTTCGTGTTCGATCTGTGGAACGATCCCAAATACGGGCGTTCGCCGCCGGAATCCATGGTCAGTGCCAGTGTCACCACGGCGGTGGCCCAATGATGCGGTCCCACCCTTCAACCATGCGTTGCGCGCTGCTTGCATTGCTAGGCGCTGCACTGGCCTCGGGCTGCGTGCACTCGCCCACCCGGTCCGCTGCCAGCGAGCCCGTCGCCGGTGAAATCCAGCCAAGTGCTGCAAACCCTGCAGGCCGCATGCAGGGGTTCCAGTTCGCACGCCGCTACAGCGATGTCGTTCGCATTGATGGCAAGAACGTGCAGCAGGTGGTTGAGTACGGCTTCGACTACGACCGTGCCAGCACGGTACGACGCATCTTCACCCCGGAAGGCGAACTGATCAGCGAGGAATTGCTGGTCGAATCGCTGCGTGCCAATCCGGCCGAGGAAGCGCGTCTCAACGAACTGGTCCGGACGCATCCGACGCTTGGCCCCCTGATGGATGAACCCGATCTGCTGGTACACGCCGGTGGTTTCGTGTTCCGCAAGCCAGAGGACGCGTCTTGCAGCAAAGGATCGCGTTGCCTGCGTTACATTGTCAGCAAGGGCGATGGTTCAGTTCCGCACATCAATGCCGTGGTCGATCTGGTCCGCGATCTGGTTGTCTATCCCCACCTCGATGAAACTAGCCCGGCCCTTGCTGCCGGCAAGGAGTCCCACCCGTGACAACCGTCTTCCGATCTGCCAGCGCCCTCGCCTTGCTGGGAGCTGTCTTCGCGGCGGCTCTATCCCCTGCCGCGCATGCCGTTTCTCCTGACTGTTCGGTTGAAGGCGGCACCCTGCTGTCCTGGCCGAGCGTGGATCCGATCTGGGAACTTTGCTGGATTCCACCAAATTCCAGTGTCGGTCCTCGCGGATCGGGCCTGGAACTTCGCGCCATCCACTACCAGGGCATTCCGGTAGCGCGGCGCATTCACGCTCCGATGTTGTTCGCCGAATACAACGGCGGCTCCGGCGGTGACTGCTACCGCGACTGGAAGGACGACCCGACGCCCATCCTGGCGCACACCAGCACGCACAACCAGATGGCGGTTCCGCCCGACCTTGGCCGCCTTGCGACCACTGCCTGCTCGGTATCCCAGCATCCGACCAATTCCTTCGGCACCTGCCCGTTCCAGCAGCCCACCGGCAGCGGCTACAGCTGCACCGCGAACAGCGGCGTGGTTATCGAAGATCTCGGCGATCAGGTCAGGCTGACAAGCCAGTACCGCGCCGACTGGTACATGTACGACTCGCGCATCAGCTTTGGCGCCAATGGCGTGATCGAGCCGATCTTTGGCTTCGGCAACAACAATGGCACCTTCAACAACGTCACCCACTGGCACCACAATTACTGGCGCTTCGACTTTGGCATCGACGGCCAGAACAGCCACGTCGTCTCGGCAAATGGTGTCGACCAGACCGTGGAGTTCCACGATCTGCGCGGCGCGCCGGGCAGCAAGACCTGGGCAGTTCGCAACCCGGCCACCGGGCGCGGGTTCCAACTGGTGCCGGGTGCCAACGACTATGTGGTAGGCACCAACGAATCCAACCGTGGCTTCCACACGGTGGATTTCATGGCCACGCGCTATGTCGCCAGCGAGTACGGCGATAACCCGAGCTACGACTTGTTTGACTGCGGAATGAACCAGAACGCCCTGGTCAACGGCGCCAGCATCGACCAGCAGGATGTCGTGTTGTGGTACCGCGTTGCCGTTCGCGACACGACGTCCAACAGTTGGCCGCCCGGTTGCGGCGGCGTTGGAAATCCCTGCATCGCGCAGGACTCCATGGTCTGCAAGAACGCCGGCCCACAATTGGTGCCGTTCGGAGACTGGGGCCAGGGCCTGCCAGAAGAAGCCGATCTTGCCGTAGCCGCCGAATCGAACCCGTCGCAGGCATCGCCGGGCGACATTGTCCAGATCAACGTAGACATAGCTAACATCGGCCCGCAGGACGTCAGTGAAGCGACGGTGACCCTCGACCTTCCCGTCAACCTCGGGTTGGCGGCTGAGCAGCCGATTTCAGTCAACTGGACCTGCGTGGAAACCAGCGCCGTCCTGATCACCTGCACCTTTGGCACTGGCACCATTGGGGCAACATTCCATAGCGGTTTCACAGTGAATCTCGAAGTAGACCCTGCAGCCACTGCGGCGGATTACGACACCGTCGTCACGGTCTCGTCCAGCGAGTGGCTCGACCCGAATTCAGGCAACAACGTGGCAACTGCTACCACCACGGTGGTCGTGCTGGCAGAGGAAGCCGACCTGTCGATTTCCGCGGTCGATGATCCTGATCCGGTCTCGGCCGGCGCTTCGCTGCTGCTGCAGGTCACCGTGGCCAATGTGGGCCCGCGGGCTGTTTCCCAGGCCGAGGTTTCGGTCAGCCTGCCATTCGAGTTCACCCCGGGCGTTGGTCTGCAGGGCGGCAGTTCCTGGTCCTGCGAGGAGGTTTCGCAGGGCATGCTTTCCTGTGACCTTGTGGGCGGCAGCATCGAGGCAGGCAGCCAGTCGACTTTCTCGATTCCCTTGAGCGTCTCGTCGGAGGCATTGAGCGGCACCGTGCAGACCACCATGAACGTCCAGTCAGGCGAGTGGACCGATCCTCAAGCAGGCAACAACATGACGGCAGTAAACACCACCGTCAGCTCGACACCACCACCGCTGCCAACTCTAATATTCGCCGACGACTTCGAGCCGTAGGCGGTTTGAGGAGCGTCCATCCGCGCGGCCCGAATCAGGGCCGCGCGGGGGAAGTCCGCCAGACCAGTGGATAGCTGGGACTTGCAGTGCCACGCACTGCAGTTTGACGTGCTCGTTCGACACACCCGCTCCCCTGCTGCAGCGGCGCGCGGCACGGTAGCGAGCAACCAACAACCCGCAAATTCCGCAGGATGAACTTGCCGGTGAACACGCCGGCGTTCAGTGCAGAAATGGATGAGGCGCCCATGGCAGCGCCCGTCCCGCTCGCACTTCAGAGAAGCGCGGAGGAAAGCCGGTCAGGGTGGGCGATCCCCACTCCGAATTCGCCAAGTGGAAAGCTGTACGCCCTGAGTTGGACGGAGCGCGAAGTAGCGGGTTTCTTCAGGGCTGCGGTGGCGTGAGCTTGGCATGTATCTCGGGAATCATCATGGTGGCCGCTGAGCCGTACCAGCGATGGTATTCGGCCACCATTTCTCCGTTGACGATCACAGGGTCAGTCTCGGTCAGACGTCTGGCTTCGTCCAGATCGTCCACTGCCAACACGAACAGTCCGCGCCAGCCATCAGGGTCTGCAGCAAACGGCCCGGCAAGGGCCAGTTTGCCTTCGCCAGAGAGCCGCTCCATGTTGGCGAAGTGCCCGGCGAACATCGCCTTGCGCTGCTCCCCGTCCGGCACCCGCGTCGGACCGCTCTTGAGGATCACAAGAACGAAGCTTCGCATGCCGCGTTCGTCTGCCCCCAGGCGCTCGGCCAACGCGCGGTCGAACCCTGTGGCCTGCGAAACCTGCTCTGCCCGCAGGGATTGGCTTCCGAGACTGGCCAGGAACAGGGCCAGCACACCGAACAAGGATGCACCGATGCGTGCCTTGCGCCGGCCTTCCCCCGAGTGCGTCACTCGGTGGTGTTGATTGTCGCGCCCGGAGAAGGCCTGCTGTACGTCGCAGGAGACGTGTGTCGGATGATTTGAACAATCCTTGAATTTCATGGAACCGCTCCGCTGGATGAGATGCATGGCAGACAGAACAAAATTCAAAACCTCTTGCCAATTGTGCACCCAAAGCTCGGTTCGTCGACCAGACAGGACACCACTCCGCATTGACCTCTTCACGATGCGCTTGGCAGTTTGGCTGGACCGGACTGCACCCGATCGCGCCACGCGAGCATCGTGGCAGGAGTTCAGGGCGCTGCCTTGCGATAGAGAACGACATGCCTCACGCGGCCGCGAACCAGCATCGTGCCTCGCCACCCGGCCTTGTAGCCGCGCGGCGGCAGGGAGGAGTCCGGCAACAGTTTGCAGTCGGGCGGTTGCCCAGGTCCGGAGTACTCCTCGAAACTGGCAAGATTCTGCTGCTGGTCCTCCAGCATGAGGATATTGCTGCCGCTGAACACCAGACCCCAGGCTTCTTCGCCCATGATGGCCTCGCTGAGTTGCTCAAATCCGAAGTCGGCGTAGAGCACGCTGTGCTCGGTAATGACAGTGCCTGCCGTATCGGGCATCGGGGTTTTCACTCGCTCTCCTAGGTTCATTTGCCCTTCCCCGGGTCAATGACTGTGATGGGCAGCACGGCAGGGCCGGCTGTGGGGCGAACCCTGACGCAAGCCAGGTAGCTGCGGCGCAGGGTCTCCCTATGGCTACAACTCGTAAAATGGCGGCCGAATGGATCACTGGGTCGTGCAGACGGCTTCGCACCTGCTGATCAAGCCGGATTGGGACGCTCGGCGGGAGGACTTCTCAGCGCAACTGAACTGCTTGGCGTGGGGCAAGCAACCCAAGCCCAGTGGAACCAAGCCCATTCGCGTTCAGCGGCAGTTGCTGCGACCAAAGCGATTCTTCTCCGGTCTCACCCGGAGGAATGCGCTTCGCTTGCCAATGGCCCATGCAGGCGACACCGGCGTCCCTGGCCAGACCGATCCTTGCTGATGCCCTGCGCCGCGCAGAGTGTTAGCGTGCATGGCCGCGAAAACGTCTTCCGGCGCCCTGTCCCACCAGATCCCAGGCGATATCACCCATGATCAAGAAGCTGCTTGTCCTGTTCGCTTTCACCGGCCTTTTTTCTGCCCCCTGTATTGCCCAGTCACCAACCGGCGATGCGTTTCAAGCTGGCGTTGATTACCACGTCATCGATATCGCCCAGAGCACGGTCACTCAAGACAAGATCGAGGTTGTTGAGATTTTTGGCTACAGCTGCGGCGCCTGCGCGGCGTTTCAGCCCCTGGTGAACGACTGGAGCGGGAAACTGCCGGCCGATGTCTCGTTCGGCTACGTTCCGGCGCAGTTCGGTGGCGTCTGGGATGACTTCGCGCGCGCCTACTATGCAGCAGAGTCGCTCAATGTACTCGCCAAGACGCACGATGCGCTGTTCAACGCCGTGCATGTCGAACGCAAGGTTCTCTCCGGCAAGGATCTTCCCGCCTTCTACGAGACGCACGGGGTCAGCGCCGGGCAGTTCGAGGCAGCCAGCAACAGTTTTGCCGTCAAGACCAAGCTGGCGCGCTCCAAGCAGCAGGTGCCACGCTATGGCGTGGGCGTGACGCCCACCCTCATCGTCGCCGGCAAGTACCGGGTTGAGGCAGGCAATGGCGTGCCACACCAGCGCATGCTCGAGGTGGTCGACTTCCTGATCGGCAAAGAGCGCGCCGCACGGGCCAATTAGTTTGCGTTTGCTGCCAGGCCGGGATACATCGGGGCGATGCTTCCTGCGCCAGAACTCGCTGGTCCAGTCAGCCCGCGGCGCCAGTCTCACCCAGCGCAAAGTCCAGCGCCGCACACACTGCCGCTGCCTGCGCCGCATTGCATTGCTCAGGCGTCGCACGGGGGCTATCCGGATAGACCTCGGTGGTCGTTGTGTAGCGGGCATTGGTGATGCCCGCGCACAGCCCGAGCTGTTTGAACGGATAGAGGATCACACCCGGGGCGACTACCGCTGAGCCGATGATCTCGCCCTTGGCGTCGGCCGGGGCGATGTGGGTGACTCCGGACACGGCAGCAATGATCGCCTGCTGGAATTCGGCCTGCGGGTTCTCGCTGTCGCCCACGACGTAGAAGCCATCAGGAATCACATCAGGCTCATGCACGGTTCCGTCGCGTGCAGCGAGGGCGGGGCGGAATTCCGATTCATCCGTGTCCGTGGTTTCGTGCAGGTCGACATGCACCAGCACTTGGTCACGCATCGGCGCTAGCAGACGCACCAAGGCAGCCGATTCCTGCGCCGGACTGCCCTCGCGGAAGGATCGATTCGGATCGATTGCCAGCGCATTCCATCGGTGCACCCGTTCGTAGGCCCATGGACTGACGCAGGGCACAACAAGCAGATTGATACGCCCGGCATAGGCTTCGGCATGTTGGTCCAGGAACTGCAAGGCGCCATGCACGCCGCTGGTCTCGTAGCCATGCACGCCGCCGGTTACCAGGGCACAGGGCAGGTCATCCCGCCATCCGGAAGTGCGCACCGCGAACAGCGGAAACGTCTCGCCGTGATAGTCGACCTGGCTGTACTGCCGCACATCGAAACGCGGGCGAAGCCGGTTGATGGCGCTCAACACATCAGCCGCATAGCTGCGCTGGCGGGTCTGCAGGGCAAGCCATGCGGCACGCTCTTCGGCACCCCAGGCCTTGCCTGGCGTGCCGATTGGGTAGGGGTTGTTGCTGGTCATCAAGAGACGGTTCCGCCCTGAACACGAGAGAAGGCCGGCACTCTAGCAGCCTCTCGGGTATTGAGGGCCCCGCCGGGCAGAGAGTCGATACCGGCGCACGCGGGACAGGCAGAAGTCCCGCATTGGCCCAGGACGGCCACCTGAACGGTAGCCTTGCCTTGACTCTCAACCCCACCCCACGCACTGCTGCGTTGCAAACCCGATGACGACTTTCCTGTCGTCAGGCTTTTCCTCTACCCTGCCCGCCATGACGGCGGAACCTACCGACGAGTCCCTGATGCAGGCCTACGCCCAAGGCAACGCCGCTGCGTTCGAACAGCTGTATGCCCGTCACAAGGGGCCGCTGTTTCGTTTCGTGCTGCGCAATCTGCGCCAGCGGGCGCAGGCCGAGGAAGTCTTCCAGGAAGCCTGGATGCGCTTGGTTTCTGCGCGCGAGCGCTATCGGGTGGAGGCCAAGTTCACCACCTGGCTGTACCGCATCACGCTGAACCTGATCATCGACCAGAGCCGCCGCCAGCGACCGGAGAGCGGCGGTGAGGTCGCCGAGATCGCGCTGCGTGAGGCGCATGACGACGGTGCCAGACCGGAACAGGCGCTGTCCGACTTCGAACAGCGTCGTCGCCTGCAGATGGCCCTGGCTGAACTGCCTGAAGACCAGCGCGTGGCAATCCTGCTGCGTCTGGAGCAGGAACTCAGCCTTGAGGAAATCGGCGAAATCACCGGCAGCGGGCGCGAAACGGTCAAGTCGCGGCTGCGCTATGCGATGGACAAGCTGCGAACGAGGCTCGCTCCATGAGTGATCGCATCACTCCGCTGGACCCTGAAGAAGCCGAACTGGCGCGCGCCCTGCGCAGCCTGCCGATCGTCGCGCCGGGTGCGCGCATCGACGCTGACATCCTGGCTGCGGCGCGCACTGCCGTGCAACGACGCTCGCCGGTGCGCCGGCCGTGGATCTGGAGTCTGGGAACGGCGGCAGCAGCGGTGCTGGCCTTCGGCACCTTGCTGCGAATGCAGCACAGCGGCCTTGAGCCGCTCGACGAAGCTCGCATTGCTCCGCCCAGCCAGGAGGCCGAGCAAGTACCCCAGACCACCGGACGGAGCGAACCGGAACAGCAACCGGCAGCGGCCGCGGATGAGCCGGACGATGCCGAGTCGGCTCGACTGGATCGCATCGAAGTGTCGGGCACGCGCATCAAGGCCGAGCCGATTCCGATAGCCGAGCCCGCCGCCGAGATGAGCCTGCCTGCCCCTCCACCGCCCGCTGCACCGCCCGCGCCATCCGCGCCGCCAGCCGCAGTCACGCCACGCCCCGAAGCCTTCCCGGCTCCCAAGTCGATCGTGGCACCAGAACCTCGACCCGCAGCGCCCTCGCGTGTGCTGCCGGCAATCAAACGCGAAGCGCCAACTCCCCCGGCAGAGAGCCCTGCCCCGATGCCGCAGTCTGCGCAACCAGCTGCGCCGCCACCGCGCCCCAGCGATACCCCGCAGCCAGCACGGCGGGAGCGCGGCGCCAGCCTCGAACTGCAAACCAGCAAGTCAGCCGGCAGCGCCGCAGCGCTGGACACCCAGAGCGAGATCGATACCCAGGCCACGACCGATCGCGGGATCACTGAGGACACGCAAGCCGTGTTCACGCGGGTGCGCGATCTGCTGGCTGCCGGCAAGAGAAGACAGGCGCGCGATGTGCTGCGCACCTGGCGTCGCGCACATCCCGACCACCCGCTACCGGATGATCTGCGGATCCTGCTGGAATGAGTCGGCAGACCCTGGCCGGGCGCGCCAGCTTCGAACTCGAAGTCAAGAAGAGCCGGCATTTGGCGCAGGCTGCACCCTGCACCACCCCGGAGCAGGCCCTGGCATTCGTCGCCGAAGTTGCCGATCCAACCGCCACGCATAATTGCTGGGCGTACCACATCGGTCAGCAATATCGCTTCAGCGACGACGGCGAACCTGGCGGCACCGCAGGCCGGCCGATCCTGGCCGCCATCGAGGGCCAGGGCCTGGACGGCGTCGTGGTGGTAGTGACGCGCTGGTTCGGCGGCATCAAGCTGGGTGCCGGCGGACTGGTGCGGGCCTACGGGGGGGCCGCTGCAGAATGCCTGCGTACGGCCCTGCGTGAGCCCATCATCGACATGCTTGAGGCCCGCCTGCGCGCGGGCTTCGAGCACGCCGCAGCACTGCATGCCCTGCTGGTGCAGTACCAGGGCGAGAAGCTCGAAGAGAGCTTCAATGCCGATGGCATCGTGCTGCGCATCCGCATTCCCTGCGACAATGCCCAGCCCCTGGCCCTGGCCCTGCGCGACAGCACCCGCGGGCAGAGCCGTTTCGAACTGGTCGATGTCTGAGTGACCAGCCCTGCCGCCGCCAGTCTGGCGCGGCCATCGCAACAGACCACCAGCATTGAGCGACAGCATCGAATCCCCTGACGAAAAGCCCGTGCAGCGCCCCTTGGCCGCGCTGGCAGCATTGTGGCCGCACGCCCTCCGCTACCGCGGGCTGATCGCCGCATGGCTGGGCTTTCTCGCCCTGTCCTCGACGGCCACGCTGAGCCTGCCGGTGGCGGTGCGCTATATGATCGACGGTGGTTTTGCCGGCGACGATCCGACGGCCATAGACCGCTACTTCGCCGCCCTGCTTGGCGTGGCTGTGGTGCTGGCCTTCGCAACCGCGGCCCGGTTCTTCTTCGTCAGCCTGCTGGGTGAGCGCATTGCAGCCGACATGCGCCGGCGAGTGTACGAGCGGCTGATGCAGCTCGATCAGGCGTTCTTTGAGCGCACCCGAACCGGCGAGTTGCTGTCGCGCCTTTCGGCTGACACTGAATTGCTGCGCACCGTGGTGGGCTCCAGCGCCTCGGTCGCGCTGCGCAGCGTGGTGACCTTGACGGGCGCTGCCATCATGCTGGCCGTGACGAGCCCGCGTCTGGCGGGCATGGCGGCAATCGGCATCCCCCTGACCGTACTGCCGATTGTGCTGTTTGGCCGTCACGTGCAGAAGCGCTCGCGCGAAAGCCAGGACCGCACCGCCGATGCCAACGCCCGCGCCGGCGAAACGCTCAATGCCATGCACACGGTGCAGAGCTACGCGCGCGAAGGGTACGAGGCCGAGCGGTTCGGCGGCGCGGTCGAGCAGGCCTTCGGCGCAGCAAGACGCCGGGTTCGCACCCAGGCTCTGCTTACCGCGGTGGTGATCGTGCTGGTCTTCGGCGCCATCACCGGCGTGCTGTGGATCGGCGCCAAGGATGTGGTCACCGGCAGCCTGAGCGCCGGCGTGCTGGGTCAATTCGTGCTCTACGCAGTGCTGGGCGCAGGATCGGTCGGCGCGCTGACTGAAGTCTGGAGCGAAGTGCAGCGCGCGGCTGGCGGCATGAGCCGGCTTGGCGAGCTGCTGGCCGAACAACCCAGTGTTCGCGCGCCGGGACACGCCACGCCGGTGCCGCAGCCATTGCGCGGCGCGATCCGCTTCGAGGGCGTGCGCTTCCACTACCCTTCGCGCCCGGACACACCGGCCCTGGATGACTTTGACCTCAGCCTGCGGCCTGGCGAGCGCGTGGCCCTGGTGGGGCCTTCCGGCGCGGGCAAGAGCACCGTACTGCAACTGCTGCTGCGTTTTCATGATCCGGATGTGGGCCGCATCAGCATCGATGGCATCGACCTGCGCGAATTCGATCCTGCAGAGCTGCGTGGCCAGTTGGCGCTGGTGCCGCAGAATCCGGTGATCTTCGGCGCCAATGCCTTCGACAACATCCGTTACGGCCGGCTTGAAGCCAGCGATGCGGAAGTGATCGAAGCCGCCACCACGGCCGAGGCGAACGGATTTCTCAGCGCCCTGCCCGAAGCCTATGCCACCTACCTTGGCGAGCGCGGCGCGCGCCTTTCCGGTGGCCAGCAGCAGCGCATCGCGATTGCCCGCGCGGTACTGAAGGACGCCCCCATCCTGCTGCTCGACGAGGCCACCAGCGCGCTCGACGCACAAAGCGAACGCGCCATCCAGCAAGCCCTGGAGCGCCTGATGCAGGGCCGTACCAGTCTGGTCATCGCGCATCGACTGGCCACCGTGCTGAATGCCGACCGCATCGTGGTCATGGATCAGGGCCGGATTGTCGCCAGTGGCACGCACGAGGCGCTGATGGCCGAGGGCGGCCTGTACGCCGAGCTGGCGCGCCTGCAGTTCGGATTGGCGCCGCGCGAGGTTGCAGCCAGCGCCTGATTGGAGACAGTTGCTGTAGGGCAAGCGTGTCGCTTGCCGCACTTCGCTCTAAGACTCGCAGTACCAATCCAGCCGACCGGCCTGCCCCGTCGGCTCCCAAGGCTTTGCAGGCAAGCGACACGCTTGCCCTACAAATGAAGAAACCGATTAGCAGAAGTGGAGGTGCTAACCAGGCTACAGCGGCCAGACCCACAGCAACAGCGGAACCGCTACCGCAATAACCAGCAGCTCCAGCGGCAGGCCGAGGCGCCAGTAGTCGCCGAAGTGGAACCCACCTGGACCGAGGATCAGGGTGTTGTTCTGATGTCCGATCGGGGTGAGGAAGGCGCAGGACGCACCGATCGCCACTGCCATCAGAAAGGCGTCCGGATTGACACCCAACTGAGTCGCGGTGCCGATTGCGATCGGACACATCACCGCCGCGGTGGCGGCGTTGTTCATCAGGTCGGACAGCGTCATCGTGACTACCAGCACCAGCACCAAAGCGAGCAAGGCATTGCCCTGCGCCAGGTTGTTGAGCAGCACCCGCGCGATCAGATCGGCGGCGCCGCTGGTTTCCATCGCGGCAGCAACCGGAATCAGGGCAGCCAGCAGGACGATCACCGACCAGTCGATCGCGTCATACACCGAGCGTGGCTGGACGGTACGCAGCGCCATGGAAGCCAATACACCACCAGCAAACGAAACCGCCGCCGGCAGCAGTCCCAGCGCTGCGCCACCGATGGCGAGTGCCATGATCAGTCCCGACAACCAGGCCTTGCGGGTGTCCGGGATACGCAGCGCGCGCTCAGCGAGAGGCACGCAGCCATGATTGTTGGAGAATTCCTGCATGGCCTCAGGCGGACCCTGCATCAGCAGCACGTCGCCGGCCTCCAGCGACAGCGTGCGCAAACGCGAGGTGGAACGAGTTCCCTGCCGCGACACGGCCAACAGGTTGATGCCGTAGCGGGTGCGCAACAGCAGGTCGCTGGCCGATCGCCGCACCAGGGCGGAGCCCGGCAGAATTGCGAGTTCGGCAAGCGCAACCTCATCCGATGCACGTGACGGGGTTTCGCCGGCATGATCGTCCTGCTTCTCCTGCTCGACGGCTTCTGCCGCTGCACCTGCCGGGATATTGTCGAGCTCGTCCGAGGGGGCATCCATGGCGACAGCCTCATTGTCTGACGCCGCTTCGGTTTCATCGTCTGTCTTGGGCGGCGATGCCGTTGGCCGAGCCTCCTCCAGCTTCAGGCCCAGACTGGAGAGCGCGCTTGCCAAGGTATCTGCCTCGGCTTCGATCACCAAAATGTCACCCGAGCGGATCAGTCGCCCAGGATGTGGCGCATTGACGTGCACCTCGTTCCTGACCAATCCCACGATCTGCGCGCCCGAATCCTCCAGCTCCGCTTCCGCCTGGCGCATGCGCAAGCCCACCGCCTTGCTGTCCTTGGGTACGCGCGCCTCGGTCAGGTAAGCGCCCGTCTCAAAGGACTCACTATCAGCGCGCTTGCGGGCCGGAACCAGACGCCAGCCCACCAGAGCCACGAACATCAGGCCGACCGCCGCCACGCCGAGACCCACCGGGGTGAAATCGAACATGCCGAAGCTGGTGCCTGATTGCTCGGCCCGAAAGCCAGCCACGATCAGGTTCGGTGGTGTACCGATCAGCGTGGTCATTCCTCCCAGGATCGACCCGAAGGCCAGCGGCATCAGCACCTTGCCCGGTGGCAGCCCCTGTTTCACCGCGATCTGAAGTGCTACCGGCATCAGCAGGGCGAGCGCACCGACGTTGTTCATGAAACCGGAAAGGATCGCCGCCAGTGTCGCCAACGCCGCGATCGACACGGTCGGCCCGGAATTGGCCGGCAGCATGCGTCGTGCCAGTACGTCCACCGCACCCGACTCCTGCAGGGCACGACTCAATACCAGCACGCAGGCGACCGTGATCACGGCCGGATGGCTGAAACCGGCAAAAGCCTGATCGAACGGCACCAGCCCGACAAACACACAGGCCAGCAGCGCGCCGACCGCGACCATGTCGTGTCGCCAACGGCCCCAAAGAAACATTCCCACCGTCGCCAGCAGAACGGCGAGGATCAGTACTTGCGACAGACTCATCGAAACCGCGCGTTCCGGGCAGTGATCAAGGCGCGCAGGGTAACCGGTTCCAGCGCAGGACTGCGCGATGGCGCTGTGGACGCGCGCCGGAGCCCCTCACCCCGCGAGCTGTCGAAGCCGTTCGGCGGTGGCTTGATCGGCAGGAAAGAAGGCCTCGATGGCGATCTCCGACAAGGTCACGTCGGTTGGCGTGCCAAAGACCGTCAGTGTGCTGAACAAGGCCAGCTCGCCCAGCTCGCTGCGCACACGGAACAGGACCACCACATCGGGCATCGGCGATTCCAGCTCGCCGTCGTCGCTCTCACCGGGAAGCAAGGGGTAGGCCGACAATTCAGCCAGCAGGGCATCGAGCTGCGGATCGCGCAGGCTGGATGCCTGGCGATGCAGTCGGTGCAGCAAATGCCTGCGCCAGGGACCGAGGTTGATGATGGCTGGGCCCAGGCCGCGCGGATGCAGGGTGATGCGCAGCACATTGGCGGTCGGCGTCAGCAACTCGGGCGCCACGCCCTGCAGCAGGCGCTGCGCAGTGCGGTTGCTGAGCAGCATGTTCCAGTGACGGTCCACAGCCAGCGCGGGAAACGGCTCGTGCGCGGTGATGACCCGTTGCACCGCCTCGCGCGCGCCGGCCAGGGCGGGATCATTCCAGTCGTGCTCGCAGAACTGCGGCGCGAAACCACCGGCCAGCAGCAGCCGGTTGCGCTCGCGCAGGGGCAACTGCAGCAACTCGCCAAACCGCAGGATGAGTGCCCGGCTGGGCCGGGACCGCCCGGTCTCGACGAAACTCAGATGACGGGCAGAAATCTCCGCGTCGCCGGCCAGTTCCAGCTGGCTGAGCCGACGCTGCTGGCGCCAGTCGCGCAGCAACGGTCCCAGAGTGGCATTTGCATTCATGCCGGCATCCTATCGCCTCACATTGCTGCGGAACATTACCTGCCAGGTAATCGACGCACGGCGCAGACCGCGCGATGCTGATCGCAACAGCCAAAAGGAAGCCTCGCCATGTCGCACATCACTCCCTCTCCCCTGCTGCGTTCCGCTCTGCGACTTGACGCCGTCGCCAGCGCGGCGGTCGGCCTGCTCACCTGTCTGTTGGCGCGCCCACTGGACGAAGTGATCGGTGCACCGCCGGCCTGGGTGCTGGGCATCGGCCTGTTCATGCTCGCCTATGGCGTGATCATCGGCTTGCTGAGCGCCCGACCCAGGCTGGCCCGTGGCGCGGTCTGGTTCATCGTCATCGGCAACACGCTATGGGCACTGGAAAGCGTGTTGTTGACCTTTTCCGGATGGATCACTCCCGGTACGCTCGGCGTTGCCCTGCTCTTGACCCAAGCCGCCGTGGTCGCCCTGTTCGCCGAACTGCAATTCATCGGAATGCGCCGCAGTCCGCAGCAGGTCGATGCATGAACCCGGCAACGGATTCCGTGCGCGGTCCGCGCTGGGCCCTGAATCTTGCGCTGGCGGGGTCGGCAGTAATCCACCTCTTGCCGCTGCTGGGTTTACTCAGTGTGGAGATGCTACAGCGGCTATACGGACTAGCCAACCTTGACCCAGCAACGATCCTGTTGCTGCAGCATCGCGCCGCCGTGTTCGGCCTGATGGGCACGATGCTGCTGATTGCGATGTTCAGACCGGCCTTGCGAACACCTTCGATGGCCCTGGTTGGGGCCAGCGATCTGATCTTCCTGGGTCTTGCGCTGATGGCATGGCCACTCGGGGCGGAGCTGACGCGCGTGCTTGCCTACGACGTTGTCTCGCTGGTGTTTCTGGCCTATGTCGCCTTGGCCACGCTTCCGCGGCGCGCTTGATCAGCCCGCCTCGGCGACAAAATGCAGCGCGGCCGAGTTCAGGCAATAACGCTGGCCGCTCGGCTTCGGACCGTCAGGAAACACGTGCCCAAGATGTCCGGCACAGCGCGCGCAGCGGATCTCGATGCGCACCATGCCATGGCTGCTGTCACGGATCTGGCTGATGTGCTCCGGATCGAACGGGCTGTGAAAGCTGGGCCAGCCGGTACCCGATTCGAACTTGGCGGCGGCGCGGAACAGCGGCAACTCACACAGCGCGCACTGGTACACGCCGGCACCCTTCTCATCCAGCAGCCCGCCGCAGAACGGTGCCTCGGTGCCGTGCGCCAACAGCACGCGGCGCGCCTCTGGATCGAGCTTGGCAGCACGGTGCTCGCGCTCGACATCGGTCAGCGGCGTCAGGTCGAATCCGGAAGCAGAAACACGCGCGCTCACGGCGCGTCCCCGCTGCGCTTGAGGGCTTCGGGAAAGCGCTGGCGAAGCTTGGCCACCTTGGGCGCGGAAACCGCCGCGATGTAGGGCTGGTTGGGATTCTGCGCGGCGTAGTCCTGGTGATAGTCCTCGGCGCGGAAGAACTGCTGCAGCGGCTCCAGCTGCGTCGCCACCGGCGCTGCAAACACCTGCGCCGCATCGATGGCCTCGATATAGCTTTCCGCCACCTCACGCTGCGCGGCATCGGCCACGAAGATCGCCGAACGGTACTGCGGGCCCACATCATTGCCCTGCCGGCCGCGATGGGTCGGATCATGCGCCACCGAAAAGAACACTTTCAGGATCTGGCCAAGGCTGATGCGTTGCGTATCGAACACCACGCGCACCACTTCGGCATGTGCCGTCTGCCCGCTGCAGACGCTGCGGTAGTCGGCCGAATCAGCCTCGCCGCCGGCGTAGCCCGAGACCGCTTCCACCACGCCGTCGACCTGGCGGAACACCGCCTCGACACACCAAAAACAGCCGCCGGCCAGCACCATGGACTGCGGCTCCCTGCTTGCGACGATGTCCTTGGGTGGATCGGGAAACTCGCCGCGCGGGCGAACCAGTGGAGACAGTTCACAAACGGTGTTCATGCAGCGCTCCTGGGAGGAACCCGGTGGGTTCGGGGCTTTCCGAGCGCTAGTGTCGCGCAGATGATGTGCACCGTGTGTGCGGGAACCAACCAGCAGCCCGGGCGACTCACGTCGCCCGGGCCAACCGGCTCAACTGCCGCTGGCCGTGCACTCCAGGGTGATGTCGTCGAGGATGAAGTTCGACTTGCCACCGTCTGCCGGGTTGGCGTACTCGAACTGGATGCTGTGCGAGGCGCCATCGGTGAATGCGGACAGGTCAATCGTGCGCTGCAGATAGGCGCTCTCGGCGCTCGCGGGTTCCTCGAACGTACGTTGCAGAACACCATCAACGCGCACCCGAAGCTCGGCGGTCAGCGGCTCGCCCACCAGGCTGCGACGCAGGAAGAAGTTGAGGTGCCGGTCGCTGCCTGCGGGGATCACGACGTTCTGGCTGAGGCTCGAGCTTTCTGCCGCGGCAATACCGCCGAACCAGGCCCACACGCTGCCCGTACGCGGCACGGCGGTGCCGCCATCGTCGGGACAGTTAGCCGCATTGCAGAACACCGAGCCGAACTGCGACGAGCTTGAGTTCCAGGACGGGTTAGTCACGTTGTTCGGATTGCTGAAATCGCTGGCTTCCAGGCTACTGTCGCCCAGCAGCTGCAGGATCGTGCATCCCGGCGGTGGCGGGGGCGGCGGAGGCGGTGGCGGCGGACCACCGCCGCCACCCACGTTGCAGTCTTCCCACCAGCAGGGATTGGCAGCGTTGAAGTCGTCGATGGCCTGCGCCTTGGGTGGGCGCGGGCTCTGACCCAGCGATTCGATGATGCCCCAGCTGCCGAAACGGCTGTAGCTTCCGCTCAGCGAAAACACCATGAACAGCTCGCCGCCGTTGTCCTTCCAGTTGCCAAGGTAGGTCTCATACACCGCGCCCATGCGCGCATTGCGATTGGCACTGGTGAACAGGCTGGTGATGGTGTCGTTGTTCTCCACTCCGAAAACACCAACCAGGTGCTGGCCACCCTCATAGGCCGTCATCGCAAGGCCGCGGCCATCGGCAGCAGACTTGTGCGCGATGGTCCAGGGAATGGTTTCCTGCAGCGAAGACACCGGGCAGGGCTGGGTCGGAATCTGCGGGAAGTTTTCCGTGCAGGGCGTGGCCACGTTCGGCAGCGTGTCCTGCAACTGGCCGCCCAGGGTGAGCTCGTCGAACAACTGGTCAAGTGTCCAGGTTTCGACTTCGTCCTCGTTGACCGGCAGATTGGTGTAGTTGGCAAAGTAAGGCGCAATCGCGACCGAATCGATATCGGTGTGGCAGGCAGTGGCGCGCTGCGCGGTCTGGATCGCCAACGGGCAGTCGGCGGCTTCGGTCTGGGTAAAGGCATTGGCAGCCTGCGCGCCCAGCACGCATTCGACGCGCTCGACCTCGGCGCCAAAACGCGCCTTGAACAACACGCAGATCTCGGCGGTGCGCTGGCCATGCATGTTGAGGCGACGGATGAAGGGATCGCCCAGGCCACCGTACACTGCATTGCCGCGTGCCTCGATCTCGCCACCCTGCGGGAACGCCGGGTTCCAGACCTCGTTCGAATACTCGACATAGACGTCGACGCCATCGGCAAGCTGCGCCAGCACCATGTCGGCGAAGCCTTCAACATAGGCATCGTTGGCGCGGTGCGGCAGGGTGAACCAGGGCTCGGTGCCGGTCAGGTTGGACAGTTCGAGCATCGCTTCCAGCGGCACGCCGCCTTCGCGAGTCCAGTGCGCTTCGCTCAACAGCGGCCGGTCACTGAAGTCTTCCTGGGTATTGGGCACACCCGAGAACCCACCGCCATTGGTGTGCATCCAGTCCATGAAGCGCAGGCTGCGGTAGGGCGCCAGCTCGGCGATGAAGTCCGGATGGAAGGTGGGCACTGGCGCGACCGCAGGATCGAAACCGGGCGGGAACACCTGGATGTTGCGGATCGGGTCGCCTGGGTCGGTGGCAGCGATGTCGAGCTGCCAGATGGAATTTCCATCCACTTGCAGCACATCTCGACCCTGCACCGACTGCGCACCGATCTTCGTTGCACCCAGGCCATAGGTGATGGTGCCCTGGCCCTCGTAGATGACCAGGTACTGACCATCCGGGTAGGGTGCGCCACCGGAGTTGAATACGGTTCGTGCGATGCAGAACACTTGCCCGGGATCACCACAGTTCGGCAGCGAAGCCACCCAGCCATCGGCATCGAGATCCAGCAGATCGGCTTCCAGCGTGTCAAAGCACGACGCCCCGGGAGTGGCCGGCGGCGTGCAGCCGTTCGGCGCGCTGGTGATCCAGGGTCGCGACTGCTTGAAGAAGTCAGTGAAGGGATAAACCGAGGAGAAGTCCACCGCGGCATCGAGGTTGGCGCCCAGGCCACCGGAAGCTTCCACCGGCGGCGGTGGCGTCTCGCCGGCCTCGAAACTGCTTCCGAAGATGCGCTCATCCCCCGCTGCCACCATGACCGGCATTGCGCACCACACAACCCACATCCACCTGCTGGCTTTCATCTGCTATCCCCTTGCCCTGAACTGGTCCAAATGGACGTTCCTGGAGAAGGACACGAAAATGACAGGCAGGTTTTGCCAAACGGGCTTGCGCGGCTCGAGGTCCGCAGTGAAACCGACGCAGGGTCAGTGCGCGGCGGCTTCCACTTCGCGGCACAACTCGCTGGCCTGGTAGGCCTCGCCGCGCGCCAGCGCCGCTGCGCGCGCGCTGGCACAGTGCTGCATCAGGAGTTCGAATTCGATGTTGCGGCTTTCGGATGAGCCTGATTTCGCATTGTCATTGTCAAGGAGTTCGAACTCGATATTGCGACTTTCGGATCCGCCACTCGCCTGCAGCCCTGCCATGGGCGCGAGCAGGGAGAGGCCAAAGAGTGCGGAAAGCAGGATCGTTCTCGACTTCATGTGACAGACCTTCATTCGGGGGCGCGCAAGCCTCCCAGAGTCGCGCGCGAACAGCAAGCGCCCGCCATTTCCCCATCCGATCAGAGACCCTGGGCCATGCTGTGCGATAAACCGGCGCAAGGCAGCGCGGCAACCGGTGTTTTCTGAAGTAGCATTCCAGCGCCTCCCCCGTCGGTCCAGTCAGGGAAACCTCATGAGCCCATCTTCCGACCGCTTCCGTACCGGCGGCGCCCTGCAAGGTGCCGCGGCGGCTTCGCTGCTGCGCGAGCGTCAACGTGCGGCGGAGCTCAAGCCCGGAGCCAGTATCGGCTTGTATCGGGTGATTGAGGAACTCTGCCGGGGTGGCATGGCCATCGTCTACCGTGCCGAACGCGCCGATGGCGAGTACCAGCAGCAAGTCGCATTGAAATGGATGCTCGATCCGCAGCCCGACGCCGCCAGCGAGGCACTGTTCCGGCGCGAGCGGCAGGCCCTGGCCGACCTGCGCCATCCCCACATCGCTCGCCTGCTCGACGGCGGCCGCGGCGAAGACGGTCGCCCGTGGCTGGCGATGGAGCTGATCGAAGGCCAGCGTCTTGATCAGCACTGCGTCTCGCAGAAACTGCCGCCGGAGCGGCGCCTGGCCCTGTTCGGCCAGGTCTGCGCAGCGGTGGCTTTCGCGCATGCGCGCGGCATCATCCATCGCGATATCAAACCGTCAAATGTGCTGGTCGATGCCGACGGCAGCGCCAAACTCCTGGATTTCGGCATCTCCCAGTTGCTGGGTCATGAGGATCAAGGCCAGGAGCTTGCCTTCACCCCGGGCTTCGCCAGCCCCGAGCAGGTACGCGGCGAGCCCGCGACGGTAGCGTCGGATGTTTTCCAGCTGGGCGTGATGCTGGCCGTGCTGATGAGCCCCAGCGACGCAGCCCACCGGGCACTACTGGATACCGTGGCAACTTCCAGCAATGCGCTCGATGCACCGGCTTTCGCCGTACCTGATGGCCTGCCGCGTGACCTCGCCGCGATCATCGCCAAAGCCACCCACCGGGATCCGGCGCTGCGTCATGCGGGCGCATCAATGCTGGCTGCCGATGTGGAGGCGCTGCTGCAGAAGCGCCCAGTCAGCGCGCGGCGGCGCAGCGCCTCCTACGTCTTCGGGCGCTTTCTGCAGCGTCATCCCTTTGCCATGTCGGCCACCACACTGCTGATCCTGGCCTCGCTGGGCATGGCGCTGGCCTTTACCTTGAAATTGCAGGAAGAGCGCGACGTCGCGCAGCTCGAGCGCGACCGCGCCGAGGCCATCAATCGATTCCTCAACGAGGACGTGCTGGATGCCGCCAATCCCATGCGCCGCGCTCCCGGTCAGGCGGAAATGACGGTTCGCGAAGCGCTTGACGGCGCAGCTGATCGCGTTGATGAGCGCTTCGCAACGCAACCCAGGACGGCGCGGCAGGTCTACGCCACATTGGCGCGCTTGCGCTACGAATTTGGCGAGTTCGAAGCCGCCAAGGGCTTGTTCGAGCGGGCCCTGAGCCTTCCTGCAATCGACACCCGCGATCAGATCGAACTGCGCCGCAATGCCGGAACGGTGCTGCTGTCGATGCAGGATCATGAGCATGCGATCCCCGAGCTCGAGTCCCTCGCCGTGCTGGCGCGGGCGCAGCTGGGTGAGTCTCATCCCGAAACGCTGCGCGTCGAACTGGCCCTGCTGCAGGGACGAGCCCGGCTCAACACCGAAGAGTCAGCGTTGCCCGCGATGGAGGAATTGCGCGAGCGCGCTGCCCGCGCTCTGGGCGAATTGAACGAGATCGGCGGTCAGCTCGACCTTGCCATCGCCGATCACTTTCGCATGCGCGGCCGACCCGAGCTGGCCATCGACAACGCCCGCCGCGCCCTGGCCGCGCTGCGCGAAACCCGCGGCGTCGACCATCCTTCGACCTTGAAGGCTCAGGTCATGCTCGGCCATGCCCACAACGCCAATGGCGATGCCGAAGCCGGCATTGCAGCCCTGCGCGAGGCCGTATCCCTTCAGCGTGCGCGCTTTGGCCCGGACGACGGCGATTCACTGTTCATGCAAAACGAGCTGGCCTTTGTGCTGGCCGGGCACGAGCGCTTTGACGAGGCCGAGCCGCTGTTCGACGAAACGGTACGCCTCTGGGGTCAGCGCTGGGGCGAGGAGTCCATCCAGATCACCCCGATGCTCAGCAATCTTGCCAATACCCGACTGCGCCTGGGCCGCAAGGATGAGGCGCTGGCCCTGTTCCAGCGCGCGATTGCCGTGCTCGACGCCAACCCTGACGCGCCCGTGTTCCTGCGCAGCATCCTGCTGCGCGGTACGGGCGACGCCTTACGCGAACTGGGCCGTTTGGACGAGGCGGAATCGGCCCTGAATCGGGGCTTGGAGGCGGCCGATGCCGGTGGACTGGGGAACGACGACCTTCGACGCCTGGCGCTTCGCGGAGCCCTTGCGCGGGTGCAACTGGCCCGCGGCGAACTGCAAGCCGGTGCGGAGCAGCTCGGCGCTGTGGTTGCCGAACTGCGCCAGCAGGTTCCCGATACCCACGCCCTGTTGCGACCCTTGCTGCGCGAACTGACTGTGATCGAAAGTCAGGGCAGAGATACCAAGCCGTAGCCGAGCACTGGGCAACTCATCAGGCTCGAGTGCTGCAACCAAGCCCCAGCCTCAAACGACCAGGCTGTCCGCCGGACAGGCGGGTCAGCTGGCCAGGCGCCCCGCCAACCATTGGCGCGCCGCATCCCAGTCGCGGTGCGCAGTGCGCGGTGAAATGCCCAGCGCCGTGGCGGTGTCGTCGTCGTTCAATCCGCCAAAGAAGCGGTGTTCGAATACCTGCGCCTGGCGCGGTTCGACCTCGGCCAACTTGCGCAAGGCTTCGTCGATCTCGATCAGCTCCATGAACTCTCGCTGCTCGGCAATGAGCTGCTCATCGAGCGGCACGCGTTGCTCCCCGCCGCCACGCTTCTGAGCCAGTTGTTCTCGCGCGTGGTCGACCAGCACCTGGCGCATGATGCGCACCGCCAGGGACTTCAGGTGATCGCGATCCCTGGGCGCCGAGCGGCCCTGCTGCAAACGCAAGTAGCATTCGTGCACCAGGGCCGTGGTATTGAGCGTATGCCCTTCACGCCCGTAGCGGGCGCTGTGGGCGAGACGCTTCAGATCCGGATAGACCAGATCCACCAGGCGCTCCCAGGCATCTCGATCACCCTCGCCCGCGGCATTCAGCAGGCGGGTGATTTCGTCGGTTTCGACCATGGCGCGAGTTTAGCCTGAGCCTGGCAACGGAACGGTTAGCATAGTGGACGTGACGCAGCCCGGCATCCGCCTTTACCAGACCATCGAACACGCCTGCGGCTACTGGCCCGAGCGGAGCGCGCGCAATCTGCTGCTGGCGCCAACCGACGCAAACCTGCCGCAGCTCTACCCGCAGGCACTGGCGATGGGTTTCCGCCGCTCCGGTTCCACGGTCTATCGCCCGCACTGTGTTGCATGCCGCGCGTGTGTGGCGGTGCGGATTCCCGTTGCTGGCTTCGTGCCAGACCGCGGCCAGCGACGCTGTCTCAGGCGAAATGGGGATCTCGAGCTGCGCGAGGCCCCAGCACAGCGCAGCGAGGAAAATTTCGCCCTCTACCGACGCTACCTTGCCAGCCGTCATCCAGGCGGCGGCATGGATGAGGCCGAGCCGGCCGATTTCGACATTTTCCTGTGCTGCCAATGGGCGCCTACGCGCTTTCTGGAGCTGCGCCTGGACGGTCGCCTGGTAGGCCTTGCGGCCACCGATGTACTGCCCGATGCGCTGTCGGCGGTATATACCTTTTTCGACCCGGAGCTGGACGCGCGCTCGCTGGGCAGCTTTGCGATCCTGCAACAGATTGCCTGGGCACAGCGCCTGGGCTTGCCGCATCTTTATCTGGGCTACTGGATCGACGGGCATCCGAAGATGCATTACAAGCGCCGCTTTGCTCCCCTGGAAGCCCTCCGCGGTGGCCGTTGGCAAGCGCTGGATGCGCCGTGAAGTCTCAGCTGTTGCGCGCTTCGCGCCAGTCCTTCCATGCGTCGCGCAGCTCCAGCCACCAGTAGGTCAATTGCGCCGCCGCGAAACCTGCCGGTTTGAAGGTGCTGACCCAGCCGTAATCGCCGAGCTCGCGCCAGCGGGTATCCCCGTCTGCCAGCGCCGACGCAATCAACTCGCCACCGAATGCGGTTGGCGCCACACCATGCCCGCCGAAGCCTTGCACCGTCCAGAGGCCCGGCTCCATCTCGCCAATCTGCGGCATCTCATGGCGGGTGTAGCCCATCAGTCCGGACCAGGCGAAGTCGATGCGAACCCCGTCCAGGCCTGGAAATACCTTGAGCATGTCGCGGTAGAGCAAGCGCTGCAGCGCCTTGGGGGATCGGTCGAGGACCGAAATACGTCCACCCCACAGCAGACGCGTATCCGGCAGCGGACGGTAGTAGTCGAAGGCGAAGCGGGTGTCGTAAACCGCCGCATCGGAGCGCATGAACTCGCGCAGGCGCTCGCCCAGCGGCTCGGTCACCATCACATAGGTGGAAATCGGCATCACTCCGCGATCCGCCTGTGGCTTGAGGCCAGCCAGGTAGCCGCCACAGGCCAGCACCACCCGTTCCGCTTCGACCTCGCCTTGCGGCGTGCGGACAAGCCAGCCCTTGCCTGAGCGCATCAGCTTGGTAGCCGGACTGTGCTCGTGCACCGCCACCCCCTGCCCCGCGGCGGCATCGGCCAGACCCACGGCATACTTGAGCGGATGGATGTGCAAGGCCTGCTTCTCCCACAACGCATCGTGATAGCGCTCACTGAGGATCGACTGGCGCAGCTCCGCTTCCGCCACCCAGTCCCATTGCACGCCGTAATGCTCGGCCAGCAGACGCTGACGCTCGCGCAACACGACGGGATCACGGAACCAGTTGACCCACAGCACGCCGTTTTCGTTGGCCTCACAGTCGATCTTGCGTTCGCGGATGCGGCGCCTGATCAGCTCGACAGCGTCCACCGTGCCCTGGTAGAGCTTGCGCGCCCGCTGTGCGCCCAATTGGCGCAGCAGGCTGGCCTCGCCAAGGGAAAATCCGCCAAAGGCGAAGCCACCATTGCGGCCGGAGGCGCCGTGCGCGATCTCCTGCGCCTCCAGCAGCATGACATTCGATTCGCCACGTTCCGCCAGTCCCAGGACTGTATTCAGGCCGGCGTAGCCGCCACCCACCACGACGGTGCGCGCGCTATGTCGTCCGACCAGCGGCGCAAACGGGCTTCTCGCCGGAAGCGTTGCACGGTAGTAAGTTGCAGGTGCTTGCTTCATTGTGACGGACGGGGAATACACGGGTGATCAGGCCGCCGATGTTACGCGGACCCACACCGATTCAGGAGACTTGCAATGGAAATCCATCGCGCTGACCGAAGCTATCGAACCCGAGCTGCAGTGGTTCTGGCAGCGTGTCTGGCGGTCGGTGCTGTGGGCCTCGTATGGCTGAACGGCTGGCTTTCCAGGCTCGCCGAGAATGGCTTTTTCGACGGCGAGGAACAGTTGGGGCTCTGGCTGTTCGCCGGCTCGCTCAGCACCCTGCTGGTGCTGACCTGCGCCGGTGCGTCCGTGGCCCTGTTGAGACTGGCGGGACGTGTCTCGGCGGAACAGCGCTATCCACCCCAGGAAATGCGCACCGCTAGCGACGTGGTCGTCAAACGCGGTTCCGAAGCCGACCGTATCGCCTCCAGCATTCGTTTCTGCGCCTGGTTCCTGCTGCTGGTCGCAGCGCTGCTGGCCGTTTGGGGTGGCTGGATGCTCTACGTGCTGTCCTGATCGGGCAACTCGTTGGGAGCCTTCGCTGTTGGGAGGGACGCGCTCCTGCGTGGCGGCTGTTGCTTTCCTTTGAAGAGCAGCGCTGCGGGAGCGGCGCCCGCCCGAAACCGCGCCGTGCGGCACGCTATGGCTTTGCTCCTGGGAGGGACGCGGTCCTGCGCGGCTGCTCGTGCTTTCCATTGAAGAGCAGCGCCGTGGGAGCGGCGCCCTCCCGAACACGTACATCTCGCGGGATCGGCGTCAACGATCCTCGATCGTGAAGCTTTCGCCACAGCCGCATTCAGCCGCCGCGTTGGGATTGCGGAACACAAACTCGGCATTCAGTCCGCGGCGCTGGAAATCGATCTCGGTGCCGGCCACCAGGGGCAGGCTCTGGGCGTCGACCACCACCCGCACGCCGTCCTGTTCGAACACCGAATCGCCCTCGCCGGCGGTATCTGCCAGATCCACCACATAGCTCCAGCCGGAGCAGCCAGTGCGCTTGACCCCGAAGCGGAATGCAGTCGCCTGCGGCTTCTGCTGAAGGTAACTGCGCACCCGATCGATGGCGGCAGGAGTAAGGCTGATGGCGGTATTCATGCTGGCAATTGTACTCGGCTACGCGCGGCGGTCGGCATCCGCTATCCTGTGCGGCTCGCGTACCTATATGGACGCCAAAACCCGGAGAATCAAGGATGTCGGTGGTCAGCATCGCGCAGGCGCTGTCAGGGCAGATCGCCCAAGACAGTCAGGTAACGGTCAGGGGCTGGGTGCGAACCCGGCGCGATTCCAAGGCCGGCCTCTCCTTCATCAATCTGAGCGACGGCTCCTGCTTCGACGCCATCCAGGTGGTCGCGCCGGCTGAACTGGCCAATTACGCCTCGGAAGTGCAGCACTTGAGCTCGGGCTGCGGAGTCATTGCCACCGGCACCCTGGTGCCCTCGCAGGGCAAGGGCCAGTCTTTCGAAATCCAGGCCAGCAGTGTGGAAGTCTGCGGCTGGGTCGAGGATCCAGAAACCTACCCGATCCAGCCCAAGCCACATTCGCTGGAGTTCCTGCGCGAAGTGGCGCACCTGCGGCCGCGCACCAACCTGTTCGGCGCCGTCACCCGCATCCGTCACTGTCTGGCGCAGGCCGTGCACCGTTTCTTCCATGAGCGCGGCTTCTACTGGATCAACACCCCGATCATCACCACATCGGATGCCGAAGGCGCCGGTCAGCTGTTCCGGGTGTCGACCCTGGACATGGCCAACCTGCCGCGTGACGCCGCAGGTGGGGTGGATTTCTCGCGCGACTTCTTTGGCAAGGAGACCTTCCTTACCGTCTCCGGCCAGCTCAATGTCGAGGCCTACTGCCTGGCGCTGTCCAAGGTCTATACCTTCGGCCCCACCTTCCGCGCCGAGAACTCGCACACCGCGCGGCATCTGGCCGAGTTCTGGATGATCGAGCCGGAGATCGCGTTTGCCGATCTGAAGGACAACATCGACCTGGCCGAGGATTTCCTCAAGTACCTGTTCCGCGCCGTGCTGGCCGAGCGTACCGATGACATGGCCTTCATCGCCGAACGCGTCGAGAAGTCTGCAATTACGCGGCTGGAGAATTTCGTTGCGGCACCGTTCGAGCGGATCGATTACAGCGAGGCGATCCAGTTGCTGCGCGCCTCGGGCCGCAAGTTCGAGTATCCGGTGGAATGGGGCCTGGACCTGCAAACCGAGCACGAGCGCTGGCTGACCGAGGAGCACGTCGGCCGCCCGGTGGTGGTGATGAACTACCCCGAGCAGATCAAGGCCTTCTACATGCGCCTCAACGACGACGGCAAGACCGTCGCCGCGATGGACGTGCTGGCGCCTGGTATCGGCGAGATCATTGGCGGTGCCCAGCGCGAAGAGCGCCTCGACCTGCTCGACAAGCGCATGGCGCAGTTTGGTATCGAGGTCGAGCACTACCAGTGGTATCGCGACTTCCGCCGCTACGGCACGGTGCCGCATGCCGGCTTCGGGCTGGGTTTCGAGCGCCTGGTGGTCTATGTCTGCGGCCTGGCCAACATCCGCGATGCGATTCCCTACCCGCGCGCGCCGGGACACGCGACCTTCTGACATGGCCGGCATGTTCGTGCTGCTGATCTTCATCGCGCTGGCAACCGCTGGCCTGACAGGCTATGTGATCTTTGCGCCACTGACCTGGCGCCATCTGCAGGATCGCGGCCGTTCGGGCGAAGCCGGTGGCAGTCCCGTCACGCCCAGTGGGCTGCTCTGGTTGCTGCGCGGTGGTTTCGTGCCAATGCGCGACCCCGGTCTCAACGGCCTGGCGCGTCCTGCGCAGATACTCGGCTGGTGCCTGGTCGTTGGCCTGGCCGGCTGCGCTGCGGTATACCTGAGCGGATGGGCACCATGAGAGACGATGAAGTGATCGCCAGCGTCGAGCGCCATGAATGGTGGCTGGTACGGCTCGGCAATGACCTGCTTTGGGCACGCCTCACGGTATCTGTCTCGGGCATCGCCTCGGTGCTGGACAGCGATGGCCAGCTGCTGCGCTACGACAGCGAAGACACCGCGCGTGCCGCCCTGATGGATGCCGACTATTTCAGCTTCGAGGGTTTGGGTGAGGAAGATGCGCTGTCCTTTGGCCTGCGCCTGGAAGACATCAAACCGCCACGCGGTGAAAGCAACGAGACCCTGCTCAGGCACATGATCGTCAAGCTGGCGGAGAACGACTGATGGACCTCAGCCTGACCGGCCGCCACGCCCTGGTCTGCGGCGCCTCCGAGGGTATCGGCCGTGCCGCCGCCTTCGAGTTGGCGATGCTCGGCGCCGATTTGACGGTGCTGTCGCGGCGCCGCGAGAAGCTTCTGCCGTTGGCTTCCGAGTTGCCACGGCTCAACAAGCACCAGCACCATGGTTTTCTCAGCGCCGACGTCAGCGATGCCGACACCCTGCGCGCCAAGATCGAAGCGCTGGTCAAGAAGCATCCGGTGTCCATCCTGATCAACAACACTGCCGGCCCACCCGGCGGCACTGCGCATGAGGCCAAGTCCGCAGACTTCCTTTCGGTGTTCCAGCAGCACCTGATCGCCAACCATGTGCTGGTGCAGGCCGTGCTGCCAGGAATGCGTGCAGCCGGCTGGGGCCGCATCATCAATATCGTGTCCACTTCGGTACGCGAGCCGATTGCCGGCCTTGGTGTGTCCAACACTGTGCGTGGTGCCGTCGCAGCTTGGGCCAAGACCCTGTCGAACGAACTCGGCGGCTTCGGCATCACGGTCAACAATGTGCTGCCCGGCTTTACCCGCACCTCGCGCCTTGACAGCCTTATCGCAGCCAAGGCACTGGAAGGCGGCAAGTCCGAAGCTGCCGTCGCCGAAGCTATGCGCGCCACCGTGCCCGCCGGACGTTTCGCCGAAGCCGGCGAGATAGCCGCCGCTATAGCATTTCTGGCCTCGCCAGCGGCGGGCTACATCAATGGCGTGAGCCTGGCGGTGGACGGCGGGCGTACGCGGGCGATTTGAGCATCCCTGCCGAGACTGTCGCCGCTAAGGAACCTCCGAATGAGTCAGATGTTCCGCCGGCCATGGATGGCCGGCCCGTGAATCGATCGCGCACGCGATTGATTTCGCGAAGTCGAGTCCGGGGTGTGCCGGACTCGACGCGGGCTGACAAGCCTGTCCTGAGGGTGTCGAAGGGCCTGTCCTGAGCGTGTCGAAGGGTCCAGGATGAGCTTCAGACCTTCTGGTTTTCAGACTACCTCTCGGCAGTGATCGGCACGCTGATTGCCTTGGCGCTGTTTTCAAAGCCATCGATGAAGATGTCAATGCCAAGGGACACCACAGGGTCGTGGTCCTGGGCGCTGTTGTTGCTGGTGTCGATTTCCGCCAAGGGTGCGCGGATGCTGAGGGTTGCGGTGTTGTCGATGGATGCGCCGGGGCTGGCATTGACGGTGCCGGTGACGAGATAGCGCAATACGCCATTGACCGGCAGATCGACGGTTTGATTGATGGTGTTGCCACTGCCATTGGGATTCGGGCAGGTCGCGCCGCCGCCTGCGGTTTCGCAGCTCCACAGCACATTGCTCAGACCGTCGGGCACATTGTCGGTAAACGTCGCGCCATCCACCGCATACGGCCCCGCGTTGGCGAGCAGGATTTCGTACACGAGAACCTGATTCGGGATGACCTCGGTCTGCCCATTGCTCTTGCTGATCTGCAGATCGGCAGCGTTGACCGCGAAGTTCGCATTGACCGCGATGTCGGCAGTCACATTGCTATCGGTGCGCGGATTGTCGGTGTTGCCATCACTCCAATCGACGAAATGGTAGTCAGCATCCGGCACCGCCATGACCGAGGTTCCCGATGCGCCGTGCTCAACGGTTTGCGACAGCGATCCGGTCACACTGCCGTTGGCTGCGGCGCTGTAGTCGAGACTGTATTGATTGATCGCCCAGATCGCGAACAGGGTTGTGTCGCTTGCTGGCATGGTGAAGCTCGATGCCGGTGCGTAGGCGGTGCCACTGCCATCGCTGGCGGTATTCCAGTTCTGGAAGGTGTAACCGACGCGCACGGGCGCGACGGGAAGACTTACGCTCGAGTTGTATTCCTGGGTGATTGAACCCACCGCCGAGCCGCCTTGCGAATCGAAGCTCACGGTGTATTCCAGAAGTTGGAACGTCGCGGTGACACTGCCGCTGGCCGCAATGGCGCTGACCGCGCAGTCTTCAATGGTGCTGTTGCAGTCCGTCGGCACCGAACCGAACGCCTCCGACCAGCCGGCAAAGGCGGAGCCCGGGTCGGCTAGTGCCTGCAGACTGACATCCACGCCGGGGGCAACCAGGCAATCGCCCCTGTTTTCCTCGTCTTCGATGCCGGTGCAGTTGCCTTGGGTGTCGAAGACGGTGCCGCTACCGCTACCGGCTGTGGTGACGCGCAGGAGCCATGTCGGAAACTGATCGTCGAAACTGTCCAGCGGCCGTCCACCGCGCACAAGCAATGTCGCAAAAAGGCTATCAATACTTTCTTGGCCGGTCCTGAAACCATTGCTTATCTGAACAGCTCTCGGGACACCGCCGTTGCCGCCATCACCGGTAATGATCGTGGTCGACCAGAGGGCGAACTGGCCGGATTGCCCTACGTCGGGAAATACCGTGGTGTTGAAGGCAGGACCCCAGCAACGGTACTCGACGATGGACATCAGTTCCTTGATGTTCGGCATGCGCCAGTCGTTGTAGCCCTTATGCATGTTTGGGTTCAACACGTCGTGAATACGGTTCAGGGTCCAGGCCCATTGGCAGCAGGTAAGGGCCGAACGGTCCCACATTAATCCGGTCTTGTGGTGGGTGGCGGTGCCGTCGGCATTCAGGGTGAAATCACTGGTCGGTGTAACAGGCTGAATCGCGGTGTTTTCATTGGCGCAATCTCCCGTCCCGGCTGTGGAAGGCGAACCGGACGAGGTGACCGACTCGTTTGGGTATTGGCCACGTACCAACATGACAAAAAATTCCCCGCCCTTTGGACCTTGGTGCATGAACCGCAGATGAAATGGAACTGTCCATGCCTTGGTCGGGTCCTCGGCAACCGGGGTGGCTGACCAGTAATAACTTAGGTCCTGGATGGAATGGATGTGCGGAAAGTAGTCAAGGTCGACGAATGGCGTGTTTGTGTTAGCCCGCTCTGCACCGTAGTGGATGATCGAAGTAGTCTCATCGGGGAAAGGCAGGCGCCAGTCCATGTAGCCGCACAGGCCGGTGCCGCCGTTCAATGCGCTGAGCGCAGCGGCATATTCCTCGGTGTTGCAGTTGGCCAGATGGCCGCCGCAACCGACCGGGAAATTGGAGGTCGTCGTTTGCGCGCCGGCATCGCCGCCGTTGCTGCTCGCATCGGTGCTGTACCAACTGTACCCCCAGTCCACGTCCTGCAGTCCGCCGTCGTCGGTCTTGAGTTCCCAGGTCCGGCCGGTGACGTTGTCACGGGTACAGGCCCATTGCGTACTGCCCGTGCCGATGTCGTTCGCGGTCAGGCCGGAGGGGCAAGTGCCGATGCCTTCCGCGTCCCCGTTGCCACAGATCCTCGTGAAGTCGAAACCGGCGTCTCCGCCGCCGATCTTGAGCAACGCTCCCCGCCCCTGCGCCGCATCGCGTCCGTGTTTCGGGTCCTGGTCTTTTGCAAAGAACTGGGCCGGGTTGAGGCCGTTGTAGTTGTTCGTCATCAAGTTGTAATTTTGGTCCATCCAGTGGTTAGGCTTCAGGCCGGCGTCGTTCAAGCTGGAGGCTTGCGCCCCGGTCAGACAGAGCAGCAACACGACCGATGAAATGAACTTGTTCATGGCAGCCTCTCGTTGCGGAAGTGGGCACTAAGTTGGAACGGAACAACCAGCACGCGCCGTAGAACCACCCACCTGTACGCATCCGATCGTTGGATGCCTGGCTTGCGCTGCGAGCGGCGGCGGATCATGGTTCAGCGTCCCTGCTTTGACTTGCCGGGTTGTGCGGCGGGGTCCTCCGGAGACTTCTGCCCGCTGTTTACGGCTTCATCCGAATCGCGCTTCAGTTCTGGCTCGAGTCTGGTCCTGTCCGCGATCTCGAACTGGGACTCGAGCGCCGCCAGCTCGTCCTGCAGTGCCTTGGAAGGGGCCGGTCTGTCTGTTGGAGTTCCCATGCGCAAAGAATGACCCGGCCGACGGGCGCCGGTCTCGACCGTGCGTTGCGGATGTCCGACCTGCGGTTGCGAGTTCAGAGCCTGGAGCCTGCTGGTCCTTCGACTGGAGCGCGTCGGGTCACCCGATCCGGGCCAGTTGTGCCGGTCGCCGGTGGCGGCTCGCGGCCGCAACCGGGTCGGCGGCCGAGCCGAGTAAATGGACGCGCGTGATCGACCCGCGTCAACTCGCCCCGGCCCATAGTGTTCGACTACCATGAATCCCAGCGCCGGGCATGGGGGTCGTCCAACGTGCGATGTCTGCTGCTCGCCCTGGGTCTTTGCCTCGCCCGATCATGCGCGCCGACCAGCGCCGGGGCGGCCGATCAGGCTGTGGTGCATCCGGGCTGGACAATCCAGCACTGGGATGTCGAGAACGGGCTGCCGGTCAACTCGATCAACGCGATGGTGCGGGACGCCCGCGGCTTCCTGTGGCTCGCGACCATGGACGGGCTGGTACGCTTCGACGGCGTCGACTTTGCGGTCTTCGACACGCTCAACTCCCCCGGACTGGCCGGTAATCGGCTGCTGGTGCTGGCACGGGACGGCGAAGACGCGCTCTGGATGGCGACCGAGGACATGCGACTGGTGCGATACAGCGCCGGAACATTTCGCAGTTTCGGACAGGGCGATGGCCTGCCACACGACGCAGTCACCGCGCTGTCGGTGAACGACACGACGGTGTGGGCAGGTACCCAGCGCGGTGCGGCACGCTGGAACGGCCGTCGATTCGACGCATTGCCCGACCCCCAGTGGCACGAACCCACCAGCGCAATCCTCGATTCCGAAGATGGAACGATCTGGCTGGGCAGCGATTCTGGGCGCCTGCTCCGCCTCCCTCCGCAGGGTTCATTCCAGACAGCGAGCGTGCCGGGGCGGGTCTGGCAGATCGCGACCGGTAGCGGTGCAGGCGCGTTGATCGCCCACAATGCCGGACTGTCTCGATGGAACGGCACCCAGTTGATCGCCGAAGCCGAGGTGGACTTCGGTGTCCAGCGTCTGGCGCCAGCAGGGCGCGCGATTTATCTGGCATCCCCGAAACACCTGCATCGATGGGAGGCGGATCAGCTTTCGGAGCCGACGGCACTGACACCCGGCAGCGGCCGAGAGCGGCTGGCCAAGGTCGAGCCGAACGGCGCATGGCTCAATACGGCGGCGGGTTTGATGCGGAACGGCGAACTGGTCCTGTCTCCCCGGCTTCCGATCAACGACTGGCTTCCCGATGCGGGCGGCGCCATCCTGGTGGCGACAGCCGGTGATGGTCTGTATCGCGTTGCGCCGAATGCCTTTGAGCGGCCTACGGGTCCGGCAACCCTGCTCGATGCGTCCGCCTATCCCATCGTGACCGCTGCGGATACCGCGATCTGGATCGGGACCAACGGGCAGGGCCTGTACCGGCTGATGCCGGACCAGACCGAGGCCCGACGCGTCGCGGCCGAAACGGCTCCGACGATTATCCTCAGCCTGCTTCCAGAGCGTGGCGACAACGGCTGGATCGGCGGCGAAGGCTTGTGGCGACTGGATGCGGGCGTCGCGCATCGGCGTGGCATTCCAATCGAATTGGGCACGGCGACAGTCAGGGCGCTGTTTCGCGATCGGCGTGGGCGAATCTGGGCCGGGACCGATGACCGGGGCGTATGGCGCCTGGAGCACGGCGCCTGGAGCCAGCTGTTACTGCCGACCGCGTTGGGTCCCGTCCGAGTGCGGGTAATGGCGGAGCACGATGAATTCCTTTGGCTGGGCACCAATGGTTACGGCCTGCTGCGCTTTCATGAAGCGCGCGGATTCGAAAGCCTGGCCGAAGGCGAGCTCGGGCGTCTCATCCGCGCGCTCGCATTCGATGCGCGCGGACGCTTGCTGATCGGAACGGAAGGTCGTGGCCTGTGTCGCCTCGATCAACCGGGCCAGGAACTGAAAGTCGACGCGGTGCGCTGCCTGAGTCGTCACGACGGCTTGCCCCACGACGGCGTGCACCAGATAGTGCGCGATCCGGACGGTGCCTTGTGGATGAGCACCAATCGCGGCGTCTTTTCAGTGACGGAGGCCGACCTGGATGCGGCGTTCGGCGGAGGCCACGTCGCCGCGCGCACCCTGACGGAAGCCGACGGCATGCCAGACCGCGAGACCAACGGCGGCGTGCAGTCGGCCGGCGCGGTGGATGCCAGGGGACGCGTGTGGTTCCCCACCATGCAGGGACCGGTCGCGCTCGATCCGCGCCGACTACCCGAGCCACCGTCGCCGCCGGCCGCGGTCATCGAACATCTGGCGACGGCCACCGGACCGCTGCAACTTGGTCGGCAGCCGATGCGCCTGCCGGTCGGCGAGCGCAGCTTCAGCCTTGGATTCACCGCGCCGGACCTCGCTTCCGGCACCGCTGTGCAGTTCGAGACGCGGCTTCTTGGCTTGGACGAGCAGTGGCAGTCGATCGGGCATCGACGCGAGGTGGACTTCACCAACCTCGCCCACGGCGCCTATCGCTTCGAAGTACGAGCGAGAACCGGGCAGGGGCCGGCGGGCCCAGCGACCGGGCTGGACTTGATGATTCCGCCGTACCTGCGCGAAACCCTGGCGTTTCGCCTGGCTGCGGTGCTGGGGTTGGTGATGCTGGCATCGCTGATTTGGCGCTGGCGCGTGCGCCGCATGAGGCTGGACCAGATGCGCCTGGAGCGCGAAGTCGAACAGCGCACGCGGGAGCTATCGGCGACAACCGAGGATGCCCGCCGTGCACGGGATCAGGTCGCCCGGCAGGCGGAACGGCTGGAATCGCTGGACGAAGAAAAACGCGAGTTCTTCGCCAACATAAGTCATGAAATGCGCACGCCGCTGACCTTGCTACTGGGCCCTCTGGAGCAGGGCTCGAGCGATCCCGCAGCAATGGTCAGCCAATGGCCGCTTATGCAGCGGAACGCGCGCAGACTGAATCGGCTGGTCGAGCAGATCCTGGACTTGCAGCGGATCGAGGGCGGCACGCTGACGGTGGAGCCTGAGCTGCGTGATCTGGGGGCGTGGACGCGGTCGATCGTGGACCTGTTCCGCCCGCTATCCGATTCCCGAGGCATCGACCTGCACACGTCCGAGCTGCCTGAAGGCGTCCTGGCCTGGTTCGACCCTGCGCAGATGGAGAAGGTGCTGGGCAACCTCCTCTCCAACGCCGTCAAGAACTGCCGCTCGGGCGATCGCATCGAAGTCAGCGTGGCGCGGGACGGCGAGACCGCGTGGCTGCGGGTTGGCGATACCGGTCCCGGCATCGCGGCAGTACACCTGCCCCGCTTGTTCGACCGCTTCTATCGCGCAGCGCCCAGCGGGCTTCCGATCGAAGGCACCGGCATAGGATTGGCTTTGGCACGCGAACTGGCGCTGCTGCACGGCGGCGATCTTTCAGTCGACAGTGCGCCCGGCGAGGGCGCGCGATTCACCCTGCGTTGGCCAGCACGGGCCATGGACGGGCACCTGGTGTCGCCCGCCCTGGTCGCTGCGCCGGCGATTCCGGATCGGCCAAGCGAAATGCTGATCGGGACAGAAATGGCAACCGGCGACGCGCCGCGCATACTGGTGGTGGACGACAACGCCGACCTGCGTCAGTGGCTGCGCCAGATCCTGGGCGCTCGATACGTGATCGATGAGGCCAGCGACGGTGAATCCGCGCTCGAACAGATGCGGTCGTGCCTGCCCGATGTGGTGGTCAGTGACTGGATGATGCCAGGCATGGACGGTATCGCGCTGCTCGAACGGATGCGGGCCGATCGCGACTACGACAGCGTGCCAGTCATCGTTCTCAGCGCGCGTGCCGAGGTCAACGACCGCATCCGCGGACTGGATGCGGGCGCGGTGGTCTACCTGCGCAAGCCGTTCCGCGTCGAGGTGCTGCAATCCCAGATCGAATCACTGCTGGCCATGCGTCTGCGACTTCGCCGGGCGTCGGCCGAAACACCGGCTCCAATAAGGGTTCAGGCCAGCGAGAGCGCCTGGCTGCGACGCCTGCGTGAGGTAATCGGCGCCAACCTCCACGACCCGGAGTTTGGTGTTGAGGCTCTGGCGGCACGATCCGCGATCGGTCGCACCGGTCTCTTTCGTCGCCTGAAAGAGGAAGCCGCACTGAGCCCTTCCGAACTGCTGCGCGAGGCGCGCCTGCAACGCGGCGCCGAATTGCTGGATGAGCGCGCCGGCAGCGTCAGCGAAATTGCCTACGCGGTCGGCTTCAACAGCGTCGATGGGTTTACTCGGGCCTTTGTCGCTCGCTTCCGACAGCGACCATCAGAACGGCTTGGGCAGGTCCGCCAGCACTGGACTGAGCACTGCGAGAACATGGCTGGCCAGGCAAACAGACATGTTCCGGATCCTGCGCCACACCCGGGCAAGCCCGCAATTCTCACACCGGCGCACGAAGATGCCACACACCTCAAACGGGCAGAAGAATCGTGAATTCGGACGCGCCCTCAGGACCTGGGGAAACCGCAGGGCAATTTCTTCGCTTTGGCGCCTGATCCTCTGCGGATCTGGACTCCAGTGAAACCCCTCAATTGCCGGTCGGTCCAGGACTGGGTGGACTTCACGCAGCACAGCCATCAAGCCTTTCGCAGTGCCGCCAGCCGTCGTGCGAATTCGCTTGCTTCGGTCGCGGCCGGGGCGGGCGCCTTGCGATTCGCCGGACGCGGCTTTGGTTTCGCGTCGGTTGCAGATCGCTTGGCTTTGGATGGCTTGGCCTGCTTCGCGGGCGCTGCCGGCGTGGTACGACGGCGAGGACTGGCGACACGCTTCGGTTTTGCCTCGCCCTCGCCTGCCCGCGAACTCGCAGTCTTCGAAGCCTGGTCCACTGCCGATTTGCCGGCCTGCTCGGCACAGGCCTCGACAAATTCCTTCGACACCGGCCCGCCGGCATTGCCGCAGAAAAAGCCCAGTGTGGCGTCGGCGTCCTCCGGCGTAATTGGCTGGTCCCAGTCTTCCATCAGGGTGATGTAAAGCAGCTTCTCGAACTCGCCGCGGAAGCGGCGGATCACATCGCCTGGATCGGCGATGCGTTTGGCATCGGAAATCAGTCCGAAATGCACCTTGCCGTTATAGCTCAGGATGCTGATGCCGATGCCGATGCTGCCGTTCTGCGGCACCCAGAACATCAGCTCGCTGACCCGGCAGCCGGCCAGATACAGCGGCATCTGCGGGCCGGGCACATTGGTGGCGACGAGACTGGCCTTGCGGCTGAACAGCTCCAGCGCCATGCGCTGCACCGCCGGCGTGGTCATGCCGACTGCTGCCAGCAAGCCAAAGGTAACGGCCGCTTGGCGCGCGTTCTTGAGCTCGTGCATGTGCGCCGCGACGCGCTGCAGGCGTCGCAGCGGATTGGATTCACCGACCGGCAGGTCGAGAAACACCAGACCAAAGTGGTTGCCGAGTTTCTTGGCGTGTTCCAGCGGGCGCAGGTTGACCGGCACGGTGGCGCGCAGGGTGAGGCCGTCGATGCTGCCGCCCTTGTCCAGCAGGTAGCTGCGCAACGCGCCGGTGGCAGCGGTTAGCAGCACATCGTTGACTGTGCAGCCCAGTGCGCGGCCGACAATCTTGACCTCTTCCAGATCCATCGGCTCGGCCCAGGCGCAGCGTTTGCTGACACCCAGCGGCCCCTTGAGTTGGGTTTCCGGATCATCCGGCAGGCTCAACGCATAGGCCAGCTCGCGCGCGATCTCGCCGCCTTCCTTTGCCAGCACGCCGGCCAGCGAGGGATGCCGGTACATCTCCATGCCCTTCTCGAACACCTTGCCACCCAGCTTCATGGCCTTGTCGATCTGCGCCATGGCCGGATCGAAGAAACGCTGGGTGACCTTGTGCCCGTCGTCTTTCAGCCAGGCGCGCGGCAGGTCATGGCCTTCCTTCGGCTTGGCGCTGACATCGGTCAGCGACAGCATGACCTGCACCAGGGCGATGCCATCGGCATAACAGTGGTGGATGCGGGAAATCAGGGCGCTGCCGCCGTTGTAGCTTTCCACCAGATGGAACTGCCAGAGCGGCTTGGAATGATCCAGCGGGCTTGAACCGAGCTGGCTGACCAGGTTTTGCAGCTCCTTCTGGCCGGCCTTGCCGGGCAGTGCGGTGAGGCGAACATGCCAGTCGAGGTCGAAATCGGCGTCGGTTTCCCAGAATGCGCCGGTCGAGGTGTCCACCGCCTTCTGGCGAAAACGCCGGTAGGCAAGAAAGCGCTCGCCAATCACGCGCTTCAAGCTGGCAAGATCCATGGGCTCGGCGAACATCATCACGCCGGTGATCATCATCAAATTGGTAGGCGACTCCATCCTCAGCCAGGCAGTGTCGACCTTCGACATCGGCTCGCGCTTGCCATTGCTGCCCTTGCCCAACATGCCCATGTGCTACTCCCCCGAATCGTTTAGCGATGGTGCCCCTTGCCCTCCGACGCGTCAACGCGGCGCCGTGCCAGGTCGTCGGCTCCACCGCTGCGCGGCTTGCGTCGGCCTACGTGAAGCCACGCCCTTTCGTAGGTCGGATCAAGCGCCGCCAAAGCACATGGGCAGTGCGAGCACATCCGCGGCGCGGATCCGACGTTGCCTCCTGGCCAGTCTCTTCGCAACGTCGGCTCCACCGCTGCGCGGCTTGAGCCGACCTACGGGAAGGCACGCCCCTTCGTAGGTCAGAACAAGCGCCGCCAAAGCATATGGGCAGTGCGAGCACATCCGCGGCGCGGATCCGACGTTTCCTCCTAGCCAGTCTCTTCACAACGTCGGCTCCACCGCTGCGCGGCTTGAGCCGACCTACCGGAAGGCACGCCCTTTCGTAGGCCGGATCAAGCGCCGCCAAAGCACATGGGCAGTGCGAGCACATCCCCGGCGCGGATCCGACGTTGCCCCCTAGCCAGTCTCTTCGCAACGTCGGCTCCACCGCTGCGCGGCTTGAGCCGACCTACGGGAAGGCACGCCCTTTCGTAGGTCGGATCAAGCGCCGCCAAAGCACACGGGGCATTGCGACCGCATCCCCGGCGCGGATCCGACGTTGTTGCCTCCTAGCCAGTCTCTTCGCAACGTCGGCTCCACCGCTGCGCGGCTTGAGCCGACCTACCGGAAGGCACGTCCTTTCGTAGGTCGGATCAAGCGCCGCCAAAGCACATGGGCAGTGCAAGCACATCCCCGGCGCGAATCCGACGTTGGCGTGTCGGTGAGGCATCAACGCATCAGCCAGCGCCGCGCCATGCGCGCCAGCGAAGAATCGAAATCCGGCTCATTGGCGATGCTCTCGATCGGCACCCAGGCCAGATCGATGGATTCAGGACCAACCAGAAAAGTCGAATCGGGCGGCGCGCGCAGTACGAAGCGCAGGTCGTAGTGCCAGTGCTCCGGCTCTGCCCCGCGCGCCGGAATGCGATGGCGGTCGATATCGAACAGCTGCGGGTCCAGGGCGAGCCCGGCAATGCCGGATTCTTCTTCGGCTTCTCGCGCCGCCACGGCCGCGATATCGGCATCGCCGTCGGCGTGTCCGCCCGGCTGCAGCCAGCGTTGCAGCTTGCGGTGATGCGTCAGCAGAGCCTGTTTGCCGCTGGCATCAACCAGCCACGCCGAACCAGTGAAGTGGCCGGGCGGATGGTGGCGATGGAACACCTCTGTGTGCGATCTCAGGAAGCGCAGGAACTCGGCGGTTTCATCCGCGTGATCCGGTTCGCGCAACGCATAGGCCTTCAGCTGCGCGGCAAGCGCCTCAGACATGGCCGCCCAGCGCGCCCATGAACTGGCGGTAGTAGCGCAGTTCATTTACCGAATCGCGGATATCCGACATCGCCGTGTGGGCAGAGTCCTTTACCAATCCCCTGGCGATGTCCGGTGCCCAACGCCGCGCCAGTTCCTTCAGCGTGCTGACATCCAGGTTGCGGTAGTGGAAATAGCACTCCAGATGCGGCATCTCGCGCACCAGAAAGCGGCGGTCCTGGCAGATCGAGTTGCCGCATATCGGTGACTTGCCAGCCGGCACCCAGGCGCGCAGGAAATCAATCACTGCGACTTCGGCCTGCGGCATCGAAACCTGGCTGTCGAGCACGCGCTGCCACAGCCCCGACTTGCTGTGTTGCCTGCGATTCCAATCGTCCATCGCCTCCAGGCGCGCCAGCGGATGGCTTATCGCCAGCTCCGGGCCTTCAGCGAGCACGTTGAGCTCACTGTCGGTAACCAGGACGGCGATCTCGATGATCGAATCGGTGTCCGGATCCAGTCCGGTCATTTCCAGATCGATCCAGATCAGGTTGTTCTCGTGCACTGTGACGGGAGCTTCAGGCATGCAGGTGCTTCCAGGCAGGACGTGGGACAAGCCTATCAGTTCGAGGAAAGTGCACGCTGCTGGACCTCGCGGCTGCGGCTCGGCAGCATAGCCGGCTCGACCACACGCGCCTTTCGCCATGACCCGATTACTTGCCCTGCTGCTCATGCTGCCGCTGCTCGCCCAAGGCGCAGAGCCCGCTGCCGAGCAAGCCGCCGGATTCCAACTGCCGATTGGTCAGGTGCTCTCGCTCGGTCCGCTGCCGATCAGCGCGGATCTGCTCAAGGAAAATTCAAAGGCTGACGAGTTGCGGCGGGCGCTGGTGATGCAGCTGTCAGAGGGCGGACTGCCCTCCCACGAAAAGCCGGTTTCGGCGTTCGGCCGGACACTTCGCTGGCAACACGCGCAGCCAGCCGCGCAGGCCAATAGCGACGGCCTGATGGTGTGGGCACTGAATCTCGAAAGTGCTGCCTTTGTCCAAGGCAAGCTGGAGATTGTCGGGCTGAAGTCGATATCGTCCTGGCGAAACGGCATGTCGGAGAAAGACAAGGACGGCGTGATCGAGCTGAAGCTGGCAACCGGTTCGCATGCCCTGCTGCTGATGCATTACGGTCGCGATGGGGACACGCCTCCGAGCCTGCGCTGGGTGGGCAAGTCCGCTCGAGATCACATCACCACCCATCTCGACCCGAAGCGCCGCGTGTCGGCGCGCTTGCTGAGCAATGCCGAAACCGCCACCAGTCTCGCGGTGTCCAACGACGGCAAGCTCGCGGCGCTGAGCTTCTCGGCCCGTAATGACACGGCCGGCATCGATCTGCGCCGCGTGGAAATCCGCGCACTGGATAACAACCGTGTACTGCAGTCCTGGACTTCGGGACAACCATCCGCGCTGGCCTTCAGTCCCGACAATGGCTGGCTGGCCTGGCGCGAAGGCAAGCACTTGTGGCTGCGCGATTTGCGCGATGGCAGCAGCCGCTTGCTGCTGGCAGAACATGAAGACCTCGGCAGTTTTCGCTGGCATCCGGATTCGGGTTCGATCCTGTTTTCGTGGACGACCAAATCCGAGGACAAGGATGCCAAAGTCAAGCGCCTGCGCGCACTGGAAGACCGGTGGCGAACATTTCGCGACAACAGCCAACTGTTCCAGGTCGACGTCAGCTCGGGACTGGTGCGACCGCTGACCCGGGAAGCGAGTTCGGTGAGCCTGCAGGATATCCACCCGGACGGCGGTCGGGTCCTGCTGAGCCAAAACCTGGTCGACTATGAGCGACCACCTTTTGGACTGGTGCGCCTGTTTGAACTCTCGCTGGTCGATGGCACTACGCGCGAAGTAGCCCGTCTGCGCCAGGCGAACGCGGTGCGTTATGCCGACGAAGGCTTCTGGTTGTTGGCCGGGCCCGGACTCGCCGAGAGCTTCGCGTCTTCGCTTGCTGCAGGAGCCCACCCTGTTGACGACCGCAAGCTCGAAGCAACGCGCACGCCCGTATCCGCAGACGACAGAAGCCTACGGGGTTCGCCCCTGGAGGCTTCGGCGAAGGCAGACCTGCCAAACGAGTACGACAGCCAGCTCTATCGCCTGTCTGCTGATGGCCAGACCCTGCGCTTGATGAGCGGCGACTTTCTGCCCTCGATCGGCGGTATCGAACTGCTGCGCAACGGTGACCTGCTGCTGCCCGTGACCGAAGCCGATCGCTCACCGCTCTACCGCTACAGCACGCGGGATGAGCGCTTCTCGCGGATCGACACCGGCGTCGACCAGATGGATTCCTTCGTTGTCTCCGGTGGTGCCAATCCGGTGGTGGTGCTGTTCGGCACCGATGTGGCAGCTCCGCAGCGCGTTCACGCCGTGGACCTGTCGCGCAAACGAATTCGCGTGTTGGTCGACACGGCCGCCACCGCGTACGCACAGGTCGAACTGGGCGAAGTGCGCGACTTTCGTTTCAGCAACAGCAGTGGTGACGAAATCGACGGGCGCTATTACCTGCCCCCCGGGTTCGATGCGAGCCGGAAGTACCCGCTGATCGTCTTCTATTACGGTGGAACCACGCCCATAAACCGGCAGTTCACCGGGCGCTACCCGCTGCATCTGTGGGCCGCCAACGGCTATGTGGTGTACGTGCCGCAGCCGCGCGGTGCCATCGGCTATGGAAAGGGATTCTCGTCGCAACACGTCAACGCCTGGGGGGAATACGCCGCCGACGATATCCTCGAGGGCACCCGTGCCTTCGTCGCCCAGCACGCGTTTGTCGATGGCGAACGCATCGGCAATATCGGCGCCAGCTACGGCGGCTTCATGACCATGTACCTGGCTACCCGAACCGACCTGTTTGCAGCATCCATCTCGCACGCCGGTATCAGCGCGATCGCGTCTTACTGGGGACAGGGCTGGTGGGGCTATGGCTACAGCGGCATCGCCAGTCGGGGCAGCTTTCCCTGGAACAACCGCGAGCTCTACGTCGACCGCAGCCCTTTGTACTCAGCCGACCGCATCACCACACCCTTGCTGCTGCTGACCGGCGACTCGGACACCAATGTGCCGCCGGGCGAAAGCCACAACATGTACACCGCGCTGAAACTGCTGCAGCGCGAAGTCGAGCTGATCGAAGTGCCGGGCGAGGACCACTGGATCCTCGACCGCGAGAAGCGCTACGTATGGTGGGAAACCATCCTGGCCTGGTACGACCGCTGGCTGAAGGACGAGCCTCAGTGGTGGTATCACCTGTACCCTGAGACCGCGCCGAAATCCGACGAGTGAGTCCGTGAGGAGCCGAAGTTGTTGAAGCGTCGGCGGACGTCGGATCCGCGCCGACACATTTGATCGCTTGACTTGACGATTCGGCGGCGCTTGATCCGACCTACGAGAGCGATCTCGTAGGTCGGCTCAAGCCGCGAAGCGGTGGAGCCGACGTTGCTGAATCGACAAGGGGCCGTCGGAACCGCGCCGACACGGTTGATCGCTTGACTTGACGATTCGGCGGCGCCTGATACGACCTACAAGAGTGCACAGGTGCGCTACTACAATTGTGGGCGGCTATCCGGTCGCGGCGGCAAAACCCCAAGCATCCACCAGCGGCTGAAGTTGCGCATCCAGCGCCACACGTTCATCGAACACGAAGCAGTGGCCGGAATAGCCGAAGCCACCAACCTGCTCGAAATATCCCAGGATGCCGCCTTCCAGCTGATAGGCGTTCTCGATGCCGGCAGAGCGCAGCCAGTTGACGGCTTTCTCGCAACGGATACCGCCAGTGCAGAAGCCAACCACGGTGGCATCGCTCAATGCCTCGCGCTGTGCTTCGACGGCGGCTGGCAAATCGGTGAATTTGCCGATCGGCAGGGTCATGGCGTCCTCAAAGGTACCCATGGCGAACTCCTCGCGATTGCGCGTATCCAGCAGCACCAGCCGGCGACCGGAATCGTCCGTGCCCTGCGCAATCCAGCGCTTCAAATCGGCCGGTGCCACGCCGGGGGCGCGAGCCAGCAGCGGCGAGGTCGCTTCGCGGCGGAACGAGATGATCTCCTTCTTCAGCTTCACCTTCAGACGCGCGAACGGCACGCTGCGACTGAAACTGCGCTTGACGACAATGGACGCGAATCCCGGTTCATTGCGCAGCACACCCAGCCAGTCATCAACCATTCGCCCGTCGCCGGCAAGAAAGGCGTTGACGCCCTCGTCGGCCACCAGCACGGTGCCGCGCAGACCACCAGCCTCCGCCGCAGCACGCAGGCGTGCAACGAGTCCAGCGGGTTCGTGCACCGGGGTAAAGTGATATGTCGCGATATTGAGCACCATCGTGCCAGTGTAATCGCCAGACCCACAGGAGACGAACCATGCGCCTGATTTCCGTCGCCTGGTCCGCGCTGTCCATCGCCGCGAATGCCACCTTCGAGCAGGTGAGCGACGGGCCTGTCGTCAACCGGATCCGCCTTGTCGAGCATGGCCCGCTGTTTCACTCCAGAATGACTGCCGTCTGAGGCGGATCCCAGCATGCGCCATACCATTCCCGATGACAGGCGCGAACTGCTGGTTGCCGGCGGTGGCCTGACTGCTGCCGATGCGGCCGTACACCGCGCGCGTTTCGGCAGCAATGACATCCTCGCCGAACAAGGCTCACGCTGGGGCGGCGTGCTGCGCGACACCGCCGGTGACCCGATGATCTGGTTCCTGGCCGCGGCCGCGCTGCTCTACGCGGCACTGGGCGACTGGGTCGAGTCAGGCGTCCTGGCGCTGGCCCTGCTGCCCATCGCCGGCATGGACCTCTACCTGCACCGTCGCACCGCCGCCAGCCGGGAGGGACTGGCTGGACGCCTTGCCAGCAGCGCATTTGTAGTGCGCGACGGAAAGCTTCAGGAGATTCCGGCCACCGAACTGGTACCGGGTGATCTGGTGGAAGTGCACGAGCCGCAGTCGATTCCCGCGGACGGCGTGTGGGTTGAGGCCGACGCACTGCAGGCCGAGGAATCTGCGCTCACCGGTGAGTCACTGCCGGTGCGCAAACTGGCCTTTGTCAGCGCCGGCACGACTGCGGGCATCGAAGGACAACACTGGGGCTCGGCCGGAACCCGCGTGCTCACTGGCCGCGGCCGCCTGCTGGTGATCCAGACCGGAGCAGACACCCTCTATGGCGGACTGGTGCGCTCACTTCGCACCGACCGCAGCGAACGCACGCCGCTGCAGCAGGCCGTCGCCTCGCTGGTTTCGGTCCTGCTGGTTGCCGCCCTCGTCCTGTGTGTTGGCCTGGCCTTGACACGCTACCTGCAGGGCCACGGCTGGCTCGACGCGCTGTTGAGCGCGGTCACCCTTGCAGTAGCCGCGCTGCCGGAAGAGTTCCCCGTGGTGCTGGCCTTCTTCCTCGGCGTCGGGGTGTATCGCCTGGCGCAGCGCCAGGCCCTGGTGCGGCGCGCCGTAGCGGTGGAGAACATTGGTCGCATCACCTGCATCTGCACCGACAAGACCGGCACCCTCACCGAAGGCCAATTGAGCTTGCAACACCAGCTTCCGGCCGAAGGGGTTTCTGCCGCGCAGCTGGTTGCCGCCGCCGCGCTGGCATCCAGCGCAGCCAGTGGCGATCCAATGGATCAGGCGATAATTTCGTGCCATGCCGGAGCGCCGATGCAGGCGACAAGCCGATTCCCTTTCAGCGAGGATCGGCGTCGCGAAGTGGGTATCGCCGACCTGGGCACGCGCCGATTCGTCGCCGCGACCAAGGGGGCACCGGAAACCGTGATCGGCATGAGTCTGCTGAACGAAGCGGCACGTGCGCACTGGCTTGCCGAAGCGGACACCCTGGCCAGCGCGGGCCACAAGGTCATTGCCTGCGCCGACCGCGAGCTCCCCGGCATACCCGACAGTGAGCCGCTGGATGGCTTTCGGTTCCTTGGCCTGCTGGCCTTTGAAGACCCCTTGCGGGATGGTGTGGCCGACGCCGTGGCGCAGGCGCAGGGCGCAGGCATCCGGGTGATCATGGTGACCGGCGACCACCCAGGCGTGGCACGCGCGATCGCCATCGAGGCCGGCATCGGCCAGGGCCAGCCACACGTGATCGAGGGTGATGCGCTGCAAGCGCGCATCGACAGCGGTGAACGACTCGATACGCGCAGCCTGGATGTGGTCGCACGTTGCTTGCCGCTGCAGAAGCGTGCCCTCGTCACAGCCCTGCGCGAACAGGGCGAGCGGGTTGCCGTGACCGGCGATGGGGTCAACGATGTGCCAGCGCTGCAGGCCGCAAACATCGGCATCGCCATGGGCGAACGCGGCACCCGTGCGGCACGCGAGTCTTCCGCCATGGTGCTGCTCGACGACAACTTCCGCACCATTGTCGCGGCCATGGCCGAGGCCCGGCAGCTGTTCGCCAACCTGCGTCTGAGCTTCGCCTATCTCTTGATCATCCATATACCGCTCGTGCTGACTGCAGCGCTGATTCCCTTCGCCGGGTTTCCGCTGCTTTACCTGCCTGCGCACATCGTGTGGCTGGAACTGGTGATTCATCCCACCGCGCTGCTGGTGTTCCAGGAAGTCAGCGGTGACCCGACGCTGACCCGCCAGCGGCAAAGGAGGCAGGTGCGCTTCTTTGACCGTGCAGGATGGACTGGCATCCTGCTGCTTGGCTTGTCGGCAACGGCGATCGTGGGCGGCGCATTTCTCTATGGATTGCCGCAACACAACGACGTCGACTCTGCCCGCAGCCAGGCGATTCTGTTGCTGTTGTCGGTCTCGGCGGGAGCTGCACTCGGTCTGGCCGAAGCGAACAATCGAAAGGCCTGGGTCGCTGCGGGCATGACCGCACTATCGGCCCTGCTACTGATGCAGACACCCGGCCTTGCCGTCCTGTTGCATCTGGCCCCGCTGTCGGCAAGCGCGTTTGGTGGCGCTGTAGCGCTGGTCGCGGGATTGGCGATACTGTGCAGGGCGCTTCGCCGCAAGCTGCAGATTTCCTCCTAACCACGGGGTGTATCGCGATGAGTTTCCCCAGGCACCGCCACCGCAGGAAGTACGCGTTGGCATTGCTGCTGGTCAGCCTGGCGGCGCTCGCTGTGCTTTCCGACCCACGAGCCGGCATCGTGCTGAGCCATGCCAGCAATCGCTTGCACGGCCCCTTCACGGTGCAGCAGCGCCTCGATCAGTTCGGCGAGGCTGCTGCATTGCGCCTCAAACACCACTACCAGGCCGCTGGAGTGGGTTTCCCCGGTGATCGAGCCGCACTGCTCGCCTTCAAGGACCAGCGTCGGCTGGAGCTTTACGTGAAGGATGCGGAGGGCGACTGGCAGTTCATCCGAGACTATCCGGTGCGTGCTGCCAGCGGTGCGGCCGGACCCAAACTGCGCGAGGGTGACTTCCAGGTTCCGGAAGGCATCTACCGGGTGACCTTTCTCAATGCCAACAGTCGCTACCATGTGTCTCTGAGGCTGGACTACCCGAACGCCTTCGATCGGCAGATGGCGCAGCGCGACGGACGCAGCCAACTGGGTGGCGACATCATGATCCACGGCAAGGCGGTCTCGGTGGGCTGTCTTGCAATGGGCGACGAGGCGGCCGAGGAGCTCTTCACCCTGGCGGCCGAACTGGGGCAGTCGAACGTCCAGGTTCTTATCGCGCCGACTGATTTCCGGATCTCCGCGGCACAGGCCCGCACCGGCGATCCCGAGTGGCTGCCCACGCTCTACACCAAGCTGGATTCCGCGCTTCAGGATTTTCCCGCCAGCAGCAGTCGCTGAGCGACTTCCGGATTCGACAGAGGTTCGGGACGCCATCCCGTTCGGCCGCGAAGGCGGCTACGAGGCGCTTCGTGCCTTCGCGCCGCGCGCGCTTCGATGGCTCCTCACCACGAACGGAGTTCGAGGAGTCACTTCCGCGCTACCAGCTGCCGATATTGGGCATCGACGACCAGGGCTCGACGGGCAACAGCGCCTCACCCTTCTGCAGCAGTTCGATCGAAATCAGGTCGGGCGAGCGCACGAAGGCCATACGTCCGTCGCGCGGCGGACGGTTGATGGTGATGCCCATGCCCTGCAGATGCGCACAGGTGGCATAGATGTCATCCACCGCAAAGGCCAGATGGCCGAAGTTGCGGGCCGAGCCGTAATCCTCGTCGTCGTAGTTGAAGGTGAGCTCGATTTCGACCTCCGGATTCGCCGGCGCACCCAGATAGACCAGGGTAAAACGGCCTTGCGAATGGTCCTTGCGTCGGGTCTCGATCAGACCAAGGGCATCACGGAAGAACCGCAGCGAAGCATCGAGGTCGCGAACCCGGACCATGGCGTGGAGATAGCGCATTGGGAGGAGAGTGAGTGAGTGAGTGAGTGAGTGAGTAAGTGAGTAAGTGAGTAAGTGAGTGAGTAAGTGAGTGAGTAAGTGAGTGAGTGAGTGAGTTAGTTAGTTAGTTGGTTGAATTGGTCGGATTGGTGAGTGGATCGTGAAGACCAGCAAGTCGACAGTGGGCAGTGAGGTGCGCGGGAGTTGACCTACTGGCGCTTTTCGCTCTCACTGACGCTTTGCTCTCACTGACGCTCTGCGCTCACTGACGCTTTGCTCTCACTGACGCTTTGCTTTCACTGACGCTTTGCCTCCACTGACGCTCTGCTCTCACTGACGCTTTGCTCTCACTGACTCCGCCGCTAATCGAGAAACAAGTCCGGCAGCAGCGGTTCTCCCGCCTTCACGGCATAGCCGGAGAAATCCGTGACTCCCGCCGCCTGCAGCACCTCTTCATCAATCAGGAACTGGCCCGTCGTCTTGCGCGACGGGGCAGTGAGCACCGCGTGCGTGGCGTCGGCCATGATCTCCGGCGTGCGGCACTGCTCCCACTGCACGCCGGGAATCATCTTCAGGGCGTCGGTGGCGATCACCGTTCGTGGCCACAGTGCATTGATGGCAATGCCTTCGCTGCGAAACTCCTCGGCCAGCCCCAGGGTGACAAAGCTCATGCCCATCTTGGCAAGGGTGTAGCCGACATGCGGGCCCCACCAATGCGGGGCCAGGTTGGGAGGCGGTGCCAGGGTGAGGATGTGTGGATTGGTCGCATTCCGCAGATGCGGGATGCAGGTTTGCGCACACAGGAAGCTGCCGCGTGCATTGACCTGCTGCATCAGGTCGAAACGCTTCATGGGCGTATCGAGTGTGCCATGCAGCCAGATGGCGCTGGCATTGTTGACCAGGATGTCGATGCCCCCGAAGGCATCGACCGTGGCGGCGACGGCGGCCTGCACCTGGTCTTCTTCGCGGATATCACAGCGGATCGCCAGCGCCCTGCCGCCCGCGGCTTCGACTTCCGCCGCGGCGCTGTGGATGGTGCCCGGCAACTTGGGATTGGGCACCGAGGACTTTGCCGCGATGGCTACATTGGCGCCGTCGCGCGCGGCGCGCAGCGCGATCGCGAGACCGATTCCTCGCGAGGCACCGGTGATGAAGAGAGTCTTGCCTGCAAGCGAGGACATTGCGAATCCTTGTGGTGTCAGTGGGTGTGCCGGTCGTGTTTCATTCACACTGCAGGTCGGCAATGGCCGCCAGAATACGCTCCAGGCGCGCATAGGGTTCATCCAGCTGCAGCATTTCCTGCCGCACCCGATTGTCGACCGGCAGCAGCTCAGCGAGACGAAACGCTACCCAGCTGCTGTCATCGAAACAGGCGCGATCTGCTCGTTCATGCGGGCTTTCCACATGCTCCAGCAGGCGTTCGAGCAGGGTCACCAGCAGACCATGTTCCGGCGCTACCGGAAGCGCCTGCTTTTCTTCGGCATCCTGCACCACGCCGACGATCAGGCCGTTGTCGCGTACCCGGATCCGGTCGACGTGGAAGCGTCCCTGCCCGACTGCGCTGATGCCCAGCAGGCCATCGGGCAAGGTGTAGAAGTCGGAGATCCGTGCCCGCGTTCCCCAGGCCGCGGGAATCGCAGCCGTGCCGGCCTCGCGCCCATCGACGATCAGGCAGACGCCAAAATCCGAACCTCGCCGACCACACTCGCGCAGCATGTCGAGGTAGCGCGCCTCAAAAATGCGCAGGCGCAATTCACCGCCCGGAAAAAGCACGGTCTGCAGCGGAAACAGCGGAAGCTCGACAGGAGTCACAGCACGAGTTTAGCCGTAGCCTGGTGAAGCGTGTCGCAAGAGTACGTTCAGCGCGGCGCCTCTCGTGGGCACCGCATGGCATTGCCGTGCGGTGACAGGCTTCCGGCCGTGATTCGTCTAAGCCTGTGCCGCCAGCCGCGAAAGGAATCGCTGCTGGGCGTTCTCGAAGCCCCCGTTCGACATGAACACCACGCGGTCACCCGGTCTTGCCCGAAGTGCCAGGCGTTCGACCAGGGACTCGACGTCGGGCACCGCCTCGCCTTCACCGCGCAGAGCTTCGATCACGGCCCGGCTGTCCCAGGGCAATTCGGGCCGGGCCAGGAACACCACCGCATCGGCTGCGTCCAGCGAAGGCGCCAGACCTGCGGCGTGCGCGCCGAGGCGCATGGAATTGCTGCGTGGTTCCAACGCAACCAGCAACCTGCCCTGTCCGGCCCGCGCGCGCAGCCCGGCGAGGGTTTCGCGGATCGCTGTCGGGTGATGGGCGAAATCGTCAAACACTTCCACCCCACGGACTTCGCCCAGCCTCTCCAGACGCCGTTTGACGTTCAGGAAGCCCGGTAATGCTGCCAGTGCCGCGACAGGCTCGATGCCAGCAGCCGCTGCCGCAGCAATCGCGGCGATCGCGTTCAGCACGTTGTGGCGCCCGAGCAGTGACCAGCTTGCTTCGCCCAGCTCCACGCCATTTCGTCGCAGGGTAAAAGATGATCCATCAGCCTCGATCAGTCGCGCACTCCATTCGAAGCCCGCATCAAAGCCAAAGCGCTCGACCGGCGTCCAGCAGCCCATCGCCAGCACCTCGCCGAGCGCGGCGTCCGCGCCATTGACGATCAGGCGGCCGGAGCCGGGCACGGTTCGCACCAGATGGTGGAACTGGCGCTGGATGGAAGCCAGGTCGGGAAAGATGTCGGCGTGGTCGTATTCGAGATTGTTGAGGATCGCGATGCGTGGCCGGTAATGCACGAACTTGCTGCGCTTGTCGAAGAAAGCCGTGTCATATTCGTCAGCTTCGACCACGAAATCGCTGCCTTCGCCGCGTCGCGCCGACACGCCGAAGTTCTGTGGCACGCCTCCGATAAGAAAGCCCGGCTTTGCTCCACAGGCTTCCAGGATCCAGGCCAGCAGGCTGCTGGTGGTGGTCTTGCCATGGGTTCCGGCGACCGCCAGCACGCAGCGTCCGGGCAGGACATGCTGGCTCAGCCACTGGGCGCCCGATGTGTAAGCCAGGTTGGCGTCCAACACGTGCTCCACCGCCGGATTGCCGCGCGACAGCGCGTTGCCCACCACGATCTGGTCGACGTCGGCGCTGATATGCCCTGCCGCATAGCCGGTGCGCAGCGCGATGCCGAGTGCCTCGAGCTGGTTCGACATCGGCGGATAGACGTTCTGGTCGGAGCCCTCGACCGCGTGGCCTTGCTCGCGCGCCAGCGCAGCGACGCCGCCCATGAAGGTGCCACAGATACCCAGGATGTGGAGTTTCATAGACCCTTCAAGGAGTGACCGCGAAGAGCATGCGGCTCAGGAATACGTTGCTGGTGAACAGCGCGATGGAAATCACCGTGCCGAGGAACATCGGCACGCCCAGAGCGTGACGCCAGATATGACCGCTGACGATCAGATGCCACACGGTAAGTCCCAGCACGGCCCAGACCGCGATGATCTGCAGGGGCTCGGGGCTGACCTCGGGCGTCGTGGTGTCGATGCCGCGAGCGATCAGCAACATCGGCGCGAACACGACCAGGTAGAGCAAGCTTACGCCACACCTGGCGCTCAACGTCTGGATATAGCGCGACTGGCGATCGCACAGCCTAAGCAAAAGCCAGGGTGCACCCAGAATCCAGATCAGCGAGTAGACGAGATGCAGTAGCGGCTGACTCTCCACTTCCAGCAGGATCAGCAGAATCCACTGCAGACCCAGCACCAACAGCACAAGGCTGCGTGCCAGTGGAATCGAGTACGGAACGTCCTGCGGGCCGCGCCGCAGCAACCAGATGTCCAGAAACAGGCGCAGGAAGACACGCATCGGCGCACGCTACACGGTCGGTCAGCGCTTGCTGCCGGTGGCGCCCTCGACTGCTGCAAGGATGCGCGCGAAAACCTCATCCATGTCGCCAACTCCGAAAACGCAGACCAGCTTTCGCGTACTGCGGTAATAGTCGATCACTGGCGCAGTCTGATCCGTGTAGACCCGCAGGCGGTTGCGGACCGAATCGGGATTGTCGTCGGCCCGACCCTCGAGCTGGGCGCGTCCGGCGAGGCGATGGATCAACAGTTCGGTACTGACATCGAGCTGCACGGCCACATCCACCGGTTGCCCGATCCGCTTGAGCAGTTCGTCCAGCGCGCTGGCCTGGGCCAGGTTGCGGGGATAGCCGTCAAGAATGAAGCCGCCCGCGGTGTCCGGACGCGTCAGCCGTTCCTCCAGCATGCCGAGCAGGATCTGGTCGGAAACCAGCTCGCCACGCTCCATCACTGCCTTGGCTTTCAGACCCAGATCGCTGCCTGCCGCCACTTCGGCGCGCAGCAGGTCGCCGGTGGAAATGTGCGGCACGCCGAGCGCCTCTTTAAGGCGTGTTGCCTGCGTGCCCTTGCCCGAACCGGGCGCCCCCAGCAATACCAGTCGCATCGTGCTTTGGATCCCTCGTGAATATTTTGCGCACCGTGCCGGTTGGATCCGGACAATTCGCCCGGAGCCGACACGCGGTGCGGACCGAAGCGCCACGCTAACGGCGCGGGTCGGGCAAGTCAAACGGGATCTGCATCAAGGTCAAACCGGCCTGCATGGCCCGGCTCTCCTGGGCGCTGACCCACGCCGTCAGCAAGCTTTCAAGACTCGCAGACCTGACAACCCGTGAATCGATCACCAGCCCGGCACGGCTTGCAGTCAAAATCATGTGAACCACCTGCAATGGCGCTCGCGTTGCACCGGCCTTCAGTCGACCCAGCCCATATCCGTTAACATGCCAATGTCCAGCATCAGGGAATCCTTGCGATGAGTGCGTCCCGTTCGCGTCTGCTTCTTGCCCTGCTGTTCACGCTAGCGTGCGGGGTTTTGCATGCCGGAATCGATCTCTGGACTACCGCCGGGCCACTTGGCGGCCGAGTCGACAGCGCCGCGGTCAGTGTAGCTGCCCCGGATACGCTCTATGCCTCATCTCATCGCAGTGTTTACCGATCCGTCGATGCGGGACAGAGCTGGACTGAAGCGGGTGCCGGCCTTTTTGGCTTCGAGCTAGGGGAAATCCGACTCTCGGCCAGCGCCACCCAGCCAGGTCGACTTCTCGCAGCAGGCGGTCGCAGCGTCTACCTGACAACCACCGCGGGCGCGAGTTGGGAACGCAGCGATGTTGGCCTTCCGCTCGCGGGCAGCTTCGCGACCACCGATGTCGCCATTGCCAAGTCGGCCCCTGACATTGCCTACCTCTCCAGCCGCGCAGGTCTGTTTCGCTCGGCGGATGGCGGCGCCACCTGGTCACAGATAGGAGACGGTCTTCCGGACCGCATCGAGCGCGTGGCCGTGTCCCCGTTCAATGCAAACATTGTCCTGGTCTGGGCCGGAAACCGCGATACGACGGATCATCCCGCCAGTCTTTACCGCTCGACGGACGGGCAGAATTTCAGCCCGGTTTCCGGTCCCTGGCAAGGTGCCGGTCCGATCCGGGACGATGTCGACCTTTTGAAATTCAACGGCAATGTACTTGGCACCGTATTCCTGGCGGGCGAGTTCGGCAATTTCCGCTCACTCGATGGGGGGCAAAGCTTCACCCAACTTCCCCTGCTGCCGCTTGGCCCGGCGCAACGCCTGCAGGACATGGATTATGCCGCTGCGATTCCTGGCTGGCTGATTTTTGCCACCTCTCGTGGCGTACTTGCCAGCACCGACAACGGCGACAATTTCTCAACGCAGAACAGCGGCCTGAGCGTTGCTGGCGCTCTGCCTGCATCCATTGGCAGCATCCTGTTTCGTCCCGGCAGCACTTCGCGCGTGGTGGCGTTCTCGCTGTCTGCAGATGTCTTCGCCAGCAACAATGGTGGCCAAAACTGGACCGCAGCCAGCAATGGCCTCGTTGGCTCGCGCATCCAGGCGGTGGCGGTTCACCCCCAGGTGCCTTCAGTGGTGCTGGCTGGCATCGGGAACGACCGGCGTGACAGCGTTTCGGCTGCGCTCTATGGCTCGATGGACACGGCTGCCAGTTGGCTGCGCGGCAACACCAATCTGGCGCTCGACAACATCAACCGCATCGCGTTTGATCCAGCCGCACCTGCGCAGGTTGCGCAATCGGTGGTTTATGCCGCCGGCATTGACTTCGCCCCGGAAGGGCTTTCGCCTGGAGACTATCGGGGCGGCCTGTTCAAGAGCACCAACGGCGGGCTGGACTGGGCCCCTGCTGACAACGTGACGCCGCTGCCGCAACTGGGCCCGGTGGCCCTCGGCCAGGTTTGGGACATTGCGTTTGACGCCACCTCTGTCTCCAATAACGAGACGCAGAGGCTGTTCTTTTCCGCCAATGGCTGGGTTCGCTGTGTATCCGACACGCCGGTGAAAGACATATCGCGCATATGGTTCAGCCAGAATGCCGGCGCCGGATTTTTCGAGCGCGACGCGCTGCCGAACGGCATTTGCTCGACAGATGGTCGGGCGCTCTATCCCGTACCGCGCTCTCTGCTGTTCTTCATGGACGGCATCACGCCCTTCCTGTTTGCCGGGACGGTGTTGAAGGATTTCTGCCTTGATTGTGGCGATGCCAACCTGGCCGCACCGAACGGCGTTTTCGTCAGCAACGATTGGGGACAAACCTGGATCTCGCGCAACAGCGGTTTGCCCGTCACGCCTGGAGGTACGATCTATGACGTTGCAGCACTGATACAGGGCGACTTTGGCGATCTGATCGTCGCCGTAAACCCGCCCGGTGACCCGCTCGGACAAGGCCTCATCTTCCGCAGCCTGGACAATGGCCAGAACTGGGTGCCTTACGACGAAGGCCTGAGTGGCGGCAATGTGCGCGCCGTGATCTCCGACAATCCGGGCGGCGGTCGCTTGTTTGCATCGCTTGATGGCAGTCCGACAAATCCAGGCGGCGTCTTTGTCAGAGCGGGAAAAGGTGATCGCTGGTTGCCCATCACCATCGGGTTGCCTCCAGATTCAGCGAATTCATTGGCCATTTCGACGCCGTCATTTGGCCGTCCCACCTTTCATCTGGGCACCGATCGCGGCGTCTGGAGCCTGACCAAGCAGCCCGATGCCGACCGGGATGGGCCCTCGGACAACGACGAAAATGCAGCGCCGAACGGCGGCGACGGCAACAACGATGCAATTGATGACAACAATCAAACAGATGTCGCCAGCATCCTGGACTTCCGACCCGACCCTTTGTTGATCACTCCGATGGGCGCCGCGAAACGCGCAACCATCGGCAACATCAATCTGCGCAGGCCCGATGGCGTGCCGCAGTGCACCCAGATCCTCGACGTGCACCAACCCCCCTTGGCCAGCCTCCGAGAGGATGCAGGATTCAATTACCCAGCCGGCATTTACCGGTTCGAGTTCGAGAATTGCCTGGGAACCCAGGTCGAGATAATTTTCCACGATGACCAGTTCCCGGACTTCGCCGAATTCAGACGCTTCGGGCCCCAACTGGTCGGTGACGTACTGACCATGCGCTGGATGCCGATGGGCGGCAGCGCGCAGCGCACCAGCAACGGTTGGATTCTCGACCTCAGCGACAACGAACCCGGCGACCTGCGTAGTGATGTGGGCCGCTTCCTGTTCCTCGGAGGCCCGGCAGTGAAGGACGTACTCTTCAGCGACGGCTTCGAGTCGCCGTGATGTCCACGGTTTGCCGCAGGCCCTGCAAGAGGCGCGCATCGCGCGTGCTGGCCTGAACCCAGAACGCATGCCCACGACTCCGGATCCGCCGGCGCCCGATACACAAATCCTGCAGCCTGACGGCACAGCGGCGGCTACTCCTCTCCAAGCCAATCCGACTGGCTGGATTGGCCGAGAGCTGAACGGGTGCCGCATCCTGCGACAGATCGGTGCGGGCGGCATGGGCGTGGTTTACCTCGCCGAGCAGCACCACCCGCGCCGTCAGGTGGCAATCAAGACCCTGCATACGGGGCTCAATACCCAGGAGTTGCTGGCGCGTTTCGCCCTTGAAGCCGAGATCCTCGGGCGCATGCGACATCCGGGCATCGGCCAGGTTTTTGCCACTGGCCGCACACGGCACTTCGACACCGATGTGCCCTACATCATCATGGAGTACATCGAGGGGCAACCGCTGCTCGAGTACGCCGAAAAGGTCGACCTGCGCGCCCGCGTCGAATTGCTCGCCGCGATCGCCGACGCCGTGGAGCACGCGCATCTGCGCGGCGTCATTCATCGGGATCTGAAGCCCGCCAATATCCTGGTGCAGTCCGACGGCCAACCCAAGGTACTCGACTTCGGCGTGGCGCGCCTCGCGGATCAGGAGAGCGATCGGAAGGAACTGACCACCGCCGGCATGATCCTCGGCACCATGGCCTACATGAGTCCGGAACAGGCGGCCGGTGATCCGGAGGGCGTTGACCTGCGCACGGACGTGTATGCCCTGGGCATGATCGGCTACCGCGTCATCGGCGGGCGGCTGCCTTACAGCGTCGATCGTGGCAGCCTGGGTGAGGCACTGAAGGCGATCTGCGAAACACGCCCTCCGCCACTCTCCCAGTTCGCGCGCGAAGCCCGTGGTGACCTGCAAGTGGTGATCGGCAAGGCCCTGGAGAAGGACCGCAACGAGCGTTATCGCAACGCCGACGAATTTGCCAGCGACCTGCGCCGCTTCCTGCGCGACGAGACCATCCAGGCGCGCCGCCCGACCTGGTGGCAGGAGTTCCGCCGCTTCGCACGTCGCAACAAGGTACTGATGGGCGCCAGCGGCATCGTGCTGGTGGGCCTGATAGCCGCCGCCATCATCAGCACCCGTTTCGCCATCAGCGAGAACGCCCAGCGCCTGCAGGCCGAGGCCGCCATTGGCTTCCTTCGTGACATGCTCTCGAGCGCCAATCCGGTGTTTGCGCAGGGCCGCGAGGTCACGGTTCGCGAGGTGATGGATCAGGCATCGCAAACCCTGGACACCGGTCTGGATGCCGCGCCAGAAGTCCGGGCGCTCTTGAAGCTGACCTTGGCCGAAACCTACCACGCACTGGGCGACCTCGCGCGCGCCACGGACTATTTCAGTGACGCCAGGCGCGCGTTCGAGGAAGCGCGACTCAGCGGCCCCAACGCCCTTGCCGCACGCCTGGGAGAAGCCCGCGCCCTGTTCGACAGCGGTCGCCTGGTCGAATCACGATTGGCGCTGGACGGCTACCTGGAGGCGGACGATGCCGCCAGCAGCGCGCCGCTGCGCGCGATCGTGCTCTTGACCCGCGCCATGGTGCTGGCCGACCTGCAGGAAGGTGAGGCTGCGATGCGCGACTTCGAGGCCGGCCTGCAACTGGCCCAAGACAGCGCCAGTGATCCATGCCCCCCATGCGGAGCCGACTGGAGCGCGAGATTCTCGGCCCGCGGGCTGGCGCATCAGGCCAACCTGCTGCGTGAGGAGGGCAGATACGACGATGCCGAGCTCGCTGCGCGACGCGCCTTCGGCATCGCGCAGCAAGAATTGGGCGCAACCGACCCGGACACGTTCGTAGCGCTGAACAACCTGTCGCTGGTGCTGAGCGACACCGGCCGCGGCGATGAAGCACTCAGACTGCTCAGGGAAGCCTATGAGGAACGGGTCCGGCTACTTGGCGCCGGGCATTTCCTGGCCCTTCGCGCCGCCAACAACCTGGCGTTTCAGCTCGATGAATCAGGCGATACGGAAGCTGCAGAAAACCTGCTTGCAACCTCACTGGATCTAGCGCGCACCGAGCTCGACCCTGACCACCCGGAAGTCGCCTTGCTGGCCTCCAGTCTCGGGCGCATCCGCTATTTCCAGGGGCAGACGGCAGAAGCCGAAGAGCTGATCAGCGACGCCTATGAACGCCGACTGCGTCGTCTCGGCCCCAGCCACCCGAGCACGCTGGAAAGCGCCACTGCCCTGGCTCTGGCGTTTGCCAGCCTTGGCCATGCGGAACGAGCCGAGGCGCTCTATCGCGACGCGCTGGAGGGCAACCAGGCGCGATTCGGAGCCGAACACCGCCAGACAATCGTGGCGCAGTCCGAATTCGCTTCATTCCTGCGTGACCAGAGCCGTTTCGAAGCTGCCAATGAGCAGTTCGCGCAATCCTGGAAGGCCGCGCGGACCACGCTGCCGCCCGGAGACAGTGATCGTCTGCGGGTGCTTTTCCAGTACTCAGGATCGCTGCAGCGTCAGCTGCGATTCGCCGACGCCGAGGTCCTCAGCGCCGAGCTGCTGCGCGAAGTCGAGCAGGCCAGCAACCGCAATTCACCCTTCGCGGTAGCCGCACCACTTCGTCATGCACTAAGCCTTGCCGGGCTTGAGCGCTGGCAGGAAGCCGAGTCGCTGTTGCTGGAACTAGACGGACGCCTGTCCGACGGCAGTCTTCCGCAGATTCGCAGCATGACGCGTGCGACGCTAGCTGACCTCTACATGAGGTGGGGGAAACCCGAGAAAGCGCGGGCCTGGGAGTCGGACTGAACGGTTCACTTTCCTGCTCGGCGATTGGCTAGACTGGAGTTCTTCAGTCGAAACAACGATCAGGAACCTTCAATGAGCAAGGGAAAGCTGCTCTACGCCCAGTCCGGCGGCGTTACCGCCGTCATCAACGCTACCGCCAGCGCGGTGATCCAGACCGCTCGTGCGCACGGGGTGCGCACCTACGGCGCGCGCAACGGCATCATTGGCGTACTGCGCGAAGAACTGTACGACACCGGCAAGGAGAGCCCTGCAGCGATTCGCGCCCTGGCCCACACACCGGGCGGCGCGTTCGGCTCCTGCCGCTTCAAGCTCAAGTCACTGGAAGCCGACCGCGCCCGCTACGAACGACTGATCGACGTCTGTCGCGCACACGACATCCGCTACTTTCTCTACAACGGCGGCAATGACTCGGCCGATACGTCGAACAAGATCTCGCAACTTGCCTCGGAGTTCGGCTACGAGCTGCATTGCATCGGTGTGCCCAAGACGGTCGACAATGACCTGGCAGTGACTGACTGCTGCCCAGGATTTGGCTCGGCCGCCAAGTACACCGCGGTCTCGGTAATGGAAGCCAGTCTGGACGTGGCCGCGATGGCCGAATCGTCCACCAAGGTGTTCGTGTACGAAGTGATGGGCCGTCACGCGGGATGGCTTGCCGCAGCTGGCGGACTGGCCGGCAAGGGCCCCGACGACGCGCCGCACCTGATCCTTTTCCCTGAGCGCCCCTTCGACCAGGCCGATTTCCTCGCCCGGGTGAAGCAAACCGTCGCCAAAGTCGGGCATTGCGTGGTGGTGGTCTCTGAGGGATTGAAGCACCCCGACGGCCGCTTCGTTGCAGAGGGCGGCAGCAAGGATGCCTTCGGGCACTCGCAGCTGGGGGGTGTCGGTCCCTCCCTGGCTGCACTGGCCAAGGATCAGCTCGGGGTAAAAGTGCACTGGACCGTGCCCGATTACCTGCAGCGCTCGGCGCGTCACCTGGCCAGCCAGACGGATTACGAGCACGCCACGGCGGTGGGCAAGGCGGCTGTCGAATACGCCCTGGCGGGCATGAATGCGGTGATGCCGGCCATCGTCCGGACCTCGGATGTGCCCTACCGCTGGAAGCTGTCTCCCGCGCCGCTCAGCAAGGTTGCCAATCACGAGAAGACCATGCCCAAATCCTTCATCCGCAAGGACGGCTATGGCATCACCGAAGCCTGTCGCCGCTATCTGGAGCCACTGATCCGCGGCGAAGCCTACCCGCCATACGGCCGCGACGGGCTGCCCGACTACCGGCTGCTGAAGCGCGTGCTGGTGCCCCAGCGGCTGCCGGCCTACGAGATCGCCGATCGCTGAGGCCGAATCGGTTCTGCTTGTGAGCTGGCCCGGCTACCGCTAAACTTCCGCTTCTTTGTGCAGCGATTCCATGGAGTGGAGCGCGCGCAGGGAAGTCCAGTTGGAGAGGTGTCCGAGCGGTTGAAGGAGCACGCCTGGAAAGTGTGTATACGGCTAAACCCCGTATCGCGGGTTCGAATCCCGCCCTCTCCGCCAACTGGTGTTGCACGTCTCAAGCCTCCGTGCATTGCGCAGAGCGCGTCTATGGTGGCCCCGTCGGCCCCTCGCGACGATAGGTTGAAAATCCCGCCAGGTCCGGAAGGAAGCAACGGTATCGACTGATTCGGGCGCCGAGGTCAGCCGGCGGGGCTGCCACCCTACCTACTCCGCTCCTGGAGGGCGGGTCTCGCACCCGCCGCTGCGGGATGCGGCAACCCTGCGCTGAACTCGCTGTCGTGCAAAGCGGGCCCGATGATCCCGTGACGGCGGATCGAGATCCGCCCGACAACGGCATGCTTTCAGCGCAGTTTGCGAGGTCCGCCTCTGTAGGGCGGGTCTTGGACCCGCCGCTGCGGGATGTGGCAACCCTGCACTGACCTCGCTGTCGTACAAAGCGGGACCGATGACCCGCGACGGCGGATCAAGATCCGCCCTACGACGGCTGGTGTCGAGCGACCATTCAGCTCCACCACATCCGCAGCACGCGCGTCGGCTAAACTCCACGCCCCCATGTCGACCTCACGCCTGCTCTCGCCTCCCCTGCCCGCCTCTGGCCAGCAGCGTGCCTATTGGCGCGCGCCGGTATCGACCTCTTCATTTGCGCTGGCCCTGCTCGAAGCGGCGAAGCGACACGACGGCCTGATCCTGGCGGTGGTGCGCGACACCCATACCGCGCACACCCTGGAAAGCGATCTGCGCAGTTTCGCTGGACAGGGCGACGAGGCGCTTCCTGTGCTGCACTTTCCCGACTGGGAAACCCTGCCCTACGACCAGTTCAGCCCGCATCCGGACATCGTTTCGCAGCGCATTGCCACGCTCTATCGGCTGCCCGCGGCGGGCAAGGGCGTGCTGGTACTGCCGGTGTCTACCCTGATGCAACGCATCGCACCCAAGCGCTTCGTGCTCGGCGGGGCACTGGATGTTCGAGTCAAGCAGAAGTTCGATCTGGATGCCGAGAAGCGTCGCCTGGAATCTTCCGGTTACCGCCACGTGCCGCAGGTGATGGATCCGGGCGATTTCGCGGTGCGCGGTGCCCTGCTCGACCTGTATCCGATGGGCGCACCCGAGCCCTACCGCATTGAGCTGTTCGACGACGAGATCGAATCGATCCGCAGTTTCGACCCCGACAGCCAGCGCTCGATGCATCCGGTCGAGTCGGTGCGCCTGCTCCCGGCGCGCGAGCTACCGCTCGACGAGGCTGCTACCAAGCGGGTGCGCGAACTGCTGCGCGAGCGCTTCGACATCGATCCGCGCCGCTGCACGGTCTACCAGGACCTGAAGGAAGGCGTTGCGCCGGCCGGCATCGAGTACTACCTGCCGCTGTTCTTCGAAGGCGGCGGTTTCACTGGTGCGGGAACCCTGTTCGATTACCTCTCCGACAGCGCGCTGGCGGTGCTTGGCGAGGGCGCGTTCGAAGCCTCCGAGCAGGTCTGGAAGCATGCCGCCGAGCGCTACGAGCAGCGCCGCCACGATATCGAGCGGCCAATCCTGCCGCCGGAAGAACTGTTTCTCCCGCCTGATGCACTGCGCCAGCAGCTCAACGGACTGCGCCGCATCGAGGTATGTGGCGAGACCCATGCCCGTCGCACCGATGCAGTCACCGTAGGCGACTTGCCGGCGCCGACCGTACCGCTAACCCAGAAGGGCGAGACGCCTGCGGCGGCCCTGAAGTCCTTCCTGCACAGTTACCCGGGCCGCGTGCTGTTTGCCGCCGATTCGGCCGGCCGGCGCGAAGCATTGATTGAGCTGTTTGATGCTGACGGCGTCAAGCCTGAGACGGTCGCCAGCTGGCAGACCTTCGTCGCGGCCACACCGCCGACCACATCACAGCCCGTTCGTGGTGAGGAGGGCGGATCGAGAACGCAGTTCGAGGCCGACCGTCTCGAACCACCGCGCTGGGCAATCACCGTCGCCCCGCTAGACGATGGCTTCGCCATCGCCGATCCACAGCTGTGCATACTCACCGAGCGCCAGCTTTACCCCGAGCGAGCCGCCCAGCCGCGTCGCCGCAAGCGCGCCGGGCGCGAGCCGGACAGCATCATCCGTGACCTGTCGGAGATCGCCGAAGGCGCACCGATCGTGCACGAGGACCACGGCGTGGGTCGCTATCGCGGCCTGGTCTCACTCGACGTAGGCGGACAGGCCTCGGAGTTCCTGCAGATCGAGTACGCCAAGGGCGACAAGCTCTATGTGCCGGTCTCGCAGCTGCATCTGGTGAACCGCTACAGCGGCGCCGATGTCGATCATGCGCCACTGCATTCACTGGGTGGCGAAGCCTGGGAGCGCGCCAAGCGCAAGGCCGCCGAGAAGGTCCGCGACGTGGCGGCCGAGCTGCTGGAAATCCAGGCGCGCCGTGCGGCGCGCAAGGGCCTGGCCCTGCCGCTGGATCGGGTCATGTACGAGCCCTTCGCGGCGAGCTTCCCGTTCGAGGAAACCCCTGATCAGCTCAGCGCGATCGACGCGGTGATTGCCGATCTTGGTCGCTCAACGCCGATGGATCGCGTGGTCTGCGGCGATGTCGGCTTCGGCAAGACCGAAGTCGCGGTGCGCGCGGCCTTCGTCTCGGCGGTCGCCGGCAAGCAGGTTGCGGTGCTGGTTCCGACAACACTTTTGGCCGAACAGCACTTCCGCAACTTCCGCGATCGCTTTGCAGACTGGCCGATCCGGGTCGAGGTGCTGTCGCGCTTCAAGAGCCCGAAGGAAATCAAGGCGGCGCTGGAACAGCTGGCGGACGGCCGCATCGACATCATCGTCGGTACCCACCGCCTGCTGCAGGCCGACGTGAAGTTTCCCGACCTTGGCCTGGTGATCGTCGACGAGGAGCAGCGCTTCGGCGTGCGCCAGAAGGAGCGGCTCAAGGCGCTGCGCGCCGAGGTGCATCTGCTCACCCTCACCGCCACGCCGATTCCACGCACGCTCAACATGGCGATGGCCGGACTGCGTGATCTGTCGCTGATCGCCACTCCGCCCGCGCATCGCCTGGCGGTAAAGACCTTTGTCACCCAGTGGGATGGAGCCCTGTTGAAGGAATCCTTCCAACGCGAGCTGGCGCGCGGCGGGCAAATCTATTTCCTGCACAACGAAGTGGAAAGCATCGAGCGCATGGCTCGCGACCTGCGCGAACTGGTGCCCGAAGCGCGCATCCGCGTGGCACACGGCCAGATGCCCGAGCGCGAACTGGAACAGGTGATGCTGGATTTCCATCGCCAGCGCTTCAACGTTTTGCTCTGTACCACCATCATCGAATCCGGCATCGATATTCCCAATGCCAACACCATCATCATCAATCGCGCCGACCGCTTCGGCCTGGCCCAGCTGCACCAGCTGCGCGGCCGGGTGGGCCGTAGTCACCATCGCGCCTATGCCTATCTGGTCGTGCCCGAAAAACGCGCACTAACGGGCGATGCGCAGAAGCGCCTGGAAGCCATTGCCGCGCTCGAGGAACTCGGCGCCGGCTTCGCCCTGGCCACGCACGATCTTGAGATCCGCGGCGCCGGTGAACTGCTGGGCGAAGAACAGAGCGGCCAGATCACCGAGATTGGCTTGTCCCTATACACCGAGCTGCTGGAGCGCGCGGTGCGCTCGCTCAAGCAGGGCAAGATTCCCGATTTCGATCCGAGCATCCGGCATGGCGCCGAGGTGGAGCTGAACGTTCCGGCGCTGATTCCGGACGATTATCTGCCCGACGTGCACCACCGCCTGACGCTCTACAAACGCATCGCCAGTGCACAGGACAGTGAGCGCCTGCGCGAGCTGCAGGTCGAGATGATCGACCGCTTCGGCCTGCTGCCCGAGCCCACCAAGACCCTGTTCGCGATCGCCGAGCTGAAGCTGCAGGCCACCGAGCGCGGCATCCGCAAGCTCGACCTCGGCGCCAGCGGCGGCCGCGTGCAGTTCGAGGCGCAGCCCAACATCGACCCGATGGCGGTGATCCGCATGATCCAGCAGCAGCCGCGCCAGTTCGCCATGGACGGCCCCGATCGCCTGCGCATCAAGCTGGAACTACCCGATGCACAAAGTCGACTGCGCTGTGCGCGCGGATTGCTGCTGGAGCTGCGTGCAGCGGCGTGAAATGTGACGCTGGAAAGCGGTGCACCAAGTCGGCACTCTGCGCCAGTCTTCCCTTTAGCACTAACGGCAACGCAGGATCACGCGCTGAAACGCAGCCACGCAGAAAAAAATCGGGACAGCGGATTCGAATCACTTGCGGCCGAAGGGCAAACTCTGCTGCGCCTCTTCCGCACCGATGACGTTGATCCGCCGGACCAGAGTGGCCTGCTCACCAGCAAGCGTTCATGCTCGGAAGTGCGCTGGACGATTTCCAGTTCGACCTGGTCCAGAAGGCAACGATCACCAGTAACCCGGCGGCCACTGACCGACTCAGATCGGCCAGTATCCGCCGTTGGAGGGCGCATCTTGATGCGCCGTTGCACGGAGCAATCAACCGGCCCGCTCTGCACCGATCACCGCTGCGGTGGCGGATCAAGATCAGCCCTCCAAATCCAACGCGGCAAGGCAGGTTGTCCGTAGGGTGGGCCTTGGCCTGAAGTCTCCCCGGATATTCTCTATCCCAAACAACGGGTTGCCGTGTACTCTTGTTGAAAACAGCGCGTGCACGACGGGTTTTTTCCTCGGGTTATCTAGACCAT
>JBBSJP010000009.1:0-126264 GCA_038257155.1 Lysobacterales bacterium | reverse complement strand
GACGGGCTCATGGACCGCGGGCGGTCTGACGGATGGCTGCACCGCAGCAGAGTTGGAGGTTTCGTGATGCGGCGTACGACGGCTCTGGACATCGTCGGCTCCACCGCTTCGCGGCTTGAGCCGACCTACGCGAGCTTCGTAGGTCGGATCAAGCGCCGCCGCATCGTCCGGCCAAGCGAACAAGCTTGTCGGCGCGGATCCGACGTATCGCCTGCGATGGGGCTTATGGACCGCGGGCGGTCTGACGGATGGCTGCACCGCAGCAGAGTTGGAGGTTTCGCGATGCGGCGCACGACGGCTCTGGACATCGTCGGCTCCACCGCATCGCGGCTTGAGCCGACCTACGCGAGCTTCGTAGGTCGGATCAAGCGCCGCCGCATCGTCCGGCCAAGCGAACAAACTTGTCGGCGCGGATCCGACGCATGGCCCGCGACGGGCTCATGGACCGCGGGCGGTCTGACGGCTGGCGCACGGCAGGCCCGCCACGAACGAGACGGGGGTTCAAGCCCCGATCGGAGTGAAGCGCCAAGCTGCCTCATAGTGTGCAGGGCGTCACCCGAAACGCAAATCGCGCGGGCGCCAGCCAGTCAGCAGCAGGATCATCCCGTAGCTGCCTGCCCCCATCGCCACCAGCAGAAACAGTCCCAGCCAACGCCCCAGCTCACCGGTCAGACCCAGCGACAGGTCGAGGTTCGCAACCAGCAGCACCACGGCCGTCATCCCGACACAGGCCGCCATCAGCCGCAGCCCATGGCGACCCCAGCCGGGCAGTGGCTGATAGATTCCCGCCACGCGCACCGCGCGCCAGAGCAGCAACGCGTTGAGCAGGCCGGCCAGGCCCGTGGCCAGTGCGATACCGGCATGCGCGCCCGGCACACGCAGCAGCCACAGCGGCGTCACCAGCACTACGGTTATCGTCACGTTGAAGCCGACCGTCCAGAGTGCAGCACGCATCGGTGTGCGGGTGTCCTGGCGTGCGTAAAAGGCCGGCGCCAACACCTTGCTCAGCATGAAGCCAGGAATGCCCAGGCTCATCGCCATCAGGCTCAGGCCCGCCATCTGCGCGTCGAATGCCGTGAACGCGCCACGACCGTAGACGGTGGCAACGATGGGTTCGGCCAGGAGCAGCAAGCCCAGTCCAGCCGGCAGCGCAATCACCAACACGGTGCGCAATGCCCAGTCCAGCGCCTTGGAATAGCCTTCGGCGTCGGCGGCTGCGAAACGACTGGAAAGATGCGGCAGGATGACCGTACCCAGGGCAACTCCAAAGATGCCCAAGGGCAGTTCGACCAAGCGATCCGAGTACCACAGCCAGGTTTGGCTGCCGGTGACCAGCAACGAGGCAAATACGGTGCCGACGATCAGGTTGATCTGCGCAACCGAGGACGAAAACAGGGTCGGCAGCATGAGTCGAAATACCCGCCGTACGCCGGCATGGCGAAAATCCAGGCGCAGCCGTGGCAGCAGCTTGAGCCGCGCCAGCGCCGGCCATAGCAGCAGGAACTGCGCGATGCCCGCGGCGAACACACCCCAGGCCAGTGCTTTTGCGGGAACATCCATGTGTCCGCTGAGCAACAGCATCGCGGCAATCACCGCCAGGTTGTGCAGCACCGGCGTGATCGCCGGCAGGGCAAAGCGCCCAAAGCTGTTCAACACGCCGCCGGCCAAGGCGACCAGCGAAATGAAAAACAGGTAGGGAAACACGATGCGCAGCATTTCCGAGGTCAGCTCGAACTTGCCGGCCTCACCGACGGCGCCGGGCGCGATCAGCGCGACGATCAGGGGTGCGGCCAGCATGCCGAGTCCGGTCACCAGCAGCACCACAGCGCACAACGCACCGGCAACGTGATCGAGAAAATCCTTGAGCGCGGCGGCATCGCCCTGCTCCTTCAGCGCAGTGAAGGTCGGCACAAAGGCCGCCGCGAAGGAGCCTTCGGCGAAGATGCGCCGCAGATAGTTGGGGATTCGGTAAGCAATGGTGAAAGCGTCAGTCGCTATGCCCGCGCCAAACAGCGCGGCCTGCAACACGTCGCGTGCGAAACCCGCCAACCGTGAAAGCAGGGTCATGGCCGAGAACACGGCGGTGGAGCGCAGCAGCCTCACGGGGTGCACCCTTGGACCTCGCAAGAGCCCACTGGAGGGCGGGTCTCGTACCCGCCATTTGCCGTCATAAGGGCAGCTACCGGGCTGGGTCGCGGCGGCGGGTACAAGACCCGCCCTCCAGGAGTCAACCCCGCTTGTTCGCGCGAATTGACGCCAAATCCGGCTTGGCTCATACTTGGCAGTCTTTCACCCGCATTTCTACTTTTTTCAGGAGCATCACTGTGGCAAACATCAAGTCCGCCAAGAAGCGCGCCAAGCAGGCCGAAGTCCGCCGCGGCCGCAATATGAGCGCGCGCTCGATGCTGCGCACGGCCGTCAAGAAGGTGGTCAAGGCGCTGGACGCCAAGGACGCCGCCGGCGCCCAAGCCGCCCTGCAGGTTGCCGAGCCCATCCTCGACCGTTACTCGTCCCGTGGCCTGATCCACAAGAACAAGGCTGCCCGTCACAAGAGCCGCCTGACCGCCCGCATCCGCGCGCTGGCCGTCAGCGCCTGATCCAGGCGTACAGCGTTTCCCAGAAAAGCCGGCGAAAGCCGGCTTTTTTGTTGGTCGTAACGGGTGCTCCACTGGCTTAATCCGTGCTGCCTTCGTCATCGGCTTCGGCCAGTTCGCCCGCCTCGCGCTTGATGGAATCGAGCCGTTCGGCCAGCTTCAGACAGATCGGCCAGGTTCCGTCCTTGGCCAGCGCCGAAATCACGAACCAGGGCTGGTCCCAGCCCAGTGCATCGACAATCTGCTGCGCCTTGGCTGCCCGCTCTTCCTCCGGCAACAGGTCGGCCTTGTTGAGCAGCAGCCAGCGCGGCTTGTCGAGCAGTTCGGCGTCGTACTTGCGCAGCTCGTTCTCGATCGCGCGAACCTGCTCGACCGGATCGGAGTCATCCAGCGGCTCCATGTCGACCAGGTGCAGCAGCACCCGGGTGCGCTGCAAATGGCGAAGAAACTGGATGCCCAGGCCGGTACCTTCAGCAGCACCTTCGATCAGCCCGGGAATGTCGGCAATCACGAAGCTGCGGTGCTGCTCGATGCGCACCACGCCGAGGTTCGGATACAGCGTGGTGAATGGGTAGTCTGCGACCTTGGGGGTAGCAGACGAAACGGCCCGGATGAAGGTTGACTTGCCGGCATTGGGAAATCCCAGCAGACCGACATCCGCCAGCAGCTTCATTTCCAGCTTCAGATCGCGCTCTTCACCCGGCGTACCCGGCGTGGCGCGTCGCGGTGTGCGCGTGATCGAGCTCTTGAAGTGCATGTTGCCAAGGCCACCCTGGCCGCCCTGCGCCACCAGCAGTCGCTGACCGTGGCGGGTCAGGTCACCGATGGTCTCGTCAGTGTCGACGTTCATCACGACCGTGCCCACCGGCACGCGGATCTCGGTGTCCACGCCGCCCTTGCCATACATCTGCCGGCCCATGCCTCCTTCTCCACGCTGCGCCTTGAACAGGCGCTGGTGACGGAAGTCGATCAGGGTGTTGAGATTCTCATCGGCCAGCAGGTAGACCGAGCCGCCATTGCCGCCATCGCCACCATCCGGGCCGCCGAGCGGGATGAACTTCTCGCGCCGGAAGCTGATGCAGCCGTTTCCGCCCGCGCCAGCGATGACCTTGATCTCAACTTCGTCTACGAACTTCATGCGATGGACTGACTTTGGTGTTGGACGGTGAAAGCACCGCAGGGGCGCAAGTGTAGCGCGAGGTATTCGGGACACTGTCAGATTGACCAGCGGACAGGCCATTCGCGGGCCGCAAAAAAGAAAACGGCCGGGCGAACCCGGCCGTTTTCATGACACAGTTCTTGCGTGGATCAGAAGCGGTAACGCAGGGTGATCTGCGCGGCCCACTGCGATTCACCACGGTTCTGGCGAGTCACCGTATCTTCCAGTCCGTCATCCAGCGAGTAGATGTAGCGACCCTGGTCGTCCATGCCGACATAGTCGACAAAGCTGCGAGCCTGTCCGCCGCCGCCCTGGAAGCCGACCTCGTTGATGCGGCCCCAGCGCTTGTTGAGCAGGTTGCCGACATTGAGCAGATCGAACACGAGCTCGGTCTTGTGATGGGCCCAGAAGCCCGGCAGCTCCTGGCTGATGCGGAAGTCGAAGTTGTTGGTCCATGGCGAGCTGTGCGAGTAGCGATCGACCACGCCACCGGCATACTGGGCAAGGCCCAGACGGTTGACCTCGTTCCAGAAGTGGGCTTCTTCATCCGCACCGCCCTGGAACGTGACCTGATCGGAGCCCGGGCCCGACGGGATGAACAACAAGTCATTGCCGGCAACGCCGTCGCCGTTCATGTCGTTGCCAAAGGTCCAGCTGTAGGGCCTGCCAGTACGGCCTTCATACACCAGGCCGAAATTGGTGGTGTTGTCGCCGAAGAAGTCGTGGCTCCAGCCCAGCGTGGCAACGAAACGGTCACGCACCACGTAGGGCGAACGGGCTTCGAACTCTTCGTTCGGGTTGAAGATCGCGCGCGAGTTGAAGCTGGAGTTGGCCACCGACGAAGTCAGCGGGCTGACTTCGGTCGCATTGCTGAAGTTGTAAGCCACCGACCAGTTCCAGCCGTCGTCGCCGCGCGGACGCACCAGTGACAAGGTCAGGTTCTCGCCGCTGCCCTTGTTGGTGCGCTGCGCGAGCAGGACATTGTTGAAGCTGGCATTGTTCTGGAAGCGGGTGCGGACCGCACCGGCGCCACTGCATGCACTGGTGTTGATGGAGCCGTTGGCATTGAAGCAGGCGCCATTGTAGCCACCCGGGCTCCAGAACATTTCGCGTCCATCGGCACCCAGACGGGTAGCGTCACCCAGGTTCAGGTGCTGGTAGAACACGCCATGCTTGACCTGGGTGAACAGCAACTCGGCACCGAACACCGCACCCCACCACGGCAGCTCGTGTTCGAAGGCCAGGTTGGCCTTCCACACCGCCGGCTGACGCAGGTCGGACGACAGGAAGTCGACGTTGGAAGCCGGAATCGCGCCAGCGAAGTCGGTCGGCTGGTTGGCCGGATTGCCATTGAAGATGCCCGGGCCCTCGGTGGGGCACGGCGCAAATCCGGTGATGCCGCAGCCCACGACCTGGGTGGCGATACCGGTGTTGGAGTACGGATTCGACAACCAGACGTTGGCAGCGCTGCCTTCGAACAGGCCCAGACCACCACGCAGCTGGGTCGGGCGGCTCCAGTCAAAGGTGTAGTTGAAGCCGAAGCGCGGCTGCAGCAGGGTCTTGCCATCCAGAGTCTGGCTGTTGTCGTAACCGAAGCCGCCGGTGCGACGACCATTGACGATCGGGCCCTGCGCCGCCGACGCCGCAGCGTTGAACAGCGGGCTGTCCGGCATGCCGGTGCGGTCGTAGCGCAGGCCCATGACGACGGTCAGATTGTAGTTGACCGCCCAGGTATCCTGGATGAAGAAGCCGGTGTTGTTGAGGTCCCAGGTGGCTACGCCGTCAAGCAGGGTCTGACCGGCGCGCGGCACCTGTACCGAATAGCTCAGCGGGCGGCCGGCTTCAAAGCTGTTCAGGCACTGGGAATCGTACAGACAACCGAAGGTGTAGTTGCCGCGCGTGTCCTGCAGGAACGCGTTGAAGACCTGATTGGTCTGGTAATCGGCGCCAATCTTGACTTCGTGATCTCCGAGGTACAGGTTGCCGGCGAAGAACAGGTCGTCCGTATCCGTGCCGAGTTCGTTGAAGTGACGGCTGCGCTCGGTACCGAAGGTCAGGGTGCGGAAACCACCCACGCCCGGCAGGGTTTGGCGCACACCGACCTGCGGCAGATTGGAGGCATTGATCGGCTGGCTGTAGTACTCACGACGCGAGGCGCGAAACTCGGTGGAGAAGGTGTCGGTCCAGTCGGCATACCACTGGCCGACGAGGGCCTCGATCGTCTTGTCCTGGTTGTACCAATGCGAGCTGAGTGACAGGGCGTTGCCGAAATTGCCCGGGAAGATCGGGTTGCTCTCTTCCGTCTTGTTGTAGCGCAGGCTGGCACGGTGGTTGTCGCTGATGGCCCAATCGACCTTGACGAGGATATCTTCGACAGTGAGGGCCGCCGTTGTGGGTGCATCCACCGTGCCGATGTCGATCCCGTAAAGGCTCTGCGCGAAGTTGCGGGTTGCGGCAATGTCGGCCGGGTCGATCAGGACTTCGGTTCCGACGCCGCCCAGCGGTACAAACTGGTTGCCGACGCGGGTCGAGGTGTAATCCTCGTAGGACAGGAAGAAGAACAGGCGATCCTTGATCAGCGGGCCACCGAAGGTGATGCCGTAGGTCTCGTCTTCGGACTCCGGCGGATCAACGTACTCGTCGTCGCCGGCAAAGCGGTCGCCGGACAGGCTGTCATCGCGCCACACGTAGTACACGCTGCCGCGGAAGTCGTTGGTACCCGACTTGGTGACGGCATTGATGTTGGCGCCGGTATAGCCGCGCTGCGAGACGTCCACGTTGGAGATGTTGATCTGCACCTGGTCGATCGCATCGATCGAGATCGGCTGCTTCTGGGTCGGAAGGTTGTTGGCTTCCAGGCCGAAGGTATCCGAGGTGTTCACACCGTCGATGGTGATGGTGTTGAAGCGGTTGTTCTGGCCGGCGACCGTGATTTCACCGCGGTCCTTGTCGGTCTGCGAGATGCGCGGATCAAGGCGCGCGTAATCCTGCAGGTTGCGCTGGATCGAGGCAAAGGAGTCCAGATCATCCCGGCTGATGCTGGTTCCAGCACCGGTGCGGTTCGGATTGAAGATATCGGAACCTGCCGAGGCGACGACTTCGATCGTTTCCAGATCGGTGGCGTCCGGGGACATGGCGAGCGACACGTTGCCGGTTTCACCCAGCAGCAGGTAGACGTCGTCCTGTCGGCTGCCGCGGTAGCCGTCGGCGGTGATCGACACGGAGTACGGGCCACCAACGCGCAGACCGCGCGAGATGAAGCGACCGTCCGGACCCGTGGTGGCGCGGGAGGTGGTTCCCGACGGGGTGTGCACAACCACCACATCGGCGCCGACCACAGGCTCTCCACCCGTGGATGTAATACGACCGCCCAGGGCTGCGGTGGTGGTCTGCGCGAACGCAGGAACCGCCAGCAGCGAGAGCAGAAGCATCAGCAGCAGCTGTACCCCAGTTCGCTTGATCATCGTTATAGGCCTTTGTTTACGTTAGAAAAATTATGCTGGCATCGTGCCGGGCAAGCACGTGGGGACGCGCACTCTTCGATGGCCACTTGGCCGAAGAAATCACGATTTAGTCCCCACAACGAACCGCGAGACCGGTCTTGGCAGCCGCGCGTTAACCGTAGTTTAACAGGAACCCGTGACATTTTTGTAACCCCCCATCAGTCCCGGGTGGAGCCGATCAACCGGTCCAGGTAACGACTGCGCTTCAGCGGCTTGAGGTGGGCCAGGTCGAGCCGGATCAAGCCATCAACACAGTGTCCGAAGCCAGGGTCGACGCCAAAATCGAGAAATCGCACGCCCGGCGCCTCGCATAGGTCGACGTATTGCCGGTAAAGCACCGGGAGGCTTGCTCCCAACTCAGCCAGACGGGCGCGCAGGCGTTGCAGATCGTTGGCGCAATCCAGTCCAGAGAACCCATGTCTCGCTTGCCGGCAGCACGTTGCCTCCGGCCGATACGGATTGCGCGCCACAGCAAGCTGTTCCGGGTCGCCGTAGTGCAACTGGTGGAACGCGACGATCGAGTCGCGTGCCGCCTGCGGCAGGCTGGCCGACAGGCTGACCGGGCCGAACAGGTAACGCACTTCCGGACGACTCGACAAATAGGCACCAATTCCCTGCCAGAGGTAGTCGAGGCTTCGGCTTCCCCAGTATCGGGGCTGCACGAAGCTGCGCCCCAACTCGACCGCCTGTGCCAGGAACGGCTGGGATGCGGGCTGGAAGTTGAACAGGCTGGCCGAGTAAAGCCCTGTCAGTCCGCGCTGCGGCAGGATGCGCGCCGCTTCGCCCAGGCGATAGGCCCCGGCGATCTGCAACTCGGCATCGTCCCACAGCACCACGTGTCGGTAGTGCCCGTCGTAGGCGTCCAGATCGCGGCGAGTGCCGGTGCCCTCGCCCACCTTGCGGAAACTCAGCTCGCGCAGTCGACCGATTTCGCGCAATGCGGGATTGTCCTGTTCGGCGTCGAGCAGGAGGATGCGCTTGCCATCCGTCGTTTGGCCAAGGCATTCGGAGGTGCGCAGGGCACGGCGCACGCTGGATGGCTCCTCCGGATGCGCAACCGTACTGGTGGTGGCAAAGACCGGCGGCTTGCGATGCTCCAGCCGATACACATGGCGTCGCATGGCGACGGCGACGTCTGCATCGCCGCCCGCCGCTCTCTGCAGTGCGCTGCTGGGAACCGGTTCACCGACGGTCAGGCGGATGCAGCCATGTTCGGCGGCCAGCATCTCGCGCGGCAACATCAAGGTGGCAAGCGGTTTGGCCAGCATTGATACGCCATAGAACATGGGTGAGTTGTGCGCCTGGATATGCACTGGCAGCACCGCACTGCCGCTGCGGCGCGCAAAGCGCAGGAATCCCTCACTCCAGGCGCCATCGCGCACTCCGTTCGGCCGGATGCGGCTGACTTCCCCAGCGGGAAACACGATCAGCGCCTCCTCGCGTTCCAGCGCGCGATAGGCTTCGCGCAAACCCGTACTGGTGGGTACAAGCGCTGCGCCCATGCCCTGCCCACTGGCAAACACGTCCATTGGCAGCAACAACGGATGCAGGCCACCGATCTGCATCAGCACCTGATTGGCCAGAATCTTGACGTCGCGACGTACCGACCCGACCAGGTGCAGCAGGGCCAGGGCATCAAGCGCACCCAAGGGATGATTGGCGACGATCACCAGGCGGCCCTCGGCGGGGATGTTCTCGCGGTCGGTGTGTGCCACCCGATAGCTGAAGCGCAATTGCGCCAGCGCGCGTTCAACAAAGGAGAAGCCACGCACGTCGCCCACTGCGTCGAGGGTGGCATTGATGCGCGACTCGCAGGCGATGCGCCGCAGCAGGCTCACCACCGGGCCTGACCACTGCCGGCCTCTGGCGTCGGCAAGGCGCGGAAACCGCGCGTAGAAGTTTTGCTCGACGCTGATCATGTCCACCCCGGCAACCTATGGCAGATTGCGATGCTGGCCGGGTGACATTAGCCGCACGTGACCGGCATCTTGCAGATTCGCTACAGCTACACTCCCGATCTCCATTCCAACAGGGCTTCCGAATGACCGAGCGTGACATCGCATTCATCGGTGGTGGCAACATGGCGCGAAGCCTGATCGGCGGTCTCATCCAGCGCGGCATGCTGGCTTCCAGGATCGCCGTTGCCGAGCCGCAGGCATCACTGCGCCAGGCCCTGGCAAGCGACTTTGGCGTGGCTGTCTTCGACGATGGCTCACGGGCCGTAGAGGGGGCACCTGTATGGCTGCTGGCAGTCAAGCCCCAGGTAATGCGGTCGGTTTGCGAGTCACTGGCGCCTGCGGCCCGCGCCCAGCACCCGCTGCTGATCTCCATTGCAGCCGGCACAACCACCTCAGCCATCGCCGAATGGATGCACTATTCCGCCGCCGTTGTGCGAGCCATGCCCAATACCCCAGCCCTGCTTGGCTGCGGCGCTACCGGCCTGTTCGCCAATGCGGCGGTGTCCGCCCCGCAGCGCGACAGCGCAGAGTCCATCCTGGGCGCGGTAGGCATTACCGATTGGATCCTCAGCGAGTCCTTGATGGATGCGGTGACCGCCACATCAGGCAGCGGCCCGGCCTATGTGTTCCTGCTGGCGGAGGCGATGCAGCAGGCGGCCGTCGGGCTTGGCCTGCCCGACGCCACAGCGCGCGCCCTGGTCAACCAGACCCTGCTGGGCGCAGCGCGCATGCTGGTTGAATCAGGCGAACCAGCCGCGGTGTTGCGGCAGCGCGTCACCTCGCCGGGTGGCACAACCCAGGCCGCGATCGAACGGTTCGAGGCCGATGGATTCCGCGCGTTGGTGGCGGCGGCGCTTGGCGCTGCCGAGCAGCGCGGCAAGGAGCTCGCTGCGCAAGGCTGAAGCACTGACCAAAGGTTCAGTTCCCCTGCAGGCACCGGGTCTGCGATAAGCCTTGCAGAACCCGCAAGGCGCAGGCCAATGCCACAATTCGATCTCAACAGCTGCGAGCATTGGACGCTCACCCACACCCTGCGCGAGCGTGCCGAGCGGCTGGGCGAACAACGCGCACTCGAGTTCAGCCAGGGCGACAGCCTGGGATTCGCCCAGTGGTGGGAGGCTTCTGGTCAGGTTGCTGCATTGCTTGCAGAACTCGGCGTGCGGCCAAGTGAACGCGTAGCGGTCATGCTGGGAAACAGCAGCGAGCTGTGTCTGGCCTGGGCTGCACTCTCGCAGCTCGGGGCGGTGCATGTGGCGCTTGATCCGAGCCTGCGCGGTGAGTTCCTGCGCCACGCCCTGGCCCTGTCTGGCGCCCGGCTACTCATCGTCGATGCTGGCTCACTGATCGAGCTCGAACCGGCGCTGGCCGAGCTTCACGGCATCACCGATTTTTTGCTCACTGGCACTACCGCGCCAGCGCATGAACTGCGCAGGTACACCGCATTCACGCGCTGGCGCGAACTCAATCCATTGCGCACGCCGCACGCCAGCCGACCCGGCGACATCGCCTGCGTGATGTTCACTTCCGGCACCACGGGGCCGGCAAAGGCCGTGCTGATGCCGCAGTCGCATTGCTACCTGTTTGGCCTCGGCACAGTCACTCACATGGACCTGGCAGAACAGGATCACTACTACGTCTGCCTGCCGCTGTTCCATGCCAATGGTCTGCTGATGCAGGTTTACGGCAGCCTGATCGGCGGGGCTCGCGCCTTCGTGCGCGAGCGCTTCTCGGCCAGTGCGTGGATTGACGAGATCCGCAGTCGGCGCTGCACTCATACCAACCTGCTAGGCGCGACGGGCGCCTTCGTGCTGGCGCAACCGGCGCGCCCGGATGATCGTGAACACGCGCTATGCTGCATCCTTTCGGCGCCGAATGTGGTTGAGCTGGAGCAGGGTTTCCGGCAACGCTTCGGCATCAAACGCTGGATCGGTGCCTATGGCATGACCGAGGTCAATATTCCGCTCTACACCCCGGATCCACCAAAACCCGCCAGTTGCGGCCGGGTCTGGTTGGACTGTTTCGACGTGCGCATCGCCCATCCAGAAACCGAAGCCGAGTGCGCGCCGGACGAGATCGGCGAGCTGCAGGTGCGCCCGCGCGCCCCGCATGGCTTCATGGCCGGGTATCTCGACATGCCCGAGGCCACCGTGGAAGCCTGGCGGGGGCTGTGGTTCCACAGTGGCGACGCGGCGCGCATGGACGCCGATGGTGACGTGCTTTTCATCGATAGAATCAAGGACTGCATCCGGCGGCGTGGCGAAAACCTTTCCTCGCTGATGATCGAGCAGCAGGTCGGCGCCTGCCCGGGTGTAATTGAAGTCGCAGCCGTCGCCGTGCCGTCGAACCTGCCGGGCGGCGAAGACAGCCTGCTGCTGGTCGTTGTCTCTGAACCTGCCAATCCGCCCGCTGAGGAGCAGTTGCACGCCTGGTGCCGTGAACGCCTTCCGCGCGCCGCCCAGCCGGATCATCTCTGGTACTGCGAAGCGCTGTCAAAGACGCCGACTGGCAAGGTGCAGAAACGCAGGCTTCGCGAACTCTGGCTCGATCAGGCCTCATGAGACCGGGCGCGCCGGTTAGACTCTTGCCGCCATGAATACGCCCCAGACTTCCAGCCAACCAGACCGCGAGCGCGCCGCCGCGCGTGCGCGATTCGCCATCACCCACCTGGGAGGCGACTGCCCTGAACCGCAGTCGGCCTCCAGCGACGCCAGTTTTCGCAGTTACTGGCGCATCAGCGCCGCTGGACGCAGCTTCCTGGTCATGGATGCGCCTCCCGAGCGGGAGGACGTTCGCCCCTGGCTGGACATTGCGCATCGCCTTCGAACTGGCGGTCTGCATGCTCCCGCGGTGCTGGCACAGGACCTGGAACAGGGCTTCCTGCTGATCGAGGACTTCGGCAATCGCACCCTGCTGGCGGAACTCGATGAAACCAGTGTTGGCGGGCATTACGCCCGTGCCATGCGCGACATTCTCTGCATGCAGCAAAACGTCGACTACGGTGAACTGCCCGTCTACGACGCATCGCGCCTGGCGACCGAGATGGAGCTGATGCCGACCTGGTTCCTGCAGCGCCATCTGGGCCTGAGCGCGGAATGCCACGACTGGCAGGAACTCGAACTCTGCTTCACCCGTTTGATCGGTGCCGCGCTGATCCAGCCACAGGTCTTCGTTCACCGTGATTTCCATTCGCGCAACCTGATGCTGCTGGAAGACAACGAACTGGGTTTGATCGACTTCCAGGATGCGCTGCGTGGACCACTCACGTATGACCTCGTCAGCTTGCTGCGCGACTGCTACATCGCGTGGCCGGAGGACCGCGTCTATGCCTGGGTCGAGAATTTTCGTCAGCAGGCGGTCAAGGCAGGCCTGACTGACATCGATGCCACCGGTTTTGCGCGCTGGTTCGACTTGATCGGATTGCAGCGCCATATCAAGGTGCTCGGCATCTTCTGCCGGCTTTGCTATCGCGATGGCAAGTCGGGCTACCTGCAAGACCTGCCGCTTGTCTGGCAGTACACGGCAAGCGTCGGTGCGCGCCATCCCGAGACCCGCGCCCTGGTCGAGCGCATGAGCGGCATCATGGGCGAGCGCGATCTCACCCGGCCGAACGCGCAACAGCAGGTTTCTGGATGAAGGCGCTGATCTTCGCCGCTGGCCGCGGCGTGCGCATGCGGCCACTGACCGAGCACACGCCAAAGCCGCTGCTTCAGGCCGGTGGCAAGCCACTGATAGTCTGGCAGCTGGAGCGTCTGGCTGATGCTGGCGTGCGGCATGTGCTGATCAACACTGCGCATCTGGGACCACAGTTTCCGCCGGCGCTGGGAGATGGTAGCCGCTGGGGCATGCGCATCGACTACCTGCACGAAGGCGACGAGCCGCTGGAAACCGGTGGCGGCATGCTCGCTGCGCTGCCACTTCTCGAACGCGAACCCTTCCTGGTGGTCAATGGCGATGTCTGGTGCGATGCCGACTTCGCCACGCTGCCGCGCGAACCCGTCGGACTGGCGCACCTGCTGCTGGTCGACAATCCGCCGCACCATGCGCAGGGCGACTTCGTCATCGACCATCAGGGTGGGCTGCGTCGTTCGGGCGAGGAAAGGCTCACCTATGCTGGCATCGGCGTATTCCGACGCGAACTGCTGGACGATTGGAAACGCGTCATCGGACCCTTGCCAGCAAAGGATGCCAACCCGCCGCGCTTCAAGCTGGCGCCGCTGTTGTTCGATGCGATCGACCGCGGACTGGTCAGCGGTCAGCGCCACAGCGGCGGATGGGTCGATGTCGGCACGCCGCAGCGCCTGGCGGATCTGGATGCGATGTTGGGCGCGCGGGCCGGCCGAGCCGCCAAGTAGCAACCTTTCTTGCGCCAAAGGAGAGCAGCCGCCCAGGAGCGCGACCCGCCAATGGCTGGAGAACCTCGACGAAGCGGCCGTGGGTTGACGTTGGTGACACAAGGGAGGGCGCCGCTCCTGCGGCGCGGCTGTTTGCCCGCCAACTCTCATGCACCGGGCGACTGGTCTGCTCGCAAAAGCGGCGCGATCGGTGCAGCTTCCGCCTGCCTGCGCCCACGCAGCGCATGGATGAGCATCGCCACCAAGACCACGCAGGCGCCGCCCAGAAACGCCCATTGCCCGCCGCCGCGTTCCCAAAGCAGCGCTGCCAGTCCGGCGCCGAGCACGCCGCCCACGCCCGAGGAAAACCCGTAAAGCAGACCCTGGCCGGCAGTCTGGCGTCGCCCCGGGAAATGATCGGTCATCAACTGCATGCAGCAGGCATGGAACATGGCAAAGCCCAGTGCGTGAGTGGCCTGCGCCAGCAGCATCAGGGGCAAGGACGCGGCGAACAGCGCGGTGACGATCCAGCGCAGCGCGGTGACCGCAAGACAGGCGCTCAGCAACCGCGCCGCACCGAAACGGGCGATAAGGCCAGGGGCAAACCAGAACAGGATGATCTCGATGATCACGCCTACCGCCCACAGCAGGCCGACCACGGTGCCATCATGTCCCTGGGCCTGCAGGTGCAAGGTGTAAAAGACGTAGAAGGGTCCGAACCCGAGCTGCATCAACAAGGCCACCAGCAGGAAGCGGCGCACTCCCGGACGCTTCCAGAGATGGCCGCCCTCCGGCTCGCTGGCACTGGCTGGCGGTACGCGATGCTGGCGGTGCAGCCAGGTCGACAGCGCGAACGCGAGCAGCAACGGCAGCGTCAACCAGGGAAACGCCGCGTCGCCGAAGTGATCCAGCAGGGCGCCATAGCTGGCGGCGGTCAGCAGGAATCCAACCGATCCCCACAGCCGCAGCCGGCCATAATCCCGACTGCGCGTGCCGAGCGCGCCCAGGGTCATGGCTTCGAACTGCGGCAGGATGGCGTTGAAGCACAATCCAAACAGTGCCATCACCGCCAGCAGCGCAAAGGCACCCTCCACCGCCGTGAATGCAGCGAAGCTGAGCAGGGTCATTGCCGCACCGAAAACGAACCAGCGCCCGGGTCGCTCGCTGCGCTGGATCAACGCGCCCCACAGCGATGGCGACAGGATGCGCGTGCCGAACCACAGTCCCAGCATCATGCCGACGACGTAGCCACTGTGGCCCAGACCGTCTACCCAGCGGCCCACATAAGGCGTGTAGGCTCCGAGCACGGCGAAGTAGCAGAAATAGACCAGTGAATAACGCCAGCGACTGATGGTGGGCATGGTGGGCATTATCATTCATGCGATTGTCCTGCAGACCCCGCCTCCGTTCACCCAAGAAATCGGACCTACGCAATGGCGGAATTGGAATCAGCGCAACCGGATACGCCTTGCAGCCAACGGCCCGCCACGCGCTTCGGCAAGACGTGCGGATTGGCGCCCCGTCACTGGCCTCGATGGGCCAAGGCCCACCCTACAAAGTCAGGACTGATATTGCGCACCCGCGGGGATCACAAGTGACTCTGCGTGAACTGGGACTCGGACCGAGCCTGCGCCTGGTGTTCGAGGACAGACAAAGCCTTGGGGGCCGAATGCAGGCGGCCTCGTGCGACTTGGAGAGCCACGATGCAGATGCGATTGAAGCCCGAGGTGAGACCTATCACTGGCTGTTTCCCGATGGACAATCCTTGCTCGCTTCGATTTCGCTGCAAGCTGGCCGGTCCCCATTCAACGAACCTGCGCTCTACTATTTGAGCGAACTGGAGCATCGCGTCTACGCCGAGATCGAGGGTCACGGCCGGAGCTTCGCGATCCTTGCAGCGAAACCCGACTATCTCGCCAACGACCAGGACCTGGCACGCAGTTTCCTGCGCTTCGAGTTCAGCCCGGATCAAATTGCGGCACTGCGCGCCGGGGCCGATCTTGGCTTCGGGATCGACGACGACCGCATGCGCGTCGGCGCAAGAGTCAAGAGCGAAACGCGCGCCTCGTTGTTGGCGGAGCTGGGTTGATCAGCGTGCCCTATCGCCTGCCATTGTTGCTGGCTGCACTGCTGATACTGGCTGCCTGTTCCGGGCAAGGCGAGATTGAACAGCCGCCGGGAATTCTCGCACCCGTGGAACCGCAGCAGACGTCCGCGTCAGATGGCGCTCCATTCCAGGTGGTCGATTTCACACTCGAACCCAAAGCCGATTTCAGCCTCACGGCGCGCGTGCTTTCGCAGACGACTTACAGCTTCGACCGCGAATCAGGCCTGTCACCGGTCGACCTGCTGCTGGGCTGGGGCCGCATGTCGGACTCGGCCGTGGTCGGGCAGTTGCGCTTCAGTCAGAGCGGTCGCTGGGGCTACTGGCGCTGGTCGGGCGCCGCGCCCCCAATTCCCTCTCGCGAGATCGAAGTCTCGGCCGCCAACATGCACACCATTCCCGCCGAGCCGTGGATCGAGCACCAGCTGCGCCGACTGCGGCCCGGGCAGTTGGTCCGGCTCGACGGTCAGCTCGTCAATGCCAGCGCAGCGGACGGATTTCGCTGGAACAGTTCGCTGAGCCGGACCGATACCGCAGGCGGCTCATGCGAGCTGTTTTACGTGCGCTACCTGTCGGTGATCGAATAAACCCGGTCGACTTTTCCACGTGAAGCGCAAAAGCAAATCCCGCGGATTCAAAAGGTCTATCTGTCGAGGACAGATTGCAGCCGGCGCAGGATGGCCTGGGCCATCTCGGTCTCCAGCTCCTTGGCAATCAGTTCCTGCTCACCCGGAGACCCGACCGCGCCGATGCTGTCAAAAAGGAACTCCCGCTGCAGCTCGACGCGCTGACGCTCCACCAACCGAGTACCTTCTGCATCGAGCAGTTCGAACTCGACGGTGTGGAACAGCACGTATTCCTGCACCCGCCCGGTCTGACCGACGATCAGTGGAGCCAGACGCGTGGCGTTGACCGGAATCCGCAGCACAGATCCTGCAGTTTCGCCTCCCGATACAACACCCGCACCGCCGCCGCGCAGCAACTGCTCCAGATTGCGTTGCAATGGACTGAACGAATCCGCGAGTTCGACCCGGATCGGCGACAGTGATGCCGGCAATACGAAGTCCTTGCGCAGCTGGAAGCCGCAGGCCGACAGCAGGAGAACCAGCAGGACAGTCAGAAGGCGCATGGTCGGGAGAAATGGCGATTCAAGGGTGGGAAGTGTGCGGCCAGCGGTGGTGCTGTGTCGAACCGCGAAGACGGGCCGGTTTCGAGCCGGCCGGGCTTCTTGATCAGGCGGCCACGATATTGACGATCTTGCCGGGCACCACGATCACCTTGCGCACGCTGAGACCATCGAGGAAGCGCTGCACGTTCTCCTCCGCATGCGCGGCCTGTTCGATGGCTTCGCGTGGGGCGTCAGCGGGAACTTCGATGGTGGCACGCAGCTTGCCGTTGACCTGTACCGCCAGGGTGACGCTGTCCTTCACCAGGGCGTCGGGATCGGCCTGCGGAAAGCGCTGGTCTTCGAGCAGGGTCTCGCCCTTGCCAAGCGCCTGCCAGAGTGCATGGCAGATGTGCGGCGCGATCGGATTGAGCAGCAGGGCGACGGCCTCCCAGGCCTCCTGCAGCACGGCGCGGCCCTGCGGGCTGGCATCCTCGAACTTCGCCAGCGCGTTCATCAACTCCATGACCGCGGCGATTGCGGTATTGAAGGTCAGGCGGCGGCCGTAGTCGTCACCGACCTTGGCGATGGTCTCGTGCAGCTTGCGGCGAATCGCCTTTTGTTCGGCGTTCAGCGCAGCCACGTCCAGCGCCGACGCGGGACCCGCACCGACATGCTTGAACACCTGCGCCCAGACGCGGCGCAGGAAGCGCGCCATGCCTTCCACGCCGGCCTCGTTCCATTCCAGGCTCATGGTCGGCGGCGAGGCGAACATCGAGAACAGGCGCACGGTGTCGGCGCCGTACTTGTCGACCATCGACTGCGGGTCGACGCCGTTGTTCTTCGACTTGGCCATCTTCTCGATCGCGCCGATCTGCACCGCAGCGCCATCGCTGCGCAGGGTGGCGCCGGACACGTGGCCCTTGTCGTCGTGCCTGATATCCACATCGGCCGGGTTGAACCACTCGCGCTGGCCCGTGTCGCTCTCGCGGAAGAAGGTCTCGGCGATCACCATGCCCTGGCACAGCAGGTTGCTGGCCGGCTCGTTCGACGTCACGAAGCCGGTGTCGCGCAGCAGCTTGTGGAAGAAGCGGAAGTAGAGCAGGTGCAGGATGGCGTGCTCGATGCCGCCGATGTAGTGGTCGACCGGCAGCCAGTAGTTGGCGCGCGCATCGACGATGTCGGTGGCACCCGGGCAGGTGTAGCGCGCGTAGTACCAGCTCGACTCCATGAACGTGTCGAAGGTGTCGGTCTCGCGCTCAGCCGCGCCACCGCACTTGGGACAGGTGGTCTTGCGCCACTCGGGATCGGCCTTGATCGGCGAGATCACCACGCCCTTGGCAAAGGCGTCGGCAACGTCTTCCGGCAGCACCACGGGCAATTGATCCTCCGGCACCGGCACGTCACCACAGGCGGCGCAACGAATCATCGGAATCGGGCAACCCCAGTAGCGCTGACGCGAAACACCCCAGTCGCGCAGGCGGAAGTTGGTGCGGCGCTGGCCGCGTCCGGTCCCTTCCAGACTGTCAGCGATGGCGGCGAAGGCCTCGTCGAAGTACAGGCCATCGAACTCGCCGGAGTTCACCAGCCAGCCGTCGTCGGTGTAGGCGCCCTGCTCCTGGATCGCGGCCTCGAAGCTTTCCACCACTTCGACCGCCGACTGAATCTCGTAGGCATCCACGCTGCGCCCGCGCAGCGCGGCGCGCATCACGTCGGCGCGCACGCCCATGCTGAGGTCATGCTGGATCGCGTGCAGCGCATCGAGCACCTCGCGACCCACGATCACCATCTTGATCGGCAGGCCGTACTTTTTGGCGAACTCCCAGTCGCGCTGGTCGTGACCCGGCACGGCCATCACCGCGCCGGTGCCGTAGCCCATCAGCACGAAGTTGGCGACGAAGATGCGGATCTCTTCGCCGCTGAGCGGATGGATGGCGCGCAGGCCGGTATCCATGCCGCGCTTTTCCTGGGTTTCCAACTCGGCTTCCGAGACGCCACCCTGGCGCAGCTCGGCGATGAAGGCCGCCAGCTGCGGATTGTCCTGTGCGGCCTTCTGGGCGAGCGGGTGCTCGGCCGCGATCGACATGAAGGTCACGCCCATCAGGGTGTCCGGGCGCGTGGTGTAGACGCGCAGCGGTGCGGCTTCGCCGAGCACGGCGAAGTCAATTTCCAGACCCTCGCTGCGCCCGATCCAGTTGCGCTGCATGGTCTTGACCGCATCCGGCCAGCCGTCGAGATTGTCGAGCTCGTCGAGCAGTTCCTGCGCGTAGTCGGTGATCTTGAGGAACCACTGCGGAATTTCGCGCTTTTCCACCAGCGCACCGGAACGCCAGCCGCGTCCTTCGATGACCTGCTCGTTGGCCAGCACGGTCTGGTCGACCGGATCCCAGTTCACCACCGAATTCTTGCGGTAGACCAGGCCCTTCTCGAACAGGCGCACAAACATGCGCTGCTCGTGCTGGTAGTAGTCCGGGCGGCAGGTGGCGAACTCGCGCGACCAGTCGATCGCATACCCCAGCGACTTCAGCTGGCTGCGCATGTGCTCGATGTTGGCGTAAGTCCATTTCGCCGGCGCAGTCTTGTTCTTGATCGCGGCGTTCTCGGCCGGCAGGCCGAAGGCATCCCAGCCCATCGGCTGCAGCACGTTCTTGCCCAACATGCGCTGGTAGCGGCTGATCACATCGCCAATCGTGTAATTGCGCACGTGCCCCATGTGCAGTGCGCCGGACGGATACGGCAGCATCGAGAGGCAATAGAACTTCTCGCGCGACGGAGCTTCCGTCACCTCGAAGGCGCGGGAATCGTCCCAGAAGCGCTGCGCGGCGGCTTCTATGGCCTGATGTTCGTAGATGTCCTGCATGGCTGTGCGGCGGCTCAAGGTCACGAAGCCGGCCAGCCTACCGCAGTGCAGCATGGCGGGAAAGCGGGGTGCCGAGCCCGGCCGGCGCCGCTGTCATCCAAGTGCCGGGGACTTCACGCCGGATCGGCCTGGCGCGCGGGTATGCTGCCCGCCTGACCTCCAAGGACAAGCCCATGCGCATCACCCTTTCCGCCATCGCCCTGCTGACCTGCCTTCCGATTTCGGCCGCCGAGAACCAGCAATTGCACTGCGGCAAGCTGTTCGACGCGCGCAGCGGCAAGCTTCTCGGCGAACACAGCATCGCCGTTGCTGATGGCCGCATCGCCGGCATCGCAGCCGGCGCGCCCAGCGGTGAAGGCGCTCGCATCGACCTTTCCAAGCTGACCTGCTCGCCGGGCTGGATCGACCTGCATGTGCACCTCAGCCAGGAATCGAACCCGCAGCGCTACGCCGAAGGTTTCCGCCTCGACCCGGTCGATTTTGCCTATCGCGCGGTGAATTACGCCGAACGCACCCTGATGGCCGGCTTCACCACGGTGCGCGATCTCGGCGACTCGGGGCGCGTTTCGCTGGCGCTGCGTGACGCAATCAATGAGGGAACCCTCCGTGGTCCGCGGGTGTTCGCGGCCGGCAAGTCCATCGCAACTACCGGCGGCCATGCCGACCCCAGCAATGGCCTCAACTCACGCTTCGCCAGCCTGATCGGCCCGCCTGGACCGACCGAGGGCGTGATCAATGGTGCCGATCAGGCACGCCAGGCGGTGCGCCAGCGCTACAAGGACGGCTCGGACCTGATCAAGATCACCGCCACCGGCGGCGTGCTCAGCTTCGCCAAGTCGGGCGACGCGCCGCAGTTCACCGTGGAGGAGATCCGCGCCGTGGTAGAGACGGCCAATGACTATGGCTTCCACGTCGCCGCCCATGCACACGGCAAGGAAGGCATGCGCCGCGCGATCATCGGCGGTGTCAGCACGATCGAGCATGGCACCCACATGGACGACGAGATCTTCGCGCTGATGAAGAAGCATGGCACCTGGTACGTGCCGACCATCAGCGCCGGCCGTTTTGTGGCAGAGAAGTCCAAGATTGATGGCTACTACCCGGCCATCGTGCGCCCCAAGGCCGCGGCCATCGGCCCGCAAATCCAGAACACCCTGGCCCAGGCCTACAAGGCGGGCGTGAAGATCGCCTTCGGCACTGATGCGGGCGTCGGCTACCACGGCGACAATGCCGATGAGTTCGTGTTCCTTGTCGAAGCAGGCATGAAGCCATCTGAAGCCCTGCAAACCGCTACCCTGCATGCGGCCTCGGTACTGGGCACGAACGACATCGGCCTGCTGGAAGTCGGTCGGCGCGCCGACGTCGTCGCAATCGACGGCGACCCGCTGGCCGACATCAGCGCGGTGAAGCGCGTCGCCTTCGTGATGAAGGATGGCGTGGTGGTGAAGCATCCCTGAAATCCCATACCTGGGCGGTGCTCATCAGGCAAAGCGCCAGTTCGCTGGTGCAGCAGTGCTCTGGTGCCAGATGCATTACGCAAGCGGCGGGTCTTGAAGTTTGACGCTCGGCTACCATTTCAGATTGTTGAGCCATTTACGAAGAGCCCCATGACGCAGCCCACGCCCCACGTTTTCGACGCCACCCTGGCCCAGTTCGAGACCGAAGTCCTGCAGAAATCGCTGCAGACACCGGTTCTGGTGGATTTCTGGGCGACCTGGTGCGGGCCCTGCAAGCAGCTCGGCCCGATTCTGGAAAAGCTCGCTGCGGACTACAACGGCGCCTTCGAACTGGCCAAGGTCGATGTCGATGCCGAGCAGCAACTCGCCGCGTATTTCCAGATCCGCTCGGTGCCCACCGTGATCCTGATCAAGGGCGGTCAGCCAGTAGACGGCTTCCCCGGCGCACTGCCGGAATCGGAGTTGCGCAAATTTCTGGCGCAGCATGGCGTGTTGCCTGCCGAAGCCGCCGCGCTTGTCGAGGCCGAAGCGGCCCTGCCGCTGAGTCCACAAGAAGAAGTTGCACGGCTGCAGGCCGCGGTTGCTGCCGACGCACAGAATGACGCGCTGCGGCTGGATCTTGCCGTGGCCCTGCTGCGCGTTGGCGAAGCTGGGCAGGCGGAGAACCTGCTCGGCAGCCTGCCGGATGCACTGGCCGAAGATGATCGGGCAAAGCGTGTTCGTGCTGGTCTGGAGTTCTCACACAAGCTTGCCGGCGCGCCGGCCCCGGTCCAGCTCGAACAGCGCATCGAGACAAATGCCGACGATCTGGAAGCGCGCTTTCTGCTGGGCATTTTCAAGCTGCTCGATGGTGACGCCGCATCCGGGCTTGACCAGTTCCTGGAAATGCTCAAACGCGACCGAAAGTACGGCGAGGACCTCGGCCGCAAGTCGCTTATCGAAGCATTCCGCCTGATCGATGACCAGGATCTGGTTGGCACCTACCGCCGCAAGATGTCTTCGCTGCTGTTCTAAGCGATATCTCCCTGCAGGAGCCGACCCTGTCGGCGACCGGTAGGCTTCCGGTCGCCGACAGGGTCAGCTCCTACAGGGGCGCTACGCCATCACTCGCCGAGGCTCGCGAGCCATTCGTCATCCGAACCTTCGTTTACGCCTTCGAACAGGAAGGTCGACAGATAGCGTTCGCCGGTGTCGGGCAGCATGGTCAGGATCACGCTGCCTTCAGGCGCCGTTTCGGCCACACGCAAGGCGGCAGCGGCAGTGGCGCCAGCTGAGATGCCGACAAAGATGCCTTCCTCGGTGGCCAGCCGGCGCGCAGTGTCGCGCGCGGTGATGTCATCGATGGGAAGGATGTCGTCGGCCACGGCGCGGTTGAGCACCTTCGGCACGAAGTCCGGCGTCCAGCCCTGGATCTTGTGCGGGCTCCACTCGGCGCCCTTGAGCAGTGAGGCCACGGCCGGCTCGCAGGTGATGATCTTCAGCTCGGGCCGCGCCAGTTTCAGCACCTCGCCGGCACCGGTAAGCGTGCCGCCTGTGCCCCAGCCCGTAACGAAGAAATCCAGCCGCTTGCCGGCAAAATCGCGCAGGATTTCCGGACCGGTCGTGGCGCGGTGATAGGCCGGGTTGGCTGGATTATCGAACTGCCGCGCAAGAAACCAGCCGTGCCTGGCCGCCAGTTCCTCGGCCTTCGCCACCATGCCGCTGCCCCGCGCTGCGGCTGGCGTCAGGATGAGCTTGGCGCCATAGGCGCGCATCAGCTTGCGCCGCTCGATCGAGAAGGTTTCGCTCATCACCGCCACGAACGGGTAACCGCGCGCCGCGCAGACCATTGCCAAGGCAATTCCGGTGTTGCCAGAAGTGGCTTCGATCACTGTCTGGCCAGGCTTCAGCGTGCCGCGCTGCTCGGCGTCGAGGATGATCGCAATGGCGAGGCGATCCTTGACCGAGCCGCCCGGATTGAATGCCTCCACCTTGGCGTATAGCGACACGTGCTTGGGAGCGAGGCGGTGCAGTCGAACGATGGGCGTGTTGCCAATGGTGTCGAGGATGGAGTCGTAGAGCATGGGGTTCTCCGGGAAGTCTGGGGCTGAAGGATGCGGCGAGAAACTATGTGCGACTGGTGGCGACCAATACGCTAAAGGTACGCCGATTCAACGACCCGTTCGTGGTTAGCCGTGCGTCGGATCCGCGCCGCCAAGGTTGAACGCTCGGCCTGGTGATTCGGCGGCGCTTGATCCGACCTACGAATGAGCTGTCGTAGGTCGGCTCAAGCCGCGCAGCGGTGGAGCCGACATCGAGGTGCAAGTCCATTTCAGAAATCCACGAAGTTGGATATGGCTTCAAGGATGAGGAGGCGTCGACGCCGGCCGCAGGCAGGACAGACCTCGGCGCCTCACCACGAACGGATTTGGAAGGTTCACCTACATTGGGGACCTTCGCCTTGAACGAGCAACGAGGGACTAGTGTGAAAACGGTTAGCAGAAACAGTCTGATCACCGGGGGTTGGAACACGGGCCGCACCCTCCGATATGTACGTTGAAGAGACCAACGGCGCCTCACCAAACCAGTTCAGGCTGGCGCCGAGCGCAGCAACTTCGCCGAGGATCAGCAGGGCCGGGGAGCGGACGTTAGCTTCCGCCGCGCGCTCCGGCAGGTCGTGCAGTCGTCCGAGTACAACGCGTTGCTGGGCGCGAGAGCCATTTTCGATCAGTGCGAATGGCGTATCGGGCGAGCGCCCATGCGCGATCAGCAGGGCGCGAAAGCGCTCCAGTCCGGCCACGCCCATGTAGACCGCCAGGGTCTGCTTCTCCTGCGCCAGGGCGCGCCAGTCGAGGCCGTCGAGCGAGTCGCGGCAATGCGCGGTGACAAAGCGCACCGACTGGGCATGGTCGCGATGGGTGAGTGGTATGCCGGCGTACGCCGCACAGGCCAGGGCGGCGGTGATACCGGGTACCACCTCGTAGTCGATCGCATGGGCGCGCAGGAATTCGAGTTCTTCGCCACCGCGCCCGAAGACGAAGGGATCGCCACCCTTGAGCCGCACCACGCGGCGTCCAGCGCGGGCATGCTCGACCATCAGTGCATGAATCTGCTCCTGCGTGGTGTGATGGCAACCGGCTTGCTTGCCGGTCTCGATGCGCTCGGCATCGCGCCGCGCCAGCGCCAGCACTTCGGCCGGTACCAGGCGATCATGCAGGATCACGTCGGCCTCCTGCAGGCGCCGCTGCGCCTTCAAAGTGAGCAGGCCGGGATCACCGGGGCCAGCACCTACCAGGGAAACGAAGCCGCGCGGCGCCGCATCGGCCGCGTTCAAGGCACGCGCCAGCGCAGCCTCCGCTGCTTCGCCGCGACCTCGGCGCAGCAGTTCTCCTACCTCACTGTTCTCGACTTGCTCAAGAAATCGCCGCCTCGCCGACAAGTCGCTCAGCTTGGCGCGGATCGGCCTACGCCATTTTCCCAGCAGCATTGCCAGAGCACCCAGCGAATCGTCCAGCAAGGCCTCGATGCGCGCGCGCAGCTGACGCGCCAGCACCGGCGCCGTACCGCCGCTTGATATCGCAATCTGCAGCGGGCTGCGATCGATCACCGCCGGCACCTGGAAGCTGCACAGCTCGCTGCGATCCACCACGTTGACCAGGACGCGTCGCGTCGTGGCTGCGCGCGACACTTCAGCGTTCAGTACCTCGTCATCAGTTGCCGCGATCGCCAACCACACCTCGCGCAACTGCGCCGGATTGAAGACCCGCCCGATCAGGCGAACACGCCGCTCAGACACCCATTGCGAAACACGCTCACCAAGCTCGGCCGCCACGACCCCCACATCGGCGCCCGCCGCCAGCAGGGCCTCAATCTTGCGCGCCGCCACCGCACCGGCACCGACAACCAGCACGGGGCGTTCAGAAAGGTCGGCAAAGATCGGATAGAGCGACATACGAGACAACCGGCGAGATAACAGGTCACCGACGCTACGCCGAGACCACGCCGGCCGGAAATGGCTTACAAGGCTCTACTCATAACCAATAGGCATGACGCACTGCACAACAATTCCGTCTGGAGGCATACACTGAGGGCATAATCAGCCAGACCAAAAAGTACCACAACGCATAAGCCATGGAGCCCACCGAGGCCAAGCCCCATCCCCTGACTTTCGACTAGCCCACTGACTCACTCACTGACTGACTAACTCACTGACGCACTTACCCCTGACCCAAACTTCTGCGCACCCAGCTCCCCGCCCCACATGACCCTCACCCAGCTCCGTTATCTCATTGCCATCGCCGACGCCGGTCTGAACATCACCCAGGCCGCCGAACGCGTGCACGCGACCCAGCCGGGCCTGTCAAAGCAGCTCAAGCAGCTGGAGGACGAACTGGGCTTCCTGCTGTTCGTGCGCAAGGGTCGTTCTCTGGAAGCGATCACGCCGGAAGGCCGGCAGATCATCGAGCGCGCGCGCAGCATCCAGGCCGAGGCGGACAACATCCGCGCCTTTGCCGCCAACCGGCGGCGAGAAAGCCGCGGCAGCCTCACCCTGGTCACCACCCACACTCAGGCGCGCTATGTCCTGCCCGTGGCGCTGGCGCGGCTCAAGCAGGACTATCCGGAACTCAGCCTGCACTTGAAGCCAGTGGGAGAAGGCGAGGCACTTGGCCTGGTTGAACGTGGTGAAGCCGACCTGGCCCTGGTGAGCAGCGCCGGCGCTGCGCCCGGCGGCGGTCTGGCCGTACCGCTGTTTCGCTGGCAGCGCGTGGTTCTGGTGCCGGCGACGCACCGCCTGGCTTTGCTCAAGCGCAGCCCGAGCCTGGCCGAGCTGGCGCGCGAACAACTGGTGAGCTATGAGTCCTCGACCCGGTCCGAGTCCTCCCTGCGCCAGGCATTCGAACGCGAGGGCCTCAGCCCCAATGTGGCGCTCACGGCGCGCGACGCCGACCTGATCAAGACCTATGTGCGCGCAGGCCTGGGTGTCGGCATCCTGGCCGAGATGGCCCTGCTGCCGGAGGACAGCAAAGACCTGGTGGCCCTGCCCGCCCCTTCCGCCATTCCCGAATGCACCGCCTACGCCGTTTTGCCGCGCGAGCGCGTGCTACGCGACTACAGTCTCGATCTGTTGCTGGCCTTGGCGCCGCAACTGGACCGCATCGACCTGCGTCGCGCCCTGGAAGGTGTACAGCAGCCAAACTGGCCCACGCCTCCAGGCTGGGCAAACCCGCACCCGATGCAGTAGTTTCGAACTACGGCAGTCTGCCGTGTCAGGAAAGGGGAATTCCGGATGCGTCGCCTTGTTCTGTTGCTCATTCTGCTTGGGGTCCCGGGCACCCAGACTTTGGCCTCCATGTCCTTCCAGGATCCGCGCCCGACGGCCGATCCGTCACTGGATGTTGACGCCGCTCAACGCGCCTGGGTGGAACTGCAGGCGCTGCAGAAGGCCACGCCCGACCGAGTGCCACATAGCCCCGTCGGTCGATACAGCAATCGCCAGGAGCAACTGCTGCTGGCGGCCGATGGTAGCGCCGCGCTGATTTACTCCGGGAGTAATGGCGAACCCGACAGCGCCTGGCTCGGCAAACAGGTGCCCGCCGGAGAGTGGCTGCTGGTCCAGTTGTGGCGTCCGGCAATGCCTCCCGAGGGTGTGGCGCAGTGGCGAGATCAGCTGCGCGAGGAGCGTCTGGCAGAACAGGCGGAAAGAAAGGCCTGGCTCGACGAGTACCTGCCGCGCATGAAGCGTTTCGTCGAGGCCCTGGAGTCGGACTCGGAGGACGCGATCGCTCGGCTTACCGAAGACGATCCGGAATCATTCCCCGCAGAAAGGATGGCGGAGCTTGAAGCAATGGACGCCGATGCCCGAAGCCTGCTGATCGAGCAGATCCGGGAAGGGATGGCCATGATGGATGCCACGCCCGAAGAGACGGTCGGGGAGTTCGGCGTAGACGAGGCGACGAGGTCTCCGGGCGGCGTCACGCTGCGCCTGCTGCCTTTGCCTTATGGCGACGGTTGGCTGCTCGTCAGCGAGTCTTCCGTCACCTCGATGGCTGATTCCTGGAACCAGTATGGTCGCCTCCGCTTTTCCGCCGACTACTGGAACGACTCAGTGGAAGCGGACGAGCAGATCGAGCACGGCTGGCGTTCAATCACCTATCCCACGCCGCTGCCCTCGAACCTGCCGAGCGCCATCACCAGCCTGCTGCTCGACGCACCGCGCCTGGTCACGGTGCTGGAGTGGCCGGACGACCTCGCCGAGCTTGACTGGAAAGCGCACGAGGCCAAGATTCGCCTTGCCGTCGACTTCGGCAGCAAAGCCGGCGCCCGTTCCGGCATGACGATATATGGCATCGCACCGGACGAACGCTGGAGCGCGACCCTGTCGGACGTGGACCAGGACAGCGCCATCGCGACCGTGAACATCGAGCGATTCTCGCCCTGGGACGAGGTGGAGATTCCCACCCGCGGCATACGCTTCAGCACACGCTCGCCGCGCGTGCAGAGCGAGACCTGCGGCTTCGACAACAGCATCGCCGTGCAGGCAAGCGTCATCGAAGTGGTGGATGCCGACCGCATCGAATGGGATGCGGACGGCTTTGCCTTCCTGCGCCTGCGCATCGATCAGGGCCGCGCACAGGGACTGCTGAAGGACGACGAGTTCCAGTTGCAGGACTATTCCCTCGGCCCCGGCGAAGGCCGGGTCGAAACAGTTGAATCACAGCAGGCGGTAGTGCTGTGGCGAATGCAGCGCTATCACCCTTCGATGACGATTGAAGCACCGTCGGTGGGAGTGAGCCTGGTAACACCGGCCTGGAGGCGTGCCTCCTACGACACGTTCGGCACGTGGGATGGCAAGGAAGCCTCGTCGGCGGACGATGGCTTGCAGGATGCGGCGGAGCTGCATTGAGATGAGGTGGTTTGTTGTACAAAGATCCGTCTTCCTGCGTTTTGGAGGGCGGATATTGATCAGCCATTGAGGTGTGGTTGATTTCTCGCTGTGGCTGCAACAGCAAAATCAACATCAACGGCTTTCGTGCCCCTTCGGGGCGCGAGTCACTTTCTCTTGCTTGCCCAAGAGAAAGTAACCAAAGAGAAGGGCACCCCGGATTTCCCGCCCCGCGCAAGGAGCGCGCGCGGGGTCCCCTGCGTTGCTCAGAATCCGTCGGCCGGCGCGAACTCGGCCATCCATGGCCTCGGACATGCGCGCCTTTCCCCGCCGGATTCTTCCGCTACTCGGCGGAAAATGAACGGGGACTCAGGGCCAAAAGCACGCAGCAAAGAGCTTGCTTCGATGGATGCGGCCGCTTCACCCGCGTCGTTGATCGGTGTCAGGCGTCGCTGCGCTCGCCACTAACGTCTGTGAAGCTAAAATCTGCTGTTGCTGTTGCTGTTGCTGTTGCTGTTGCTGTCGCTCTTCGCTCTGAAAGTCCCCATCGGCTCGTGCCGAGCAGCGGAGTCAGGACCGGGAGCAAGGCGCGCATGTCCGAGGCCATGGATGGCCGAGTTCGCGCCGGCCCGGTCATGGCGAGCAGCACAGGGGACCGCGCGGGCTTCATCCGCGCGGCGCGAGACTGGGGTGTCCTTCTCTTTGGTTACTTTCTCTTGGACAAGCAAGAGAAAGTGACTCGCTGCCCGCAGGGCGCGAAAGCTGTTGATGTTGATCTTGCTGTTGCTCCAGTTGCCGCGGAAATTACAACCATCCCGCAATGGCGGATCAAGATCCGCCCCCCAACAGCAGCAGCAGCAATCCGCAAGTGCATCACATCGCAGGAGCAAACCAGGACCTCTGAGCTGCAACTCGAGACCCCAACCTGCAAGACAAACCTTTCAATACAAAAACCTCACCTCAAGCCTCCACATGCAACCCACACTCCCGCTTCAACCCACTGAAGCGCGTGTCCTGCACCCGCATGCCATCGGCGAAGCGCCGCGTACTGTGCGCGTCACCGATCGAGACATAGCCCTGCTGCCACAAGGGGTGATACGGAAGCCCGTGCCGCGCCAGGTAGCGACCGACATCGCGATCGCTCCAGTCGACGATCGGATGCAGTTTCCAGCGGCCCTGCTGCAGGCTCAGCACCGGCGCATCGGCGCGGGAGTCGGACTGGTCGCGACGCAGTCCGGCGATCCAGGTCCGCACACCCTGCTCGCGCAGCGCGCGCTGCATCGGTTCGACCTTGTGCAGGCGGTTGTACTGCTCGATACCGCCGATGCCCTGCTCCCAGAGCTCACCGTAGCGTGCACGCAGCCAGGCCACGCTGCGTTCCGGCCGATAGACCTTTAGGTTCAAGGACAGGCGCGCGGACAAGTCATCAACGAACTGATAGGTCTCGGGAAACAGATAGCCCGTGTCGATCAGGATCACCGGAATATCGGGCTTGTGCGCGGTGAGCAGATGCAGCGACACCGCAGCCTGCGCCCCGAAGCTTGACGACAGGGCATGGCGGCTGGGCAGGTGCTCCAGGGCCCAGGCCACGCGCGCCTCGGCACTGCGCGATTCGAGGTGACGGTTGAGCTCGGCCAGGGCGCGCGCGTCTTCGGCGGCGGTGAGCAGATCGGGCAGGATCATGCGAGCAACTCCAGTGGGATGTCACGGTTCGGGACCGCTTCGACCAGGCCGCTGCGGACCAGGAAATCGCCGAAGCCTTCGTTGGCATCGGACTCGGCGGCAAAGCGTGCGAGGAGCGGATCAAGGTGCGCGAGGATGGCGGCCTCGTTGAGGTTCTCGGCAACCAGGCGCGACAGGCGCTGGCCACGCTGGTCGGCGCCGAGAAACAGGTTGTAGCGACCCGGCGCCTTGCCGACCAGGGCGATTTCGCCGAGGTAAGGCCGCGAGCAGCCGTTCGGGCAGCCCGAGACGCGCAGCTGGATGCGGCGCTGGCTGATGCCATGTTCATCCAGCAGGCCCTGCACCTTGCCCAGCAACTCGGGCAGGTAGCGTTCGGCCTCGGCCATGGCCAGGCCGCAGGTGGGAAAGGCGACGCAAGCCAATGCATTCAAGGCCAGCGGAGAGGCGGTAGCGAAACCGTCCAGCGCGTGCTCGCGCAGCAGTGATTCGATCCGCACGCGCTCGCCCGCCGCGATACCGGCAATCACCAGGTTCTGGTTCGGCGTCATGCGGAATTCACCGCGATGCACCCTGGCGATTGCGCGCAGGCCGGTCAGATGCGGCGCGCCCGGACGATCCAGGATGCGCCCGGCAGGAATCCGCAGGCCGACATGCCAGCGACCGTCATCACCCTGCACCCAACCGAAGCGGTCGCCGCTGTGGTCGAACTGCGCGGTGCGAACTGCGGCGAGCCTGAAGCCAGTACGTCGTTCGACCTCGGCCTTGAACCAGGCCAGGCCGCGATCATCGATGGTGTACTTGAGCCGTGCGCGCTTGCGCAGCTCACGGTTGCCGAAGTCGCGCTGCGCCGTGACCACGGCTTCGGCAACACCAATCACCTGCTCTGGCCGCACAAATCCGATCGCACTGGCGAGACGCGCATAGGTCTCGGAATCGCCATGGCTGGCGCCCATGCCGCCACCGACAACGACGTTGTAGCCGACCAGCTTGCCGCGCTCGATGATGGCGATGAAACCCAAGTCCTGGGCATAGACATCGACATCGTTCCAGGGCGGGATGGCAAAGCCGATCTTGAACTTGCGCGGCAGGAAGCTCGGTCCGTAAATGGGTTCAGGCTCACCCTCGTCGCCAGCGACGCGCTTCTCGTCCAGCCAGATCTCGTAGTAGGCGCGCGTGTTCGGCAAGAGGTGTTCGGACAGCGCCACGGCCTGCGCATGCACCTGCGCATGCGCGGCAGACAGCTGCGGATTGGCCGCCACGGCCACGTTGCGATTTACATCACCGCAGGCCGCCAGGGTGTCGATCAGGGCCGCATTGATGGCCTGCATGGTTGCCTTCAGCTCGCGCTTGATCACGCCATGGAACTGGAAGGCCTGCCGCGTAGTGATGCGCAGGCCACGCTCGGCATAGGTGGTGGCGATCGCATCGAGCTTCAGCCACTGCGCCGGCGTAATCACACCACCCGGCGTGCGGGTGCGGATCATGAAACTGTGCGCCGGCTCCAGTTTGGTCTTGCGACGCTCCTCGCGCAGGTCGCGATCATCCTGCTGGTAGCTGCCGTGGTACTTGATCAGGGTCTGGTCGGCCTCGGCCAAGGCGCCGGTCACCGGATCGGCCAGGCTCTCGAGCAGCGAGCCACGCAGGCCGCGACTCTGGCGCTTGATGTCTTCGACGTGGAGTGTGGTCATGGGGAAAAGGAAGTCCGAGAGCAACGCTTGGCTCCCCTCTCCCATCGGGAGAGGGGCTGGGGGTGAGGGGCAGGGCTTGCCCGGAATCCTTGCTCCGCATTGCCCCTCACCCCAACCCCTCTCCCGAGGGGAGAGGGGCTCGGGCTCTCAATAAACATCGCGTGCATAGCGTCCCTCCTGCTGCAGGGACTTGAGGCGCTGGTCGGCCTGCTCGCGGCTGCCCAGGCGCGAGGCAAACACCGCCTGCAGGGCCGCATGCACATCGCGGCCCATGGCCTGCGCGCCGCAGACATAAAGGTGCGCGCCGTTGTCGATCCACTCGACCAGTTCGCGGCCTTTTTCCAGCAGGCGCTGCTGCACGTGCACCTTCTGCTCGGCGTCGCGCGAGAAGGCCAGATCCAGCCGATTCAGCGCACCTGACTTGAGCGCCGCCTGCCATTCGGTCTGGTAAAGGAAATCGCTGCGCGAGCGACGCGCGCCGAAGAACAGCCAGTTTCGTCCGTTGGCTCCACTTGTTTGCCGCTCTTGCACGAAGGCGCGAAACGGCGCCACGCCGGTACCCGGTCCAATCATGATCACGTCGCGTGCGGCATCCGCCGGCAAACGGAAGCGCTCGTTCGACTCTATGTAGCATCGCAGCCGATCGCCTTCCGCGGAGTTGGACAAATGGTGGGACGCCGTACCGAACCGCAGTGGTTCGGCATCGCCGAAGCCGACCACATCGACCGTCAGGTGGACTTCGTCAGCGACGAAAATCTGGCTCGACGCAATGGAGTACAGACGCGGGGTCAGCGGACGCAGCGCGGCGACCAGCGCATCAGCCGACCAGACTGTCGGCCAGCGCCGCAGTGCATCGATCAACTGCCAGCGCTCCAGCAGGGCCGTGAGCTCCGCGTTTCTGTCCGTGCCGAGCAAGGCGCTGAGCGCGGTATCGCGTACCCGTGTAGCCAGCACCGTCAGGATGGGACGCGCCAGACGGGTCAACTCACGACGTTCGCGCAACCACACTGACAAGGGCAGACTCTCGCCACCGAACTCGACGAGCGTTTCGCCGTTCAATCCGGTCAGTTGCAGCACTTCGGCAACCAGCGCCGGCGGGCTCGGCGCGAATACGCCCAGTGCATCGCCTGGCAGATAGCGCAGGCCGCTGCCGGAAAGGTCCAGCTCGATATGGCGGACGTCCTTGTCGCTGTCGCGCGCGGTCAGGCGCTGGTTGGTGAATACCTCCAGCAGGGCCGGATGCTCGCGCGTGCCGCTGGCCGGCTGGTGCGGCCGCAGCGGTGTCACGCTGGCGCGCGGCGCCTCACTGCGCAGCAGTTCGCGTGCCTGCAGCAGGGCCTGTTCGCGCCAGGGTGCGGCAACCGCGTCAATGTCCAGATCGGCGTCGGCGCGCGCCAGGATTCGCTGCGCCCCCAGCGCCAGCAGGCGAGCGTCGACGCGCCGGCCGACCTCACAGAATTTCGCGTAGCTCGAATCGCCGAGACCCAGCACGGAAAAATGCAGGCCTTCCAGGCGCGGCGCGCGACGACCTTCCAGCCATTCCACCAGGGCCTGCGCGTCCTCCGATGGTTCACCCTCACCCTGCGTGCTCAGCACGAAATACACCAGTTTCTCGCCGGCCAGTTCACGCTGCGGATAGACATCGGCGCGCAGCAGCCGCGCCGCCAATCCTTCGGCTTCCAGTTGCGCAATCAGGGTTTCGGCGGCACGCCGCGCATTTCCGGTCTGGCTGCCGTAAATCACCGTGGCGCGCGCTGCAGGAGTGAGCACTGCCTTGGCCTGCGCAGCAGGCTCTCCGCTGCGCGCCTCTGCCAGGGCCGCGGCATAGCCGGACAGCCACCACAGGGCTGCCGGCGCCAGCCCGTCAAGGCGTCCACGCCATTCCTCGAGTTCCGGCAAGGGCGGACTGGGACGCAGGGCAACGGACGGCGACATGGGAATTCCGGCAACTTGAATATGACACGGATCCTGAAACGCTCAGGTCCGGCGCGGAAAGGATCAGCGGTTATCGACTCATGCTTCACGGGCATGTATCGCTTCATCCGCACAAAGCGATAAACTCCCACTCCTGTCCGATACCGATTCCCGCATGCGCCTTTCCTTCGAATTCTTCCCGCCCAAGACCGACGAGCAGCGCGAACACCTGGAAGCCGCTGCGACCGCACTGAAGTCGCTGCAGCCCGACTATGTGTCGGTCACTTTCGGCGCCGGCGGCTCGACCCTGAGCTACACCCCGGAAACCGTGCGGCATCTGCGCGAGGCGCATGGCCTGGATGCCGCGCCGCATCTGTCCTGCATGGGCGGCACGCGCTCCGAGATCGCTGCCCTGCTCCACCGCTATCGCGCCATGGGCTGTCGCCGGGTGGTTGCGCTGCGTGGTGACTTGCCCTCCGGCATGGCCGCCGCTGGCGACTTCCGGTACGCCAGCGACCTGGTCGCGTTCATCCGGGCCGAGCACGGCGACTGGTTCCACATCGAGGTGGCCTGCTATCCGGAAACCCACCCACAGGCGCGCGACGCCCAGACCGACATGGCCAACTTCAAGCGCAAGGTCGAGGCTGGCGCCGACGGCGCGATCACGCAGTATTTCTTCAATGCCGACGCCTACTTCCGCTTCGTTGACGAAGCCCGCGCCGCCGGCATCGGCATTCCGATCGTGCCGGGCATCATGCCGATCACCAATTTCTCCCAGCTGCGACGCTTCTCGGAGATGTGCGGAGCCGAGATCCCGCGCTGGATCAGCCAGCGCATGGCCGGTTACGGCGATGATGGTGCCGCGGTGCGCGCCTTCGGCCTGGAGGTAGTCACCAGCCTCTGCCGACGCCTGTTTGATGGCGGTGCCCCGTCGCTGCACGTCTACAGCCTGAACCGGGCCAAGGCCAGCCTGGCCCTGGCCGACGCGCTGCGACGTTGAACCTGAACGATTTCGATTCAGCGACGCGGGTCTCTCGCTACAGGCCGCGCGGGGGGCGATACTGCCGCGCATGCGCAACCCGTGTAACCCCACCAGACGGCTCCAAGCCGGTGTGCTGCTGCCACAGCTGATGCTCGTCGGACTGCTGTGTGCAAACGCGGCACAGGCCCAGCGTGTGCACCGCTGTATCGATGCCGACGGAAGCCCGCTGTTTTCCGACCAGCCCTGTGACTCGCAGAACGCTCGGCGCAGGGACGATCCTGCTCCACTGTCGGCGACTGGTGCGATCGAACTTTCAGCCCAACAGGCCGAGAAAGATGCCCGCATGGGCTACTGCCCCGCCTGGGATTTCGAATCGCTGCAGGCCGAACTCGAAGCGAGCTTCCAGGCGGGCGACGTCAACCGCATGGCAGCGCTCTATCACTGGCCGGGCGCGACGCGGCGCAGCTCCACTGCCGTGCTGGATGAACTGGAGCGACTGATTCGCCGGCCGCTGACCGATCTCGCCCAGGAAGAACCCGATCTTCCATATGACTGGCAGGTCGGCGATCCCGAGCCATTGCCCCTGCTGCGTCTGGAGCTGGGCGGTTCAGAGGCCTTCGAAACACCCGAGTACGCGCGCTTCGGCGTGCTACGCCACGCCGGCTGCCTGTGGATCACCTCGATCTACACCGACGATGACTACTGATTGCTGACCCCTGACCGACCTCCAACGACCGCTGTCCACTGACCGCACTTCAAAGGCGGCACGTCCAGGGTTCCGTGTGGATCGTGTTCATGCCGGGCGTTGTCGCGGCGGCGGATCAAGATCCGCCCTACAAAAGCGTGGTCCGCACGCCTGCATGAGCCAACCCTGTTGGCGCCCGCGATTCTGGGGCAGTGGCTGCTCTCCACAGACCGCTCCTTGCTGACCGCTCCTTACTAACCGCTCTTACTCCCTGCTCTTAACTGACCGCTCTTCACTGACCGATCTTAACTGACCGCTCCTAACTGACCGCTCCTAACTGACCGCTCCTAACTGACCGCTCCTAACTGACCGCTCCTAACTGACCGCTCCTAACTGACCGCTCCTAACTGACCGCTCTTAACTGACCGCTCTTAACTGACCGCTCCTAACTGACCGCTCCTAACTGACCGCTCTTCACTGACCGCTCTCAACTGACCGCTCTTAGCTGGCCGCACTTCACTGACCACTTCCCTCTGCCTCGGGACGCAAGGCCAGACTCAACTGCCGCCGCAACGCTGGATCCAGGCTGGAAAGGCGAGCCACTGACCGGATAAGTACGTCCATATCCTGCCGCCAGGCCAGCGAATCGAGTTCACTGGGATCGGGCAGGACCGCTTCGCTGGGCGCGAGGCCACTCGACTCGAGCGCTGTGAGCTGCTGCCTCAATCGCCGCAGGCGACGCCGCCAGCGATGAAAATCCTCGACCTCCGCTCGTCGCCGTGCGCGGCGCGCGGAACGTGCAATGCGTCGGTGGCTGCGCCCCAGACCCGCTTCGACGTGCTTGTCGCGGACACGCTCCCAAGGCAGTGCCTCGATACGCACGCGGCAGGCGGAAACCTTGTTGCGCAGACGGGAAAAATCAGGGTCCGATTCCAGCGCTGCAGCGAGCATGGCATCGCGCTGTTCCTTCAGCGAACGTCGCGCTGTGGCAACAGCGCTGCGCAGGGCCTTGCGTTGTGGGGCCTCCAGCCCGGCGTTCCAGCGCTTCAGGGTATCGAGCACCGCATGGCTGTCACGCAGCGCGCACAGAGAGCGGCATAGGCGCCCCAGGCCCACCCCGAGTTTGTCACCCTTCGTGCCCAGTCGTTTATCGGCCAGTGCCAGCACCGCGCGGGTGCGGCGCAGCGACTTGCGCGCCTGATGAATCCCGGTATGACGCCCCTCACCGGTTCTTGCCAGTTGCTCCATGCAACGATCCATTTCGGCCAGCGCATAGAGTCGCAATGCTGCTCCCGGGTTGGGTGGCTGCGGCGTGTCCATCGGAGGAAGGTCGGCATTCATCGGCCGGCAAGCTTGCCTGTCGCAGTCGGCGCCTGCCACCGTGACAGGTTACAGACTGATGACAATCTGTCATCTGGGCTTGTCACGGCGTTTGACCCTTATCCCGCCGGACGCCACAAGTCGACGGCGAACTCCGGTTCGTAAGGCGGCACATTGCATTCGATGACATCGTCGGGCGCGATCTGCAATGTCGCCCCGACGATATCTGCCACGACCGGCAGCCGCCGCGCCAGTCGATCGACCAACACCGCGAGATGAATCGCCTCGGCACCGCGCCCGCGCAGGTACTCCAGCACGCGCTGCGCCGAGTAACCCTGATACAGCACATCGTCCACCACGATCACGACGCGACCGGCAAAGCTCGCCGACTGCTGCGTGGAATCGGCCTCCAGCGATGTATCCGGATGCAGCAGATGCAGATCATCGGCATACCGTTTGACCTTCAGGTCCATGCGCTGCAGGGCAAGATCCGGCGCGATACGGCCGAGCCGCGCAGCCATCAAGTCGGCCAGTGGTGCACCGCGACGCAGCACGCCGATGATGGTGACCGGTCGACCGTCAATCAAGACCGCCGCGCGTCGCGCCATGCCATCGAGCAGGCGAACAGCGCCTTCGGTGTCATACAGGCGGAAGCGCGTGCCGCTCATGCCCCTCTCCCACGGTGATACCTTGAAGTGCCTGCTGCGCTCTGTTCGCTACCTGCATGCATGCCGATTCCCCCGTTGCTGATCTCAGCATTTTGCCGCATTGGCGAAGCGCGCGCGGAAGAACATTCAAAGCCTTACAACAAACCCTTGTCGGCGTGTCTGCATCAGCCGTGGACCTCGACGCAACTGCTGCCCTGTTGCCGGCCATCCGCAGCAAACCGCCGCTCGATCACCAGCAGCGACCGGTCACTCGCACGCAGCACGCTGCTGCAGCGCGTACCGTAGACCGGATGCAGCACGAAGGGCGGCGCCAGCAGGCGTTCAAGCTCCAGTCCCACGCCAGTGTCGGGCAGCTCATTGTCCAGCACCGGCTCTCGGTCCGTCAGCGCGGCAAACAGGGGATCAAGCGTGTTGGAAGCCTGAGGAGGCGCGTCGACCCAGGCCGACAAGGCGTGACGCAAACGCCGGGTCTTGGGCCAGTCGTCATCAAAGTCGCCATTGGAAACCGCATGCAGTCCGGCGTTCAGCGGCCTGGCGCGAAATGCGGGGAAGTTTCCCGCCAGCCAAAGTGCTTCGTCATCCCAGACCAGCAGATTGAAGCGTCCATACTCGGCGGCCGTGTCGGCGAGCTGCGTACAGAATTCGCTTGCCGAAGAGTCGCCAGCAACAAAATCGTGCACCAGCGCACCGCGCGTTCGTTGTGCAGCGGGTGGAGCCACGCCGGCGCGCACATTGGTGACCGCCGCCATGCGCCGCCGCCGCGACACGAGCAACCAGCTTCCCCCCGCCCGGATGTCGCGACCACCAATCAGATCGGGCTGCTGTGGCCAGACCTGCAAGGGATCAGCAGGACGCTCGTGCAGCTCATCGCGATTGGCCACCAGCAGCAGCGGAAACTGCGGATGGACCTTCCAGGCCAATGCGATGAGGCACATGGAACGGCGGCACTCCGGCCTAGCCCGAATATTTCATGAATTCGCGCGCCCTCGCTAGTCTCTTGTCCGCACAAGGAATTTCCCTCAGTCGGGCGTATGCCCAATACGCCGCTCCCTCGGGAAACCCCTTGTGCGAACAACATCCTGCGCGATCATCGTGCGAATTCATGAAATATTCGGGCTAGAAGCCGCGCCCGGATTGCGCGAGAAATGCCAGTTCCTCTTCGCTGCTCTGCCGTCCGAGTGCCGCGTTGCGGTGCGGAAAGCGCCCGAAACGCGCAATCACGTCGTGGTGACGCTCGGCAAAGCGCACGAAGTCGTCAAAGGTGTCGCGCATCTCAGACCCCACGTTCTCAGCCAAGCTGCGCGTCAGCCGAACGCAGCCTTGCTGATGCGCCAGGTTCTCGCTGTGTTCCAGCGGCAAGTATGCGAACAGACGCTCAAGCGGACACAGGTCGGCGTCCCAACCATGTGCCAGGCCATGTTCCGTCCATTTCACAGCGGCCGCGTCGCCGCTGAACGCAGCAGCGGCATCGCGATGCAGATTGCGCGGCAGCTGGTCCAGCGCCAGCAGCAGACAAAGCCAGCCGCGCGGTGTGTTGCACCAGTGGTCCAGATCTCCTAGCAGGGCGCGTTCTGGAAGCCCCGCAAAGCGGCTGCGAAGTGCAGCATCGAACTCCTCCCCACCCCGGAACCAGCGCGCCACCAATTCGCCCTGGCGGGCCGAGTCCTGCAGCACATCCTCGAACCAGAACGCATGCAGACTTGCCGCCTCCGGCGCAAGACCTGCGCGCAGCGCATCGTCTCCCGCCATCGGGATCAGCCTTCCTTCGCCGCAAACAGTCGCTCCGCATCGAGTCCACCGATTTCGAAGACGAACTCCTTGGGTCCTTCAGCCAGTGGAATCTCCACCCGGAATCGCTGAGTAGTGCGGAAGTCGCCGAGCAGACTCGAAAAATCCCGCTCGATGAAAAGTGCCGGCGCCGAACCCGAATCGGCTGGTGTCCCCGCCACGTCCATCCACTCGGCATCCTCGAAGGCAATGCGCATTGGACACGGCTCACTGCAGGCATAGGCACCCGCATCGGAAAGCAGGTACACACTCTCACCCCACTCCGGGTGACGCCGGATCACCATGCGCAGTCGCGGCTCGTCTTCAGCCGCGGGCGACGTGCCAGATGCCCCCTGGCTATAAAGGAAAGCGGTGTAAACCGTGCCGTCGCCGGGATCATGCGGCACGGCGTGATAAGTCCAGAGTCGCTCGAGCCGCTGCTTGGTCTGCGCCAACTGGGCCTTGGCACGCAGGGCTCCCACTTCAGCTTCCACTTCCTTGGCGGCGGCGCTGCCGGGGAACCGGTTCAAGAGATCCTCGGCAAAGTTCAGGGCCAGATCCTCGCGACCCATGGCGAGCGTGGCGCGGTACTGGGACAACTGCTGCGCGGCGAAGCGTTCATAGCGTTCGCGGTTGGCCTGCTCGGTCCTGGACTGGCCCGAACAGGCCAGCAAGGACAGCAGCAAACCCAGGGCAACGAAAATTCTCAAGGTCTGGCTCCAAGGGTGGTCGACGGATCCGCCGGGACTTCACGAGCCAAGGCGGCAGGAGGCGAAGTTCGGGCGGCCAGTCCCAAACACCTGGGACTGGCCGCCCGATACCAGAACATCAGGCCTTGGCGCGACGTCCGCCCGGCATCAGCCAGCACAGCAGTGCCGGCAGCAGGATGATGGCTCCGATCATGTTCATGACAAACATGAAACCAAGCAGGATGCCCATGTCGGCCTGAAACTTGAGTACCGAAAACACCCAGGTGCCGACGCCTGCGGCCAGGGTGAGCGCGGTGAACAACACCGCGGTACCGGTAAGTCGCAAGGCATGCGCATACGCGTCGGTGATGCTTTCACCCTTGTCGAGGAACTCGCGCATGCGGCTGTAGATATAGATCGCGTAGTCCACACCAATTCCGACACCCAGCGCCGCCACCGGCAAGGTGTTCACCTTGAGTCCGATATTGAGGTGCGCCATCAGGGCATTGGCGAGGATCGACACCAGCATCAGCGGCAGCACGATGCAGAGCGTGGCCATCAGCGAACGGTAGGTCAGGACACACAGCAGGACCACCGCCGCATAGACCCAGATCATCATCGGCAACTGTGCCTCGCTGACCTTTTCGTTGGTCGCCGCCATCACGCCAGCATTGCCGGTCGCCAGCCTCAGATTGATACGGTCGATGCTGCCTTCCGGGTCTGCCTCGATCTTCTCAAGGAACTTCACGTCGAAAGCCTGGTGCGCTTTGCGGAAATCCTTCACCGCGTTGACAACGCGGGTGATGGTTCCGGCCTTGTGGTCTTCCAGGAAGATCTGCACCGGAATCGCCGAGCAGCCTTGGTTGAGCAGGCCGGTGTCGGTTTCGATGTTCTGCAGGTTCTGGCGCATGACATAACGATCGCGCGGAATGACCCGCCAGCGCACATTGCCCTCGTTCCAGCCGGCATTGATGACCTTGGCCACGCCCGGCAGGGTGATCACCTGTTGGACGCCTTCAACGTTCTGCATATGCCAGGCGAAGCGGTCGACCTGCTCCATCGCGAAATAGCTTTCAGTGCAGGCCTGGGGCGCCATCTCGACGATCACGTTGATCATGTCGATACCCAGGCCGAAGGCGCCGGAGATGGTGCGCGCGTCCTGGTTATAGCGCGAATCCTGGCGCAGTTCCGGAACGCCCTCTTCCGAGTCGCCAATCTGCATCTGCTTGGATTTCTCCCAGCCGAACCAGCCCAGTGCAACCGCGAGCACGATCGCGACCAGCGCTGGAAGCGGATGGGAGAAGCGTGCCAGCAGTGCCCAGAGGAAGAACGGTTTCGCCGCGCGCTTGATCTGCTTGGCGCGGAAGCGATCGGTGTTGCGCCCGAAACTGGTCATCGAAAGCAGGATCGGCAGCAGCATCAGGTTGGTGACCAGGATGAGCGCAACGCCGATGGAGGCGGTGATCGCCAGCTCCTGGATGATGCGGATCTGGATGAACAGGATCGTGACGAAGCCGATGCAGTCCGACAGCAGGGCGACCGACCCGGGAACAATGAGGCGGCGGAAGGTCCGGCGTGCTGCCTCCTCGCTTCCCACTGCCTGCGAGGCGGAAAGTGTTGCGACATCACCCTCGGCACCGCCGAACAGTCGTTCGGACAGCCACGAGTTGATCATCTGCACGCCGTGACTCACGCCTATCGCAAACACCAGGAAGGGTGTGAGGATGTTCATTGGATCAATGCCGAAGCCCAGCAGCCGAAGCGTACCCAGCATCCAGATCACCGCGGTTATCGCCGCGAGCACCGTCCAGGCGGCGAGTCGGAATGAACCCGAATAGAGCACCAGCAGCACGAAGGTGATGGCGATGGCAATTCCGAAGAATGCGACAACCGATTTTGCGCCTTCGGAAATATCACCCACGATCTTGGCAAAGCCGATGATGTGGACCGAAATCTGCTCGTTCTCGTAGGTTGTTCGCAGCGCCTCAAGCTCGGCAGCGACCTGTTGGTAGTCCAGCTTCTGCCCACCGGCCCCGCCTTCCGGAACCAGTTCAGCCCACACCATGGCGCCACTGAAATCCTGCGAAACCAATCGCCCGATGATGCCGGCCTTGACAATGTTGTCGCGAATCGTGTCGAAGTCCTCGCTGCTCGGCTCGAATCCCGGCGCGTTGGGGGCGAAGTTGGCGGGGATGACATTGCCGCCGGCAAAGCCGTCTTCGACGATCTCGACGAAGCGCACGTTGGGCGTGAAGATCGACCGCACTCGGGCATTGTCGACCGCGTCCAGCGAGATCGTGTCGTTGGTGATCTTCTCCATCGTCTGCATGAAGGGCAGCGAGAAGATGTCTCCGTCGCGCGCGACGACTGCGATCAGGACGCGGTTGGCGCCGCCGAACTCTGCCTCGTAGTCGAGGAAGGTCTGCATGTACTCGTGGTCGAGCGGAATCTGCTTCTTGAATCCAGCATCGACCTTCAGCTGGCTGGCAAAACCGATCATCACCACGGTGAGTATCGCGAACACCACAAGCCAGAACTTGCGTGCCTTGAAAACAAAATTTTCCGCGGCACCTATGATGCCGCCGTTACCTGACTGATTCATCGAACTCCCCTCGTTCATTGAGCCAGGAACTGGCTGACACCACGCTCACCGGCAAGCACCAGCTGACCGGATCCGCCGATCGGCAGCACGTCCGAGAGCACGCCGCCGGCCTCGAACTTGAGTCGCCGAAAAGCACCGTCATCGCCACGCACCAGCACCAGCCCGTCATTTCCCACGATTACCGCACCACCGTTGCCCAGTGCAGCCCCACCCTGCAGGCTGAGCTCGGTGCCGGTGTCGATCGCCTTCCAGGTCTGGCCCAGATCCGGGCTCTCCAGCGAGTTTCCGCGCAGGCCGAACACCAGCACCCGGCGACCGGCATATCCAATGGCACCAAACATCGAGCCCTCATAGGGAAGCTGGATACGTTCCCAGGTAGTGCCCTTGTCGCTGGAACGGAATGCCGAGCCGCGCTCGGCAGCCACGAACAGCGATCCGTCACCGGTCTGAACGATCGCGTTCAGATGCGGATCGGATTCCTCGTCCAGCGCCAGATCCTCGTCCGAGAATGTCCACTCGTCGCTTTCCGGGTCGGATCCTGCAGACGCTTCGCTTGCCGCAGCAGCTTCAGTGCCGGCAGTGATGGGCACGGGTGTCCAGTTCGCTCCGGCATCTTCGGTGCGCAGCATCAAGCCATAGGCACCCACCGCGAATCCGGTGTTCTGGTCGAGAAAGAGCACATCGAGAAGCGGCGCACCGTTGCGTGGATCGTCGACATTGTCCTCGTCGAACGGCACGGCTCGCTGGCTGACCCAGGTCAGGCCACCGTCGCTGGAATGGATGATGACCTGGTCATGTCCGACCGCCCAGGCGCTGTTTCCAACCGCTGCCACGGCAGTGAGGGTCGAACGGGTCGGCACGTCGGCGACCTGGCGCCAGTCCTGGCGTGACTCGGAGACCAGTACGTGACCCCGCTCTCCGACCGCGATGGCACGCTGGTCTCCCTCGGCAATCGCCAGCAGGAGGGCATTGGGCGCCTTGCGCATGAGCTCAACCGAAAGGCGGCTTGGATCACCCGCGGTATCAACATCAGGGCTTGCGGCTTCAGCGACGGCCTCGTCAGCCGCTTGCTGCGCGCAAACAGGCAGCGCATGCGCCATGCCCAAGGCCACCATCAAGGCCAGTGTCTTTTTCATTCCCCCCTCCTTGCTCCTGCGTGCACAGCGATCGCACGCCCGTCCAAAAAGAAAACGCCAGCCGGCCCTTTCAGGCACGGCTGGCGTCGATGCACTGCAAACCGCAGCAGATCCTAGCGAATGCCGCGCGTGCGCAGGGACTGCGGTGAGAAGTTGTCAGGCGTGGTCTGGAAGCCGAAGTCGTACATGGTTTCGTTGTTGTCCAGGCCCGATACGATGTAGCGACCAGACTGCAGGTCGTGATGGGTTTCCAGGGTTGACCAGAAGGTGGGCACTTCGTAATAAGTCACCGAGGGTGCCTCGGAGTAACGCCAGATATTCCCGCGACTGTCGTAATGGTCAATCACCAGGATCGACCAGCTGTCCTCATCGACATAGAAGGTACGGCGACTGTTGATGTGGCGGCGACCCTGCTTGAGTGTGGCATCGACAACCCACACGCGATGCAGTTCATAGCGCAGGTAATCCGGGTTGATGTGGCCGGGCTTGATCAGGTCGTCATACTTGACGCCCTTCGCATGGGCCTTGTAGGAATTGTAGGGAACGTACATTTCCTTCTTGCCAACCAGCTTCCAGTCGTAGCGGTCGAGCGCGCCATTGAACATGTCAGTCATGTCATTGGTGCGTAGTCCATCGGACGCGGTGCCGGGATTGTCATAGGCCACGTTGGGCGCACGACGCACACGGCGCTGACCGGGGTTGTACACCCAGGCCTGGCGATCCTGATCGATCTGGTTGAGGGTTTCATGCACCAGCAAAACCTGGCCTGCCAGTCGAGCCGGGCTCTCCACCACCTGGTAGAAATAGATCAGGATGTTGTTGATGTCCTCGATCGTATTGCCCGGCTTGTAGTAAAGACCAAGCACCTCTTCGCGGATGCGGATCAGGGTGTACTGGCCCGATGCCGTTGGCGCAGCCTGGTTGGCCCAGCGCATCGCTGCGACGCCCTTGTACTTCATCTTGTGGTTCCAGATCACTTCCGCACCATTCTGCGGGATCGGGAACGGGATACCCTCTGCCGCATTCGTTACGCCATCACCTTCGCCAATCAGCTTGGCGGTGGTCGCGTTGGTCTTGGTGAAGTCGTAGGTCCGCTTCGGGAAAGAAGCCGAACGCCGCGTCGGATAGACATCCATGCGGAAGCTCGGATACTTCTCGAACATGCCCTGTTGGCCAACAGTCAGCTTTTCAGCGTGCTGCTTGAAGTTTGCCGGCGTGATCTGGAACAGCGGCCGGTCCGCAGCGAACGGATCCGGATGGTGATCGCCAACCTTGTAGCCGGCCGGCGGAGAGGTGATTCCGCCGGTCCACTCCGGAATCGTGCGATCAGCGTTGCCGGCCTTCTCGGCGCCCAGCGGAGTGAGGTCCCGACCCAGTCGAGCAGCCTGGTCAGCACTCACGGCAGCCATCACCGTGGAGGTGCCAAGCAGCAGTCCGACTGCGACCGTCAGCATGGATTTTCCAATCGTGTGCATGTTGTGTGCCCTCCCGGACGGCATCAGAACGAGTACTTGATATTGAAGGAATAGAAGTCGCGGTCGTAGATCTGGTTGAAGCGCTTCGCGCCCGTAAACGCGGTGTAGCTCAGATCGAACGCCCAGTTGGTCAGGTAGAGCGCCTCGGCACCGACAGTGAGCGACTTGCGACCCTCAAGGAAGTTGCCGCCAGGCCCTGGGGTGATGCCGTTGACGTCGTGGTTGAAGGCAATACGCGGCGAGATGTTGACTGGTGATCCGAACGCGTTGTTGTAGTCGGCACGCATCACGGCGCGGTAGCCCCAGCTGAACGAGGTCGGGAATCCACCGACCAGGGTGTAGGGGTTACGCAGGTTGCCGCTGTCGATGGCAGGACCGCCACCGGTGTCGGTACCCTCGCCTTCCATGCGGATGTCCGACAGATCCCACACCTTGGTGCCGCCAATCTCGGCTACCAATGCGATCTGCGATGCGCCCAGCCAGTTGCCCGGGCCGAACAGTTTGGTGAAGGTGGACTGGAGCTGCGAGACCTCGAAGCGATCCCAACCGCGGATCTCCTGCCCCGGTCCAAAGTTGCCCAGCTGGCTCTGGAAGTGCAGACCCGGCTGCGGGAACAGGCCGTTGAGCGGTGAGAGGCCGGCGAACAGCAGCTCCACATCATCGTATTGCAGCGGCATGTTGGGCCGGTAGCTGAGCTCGCCCTGCCATGCCACGCCGGCCGGCAGGCTGGTATTCCAGCTCAGGCCGTAGAGGTCGATGTCCTCGGGAAACTCGACGAAGAAGCGACCCGTCGACAGGTTGGGGCTGGTGACCGAGATGCCGGAAAGCAGCGGCAGGCGGCTGTGGTAGCGCAGGTAATACAGGCCGAACTCGGTATCGTTGAGCTGCGAGGCGAAATAGCGCATTGCCAGGCCCCACTGACCGCTGTCGCTGGCGTTGCGATTTGGCCCACGCGGGAAGGACGCGCCGCATGCCGCCCCAACCACGGACGCCGGCAGCCCGGTGTCGCTGAGGGCGAAGCCAGACGGGCCGCTCAGGCATACCGAGTTGTAAAGCTCGGGATTGTTGACCGGCTGCGGCACGGTGCCGAACCCGAGCATCACGTAAGTGCCGCCCGGCGTAGCGAAGTCGTTCGAACTGAAATAGGTGCCGGCGGCATCGATTTCGATTTCTTCGAACTCGAACATGTACACGCCTTCGATCGAGAGGTTCTCGGTGATGCTGAAGGACGCGAACAGCGAGTCGATCGGCAGGAAGGCTTCCTTCAATTCAGCGCCGGCCACCCGCAGTGCGGAGAGGTCGACGGGGTTGATCACGTTGATGCCGTTCTGGATGAAGGTACTCTCGCCCCAGCTCACCACCTGGCGACCGAAACGGATGTTGCCCGAGCCCGATTCGCCGATCGTGAAATTCTTGAAGATGAAGGCGTCGAGCAAGCGTGCACGTTCACCCACCAGCTTGCGCGCGGTGCGGGTGAGGTCGCGGCGATCGGCGTTCTCGAAATCATAGAAATACGTGGCGCGGGCAAACGCACCCCAGTCACGCCAGTTCATTTCCAGTTCGCTGGTGATCTTGAAGGCATTGGAAATCAGATCGCCCTTGTCGTACTTGACGTTGCCATCGTCGCGGTTGGCCGAGAAGCGGCCGCGGGCGGCGACCTGCAGCGCCTGCGCCTCCAGGAACTGCCCCTGCGCCTGCAGTGCTGCAACCTGGGCAAACAGCAAGGGATTGAAGCGGGCCTTGCCCAGCAGGTTGTCGGCCTGGTCTTCGGCTCGCACCGAAACGCCATAGGACACTGTGGTCTGCAGGCTTCCGCTGAACTCGCCGCTGCCGAAATCGACGGCCTGGGCGGAGGATGCGGCGCCAAAGACCAGCGCCGCTGCCACCGCGACCGAAAGGCCACCGCGGGGAAGCAGGCCACCGCGCGGGCCGGAACTGTAAGTATGCTTTTTCATGATTTGTGTTCCCCTGGTGCGGTGGCTTACTGGGTACGGATGACGGACGGGTTCTGCACCACGACGGTAGTGCCGCGACTCATCAGGAAGCTGGCCATCTGAGTCTGCATTTCCACCGTTACCGCCATCGAGGAGGACGGATCAAGCAGCGAGGAATGCGCACCTTCGGTGAAGCGGACCGCGCCGCGAACACCGTTGGCGTCCTGCACGGTCTGGGTGATGGCAGGCAGGCCAAGGACGCGAATCAGCGGCTCGGTACCTGAAAGCGGAGCACCCGGCACGCTGTTGGGCACGACCTGATCCGGCAGGTTGTCGCCGCCGCCAACCACTTCGTGGAACAGGATGGCGTTCTGCAGCGAGGCGAAGCCGTAATTGATCGGGTCACCCGAGTCGACGATGATCTGGGTCGCGCCGAGGAACTGGGCGAATGCCGGAGTGCCCTCGACCACGCCCACCGACGCCAATCCTGCGCGAATGCGCGGACCGAAAGTCGCTGAACCATTCAGCAGGTTGGCGATGCCGCCGCCGCCGACCGACAGCAGACCGTGGTCGACCGTCGGCTCCATTGCGAGGAAGGGCGTGCCGACGATCGCACCCAGGGACAGACCGACGAAGCCGATGTTGGCGCTGTCGATATCGGGCGCACCATCACCGGAGATGTCCAGGAATGGCAGGCTGCGCGACAGCACGAACAGATCGGCAACACCCTGACGCAAGTTGTCGCGCGAGGTCAGCAGCGAGGCAAGATTGATGGTGTGGGCGCCGGACGAGTCGGCGACGCCATCGGGACCCGGCGCGCCGGTTGTGTTGCTGATGTAGTCGACATTGAAGGTGCGCTCGGTGGCGCCGAAGGCCGCATTGGCGGCTGTCAGCGGGTGGCCCGGCGGCAGGCCGTGTAGCGGCAGGTCGATGGCCACGCCGACGATTCCGCTGGCTGCCAGGGTGGCGGCCATTGCGACCAGCGTGGACCGGTTGCTGGTGATGCCATGCTGATAGATCGCGGTGCGCCAGCCGGCTTCCGGTCGAGTCTGGCCCGAAGCAGCATTGGGCACGGTAACCAGCACTGGCACCCGCACCGTGGCATTGGCGACCGGGAACGGATTGTAGACAGTCACGTTGGTCGAGGTCGGGCTCAATGGAAATCCATTGAACGGCGGAACGTAGGCGCCGGGTGCCGCTTTCCAGAAACCGGTCAGGGGTCCCGTCGGATTCTCCGCAGATGGCGGCACCAGGTAGTAGGGCAGATCGATGAAGCCGACATAGACATCGGCGATCGGGGGCAGGCCCGGCACCAGCATGCCGATGTTCATGCCGCTGTTGACCACCGCCATCGGCGAGGCCGGCGACTGCGCGGTGCGTGCCCGCACATACGCGAGCACCGGCGAAATCGACTGCGTGGTAGCGACCCAGCTGAGCACGATGTCGGCGCGCGGAATGCCCGCGGAAGCAGCGGCAGCTTCCTGCGAATTGGTGAGCAAACGCAGTGGTTCCAGCGCGCAGGCCGTGGACGAAGGCAGCAGCGGATCGGTGCTGGCGCCGTTGACGCAGAGCGGACTGGTGCGCTTGGCCAGGAAGTAGGTCTGGTCGGGCGTGGCGTCATTGCCGCGCGAATCGCGTATGCCTTCGGTCAACACGGCCATGTAGCTGGTCAGCTGCTCGAGCGGCGTAGTCGGGACGATGGCCAGACTGGTCGGTGAGGACATGACCGCGACGAACTCCGAACCCGGCGTCAGCTCGTCAAGAATCATTTCGACTCCGCCGGCCGGGCTGAACAGCTTGACCTTGAATACGCGCACCGTCTGGCCCGGCACAATGCTCGCCGGCAGCGGCGGAGCATTGAAGCTGGTCGACCATGGCGTCACCGTGCCCCAGCCATCCAGCGCATTGAGCGCAACCTGCGGATTGCTGAAATCGTTCGGGTTCGCGACCGGGATATTCAGGGTGAGATCGGTCGTCCCCGAGAACAGCAGATTGGTCGGGAACGGCACCACACCGTTGCTAGGATCAAATCTTGCGGTCAGCACGCCAGTAACTGGCGATCCGTCGTTGTTGGTGGGGGCAGGATTGGGAACGGGTTGGGAGCTATTGCTGGAGCCACCGCACGCTGTGATAAGCAGCGAGGAAAGCACCAGCGCCAAGGTCAGGCGGACTTGCATGAGTGTCACCCCTAGAGTTGTCGGCGCAGCGAGAACGACTTGTATCTTAGGTGGCGCTTTAACGAAATGGCAATGCTTTGGCGTATGGTGATTAGCATTGGATTTTTTGCTGCTTTGCAGCATGAGTGAATTGCAGTGCCTGAGTTTGATTTCTCTACTCTTCGGTATCGAAATCAACCGCGCTGGGCTGGAAGCCGCGCGGCTGTAGGCCAAGGCGTTGCCAGTCCGCGTTGGAAACAAGCAGATCCCGCGCACTCCGATCAATCGCTGCGGCACTCCGTGCAATGCCAAACGGTACTTTCGACATCATCCAGGCCACAGTGGCGAGCGGTACGCCGGGAAGCCTCACGAGTCGCGGTTGCGGCGTGCAAGTTGTCAAAGTGCGCGAAACCATCTCGTCGAAGCGCAGACTTTCACCACCTGGAAGCACCAGACTCGCACCGTCCAGCTCCGGCCTCTGCGCCGCGGCAAGCATCGCGGCCGCGAGATCATCGGCATGCACCGGTTGACGCAGTCCACGACTGGCGCGTGGCAGGGGCAGGAAGCCCCAGCGTTGCGCAAGTCGACGCAACGGCGACAGGCTGCGGTCAACGCCGGCGCCGTAGATGAGAGTTGGCCGGATCAGGACCAGCATCCAAGCGTGCTCAACCGCCAGTGCGCGAAGCGCAGCCTCGCCCTGTGCCAGCTGTTGCGCCAACCGTCGCTCCACCGGATCGGGCGAAATCTGCTTGGTGTCGATACTGGTCGAGGAAAGCGCCACGATGCATGCGCCTGGTGCTGGCGGGCTGTGTTGCAGTACTTCGACCAGCAGGTCCAGCGGTCCAGCACCGAACAACACGTCAGCCTGCTTTGTTGCAGGGGCATCGAATTCGACCAGATCCTGCCGCTGCCACTCCAGTCCGGCGATGTGCCGAGACCAGGCCGGTTGCGCACGGCGACTCGGTGCCGTGATTGCCCAGCCGGCATCGCCAAGACGGCGCAGCAGGAAGCGCCCGACGGCGCCACTGCCTCCCAGCACCCAGGCACGCGCTTGCTGCATGAAAGACCCTTCCGTGAGCGAGTCTCAAGCATAAGGCTTGTTCCGTGCGGCGGGTTTGTCGGACTCTTGCGCCATGCACACCGACTCCACCACCTTCGACATCCCGCTCTGGAAACAACTCAGCGGCCCAGCTTCAGCGGCGCTGGTCTATGCCGCAGCACGTGGCGCGGGCCTGGACCATGCGGTTGCCGTCACCTGCGCAATCACCCTGTGGTGTGCACTGTGGTGGATGCTGGAGGCAGCGCCGCATGCCATCACTGCGCTGCTGCCATTGGCGCTGTTTCCCTTGCTTGGTGTACTGGAGGCGCGCCAGGTTGCCGAGGCGTATGGCAATGAGCTGATCCTGCTGCTGGCCGGTGGCTTCATGTTGTCGCGCGCGCTGGAAGCCAACGGCGCGCATCGCCGCATGGCCCTCGGCATGGTGCGTCTGATGGGTGGCGGCAGCGGACGCAGCCTGGTGCTCGGCTTCGGCTTTGCCGCGGCGCTGTGCAGCATGTGGATGTCCAACACCGCGACCACCCTGATGCTGTTGCCGGTGGCGCTTGCGGTGCTGGAAAGATATCCCGATCCGCGCGTGGCGGCGCCGCTGGTACTGGCGATTGCCTATTGCGCCAGCATCGGCGGACTGGGCACGCCGATCGGATCGCCGCCCAACCTGGTCTTCATGCGCGTCTATGAGCAGAGCACCGGCACCGCGCTCGGGTTTACTGACTGGATGCGTTTCGGCATTCCCGTGGTGCTGGTGTTCGCGCCGCTCGCGGCACTCTGGCTGTCACGTGGACTGGCCGACACGCCGCGCGCCGAACTGCCCGAGCTGGGACCGTGGCGATCGCCAGAGCGACGGGTGCTGATCGTCTTCGCCCTGGTTGCACTGGCCTGGGTCACACGCAGCGAGCCTTTCGGTGGCTGGCGCATGCTGCTCGGCCTGCCGAATGCAAATGATGCCAGTGTCGCTTTGCTCGGGGTGATCGTGATGGCCTTGCTTCCGAGCGGAAGCGGCCGCGACCGCCTGCTCAGCTGGCAAACCTGCGAGCGGATTCCCTGGGGCGCATTGATCCTGTTCGGCGGTGGAATTGCCATCGCCACCGCGTTCCAGACTTCCGGCCTTTCGGAACTGGTGGCCAGTCAGATGATGGGCCTGCAGTCGGTTCCGCTTTGGCTGCAGATCGTGTTGATCGCGGCCCTGATCAGCGCCCTGTCGGAAATTGTCAGCAACACCGCCACGGCGGTGCTGGCGATGCCGATCCTGGCCGCCGCGGGTCTGGCGCTGGGCATTGACCCCGCCGTCCTGATGGTACCGGCGGTGTTGTCGGCAAGCTGCAGCTTCATGCTGCCGGTTGGCACGGCACCCAACGCGATCGCCTTCGGCAGCGGACTGGTGAGCGCGCCGCAGATGCTGCGTCAGGGCTTTGCGCTGAACCTGATCGGTGTGGCGGTAGTGGCCACGGTCAGCTGGCTGCTATTGCGCTGAGCCCTGCTCCCGCATGGGCGCAGGATTCGCGCAATTCCTGCTGCAGCGAGGATCGGCGAGCCGAGGCGGCTCTCCTATGGGTTGGCCCGCAGCAAACCCGCGCGAATCGCGGCTCTTCACGGCGCTGCGCTAAACTCGCGCACCTTCAAACGCCGCACCGATGGCTCCCAAGCCTGAACCAGCGCTCAAAGGATTCTGATGCTGCTCTTGTTCCTCATGCTGACGCCGTTCCTGGCCGCACTCGCGATCGCCTGCGCGCAGCGCCTGCCGCGCAACATGATTGCCTGGATGGCGGGGCTGGCACCGATCACCGGCCTGGTACTGCTCGCGCTGCTCACCTCGGACGTGCTGGCAGGCAGCATTCCGCGCGCCAGCTGGGAATGGATGCCGGGACTGGGCGTGAACCTGTCGCTGCGCCTCGATGGCCTGGCCTGGATGTTTGCCGGACTGGTGCTGGGCATTGGCGCGCTGATCGTGCTCTACGCAGCCTATTACCTCAGCGAAGAGGACAGTGCGCCACGCTTCTTCGGTTTCCTGATGCTGTTCATGGGTTCGATGCTGGGCATGACCCTGTCCGGCAACCTGATGCTGCTGGTGGTGTTCTGGGAAATGACCAGCATCAGTTCCTTCCTGCTGATCGGCTTCTGGTACCACCGCCAGGATGCGCGCGAGGGCGCGCGCATGGCGCTGGCGATCACCGGCGGTGGCGGCCTGGCGATGCTGGCCGGTGTGCTGCTGCTCGGCCACATCGTCGGCAGCTACGAGCTGGACGTGGTTCTGAAGTCAGGCGAACAGATCCTCGCGCACGAACTCTATCCGGTCACCCTGATCCTGATCCTGCTCGGTGCCTTCACCAAGTCGGCGCAGTTCCCGTTCCACTTCTGGCTGCCGCATGCCATGGCGGCACCGACCCCGGTGTCGGCCTATCTGCACTCGGCCACCATGGTGAAGATGGGGGTGTTCCTGCTGGCTCGCCTGCATCCGGCGCTGGCCGGTTCGGACCTGTTCTTCTTCCTGGTCAGTGGCGTTGGTGCAGTCACCCTGCTGGTGGGTTCCTGGAACGCGATCTTCCAGCACGACCTGAAAGGCCTGCTGGCCTACTCCACCATTGCGCACCTGGGTCTGATCACCCTGCTGTTCGGCTTGTCGACCGAGATGGCGGTGGTGGCGGCGCTGTTCCACATCCTCAACCATGCCACCTTCAAGGCCTCGCTGTTCATGGCGGCCGGCATCATCGATCACGAATGCGGCTCGCGAGACATGCGCGAGCTCGGCGGCCTGCTGAAACTGATGCCCTACACCGCGATTCTGGCAATCGTGGCGTCGCTGGCCATGGCCGGCATTCCGCTGCTCAACGGCTTCCTGTCGAAGGAAATGTTTTTTACCGAAGCGTTGGAAATCGAAGGCCATGCCGAGTGGCGCAGCTTGATGACCGCAGTGGCGGTAACCGCCGGTGCGCTGGGCGTGGCTTACAGCCTGCGCTTCGTACACGACGTATTTTTCGGCAGCTGGCGGGGCGATCCTGCCGTCGTGCCGCACGGTCCACCGGTGTGGATGCGGATTCCGGTCGAGGTGCTGGTGGTGGTATGCCTGACTGTCGGCATCATCCCGGCATTCACCATTGCACCGGTGCTGCATACCGCGGCGGTCGGTGTGCTCGGCGACCGCGTGCCTTACTACAGCCTGGCGATATGGCACGGCATCAACTGGCCGCTGATCATGAGTGCCGCCGGCGTGGTGGGCGGCGTCGCACTGTATTTCGGCTTGCGGCGCGTGGTGGACGTGCATGCGCTGTCACCGCGATCGATCGGCTTCAGCCTGTTCCACTGGAGTCTGGGACTGCTGCTGAAACTGTCCGACCGGATCAGCGGCGGCATCGAGAACGGCAGCCTGCAACGCTATCTGGGCTGGATGGTGCTCGCCGCCCTTCTGCTGGGTGCGGCGCCCTTCCTCGCCGGCGGCAGCCTGGGCATGGCGGCGAACACGTCGAGCCAGGCGATGTCACCACTCGGCTGGCTGCTCTGGTTGCTCGGCGCGGCGGGCGTGATCGGCACGGTGTGGTTCCGCCATGAGCGCCTGATGGCCCTGATCGTGATCGGCCTGGTCGGATTGGTCGTCAGCCTGACTTTCGTCTTCCTCTCGGCACCGGACCTTGCACTCACCCAGTTGTTGGTTGAGATGGTCACCATCACCCTGCTGATCCTGGCGCTGAATTTTCTTCCATATCAGGGCAAACCCGAAACCGGTCGCCTGCGCCTGTGGCGGGATGGCGTAATCGCATTGCTTGCCGGCGGCGGAGCGGCGGCACTGGTCTATGCCGTGATCACCCGACCGCTGGATACCGTCGCCAGCGAAATGCTGTTGCGCTCGCTTTCCGAAGGCGGCGGAAACAATGTGGTGAACGTGATTCTTGTTGACTTCCGCGGCTTCGATACGCTCGGCGAGATCGCGGTGTTCGGCATTGCCGGCCTGGTGGTGCACGCCCTGCTGCGTCACGCACGCATGACCCCGGAAGAGATCATCCCGGGTCCTCCGGAGCGCCTGCTGATTCCCACCCTGGTGTCGCAGCTGCTGTTCCCGATCGCGCTCACCGTGTCGATCTATCTGTTCCTGCGTGGCCACAACCTGCCCGGCGGCGGCTTCATCGCGGGCCTGGTGCTGACGGTACCGCTGATCCTGCAGTACGTGGTCTCGGGTAGCCGCTATGTCGAACATCGCATCGGCTTCGACTATGCGCGCGGCATTGGTGCAGGCGTGCTGATAGCGGCGGCCACCGGCGTGGGCAGCTTCGGTTTCGGCTATCCGTTCCTGACCAGCTCGACGCCACATCCGGTGCTACCGATCATTGGCGAAATTCCGCTGGCCAGCGCCCTGGGCTTCGACATCGGCGTCTACCTCGTGGTGTTCAGTGCCGCGATGCTGACCCTGGCCATGATGGGACGCATTCACACGCCGCCCGACCCACACGCCAAGCACAAGGAGGCCGCGTAATGGAGTTTGCTCTCGCCACCGCCGTCGGCCTGCTGGTGGCTGCCGGCGTGTTCCTGCTGCTGCGCGCACGCACCTTCGAGGTGATCCTCGGCCTCACCCTGCTGTCCTACGCGGTCAACCTGCTGATTTTTTCGATGGGTCGATTGGTAGTTGGCAAGCCACCGGTGCTGCAGGCCGGGCTGGACCAAACCCTCGCGAACCATACCGACCCCTTGCCTCAGGCCCTGGTGCTGACCGCCATCGTGATCAGTTTCGGCATGACCGCCGTGCTGCTGGTGGCCGCCATGCGCAGCCGCTCCGACAATCGCAGCGATCATGTCGACGCCGTCAAGGAAGATGCCGATGCCACGGTCGATGAGCGGGAGCACGAGGCATGAGCCACCTGCCGGTTCTTCCCATCCTGCTGCCCTTGCTGATCGGCGCCCTGCTGCTGATTGTGGAACGCCGCGGCATCGCATTGCAGCGCGGCATCGCCTTTGCCGGTCTCACCGCGTTGGTGGGAATCGCGATCGCCCTGCTGTTGCGCGCCGACAGCGGCGAAGTCGGCGTGTATCTGGTCGGCAACTGGCCAGCGCATCTGGGCATCGCCCTGGCTGTGGATCGTCTTAGCGCCCTGCTGGTGCTGACTACCGCATTACTGGCGTTCGCCTGTGCGCTTTACGCCAGCGGCGGCTGGGACCGCAGGGCGCCGCATTTTCATGCCCTGTTCCAGTTCCAGCTGGCCGGCATCTGTGGTGCGTTCCTTACCGGCGACCTGTTCAACCTGTTCGTGTTCTTCGAAGTACTGCTGATCGCCAGCTACGGCCTGATGATGAGCGGCGGTCGCGGCCCGCGCCTGCGCGCCGGGGTGCACTATGTGGCCTTCAACATCACCGCATCGACCCTGTTCCTGGTGGCTGTGGGCCTGCTCTACGGACTGACTGGATCGCTCAACATGGCCGAGATGGCGCAACGCGTAGCTGCGGCGCCGCCCGAGAACCTCGCCCTGATCCAGTCCGCGGCGGGCGTGTTGATCGTGGTGTTCTGCGCCAAGGCCGCGCTGCTGCCGCTCTATCTGTGGCTGCCCGAGACCTACTCGCGCACCCCGGCCGCGGTCGCAGCCCTGTTCGCCATCATGACCAAGGTCGGCATTTACGCCATCCTGCGCGTCTACACCCTGGTGTTCGGCAGTGACGCCGGCGAGATCGCCAACTTCGCCTGGGACTGGTTGTTGCCCGCCGCCGCCGTCACCCTGGCACTGGCCAGTTTCGGCGCGCTGGCCGCAAGAAATCTGCGCGGTCTGGCGGCGTATCTGGTGGTGGTTTCGGCGGCCACCTTGTTCATTGCATTCTCGATCAACAGCAGCGCCAGTATCGGAGCGGGTCTGTACTACCTGGTGCAAAGCACCTTCGTGGCGGGCGCGCTGTTCCTGATCGCCGATCTGGTGCGCATCCAGCGCAGCAGCGGCGTCGGAGACGACCTGCATGCACCCGGTGGCCTGCGTCACAAGCTGTTGCTCGGCAGCCTTTTCACCCTGGCGGCAATTGCCGTGGCCGGCCTGCCGCCGCTGTCCGGCTTCATCGGCAAGTTCAGCATCATGCTGGCGATTCCGCACCAGCAGGCGGGCTGGCTCTGGCCGCTGATCCTGATCACCAGCCTGATGGCCATCGTGGCATTGGCGCGCGCCGGCGGAAACCTGTTCTGGGAATCACCGGCGGCCGAAGGCGAGGCAATCACACTGTCCCGTCCCGGTGCACTTGCTGCGGGCCTCTTGCTCGGGCTGGCTGCCGCGATGACGGTTGGCGCCGGACCCGCCCTGCGCTACACCACGGCATCAGCCGAACAGCTATTGGCACCGGCGATGTATCGGGCGGCGATGTTCGCGGCGCCCGAGGTGCCTGCGCCGAGCCATCGGATCGAGCACGCCGCAGACAAGGAGATCAGGCAGTGAACCGGGTAATTCCTTCCGCGCCGCTAAGCCTTTCGGTATTTGCCGTGTGGCTGCTGCTGATCGGCAGCCTGTCGGTTGCCGATCTGCTGATGGCTTCATTGCTCGCCATCGGATTGCCGCTGATCACCCATCGGTTGCGACCCTCGCAGGCGCGCATGCGCAAGCCCTTGGTCGCGGCGCACTTCGCCCTGATCGTGCTGTGGGACATCGTGTTGTCGAACATCGAAGTGGCACGCCGTATTCTCGGGCCGGAATCGGCAATCCATCCGCAATTCATCTGGGTGCCGCTCGACATCACCAATCCCTACGGAATCACCGCATTGGCCGGCACCATCACGATGACGCCGGGAACACTGTCGGCCGAGCTGTCGGAAGACCGCAAGTTCCTGCTGGTGCACTGCTTCAACGTGGACGATGTCGAGGCGCAGATCGCCCAGATCAAGCAGCGCTACGAAACGCCACTGAGGGAGGTCTTTCCATGATTGAATCTGCACTCGGCCTGGTTACCGGCATGATCGGACTGGCCATGCTGCTCAATGTCTTCCGCCTGCTGCGCGGGCCGCAGGCGAGCGACCGCATCCTGTCGCTCGATACGCTCTACATCAACACCATTGCCTTGCTGATGCTGTTCGGCATCCAGCTCGACTCAATGATGTTTTTCGAGGCCGCCGTGATCATTGCGCTGCTGGGTTTCGTCGGCACCCTGGTGCTGGCCAAATTCGTCATGCGCCGGGACATCATCGAATGAACATGCTGATGGTTTTCGCCGAGTACCTGGTCGTGTTCCTGCTGTTGGTCGGCGGATTCTTCTCGCTGGTCGGCTCCTACGGATTGGCCAAACTGTCCGACTTCTACAAGCGTCTGCACGGCCCGACCAAGGCCACCACGCTGGGTGTGGGCGGCATCCTGCTCGCGTCCATGCTGATGCACCTGATGCGCGGCGAGGGAACCAACCTGCGCGAGCTGCTGATCACCATTTTCCTGTTCCTGACCGCCCCGGTCAGCGCACACATGATGGCCAAGGCCGCCCTGGCCTTGAAGCCGTCAGACCGGCCGGCTCGACCGGACGCGGCGAGCAAGCCCGAACTGACGGCCAAACCGCGCGGCGGTTGAGCTCGGCTGACGCAGGATATTGATGCGGGCGCCGCGGCCTCTCGCGCCGCCCAAGTGGGCGGCCGACCGATAATTCTGATGCGATGATCGATTGCGCCCCGGCTTGACGTCATTACCATCAGAAGGGGTACGACCTGTGCCCCGCGACGTCCCCGGCGCAGGCCGGCAGCTGGCTAATCGGAGTCTGACATGCGACTGATGCTCAAACTGATACTCGGCGCAATACTGCTGATCGCGCTGCTGCTGGCAGGACTGCTGGGGGCCGCCCACTGGAACTTCGAACACGCTCTGCAGCAACGCTTTTCGATCAGCGACCCACCCTTGCCCGTCACTGCGGACGACGCCGCGCTTGCGCATGGTGCGCACCTGTTCCGCTCGCGGGGATGTTCCAGCTGCCACGGTGAGCAGGGTGAAGGCAGGGTTTTCCTGGATGCCCCACCGATGCGCCTGATCGCCACGAACCTGACGCCGGGCGGACGCGGCAAGCACTACGACGCCGACGCCTTCGGCCGCGCCATCCGCCACAGCGTCGCCTTCGATGGCCGACCGCTGCTCCACATGCCCTCGCGTGACTATGTTGAACTCAGCGACCTCGACACCGCCGCGCTGACCGCGCATCTCGCTGCGCTGCCGCCCAGCAGCAATGACCCGGGGCCCAGCCGGGTGCACATGCTGGGGCGCGTCCTGTACCTGCTGGGCCAACTGCCCATCATCGAGGCCGAACTCGTCGACCATCAGCCGCGAACCCGGCAGGCGCCCGAGCCCGATGCCAGCGTGACCTACGGTGCGTATGTCGCACGCACCTGTGTCGGATGCCACGGGAATGATTTCCGCGGCGGCAGGTTGCCAGGAGCGCCGCCTGACTTCCCACCCGCCTCGGACCTGACCGCCATGCCCGGCTGGCGCGAGGCCGACTTCATGCGTCTGATGCGCGAAGGAAAGCGGCCCGACGACAGCAAGGTACATCCGCTGATGCCCTGGGAGGCTTTCAGCCGCATGCACGACGATGAGCTGAGCGCGCTGTTCCGCTACTTCCGCAGCCTGCAATAAGTGCGGCACTGTATCTGCGGCTCGCCCGCCGTCTAGCAAGCGAGTCTGCCGGATCTGCTTTCCAGTCTCCGCATGGTTCTGCGCCAATGAATTCCGGCGGAGGCCGTGGACCCGATGCGAGCATCCAGTCCGCGCCGCCGGCGACGCAGCCTGGCAGGACGGCAGAAGCACGCCTGGCAACTCCGTGCTCGAGAGCCGCAGGGACTTGGCTTGTGGCAATCTCATCGTCGGGAACAAAGCAGGCGGGGCACTTGAACGGAGCAGAACCAGATATGTCCGGCTGCGGGCCGCGCGGCGGGCCGAGAAGCGGGGCGCGCTCGCTTCGATGCTTCCTCATCCTGATTCTCGTCTTCGAGCTTGCGCTGCCGCAGCTGGCCGCTGCCGCCGCCTGGCAGATTCGTGACCTCACCGCAGGCTCCGAGCTGGCCACTGACTCATTCAATACGGTGTTGCCACTGGCCGATGGTCACCTGCTGCTGACCAGCTTCTATGCTCCGCCTGTGCTGTTCGATGGTCGCGATTTCCGTCGCCTCGCGTTTCACGGTGAGGCCGCGTCGCTCTTGATCGGCGCGAGCTCCGCGCTCGAACTCGACAACCGCGACCTGTGGTTTGGGACACGCCAGCGCGGCCTGCTGCGTGTCGACAGCAACGCCCACATCGAACGCGTCCCGCTTGATGCGGCCGATACGGTGCTCGATGTGCGTGCCCTGCTGCGCTCGCGTGGTGGCGAACTGCTGGTGGGAACGTCGCAGGGCGTTTTCGCCGTGGCTGACCCAGCAACGCCTGGTCCGATTCGCGCGCCAACACCGCAGGAATCGGAACTGGCCGTGACCGCACTGTTCGAAGACCGTTCCGGCAGCCTCTGGATCGGCACCGAACGCGGACTCTACCGGCGCAGCGCCGGCAGCCTCGAGCGTATCGACGAGCCGCGCCTCGATACCTACATCTGGTCGATCCTGCAGGATCGCCATGGCGTGATGTGGGTGGCGACCCGAGGCGCGGGCCTGGGCCGGCTGGAGCAGCAACAGTGGCGGTTTTTCGATACGCAGAGCGGCTTTCCGCACGGCGTGGTCCGGCACATCGCCGAGGCACCGGATGGCAGCCTGTGGGTCGCCACGGCCGGTGGTGGACTGGTCCAGTTGCGCGGCGAAACGGTCATCACCCGGCTCGACAGTACCGATGGACTTCCCGGTGATTCGTTCTACTGGTTGCACTCGGAGGCCGACGGCTCGCTCTGGAGTGTGGGTCCGGGCATCGGCGTACAGCGCATCCAGCGCAGCGCGTTCGATCGCTGGTTGAAGTCGGACGGCCTTGCGAGCGCCTTTGTCTGGACCGTTTATGAAGATCGCGACGGCGTGCTGTGGGTAGGTGGCAATACCGGCGTGACACGGCGCGAGGGCGATGCCATCGAAGTGATCGGCGCGCCCGGGCCGGGCTACCAATCGGTGGTTCGGTGTTTCCTGCGGCGCCGCGACGGTCGCTTCCTGGCAGGCACCGACGGCGGGCTTTTCCTGTTCGACGGCAAGCGTTTCTCGCTGGTTGACGGCACCGCGGGCGCAACCATCCTGGCCATGGCCGAAGACGCTGCCGGAAACCTCTGGGCGGCGGGCAGTGTGCTGCTGCGTTTTGATGCGCAGGGCAGCATGCAAAGCATCCCACCCGGGCACGAGGACGGCTGGCGCATCGTCCACCTGCGCCATGCCGAGGACGGCACGCTGGAGCTGATCGACACCCGGCGGGGACTGCTTCAATTGGCGGAAGGTGAGCCGAAGCTCATCGCTTCGATTGCGGACATTCCAGGCCTGCGCGGCCAATGGACCGATCCGGATGGGCGTCGCTGGTTGCTGGGCGAGAGCATGGCCTGGCTCGACGCACAGCACAAAGTGCATACGCTCGAGCAATTCGCCACGCTGCACGCGCGCGGCCTGCACGCCGGCCTGGCCGATGGCGTGGGCGGCGTGTGGATAACGGGCAACGGCGGACTCTTCCGCTTTGACGTCGATGCGCTGCGCCAGCATGCCGCGGGACTGGCCCCCGAACCGATGCCTCTGCGATTTGATCGCTCCGACGGCCTCTCCAGCACCGAGTTCAATGGCGGAAACCAGAACGCCGCGATGCAGGCGCGCGATGGATCGCTGTGGCTGGCCAGTACCAATGGCCTGACCCGGGTTGATCCGCGCATGGCCTTGCCGGCCGCGCGCAGCGCCTCGCTGCGGATTCTCACGCTCGAAGCCAACGAGCAGTCACTGCCGGCCGCGCAGGCCACGCGGCTGCCGGCCGGCACACGTCGGGTCGGAGTGCGTTATACCGCGCTGCCCGCAGCTGTTGGCGGCGACGCGCGCTTCGCTTACCGCCTGTTGCCGGTGGTGAGCGACTGGATCGATACCGGCGAGTCCCGGCAGGCCCTGTTTCCCTCGCTCGCGCCAGGCGCCTATCGTTTCGAATTGCGCGCCCACCTGCCGGGCAGTGCTGCCATGGCCGATGCGGCCCTCGACTTCAGCATCGCGCCCAGTTTCTGGGAGCGTCGCGATGTGATCTGGCTGACAGGACTGCTGTTGTTGTTGATCGCCGCCGCCTTGCCGACCGGCCACATCCTGGGGCTGCGGCGGCAGCGCCGTCGCCTACTGGATGAAGTGGCTGAAAAGACTCGCCGACTGCAGCAACTGACCATCACCGACCCGCTGACCGGGCTGGCCAATCGCCGCGCCTTCGACGCCGCACTCCTTGAGTACCTTGGCATGGACGCGACCGGCCTGCTGTTGATCGATATCGACCACTTCAAGCGTTTCAACGATTCCGCAGGGCACGCCGCCGGCGATGCCTGCCTGCAGCGAGTCGCTCAGGCCCTGGGCTCAGCGGTAAGGCACGAACGCGACCTGCTCGCGCGAATCGGTGGCGAGGAGTTCGCCGTCCTGGTGGCCTCGGCCACACCCGAACTGCTGCATGCACTGGGGGAGCGCGTGCACGCGCGGCTCAGTGCCGCTGCCATTCCACACCCGGATTCACCCGACTCTGCAATCGTGACAGCGAGCTCGGGCGCAGCCATCGCGCGGGGCGCCGGCCAGGGCACCCAGCTTTTCGATGCGGCCGATGCGGCGCTCTACGAAGCCAAACGGCAGGGCAGAAACCGTCTGGTGATGGCGCCATCCAGTGCCGATCGGTTGCGCAAGTGAAGCGAGACGCATCGCCTGCGGTGCAGTTCAGCCTTCGCCCAGCAGATGGCGTTGCCAGAACAGCATGCTGGCGGCGCCAAAGTAATCGCTGTTGGCCTTCTTGCGGAAACCGTGGCCTTCATCCTTGTAAAGCAGGTACCAGACCTCGCCACCGTTGTGGCGCACCGCCTTCACGATCTGTTCGGCCTCGGTCCAGGGCACGCGCGGGTCGTTGTATCCCTGTGCCACGAACAGCGGCCGGGTGATCTTCCTGGCGTTGTTGAGCGGCGCGATACGCTCGTGGAATTCGGCCATCTCCGGCACGCGCTCGTCGCCGTACTCGACCCTGCGCAGGTCACGGCGGTAGTCCTCGGTGTTCTTCAGGAAGGTGCCGAAGTGCGAGATGCCCACCGTGTCGATGCCGGCGCGGATGCGCTCGTTGTAGTGGGTCATGCTGGCCAGCACCATGTAGCCGCCATAGCTGCCGCCCGAAACGCCGACGCGCGCCGCATCGAGCTCGGGCTGCTTGGCGATCCAGTCGAGCAGGGCGCCGATATCGCGCACCGAATCCTCACGCTTGAGGCCATTGTCGAGATCCAGATAGTCCTTGCCGTAGCCGGCCGAGCCACGCACGTTCGGTATCAACACCGCCAGCTTCAGCTCCTTCAGCATGAACTGCACACTGGGACTGAAGCTGGGAAAAGCCTGCGCTTCGGGACCGCCGTGGATACTGATCACCACCGGAAACGGGCCCTCGCCTTCCGGCCGGTAGTAGAAGGCGGGAATGGTGCGCGGCTTGCCGTCGACCTGATCGAAGGTCTCGTAGCGCACGAGGCTGGGCGCAATGAAGGCGCCGGTATCCAGACCGCCCACCTCACTCGAGGTCCAGCGCGTCAGGCTGGTGGCCGCCAGATCCACCACATGGACATCGCTGGGCGAGGTGGCCGAATTCAGGGTCAGGGCCAGGCGCGCGCCATCCGGCGAAAAACCGAAGCTGCCGATCACGCCGATCGGCAGTGCCGGCAGGGCGATCTCGCGGTGACCGGGAATCGTGATCACGCGCAGCTTGCCGATGCCGTCTTCGTTGCTGACGTAGGCCAGGTGGCGGCCATCGCTGGCGATGTCGATGCCCTGCACATTCCACGGCACATCGGCACTGATCAGGCTGGGCGCCCCGCCGGCGGGATCGTGATGGCGCAAGGTCAGGAACTGCCGCTCTTCATTGGATACGAAGTAGACGCTGCGACCATCCGGCGCGTAGCGAAAGGCATTGAAGGCAGCCTTGCCGCCATCCACCGGAAACATCTGCAGCTTGCCGCTGGCCAGATCCACCTCGCCCGGGTAGGACTCGTTGATCGAGGCATAGCGGATCACCAGCATGCGTTTGCCATCGGGCGAGATGTCGGCAACGTTCCACAGGCCGCCCTCGCTCAGCACCATGCGCGCCTTCCCGCTGCGCATGTCGCGCAGCCAGATGTCGTAGTCGGTACCGTTGCGTGCCGTGCTGGACCAGGCCAGCAGGCGACCGTCGCGCGACCACAGCGGACGCGTATTCTGGCTGCGTCCGCCATCGGTCAGCAGGGTGGTCTGACGGCTGTCGAGGTCATACCAGAACAGCTGCCAGAACTCCGAGCCGCCGACATCCTTGCCGTAGGAGAAGCCATTGCCCGCACCGCCTGGCGCGGCGGCTAGGCTGCTGACCGGTTCACGATGGAAGGTGAGCTGTTCGCGCATCGCAAGCGGCGCGCGCACCCGATGCGCCTGGTTGGTTTCGCCGAAGCGCGTGCTGATGATCAGGCTTCCGTCTGCCAGCCAGCCGCTGAAGCTCGCACCGCGCGTGTTCTGGTAGCGGTTCAGGCGTTCGATCAACTCGGCCGGCACAGGCGGCAGGTTTTCGCTGATCCGGTTGCCCTGCTCCTCGCGCGTCACGGGCAAGGGCCCCGCAGCGAAGACGGGCAGACTCAGCAGCAGAATCAGTGGCAGGGACAGCAGCATCGGAAAGGAACGCATCGGGTAGCTCCGCACGCAGATCGACCCGCAGCATACCGGCAAGGCGCGAAGGCAGGCCAACCATCACCTTCGACTTGCAGGTGGCGCGCTGCGCGTGATCGCATCCATGACCTGTGCGAAGCGAGTCCGCAGCAGCGTCCCCGACTGCCGACTGCATCAACCCGGTTCCCGCGCGCCAGCGGCGGACGCTGGCGATCGCCAGCGGTGATCCGAACTGACGCCAGATTGCGTACTTCCTAGGAAGAGCGGGTCAGATCAGGGGAGAAACGTGCATGGCCAACGGGTGGATCGGACCGCGAATCACGACGCCGTGGGAGTGGCAGATGATTCTTGTCCAGGCAATGCTGATGCTGCTGGTGCGGATCCTGGGAGTTCCGGCAACGGCTGCAGTGCCTCCTGTCGTCGAGCCGTTTGCGCAGGCCGGGCACGTCGCCGGTTCCCCGATGGGGGCGTCGGTGCGACAAACCATCAGTGTGGACAGTTGGGTCGGCGATTTCATTCCCGCGGTTCTCAGCGTGCCTGCAGGTCCGGTACCCGAGCAGGGCTTCCCTGCCTGCCTGGTGCTGCACGGATCCGGTGGCCTGCTGCGCGAGAACGGACCCGGCACGCCCTGCGGGCCGCAGCTGGAGGGCAACTTTGAAGCCCTGCTACAGATGTTCGAATCGCTTGGCGTGGTGGTGCTGGCACCGAACAGCTTTGCCCGCGATCCCCTGTTCTGCGAGGACAACGACGAGGACTACTTCGGCTTCGTGCCACCGCCGTTTCACAATCCCGGCGACGGAACGCCGCAGCGTGACGATGCCTACAGTGCCCGGCGTCTGCAAACGCGCGTGCTGGACGCAGGAGCTGCCTTGCGCCAATTGCAGGAGATGCCGTCAGTCGATCCGCATCGTCTGTGTGTTGTGGGAACCTCGAACGGCGGCAGCGTGGCCTTGGTACTGGCGGCCAACGCCACCGGTCGGCACGCATCGCAGTTCGCGAACATCGCGGTGCAGCGGCCGCTGGAAAGCGCCAGTCACTATCTGGAACGACAGCTCGCCTTTGCCAACTATCCGCTGCTGCCGGCGGACCCGGAGGCCCTTTTCGATACCCTGCCGGTATTGAAGTTCGGCCATGCCATATCGCCAGGCTGCTTCCTGCGCCGCATGATCCCCACGGCGGATCCGGATTCGGTAAGTGTGATCGACTGGCCACGCGACTTCTTCCACCCCGAAGCCGCGCGCGATGGCTACGTGGCAACCGAACTGCATGTCGACATGGGTTCGCAGGACGAGGTGCCGGACCACTGCCGGATCGACGGGATCCGCCATCGTCAGGCCAGCGCCTACCAGGACGCCTTCGGAATCAATCCTGCGCGTTGGTTGCCGCTTGAGCACCCTGGCTTCGGACACGACCTGCTCGGGGACAATCCCGCCATCCTGGAGAAGACCCGTGCGCTGACCATCCACCACTTCTTCGAGTCGATCTTCTCCGACGGCCTGGAGAGCTCCGCTGAACCGTTCGCCAGCAAGACCCGCTCCGGCCCGGTGACAGGCGCGGCGCCTGTCAGGCGAGCGCGGCTATCGAGTCCGGTTCGGCATGAGGAGCCCTGAGCGACTCCACCCATACCCCGGATAGCCGCGAAGCGGAACAACGTTCGAAGCGCAAACTGCCAGTCATCCTCCGTAACGTGCTTGGTCGGCGTTTCTCCGCGACCTCGTGCAATGTCCGGGCTAGAATGCGGGCATCGTCCTGTGAGCCGCATCGTCATGCTGCGCACGCCTTCTGTCCTGATCACCATTGCCCTCGTCAAGCGGCTGTTTCCTGGTGACACGGTGCCGGGCACGCACCTGGTTCGCGGCAAGTTCGCGCCGGGCGATACCACCAACTGGAGCTGAGCCATGAAGCCGTTGCATGATCACGTCGCGCACGTTTCACGTTGGCGCTCAGGCTTGCGCCATTCGCAAGCGTCGTTGGCAGTCACGCCGCCGCGACTGTTGCGCTTCGCACTGCTGGCGCGGCTCGGTGCTGTGCTCGCCATCCTGCTGCTGGCCAGCGGCTGTCAACGCACCCTGTTGTCGCATCCACCCGCCGACACGCAGAGCTGCGATTCCGCCCTGCTGGGCTACTGGATATCGATCGGTGATGACGACAGCCAGGACGGCGAGATCGAGGCGACGCTGTCGCCCGACTGCATCGTCTCGGTGACCGAGCACCGCAAGGATGGTCCACGCGTTTGGCCGTCGGTAAAGCTTGCCAGTGCGCGCATTGCGGGCCGCGACCTGCTTTGGCTGGATGCGGCCGCAACCAATATCGCGTTCCAGATCGAACCCGAAGCGATCGATCGCGAGAATTCGGTTTATGTGTTCGCCTATCAGATCAAAGGCGAACGGCTGACCATGCTGCAGCCCAATCACCGCGGTCTGGCGCGCCAACTGGTCGACGGCGAACTGGATGGCGCGGCGCTGGTCGAAGGCCAGAACATCGTGGTGCGGCTCGATGACGAGGCCGAGGAACTAGCCAAGCTGCTGGCCAAGCGCAGCAGCTTCCAGCGCAACGAATCCCTGCGCTTTCGTCGCGGCGATCCTGCGGCAACTCCCTGATCGACTGCTGGCGGCGCTCGATCCACACACGTTTATCCGCAACAGGCAACGGAGACTCACGGATGGCACGTATCACTCTCGTGCGCGACTCGGGCTATACCGACGCGATTCGCGATTACACAATCCTGCTGGATGGCAAGCAGGTCGCCTCACTGAAATCGGGCGCCACGGCCAGCGTGGACGTCGCCGCAGGAGAGCACAGCATCACGGCCAAGATCGACTGGTGTGGATCCCAGACCCTGCGCTTCTCGATCCGCGAAGATGAAAGCGCCAGCTTCGCTGTGGCATCGAATCTGCGCGGCCTGCGCATGTTTCTGGCCATCTGGTACATCATCGCGGATCGCGACAATTACCTGAGTCTGACCCGCGTCGGCTGACGCGCTGTCTCAGCGTCGCTGCTTGCCGGTGCTGGTCATGGCGGATTTCTTGCCCGCAGGCCTGGCCTTGCCGACTTTGGCGGCGGCGGCGCGTTGTGCCGCGCCAAGCGCACGGCGCGCCCAGGGCAGCATGGCGTCGGCATCGTCCATGGCCTCGTCAGGCACGCTCCAATAACTCAGCGCGACGGGCTTTCCCTTCCCCAGATAGACGAAAGGTTCGCAACCGGCCTGGCGGAAGTCGGCTTCGCTCAGCGCATCGACCTTGAGGTAGAGCCGCTGTTCGGCGATCAGGGCGAAAAAGCGCTCATCGCAGTACAGCCCATAGCCGCCGAACATGCGCCGCGCGCGTATCGTGCCGAGCGGCGCGAACAGATCACGCAGGTAGTCGATGTCAGGCGCGTTCACGATGCAGCCTGCTGCAATGCCTGCAGCGCAGCGATCGCGTCGGCGGCACGCTCCTGTTGCACGAACAGATGGTCGTGATGCACGCCGGCGATCACATTGCAGGCGATGCCGTGTTCCGCCAATGCACTTGTCACGGCTGCGGTGAGGCCCACCCCGGCCAGATCGGAGTGCACCTGCAGGCTGATCCAGGCGGCACGGAACGCCACGGCCATCCCGGCCGCAACAGCCTCTTCTTCGCGCAGTACCAGGCTGATGCCTTCAGCTTCGCGCAGCATCGCCAGCGCCGGCAGCTGCGTCACATCGGCACCTGGCGGCAAGCTGCAGAAGACGTACACGCCCGCATGCAGCGTCGGCCGCAGCTGCTGCAGCATGCCTTGCAGATCGGAAATCATCGGACCCCTTGTCATTGTCTATCAGGCGTGTTGGCTGATGTCCTGGCTCGGCATCCTGCCGAGCGTCACGCGTTCACGCGCTTCGAGATCCCGCAGGGTTTCGATCTGGACGAAACCCGCAGCATTCAGCAGCGCACGAACCGACACGCCCTGATCAAGACCATGCTCCAGCAGCAGCCAGCCTCCCGGCTGCAGATGCGCCGGCGCAGCGCCGCTGATAGTGCGGATGGCGTCGAGTCCGTCTGATCCGGAAGCCAGCGCGCCGATCGGTTCGAAGCGCAGGTCGCCCTGCAGCAGGTGCGCGTCATCGGAACGAATGTAAGGTGGATTGCTGACGATCAGATCGAAACGCTCGCCCTGCAGTGCCTCGCACCAGTCTCCTGCCCTGAACTCGATGCGCGAGAGCAGGTCGATTCGCCGGGCATTGTCCGCGGCAACGCACAATGCCACCTCGCTGCAATCGCTGGCGACCAGCTGTGCGAGTCGTCGCTCACTGGCTATTGCCAGGGCAATGGCGCCGCTGCCGGTACCCAGATCAGCAATACGGCAGGGCTGCGTGGTGGGGATTCGTGCGAGTGCGGCCTCGACCAGCAGTTCGGTTTCCGGGCGCGGAATCAGGGTGTGTTCGTCAACCGCAAGCTCCAGTGTCCAGAAGGCGCGCTTGCCAAGCAAATGGGCAATCGGGCGCCCGGCGCTGCGGGCTTCCACCAGCGCCCGGAAACGCGCGCAGGTCGCCGCGTCGGGTTGGATCTCGGGAAACGCAAACAGGAAACTGCGTGGTCTGCCCAGCGCATGGCAGAGCAGCAACTCGGCATCGAGTCGAGCACTCTCGTTTGACGTGAAGCGCGAGACGGCGTCGCTCAGCAGGTCGCGGATGGTTGGCGTGGGCATGGTGGGGAAAAGTTCGTGAAACGGCGGCAGCAGGAATTGTCGCAGCGCCGAGGCCGGCGCGGGACACTCACTGCAGCGGCGCGCCAGCGAGACGGCGGCATGGGATGCCGCCCTACGCCGAACGCACCAGCGTAGGTCGGCACCCCTGTGCCGAGATCGATCCTGTTGAGGCGCTGAAACACGCACCGTGGTCGCGGAGTAGATCAGGCATCGGGCGATGCCGGGGTCTCCGGATCGGTCGGGTTGACGGGCTTCGGCGGCGGTGGCGGTTCAACCCGATCACCCTTGCGCGCCTTGGCTTTCTTGTTGGGGTCGGGCTTTGGCCACAGGCCGCCGCTGGCGAAGCAACTCCAGCCCCAGCGCAGCCAGCCGAGCAGGGCGTTGGCCAGCCACAGTGACCAGGCCAGGATCGCGACCTTGTAAGCCCACAACGGCAGGCTGAGCACCCATACACCCGGCACTTCGCCGCTGCTGCGGTCGAAGAACCAGCGCAGGAAACCGGCGCTGCTGCCGTTGCCCGCCACGCGCATGTCGGGCTGGTTGAGCAGGCCGTACGGAATCGCCGCGATCAGGCAGACCAGGGCCAGAACGCTGAGCAGGATCAGGCCAACTTGTGCCAGCGCGAAGAAGGAACTCTTGGGCAAGGTGTGACTGCGCCCGCGCAGGCCCAGCAACAGCAGCCACGTCGCAACAATGGCGGCCGCCAGCCAGGAGACCGTCGAGAAGCCGAGGCCGAGCAGAAGCCAGGAACCGTAGCCGAGCGGTGTGCCGCCGAAGCGTGTAAGAGCGAAGGCAATCAGCAGCAACAGGACAAGCTGCGGCCAGTACAGTACCGCCGGGCCCACCCCAGGCCCACCGGTGAGCAGTAGCCAGCGTTCCGGCAGCGGGACCTCCAGGCTGATATTGCTGGCGCTGGTCCCCAGGTCAACCGCCGGGCTGCGCAACAGGCTGCTCAGGCCGAGTGGCTGGCGCCAGCTGATTTCGACCCGCTGCTGGCCTGGCACCACTGGCAGGCTCAAGCGGCCTTGCTCGAGTTTCAAGTGATGTTCGCGCCCGTCAATCGCGACGCGCAGCAGTTCGGCATCCGGCGGCAGGGCCAGGGCCTGCTGTCCGCCGCGCGTGGCGCGAAGGGTGTAGCTGAGTGTGGCATCGCTGGCGCGTTTGCCGGGGCTGAATCGCAGCGCAGCGACATCGATGGCAAGGCTGTCGCCGCTCAATGCCTCGGGCCGGCTTACTGACAGGCTCAGGGTTTCACCCGGGAATGGCAGGAAGCTCCAGACTGCGCCCGGATCGTGCGAGGCCACCGCCGGAGTGCCGGCAAAACCGACCCGCCAGAACGACCCGACACTCACCTGCCAGACCTCGACGAAACGGGACAACTCGCCTGCCGTGAACGCCAGACTTTCGCCGACCGGCAGGGTGGAGCGCCAGGAAATCTGGTTCTGCCCGCGCGAAAAGCCCAGCTGCACGCGACCTTCGCGGCGCGGCAGGGTGTCGTTCTGCAGTCGCTCGCCGGGCAGGAGTGGAATCTCGATCGTGAATCCGGCGCTGGCTGGGGCCAGGCGCTGCACGCGCGTCACCACCGTCCAGTCCAGGCCCAGATCAAGGCTGCGCTCGATGCGTACGAAGGGCGGAAAGTCCGGCCGTCCGGCTTCGCTGTCTGCGTCCTCGGAATCACCCGTTGCGGCGCGTGCCGCGTTGCGACGCTGGCGCAGCAGCTGCAGGCTGTCGCCCTGCAGGCGATTGCCGTCAAGGCCGGCGATTTCCCATCCGTCGGCCTGAACCGCGATGCGACCTGGCGCCAGCGGAAAGCGCAGATCAATACCGTCGACCTCGGCCACCACCAGTTCGATCTCGGCGCGCCGCAGGCCTGGCGTGAGACGCATCCAACTCTGTCCACTCTGACGCAGGAGTGGCGCGGCCAGGCCATCCACCGTGGCCGAGATCGGCGCCGCCAGCTTGCCGGCCTCGGGCAGCGGCACCACCACATCAGCCGAAACATGCAGCTCCAGGCTCAGGCGCAGGCGGTTGCCGGCAAGGCGCAGGTCAGCATTAGCCAATCGTGCGCATTCGGGCACGCAGTCCGGCGAACGCAGCAAGCGTTCACGAAGTTCCGCCAGCAGTTCGTCCGGCGGGAAGGCCCCGTCCTGAGCCTGCAGCGGCGCACTGCCCAGCAGGCCAGCCAGCGGCAGCAGGGCAAGCAAGGTCAACGAGGCCACTGCCGGAGCAGCGCCCGGCGCACGATCGCCTGCGGATTCCGGCTGCGCGATCCAGCGCGAGGGCAGGACGCGCCAGAGAATCAGCCCCAGCAGCACGACCAGCAGCAGGCGACCGACACGGGTCAGCCAGGGCGGACTGAGCCAGAGTCGCATTTCCTGCTCGGCCGTCACCGGACCTGCCAGCGACAGGCTGAGCTGCTTCCACTGCCAGTCCGGATCACCGCGCCCGGCCTGCAGCACCGCATCGGCCGGATACTGGTTGAGGTTGCGCTTCGACTGCACATTCGACTCGCCGCCCTTCTCCATCGGTATGGACTTCGGCATCGGCGGCGGGGGCGGTGGCGCCATCGGCTGCTGGCGCGCGCGGCTCTGGACCATCTGAACTTCAAGAGGCGGCGGTTCGCCCGACACCTCTTCCTGGGCGCTCTCGTTGGCGTAGTCCATCATCGCGCCAGACATGCGTCCCAGGCGACCGTAAGCCTCGGCACCGGACAGCACGCGCTCGCGCTCCAGTTGCGGGTAAAGTGCCAGCTTCAGCTGATTGCCGGCAAAGGGCAGCGACAGCAGCACGCCGACTGCGAAGAACAGCAGGGCCGCAACACGCAGGATCCGGGCAAACCCGCCACCCGGCAGCCAGCGCACGAACAGGCCCAGCGCCAGCACCGCGATCAGGGTCCACAGCGGCGCGTCAGATTCGTGGTAACCGAGCAGCAAATAGGCGAGTACCAGCGCCGCTACTGGTATACCCAAGGCGCGATGCGCGAGCAGTACGGCGAGACAGACCAGGAAGATGTCGAGCAGGGTCCAGCGTGCTGACCAGGCCTGCGGGGCATGGTCGACCCCGCTGGCATGTGCCAGCGCCCAACCGGGCGGCAGGTTGAGTTGCATGTCCACCCGGTCGAAAGTCTGGCGCCAGCCATTGACCGGCATGCTGCCCAGGCTTTCAAGGCGCGCGGTACTTTCAAGACTCAGCTCTGTCTGGCGAAGTTCGACACCACTGCCCTGATCGGGCCCGGCCGTGATCAGCAGATCTTCGCCGTTCGCGGCGGCGCGTTCCAGTCGCCAGGGTGACTGCATGTCGAGGCGCGTGCCCTGCGCAAGTCGCCCACCGATGCCGTCGCGCGCGGTCAGCCCGCCTCCGCTGAAATCCAGCCACAACTCGCGGCTCAAGCCCAGTCGATGGGCGGCATCGGGCGGCAGCCCGCGGCTGCGCTCTTCCAGGCGCAGGCCACTGCCCTCGCTCAGCAGAAAGGCGGGAAGCTCGTTGCCGAAGGGCACACCGACCTGGGCCGGATCGACCGGTGCATCGCCGCTCGGTTGCATGACGCGCAGACCAGGATCGGCGGCGAAACTCCAGATCTCCTCCGTTGGCCATGGTGCAGGATTGGCAACCGCTGCGAAGCTGTCGAGAAGGCTCAGTGCGCGTGCTTCCAGATCGATGTTCCAGCGCCCGGGACGCAGTTGCACACGCAGCGCCCCGTCGCTGTCAATGCTGGCAGGCAGACCGCCTTCCAAGGACATCGGCACGAAACCCGCCGGCAGTACCACGCCCAATCGCTCCTCACGCGCCCGGCCGCCCACGTCCAGCTGCAACTGGGTGCTCAGGCGCTGCGGAACGCCGTCGGAAAGCCGGCGAAACACCTTAAGTGACAGGCTGTCCTCGGCCTCGGCGACGCGCGCGCGACCCAGCCACAAGCGCGCTCCCTCGCGCTCCGGCACGGTGATCTCCTGTCCATCCAGTCGCAGGGCAAGCAGGGCATAGGCCTCCGGCACCACCAAAGTTTCCGGACGGCGGGTCCAGTCCAGGCGGCCTTCGATCTGATGCTCACCCGCTGCCAGGCGCAACACCGGCGTGGCGCCGCGCAACTGCACGGCCAGCGCCTGACCGCCAACCCGCACGTCCAGCGGCGGATGGCGGGAATCGCCCGGCAAGGGGATCTCGGACTCAGTCAGCACCCGCCAGCGCAGCGAGAAGCGCGCACCGTCGCGCTCGACATCAAGCTGCAGCCGACCAGGCCAGGCGCAGACATGGTGTTCAGCGGGACCAGGCCCTTGACCGAGAAGGAAGGGGCAACCGCGGTGCGCCTCGCCCTGCAGCACCCAGCCGCGCCAGGGCTCCAGTGGTGCCGGAACTTCCGGGGGGGCTGCGCGCAAAGAAGGCATCAGTGTCGCCAACAGCAGTCCCAACAAGAGCAGCACGGTGCGCATGACTCACTCCCCGACGTGGTTCCTGTGCGAAGTATGGGTCAACGCAGCGCTGCGCGCGCCGGGGTCAAGCCAAAGCGAGGCGCAGGCCGAACACGAGGCATGCCGCCGCGAAGCCCGCCAGGAAAAACAGATAGGAGAGCCGCAGATAGCGGTACTTGTGATGCGACAGATACCAGCCCAAGCCGTAGATGTCCTTCGCCATGGTGCGGTACACCGAACCATCACTGCGCATTGTCGCTGCGATCTCGCGCAGAAATCGCTCTCGCGGCAGCTCGGCAAAGTGTCCGAAGAACAGCAGGTTGAACTGCGCCGGCAGCGCGGAATCCTCCGCCTTCAGGCGAATCGGCCGGTACTTGGGCAGGATTGCCAGCACCGCCAGCGCCAGCGCCACCAGGGTGAAGGCCGCCAGCACCAGCAATGAGGGTCGCAGTGCCGGGTCATTGAGCTGGCGCATGCTCAAGGTAAGTACGATCGAGGACACGGTGATCAGGATGTTGGCCTTGAGGTCGGCCATGGCCGACAGCTGCACGTGATGCTGCTGGGTGGTGCGCAGCAGCACGTCGCCGGTGTTGCGCTCGGGCAGCGCCGCGAAAAGCGCACGAATTTCCGCGTCGGCGTCGGGGGTGACGCTCACTTCGGAAGACGGAACGGCGGTCGACAAGGAAGACATGCAGGGGCTCCAGTGGCTGACACCATCATACGTGCGCGAACCCCTGCTGCCAGACGCGGGCGATACGGCAGGCGGTGGAACTCGAATCGAGAAACCGCATCCATCTACCAGCCACATTGACTATACTTTTTTGATAGCCCCCGACAATTTCAGTCCATGAATCTCCGCGATCTGCGCTACCTGGTGGCGCTTGCTGACCAGCGTCACTTCGGACGCGCCGCAGCGGCCTGTTTTGTCAGCCAGCCAACCCTGTCCACCCAGATCAAGAAACTCGAGGAGGAACTGGATGTGGCGCTGTTCGAACGCGCCCCGCGGCGAGTGATGCTGACCCCGGCGGGCCGCGACATCGTCGACCGCGCGCGCCGTATTCTTGGCGATGTGGAGCAGCTCAAGGAGGCCGCACGACGCAGCCGCGACCCGGAGGCAGGCACGGTGCGCCTTGGCTTGTTCCCCACCCTCGGCCCCTACCTGCTACCGCACATCATTCCCGAACTGCGTCTGCGCTTTCCGCGCCTGGAGTTGCTGCTGCTGGAAGAGAAGACCGAATCGATCCTGCGCATGCTGCGCGAAGGCAGCATCGACGCCGGTGTACTGGCCCTACCCCTGCACGACGACCAGTTGCATATCGAGGCACTGTTTGAAGAGCCCTTCGTGCTGGCCGTGCCCGAGCACCACCCGCTGGCATCGCGCGACTCGCTGGCTCTTTCGGACCTCGCCAATCAGAGCCTGTTGCTGCTGGAAGACGGCCACTGCCTGAGGGATCAGGCGCTCGACGTCTGCCACCTGTCGGGCGCTGGCGAACGCACCGGCTTTCGCGCCACCAGCTTGGAAACATTGCGCCAGATGGTGGCAGCAAATGTCGGCATCACCCTGCTGCCAAGCCTGGCGGTGCAACCACCTGTGCCTCGCTCGGATGCAATCCACCTGCTGCGCTTTGACAAGAACCCGCCGACCCGGCGCATCGCCATGGTGTGGCGCAAGTCCTCGGCGATGAACGAATTCCTCATCAAGCTGGCCGACGCCTTCCGCAAGTTGCCCGAAGGCCTGCTCGATGCGCCAGTTGGCAAGCAGATCAAGGGCCGGCGCCGTGTGGCGCAGCAGCGTCAGCCGGCCGGTTGAATCAACAGGCTGCGCAGGAAGGGCACCGTAATGCGGCGCTGCGCGGCCAGCGATGCGTGATCCAGGCGGTCGAGCAGGGCCAGCAGGCTTGGAAGGTCGCGCCCGACGCGCGTGAAGAGGTAATCGAGCGCCGCTTCATCCAGTTCCAGACCGCGTGCTGCGGCACGCGCGCGCAGCACCTCGCGGCGTCCAGATTCATCCAGCGCGGGCAGTCGCAACTGGATGCACTGCGACAGCCGTGAGCGCAGATCGGGCAGCTGCAGCGGCAAGTTGCCGGGCGTTTCGCACGCTGCGTAGATGATCACCGCGTCTACGCTCCGAGCACGATTGTGCAGATCGAACAGTGCGACTTCATCCGCACGATTGCCCGCGATCGCATCCAGTTCGTCAACGCAGATCAGCTGCGCCAGTTCGCGCGATTCGATCGCTTCAGAAAGACGCCCGGCCAGCGACGCCAGCGGCAGGTAAGCAACCCGACGCCCAGCACTGTCGGCGAGGGCGCCGCATGCCAGCAGCAGATGGGTCTTGCCGCTGCCCGGTGGACCGGCGAGAAACACCGCGTCGCTGCGCTTTCCGCCTGCCAGCTCCTGTAGCGCAGCGCATTCCAGGGACGAACCAAAAAACGTGTCGAAACGCTGCTCGGGGGGAAAGCTCAGCGGCAACGGCAACTGCGGGTGACTCACGCGCCCCCGCTTCCGCCATCACCGGCAGGCTTCTTGCGCGATCGGCGCTTGCGCGGCGTACGCGGTTTTGCTGGCGCGTCGGGATTGGCAAACTCGGCCTTGCCAAACGGTGCCGGGTCGCTGGAAACCGGCACCACCGCCGCTGCGCTGACGGCGCTGGCAAAGAATCCATCGTCGCCGCTGCGATACAGCTCGCTCTCGGTGTAACGCTGGTGCGCGTAGCGCAACAGCACCATGATGATTGCCGCCACTGGCAGGGCCAGCAGCACGCCAAGGAAACCAAACAGCGCGCCGCCCACCATGATGGCGAAGATCACCGCGACCGGATGCAGGCCGATACGGTCGCCGACCAGCCAGGGCGTCAGCACAAAGCTCTCCAGCGTCTGGCCAACGCCAAACACCACCAGCACCAGCACCACATGGGTGATGTCGCCGTACTGCACCAAGGCCGCGATCAGACCGGCGCCAATGCCGACGATCGCTCCCAGATATGGAATGAAACTGACCAGACCGGCCAGCATGCCGATCAGCAAGGCCACATCGATGCCGACCATCCATAATCCGAGCGAGTAGATTCCACCCAGTGCCAGCATCACGCTGACCTGGCCGCGCAGAAAAGAACCCAGCACTTCGTCGGATTGCCGCGCGAGTGTCGAGATGGTGGGTTCCAGCATGCGCGGCAGCAGCTCGCGCACCCGCGCTACCAGGATGTCCCAGTCGCGCAGCAGGTAGAAGGTCACCACCGGAATCAGTGCCAGGTTGGTCAGCCACAGCAACACGGTCAGTCCGGACTTGGAAATACCGCCCAATACCGTTGCCGCGATGCCGCCGGCTTTCTGCCAGTGCTCCTTGAGCATCTCGACCAGCTGGTCGGGCTCGAAGGTTTCGATGCCCACTCCGGTTTTCAGCTCGATCCAGGGCAGTGCCGTGCCCTTCATCCATGCCGCGTAGCGCGGCAATTGCTCGATGAACTTGCTGATCTGCCGTTCCAGCATCGGCACCAGCATCAGCAGGGCACCAACGATCGCCAAGGTCATGATGCCGAAAACCACCGACACCGACAGCGTGCGCGACAGTTTCCAGCGCTCCAGCCGGTCCACCAGCGGATCGCCCAGGTAGGCCAGCAGTGCCGACACGGCAAAGGGTGTCAGCACCGGCGCAAGTACGTACAGCAGGCCGCCAAACAGGACGGTCATGATCAGCAGTTGCCAATGGCGGGTATCGGTCATGGTCGGCATTGGGTCTGGCACGAGTTAGGTTGCGGCAGATTCTTTCGCCAGTCTGCTGCACTGGCCCTTTCGGTATTGTTTCACCCTGCGGCCTTGCGGGTGAAGGACATCCCGCGCGGCGAGTGTGGGCACCGGGCTACTACTAGGGAAGGTCTGAACAAGTCCTTCCTGGACCCTTCGTCCGGCTCAGGACAGGCTCGTCAGCCCACGGCCATCCCTGGGCGGCGGAACTTCCGACTAAATCAGAGGTTCGCTAGCGTCGCAGGCTGAACTCACCACTGCCTTTGCTCGCCACCTGCAGCACGGCGCCGCGCTCCACCAGTCTCTCCAACTGCGCCAGACCTCCGGCAATCACCATGTCCAGTTGCAGAACATCGCCGGTCGCCTGCACCGGCCGGACACTTTGTACGCCCGGCAAGCGCTGCAGATAAACAAACACTCGGGCGTAATCATTGGGCGGCGCAAGCCCGGCCAGGTGCACGCGCAACTGCTGCGCCTCACCGCCGGAATCCATGCGATGCCGGCTGGCCAGCGCGTTGGCAAGCATATCGGCGCCGAGCGTCAGCAATTCGCCCGAATGCGCACCCGCTGCGCTTCGGGAATCCAGCACTTCACCATCTTCTGCCGCGGTCCAGTGGACACGCCAGCCACTGCCCTCACGCAGCAGTCTGCCAATCAGCAGGGCCGATGCCGAGTAGCGCTCGCTGGCTTCGTGAAGCGGATCGACCCGCCCCGCCATGATGCTGCCCACCAGGTCGGATTCGGCGACATCGGCGCCAGGAAAGCGCAGATCGAGCCCGCGCTGTGCCGCCTGCTGATTCAGACCCGCCACCACCGCAGCGTGTGCCGCGCCAAGCAGGCGAGCTCCGCTCCCGTCATCGATCACCAGCCAGATCAAGGGTTGCGGTCGTGGCGCGACCCAAACCGCCACGTTGGCACGACTCAGGGCAGCATCAACCTGCGCCGCATCGAAGCGCGCGACGAGATGGGTACGCGTCTGTGGCAATCCGTCGCGCACCACCGTCTGCTGACGGTAGCGGAAGCGCTGCATGAGCTGGGGCGCATCGTTCATCAGGGCGCGCGCTGAGGGCACGAGCGCGATGTCCGGATCGCCGGTCAGCCGGATCAGCATATGCGCCATCGCGGCAGGCAACGCAGCCATGCGTTCAGCGTCTTCCAGGCTGGATACGGGTGCTTCACCCTCATACAGGTCAATTGCCTGTGACTTTGCCAGCGCAGGAATCAAGGACAGCGCAAGCAGCAAGCAGAAGCAGCGAATCATCGGCATCGGATTCCAGGCGGGGCAGCAGGAGTACCGCCATGGTGCCCAATGCTGCTGCGGCAGTCCATTCGACAGCGCACCTTCGGGCCAGCCCGGGGCCCGGTAGCTGCTAAAATGCCGGGCTTCGCGCGCGCCGCCGGGATTTCAACCGTGACCAGCCCTACCCCGCTCACCTACCGCGATGCTGGCGTCGACATCGACGCCGGCAACGCACTCGTTGAACGCATCAAGCCGCTGGTGGCGCGCAGCTTCCGCAAGGAGGTGATGGGCGGCCTTGGCGGATTTGGCGCACTCTTCGACCTTTCCGGCAAGTACAAGGAGCCTGTGCTGGTGTCAGGCACCGATGGGGTCGGCACCAAGCTCAAACTCGCCCAGCAGCTAGACCGGCACGACACGATCGGCATCGACCTGGTCGCCATGTGCGTCAACGATGTGCTGGTACAGGGCGCCGAACCACTGTTCTTCCTCGATTACTTCGCCACCGGCAAGCTCGATATCGACACCGCTGCTTCTGTTATTGGCGGCATCGCGCGCGGCTGCGAGGAATCGGGCTGCGCCCTGATCGGTGGCGAAACGGCCGAAATGCCTGACATGTATCCGCCCGGCGAGTATGACCTGGCCGGCTTCTGTGTGGCGGCAGTGGAGAAGTCGCAGATCATCGACGGCAGCAAGGTGCGCAGCGGCGATGTGCTGATCGGCATCGGCTCCAGCGGCCCGCACTCGAACGGCTATTCGCTGATCCGGCGGATCTTCGAACGCTCCGGTCGCCCGGCGCACATCGACCTGGGCGGCGTGCGCCTGATCGATGCACTGATGGCGCCGACGCGGCTCTACGTCAAGCCCGTGCTGGGCCTGTTGACCAGCCACGCAATCAATGCCATGTCGCACATTACCGGCGGCGGGCTGAGTGAGAACATCATCCGCGTGGTGCCCAAGGGCCTGGGCCTGCGTATTGAATCCAGCGCCTGGACCCTGCCGCCGGTATTCGACTGGCTGCAGCGCGAAGGCCAGGTGGCGAACAGCGAAATGTGGCGCACCTTCAACTGCGGCATCGGCTTCGTGCTGATCGCCGCACCCGACGCTTGCAGCGGCCTGGAAACGGCGCTTGACGGCCTTGCCCTGCCGCACTGGCGCATCGGCGAGGTGGTCGAGGCGAGCGACGGCGAACGCGTGCACATTGCTTGAGCCGATGAACTCCCCGGAGCCTGCTTCAGCTGGATTCCGCCCCTTGCGCGTCGCGGTACTCGCCTCCGGCCGCGGCAGCAATCTGCAGGCCCTGATCAACGCGCGCGATGCGTGGGAGCTTGCCATCGAACTGGTTGGCGTATTTTCCGATCGCGCCAGCGCAGGAGCCCTGCAGCGAGCATCGGCAGCCGGCATTCCGGGAATCTCCCTGCGTCCGAAGGACTTTGCCACACGTGCCGAATTCGACGCCGCCATGTTTGATGCGGTTGATGCAGTTCAGCCGAGCCTCATCGTCTGTGCCGGCTATATGCGCATCATCGCGGCCGAACAGGTCGCGCGCTTCGAGGGCCGCATGATCAACATCCATCCATCGCTCCTGCCGAAATACACCGGGTTGCACACCCATGCGCGCGCGCTGCAGGCCGGCGATGCCGTACATGGCGCCAGCGTCCATTACGTGATCCCGGCGCTGGATGCCGGCCCGGTGCTGGCGCAGGCACAGGTGCCAGTGCTTGCCGATGACACGCCGGAGTCGCTGGCCGTGCGCGTGCTGGCGCGTGAGCACCCGCTGCTGCTGGCCGCGGTGGGCTTGATTGCCAGCGGGCGGGTAGCGGCCGATGCGCGGCAGATCCTTGTCGACGGAGCACCGCTTTCGGCACCGTTGCAGCTCGATGCGGAGAACCGGATTCATGCGTGAGAACCAAGCAAGCGCTTCTGCCTCATTGGCGCGCGGCTGGCTGGCCTGCGTACTGGCATTCCTGATGTTGAGCGGAGCCAGCGGCGCATACGCTGCAGATCCCGTTCCCTTCAGCGCCGAGTACGAAGTGCTGCGCAAGGGCAAGCCGGAAGGCCGTGCCGAGATCAGCCTGCGACGCGATGGTGAGTACTGGGTGCTCGAAACACGCACGCGCGGCACCGCCGGCATGGCCGCGTTGGCCGGCCTGGAGATCGATGAGAGCTCGCGCTTTGTGCTGCGTGATGGGGCACCGGAAGTGCGTGAGTACCGGTACAGGCAGAAGGCCGCCATGCGTTCACGCAAGCGCAGTCTTGATGTCGACCTGACGACCGGCCGCATCCTCAGCAAGGACAAGGATCGTCAACATGACCTCGCATACCAGCCCGGCGCGATCGATCGCAGCCTGGTTGTGCTGGCATTGGCGAATCGGTTGAAGACGGGCGGCAAACTGGAGCTACTGGTGGCTGATCGCGCGCGCGTCGAGCCGCAGAACTACCGCCTGGTTGGCCACGAAACCATCCGCGTTCCCGAAGGCGAGCACCGCGCCGCGCATGTTTCCCGAGTGCGCGATGCCGGCAGCGGCCGGGAAACCGAATACTGGATCGACGAAGGCCGCGGCATCAGCGTGCGATTGCTGCAGACCGAGGAAGATGGCGACCAGCTTGAGCTGCGGCTGGTCAAGTTCACGTCAGGCTGACTAAGGCCGATCGAGTCGGTGGGCCGAGGCCCACCCAGGTTGGTGGCTGTCCGTAGGGTGGGCCTTGGCCCACCATTGCCGACCGATTGATGTCACGGTGGGCCGAGGCCCACCCTACGCACAGCTCTTCGCCGGCACGCGCACCCAGCCTTCCATCAACACGCGCGCGCTGCGGCTCATGATGGCTTTGCTCACGGTCCACTGCCCGTCGACGCAATGAGCCTCGGCGCCGACACGCAGGGTGCCAGAGGGATGCCCGAAGCGCACCGCACTGCGCGAGACGCCGCCAGCCGCAGTGTGCACCAGCGTGCCGGGCACGGCCGCCGCGGCGGCGATGGCGACGGAGGCCGTGCCCATCATGGCGTGGTGCAGCTTGCCCATCGACAGCGCACGAACCTGCAGATCGATCTCGCTCGCGGCGATTCGCTTGCCGCTGGAGCTGATGTAGTCAGCTGGTCGAGCAACGAAGGCGATCTTCGGGGTGTGCTGACGCTTGGCGGCTTCGGAAAGGTCCTTGATCAGTCCCATGCGCAGTGCGCCATGCGCTCGTAGCGTCTCGAACATCGCCAATGCCTTGGCATCGCCATTGATCGCCTCCTGCAGCTCACTGCCGGTGTAGCCGATATCCGCCGCGTTGACGAACACAGTCGGAATACCGGCATTGATCATCGTGGCCTGCAGTCTGCCTATGCCGGGCACATCAAGCTCGTCGACCAGATTCCCGGTGGGAAACATTGATCCGCCTTCGCCTTCGCCCTCATCGGCCGGATCGACAAACTCCAGCACGATTTCGGCCGCCGGAAAAGTCACGCCGTCGAGTTCGAAGTCGCCGGCCTCCTGCACCTGCCCATTGGTGACCGGCACATGCGCAATGATGGTCTTGCCGATGTTTGCCTGCCAGATTCGCACCACGCACTCGCCATCGACGGGAATGCGCGCGGGATCAACATAGCCGGCATGGATCGCGAACGCCCCCGCCGCGGTGGAGAGGTTGCCGCAGTTGCCCGACCAGTCGACGAAGTCGGCATCGATGCTGACTTGCCCATAGAGGTAATCCACATCGTGATCCGGCTTCGAACTGGGCGAGAGGATCACGCACTTGCTGGTGCTGGACGTGGCCCCGCCCATGCCGTCGATCTGCTTGGCATAGGGATCGGGCGATCCGATCACGCGCTGGAAAAGGTGGTCGCGCGTCGCGCCGGGCACGCGCGCGGCTTCGGGCAGGTCTTCCAGGCGAAAGAACACGCCCTTGGACGTGCCGCCGCGCATGTAGGTGGCGGGCACTTTCACCTGAGGCGCGTGAAGTTGGGAAGGCTTGTTCATGGCTTCAGGATCGAATGGGATTGAATGGAAGAATCGAATCTGATGGCATCAGACGCTGCCGAACGAGGTCGAGAGGCCGGTGATACTTGCTGTTGGACCTTGCGTCGCGGCCCAAGGCCGGGTGCTGGAACATCCCGTTCCAAAGCCGCGCGGCGATTTGTGCCGGCGAATCGGCGTGCTCCAGGCTCATCCAGATCTCAGACTTGCGTTGGTTCAACGAGGACATCAGGCTGCGGTCGCAGGCGGGACCGTAGCTGAAACCGGCGTCGAACCCGTCCAGTTCGGCGTCTACTCCGGCACTTCGCAGGCAAAAATGCTCGCACAGGCTGGCGAACTGCAGCAGGGCTCGCTCGTGCAGTCGGCGAAGTTCTGCGGCGTTGGCGGGCGAGACCAGCACGACGCCGGTTGCGCCATTGAGCATCACCACGAAGGGCTGCCGACGCCAGACATCCAGGTCGGCGTACCACTCGCCCAGTGGGTTGTCCTGGGGTGCAGGCTCGGTCGCCTTGGGGGGGCTGCTTCAGTTGCTTGAGCAGCTTGGCAGTGCAGCGCAGGACGGTCACCTTGCAAGCACCTCGTTGTTGAGTTTCATCGCTGCGTCTCGATCACCGCAGACACCCGCTCACACGCGGAGATCAGGTCCGCCGCGAAACGCTCTTCCACATCCACGTGGCCCTCGTATTCGGCCAGGTTACGCAGATCGTGGGCCTTGGCCAGCACGCGCCAGATTTCCGGGCCCAGGCCAAGGGTGTGCGGCAGAACCTGGAACACGATGTAGCGTTGACGCGCGCGGTAGCCAGTGCTGCGCAGGGCAGCCAGGCACAGTGCGTGCGCCGCGTTGTAGGCCAGATCGAAACGGCTTTCCAGGGAAAGCGCAACGTTTCTTGCGTCGACGAGTCGGGCGCGGCCCGAGCGCAACAGACCATCGATCTCGGCCTGGTCGGGCGGCTCGGGCGACAGCGGCTTGCCCGGACCAGTAAGGTTTTCAAGTGCCGAGATCATGCTCGCTTCCGATCAGCCAGATGCGCGGTTGCGCGAGGACGCGGGTGACGAAGCTGTTGCCTTCCGCAATGCGCTTGGCCAGTTCGCTGCGGGAATACAGGGTTGGATTGATCTTTCGGCCCATGCGTTCGATCAGCGGATCAAGAGCCGCCATGACCTCGCCATAGCTGAGCGCATCCGATACCAGCATCAGGTCAATGTCGCTGCTGGCGGTGTCGTGGCCCTTGGCCACCGACCCGTAAACAAAGGCCGCATGGATGCTATCGGCTAGCGGAGCCAAGGCCTCGCGCAGCGGCGTCGCCAGGCCAAATGTCTTGCGGACAATGGAGACCAGTTCGTCATGAATCGGGCACTGCGGGTTGGCGCGGTAGCGCTTCTGGTTACCGACCGCCTCGAGGCTCAGCAGGCCGCTTCCCGACAGTCGGGCGACCTCGCGCTGCACCGCGCCACTGCCGGCGCCGGTGGTGTGGATCAGTTCGCTGACGCTGAAACTGCGGCCTGGCTGACCAAACAGACAAGCCAGCACGCGCTGCTGGGTGCGGGTGAACAGGGCGTCGGCAAGGCTGGCCTTGGCGTACAAGGCCGCAGCTTCACTCACTCGCCCCTCATTCGAAATGCCCATAACGGGCATACTAATGCCCTATAAGGGCATATACAAGCAGAATCTGCGGCGTAAAGGCGGCTCGTCAAGGAGCCCAGATGGCGGCATGGGATGCCGCCCTACATTGCTGCTCGGGAGGGCGGATCTTGATCCGCCACGGCGCGGTGTCGGGGCAAATCCGAACCCGACTGAATTGACCGGCAGCGGCGGATCGAGATCCGCCCTCCGACTAGTGAAAGACCTCAGGCCGCCTTGTTGGCCGCCAGGAAATCCTGCGCGAAGCGCTGCAGCACGCCGCCGGCTTCGTAGATCAGCACTTCCTCGTCGGAGTCCAGGCGACAGGTGACGGGCACCTCGACGCGCTCGCCGTTGCGGCGCTGTACGACCAGGGTGAGCTCGGCGCGCGGGGTGCGCTGGCCGATCACGTCATAAGTTTCGCTGCCGTCGAGTTCCAGCGTCTTGCGGGTGGTGCCGGGCAGGAACTGCAGCGGCAGCAGGCCCATGCCGATCAGGTTGGTGCGGTGGATGCGTTCGAAGCCTTCCGCCACGATGACCTCCACACCAGCCAGGCGCACGCCCTTCGCCGCCCAGTCGCGCGAGCTGCCCTGGCCATAGTCGGCGCCGGCGATGATGATCAGCGGCTGGCCGCGCTCCATGTAGGTCTCGATCGCTTCCCACATGCGCATCACCTGGCGTTCCGGTTCAACCCGCGCCAGTGAGCCCTTCTTCACCGCGCCATCGACCACCGCCATCTCGTTGACCAGGGTCGGGTTGGCGAAGGTCGCGCGCAATGCCGTGAGATGGTCGCCGCGGTGGGTGGCGTAGGAATTGAAGTCCTCTTCCGGCAGGCCCATCTTCGCCAGGTACTCACCCGCGGCGCTGCTGCGCATGATCGCGTTGGAGGGCGAAAGATGGTCGGTGGTGATGTTGTCGCCGAGCAGGGCTAGCGGGCGCAGGCCGCTGAGCGTGCGTGGCTTGGCCAGCGCGCCTTCCCAGTACGGCGGGCGGCGGATGTAGGTGCTCTGCGCGCGCCAGTCGTAAAGCGGGCTCACCTTGGCACCGGATTCCACCGCGATCTTGAACATCGGCACGTAGACGGCGCGGAACTGCTCGGGCTTGACCGCCGACTTCACGATGGCGTCGATCTCGGCATCCGAGGGCCACAGGTCTTTCAGGCGCACCTCGTTGCCTTCGGCATCCACACCCAGCACGTCCTTCTCGATGTCGAAGCGGATGCTGCCGGCGATGGCATAGGCCACCACCAGCGGCGGCGAGGCCAGGAAGGCCTGCTTGGCATACGGGTGAATACGGCCGTCGAAATTGCGGTTGCCGCTGAGCACGGCGGTGGCATACAGATCTCGCTCGACGATCTCCTGCTGGATGGCAGGATCCAGCGCGCCGCTCATGCCGTTGCAGGTGGTGCAGGCAAACGCGACGATGCCGAAGCCGAGTTGTTCCAGCTCTTCTTTCAGGCCGGCGGCTTCCAGATACAGCGACACCGTCTTGGAACCTGGCGCCAGCGAACTCTTTACCCAGGGCTTGCGGACCAGGCCACGGCGATTGGCGTTGCGCGCCAGCAGGCCAGCGGCGATCACGTTGCGCGGATTGGACGTATTGGTGCAGCTGGTGATCGCGGCGATGATCACCGCGCCATCGGGCATCTGGCCGGGCGTTTCGGTGTAGGACTTCGCAATGCCGCGAGACGCCAACTCGCTTGTGGCTACGCGCGCATGCGGATTTGAGGGGCCGGCCATATTGCGCACCACGCCGGACAGGTCGAACTGCAGGCTGCGCTCGTACTGTGCGTCGGCCAATGCATCGCTCCACAGACCGGCAGTCCTGGCGTAGTTCTCAACCAACGCGACCTGCTCATCGGTTCGGCCTGTCAGGCGCAAGTAGTCGAGTGTGTTGTCGTCGATGAAAAACATCGCTGCAGTGGCGCCGTACTCCGGCGCCATGTTGGAGATGGTCGCGCGATCACCCAGCGTCAGTGCCGCCGCACCTTCACCGCGGAACTCGAGGTAGGCGCCGACGACCTTGGACTGACGCAGGAATTCGGTCAGCGCCAGCACGATGTCGGTGGCGGTGATACCCGGCTGTGGTTCGCCGCTCAACTCAACACCGACGATCTCGGGCAGGCGCATCCACGAGGCGCGACCCAGCATCACGCTTTCGGCTTCCAGCCCACCCACGCCCACCGCGATCACGCCCAGCGCATCTACGTGCGGGGTGTGGCTGTCGGTGCCGACGCAGGTGTCGGGGAAGGCCACACCGTCCTGTACATAGATCACCGGCGACATCTTCTCCAGGTTGATCTGATGCATGATCCCGTTGCCCGGTGGAATCACATCGACGTTGCGGAAGGCCTGCCTGGTCCAATCGATGAAATGGAAACGGTCCGCATTGCGGCGATCCTCGATCGCGCGGTTCTTGGCAAAGGCGTCCGGATCAAAGCCACCACACTCCACCGCCAGCGAGTGGTCGACGATCAGCTGCACCGGCACCACCGGATTGACCTGGGCCGGATCGCCACCCTGATCCGCGATCGCATCACGCAGGCCCGCCAGATCGACCAGGGCGGTCTGGCCGAGGATGTCGTGGCATACCACGCGCGCAGGAAACCAGGGAAAGTCGCGGTCGCGACGGCGCTCGATCAGCTGGCGCAGGCAATCATCGAGGATCGCCGGATCGCAGCGCCGAACCAGGTTCTCGGCATGCACGCGGGCGGTGTAGGGCAGCTTGTCATAGCTGCCGGCTTGCAGTGTTTCAACCGCAGCGCGGGCATCGAACCAGTCGAGTGAAGTACCGGGAAGGGGTTTGCGGTGGGCGTTGTTCATGCGCACATTTCAGGCAGAAAAATCCACGGAGATTGCCGCTGCTCATGCAGCGACGCAGGGCAAAGCACGTCAGCTGGTGCGCGTCGGCAAACGCCGGATCTTGGCGCCCAGGCCGCTGAGCTTTTCCTCGATGTTCTCGTAGCCGCGATCGATGTGGTAGACGCGGTCGACAATGGTGTCGCCCTCGGCCACCAGGCCCGCCAGCACCAGCGAGGCCGAGGCGCGCAGGTCGGTGGCCATGATCGGAGCGCCACTCAGCTTGGCCGCGCCGGTGATGATCGCGGACTTGCCCTCGACGCGGATGTCGGCGCCCAGGCGCTGCAGTTCCTGCACGTGCATGAAGCGGTTTTCGAAGATGGTTTCGGTCACCACACCAACGCCCTCGGCCACCGCATTGAGGGCGCAGAACTGCGCCTGCATGTCGGTCGGAAAGGCCGGATACGGCGCGGTGGTGAGATTGACCGCGCGTGGGCGTTTGCCACGCATGTCGAGCTGGATCCAGTCCGGACCGACGTCGATCTGCGCGCCGGCTTTCTCGAGCTTCTGCAGCACGGCATCGAGCGTGTCGGGGCGCGCCTTGCGGGCCATCACGCGTCCACCGGTGATGGCGCCGGCAACCAGGAAGGTGCCGGTCTCGATGCGGTCGGGCTGCACGTCGAAGCTGCCGCCGCCAAGCCGCTCGACGCCTTCGATCACGATGGTGCTGCTGCCCGCGCCGCTGACCCGCGCGCCCATCGCGTTGAGGCAGTCGGCCAGGTCGATTACCTCGGGCTCCTGCGCGGCGTTCTCGATGATGGTGGTGCCCTTGGCCAGGGTGGCCGCCATCATGATGTTCTCGGTGCCGGTGACCGTGACCATGTCCATCACGATGCGCGCGCCACGCAGGCGGCGGGCATTGGCCAGGATGAAGCCACCCTCGACCACGATGTCCGCGCCCATCGCCTGCAGGCCGCGGATGTGCTGGTCAACCGGCCGGCTACCGATCGCGCAGCCACCGGGCAGCGAGACCACGGCCTCGCCGAAGCGCGCCAGCAGGGGGCCAAGTACCAGGATCGAGGCGCGCATGGTCTTCACCAGCTCGTACGGCGCGACATGACGGTCGGCGCGACTGGCGTCGACCTGGATGCGCATCTTCTCGTCGACCGACAGGTTCACACCCATTTGGCCAAGCAGCTCCATGCTGGTGGTGACATCCTGCAGGTGCGGCACATTGCCGATGTCCATCTGGCCATCGACCAGCAAGGAGGCCGCCAGGATTGGCAGCACGGCGTTCTTGGCGCCCGAGATCTGCACCTCGCCGTCCAGCACGGTACCGCCGGTGATCAGGATTTTGGCCATTTAATTAAAGTCAGGGAACGGGGAACGGGGAACGGGGAACGGGGAACGGGGAACAGCATGAGCCGCAAAAAGGGCATTGCGCGGGCAACACGCTTGAGGATCAAGCGCCCGACAGTGAAACCTGTCGCGGGTTTCGGCGCGCAAGCCGAAGCAGGTTACTGGCCGCCGGAACCCGCTTCCTGCGGGGTCAGGGTCTTCAGCGAAAGGGCGTGGATTTCTCCGCCCATGCGCTCGCCGAGGGTGGCGTAGACCAGGCGGTGCCGGGCCAGTGGCAGTTTGCCGGCGAACTGTTCGGCCACCACGGTGGCTTCGAAATGCACGCCGTCGTCACCGCGCACGTCGGCGCGCGCGCCGGGCAAGCCGGATTCGATCAGCTGGCGGATGGTTTGGGTGTCCATGGAGGGGGCGATGCCGTTGGCCCGGAGCCAATTCGTCGAGGCAAGGAACTGCCGAGGCTGAACGGGGTCCGAAGCGGGGTAGAATGGGCGGCGAAGTTTAGCAGAAGCGTCTCCCGGCTACGGTTGCCATTCCGGCACTCTCACCACGTAGACGCTTGCCATCAGAGTAAGGCGCTACCGCGTTCGGCCACAGGGTCGACGCAAACCCCGTACGGAGCGGGGTCGACGAGGGTCAGGAATGAGCACGAAGGCTCGCAAGAAGCCGAGCGGCAACCAGAACCCTTCCATGACGACGATCCTGACAGAGCACAGCCCAATGAACGCCCAGATCCAGATCTTCCCGGGGAGTCACCCCGAAATTCTCGACGAAATGCGCCTGCGCCGTAGTGGCCTGGCGGTGATCGAAACCGAAACCCGCGCGCTGGAAGCGCTGCAGGCACGCGTCGATGGCGATTTTGTCGCCGCCTGTCAGCTGCTTTACCGCTGCAAGGGTCGCGTGGTGACCACCGGGATGGGCAAGTCCGGCCACATCGCGCGCAAGGTGGCGGCGACCCTGGCCTCCACAGGCACACCTTCGTTCTACGTGCACCCGGGCGAAGCCTGTCATGGCGATCTGGGCATGATTACCGACGCCGACGTCGTGGTGGCACTGTCCAATTCGGGCGAGACCGACGAAGTGCTGACCATCGTTCCGGTGCTCAAGCGCCAGGGCAATCCGATGATCGCGCTGACTGGCCGTCCACGCTCCACCCTCGCCCGTCTCGCCGATGTGCATCTGGATGTCAGCGTGCCGGCCGAAGCCTGCCCGCTGGGCCTGGCGCCCACTGCCAGCACCACGGCCGCCCTGGTGATGGGCGATGCCCTGGCCATCGCCCTGCTTGAGGCACGCGGCTTCACCGACGAGGATTTCGCCCGCTCGCATCCGGCCGGCAGCCTGGGTCGTCGCCTGCTGCTGCATATTGCCGACATCATGCACCGTGGCCCGGAAGTACCCAGCGTGCCGGCCGAGGCCTCGCTCAGCGACGCGCTGGTCGAGATGAGCCGCAAGCGCCTCGGCATGACCGCGGTGATCGATGCGAACCAGAAGCTGCTCGGCGTATTCACCGACGGCGATCTTCGCCGCACTCTGGACGACGCCAATATCGATCTGCGCGGCACCCCGGTGCTGAGCGTCATGAACCGCAGCCCAAAAACCATCGGCGCCGACAAGCTGGCCGTGGAAGCCGCACGCCTGATGGAAGCGCACAAGATCAACGCCGTGCTGGTGGTCGATGCGGAAGAGCGCCTGGTTGGCGCCCTGAACATCCACGATCTGCTGCGCGCACGCGTGGTCTGAACGATGCGAGGCAAATCCGCGGTTCCGTTGCCAGCAAGGTCCGGCGTGTTCTGCTTGGCAGTCTGTTCCTGAGCACGGCCATGTCCACCTTGCCCATTCCCGCGGAAGTCACCGAACGCGCTGCGCGCATTCGCCTGGTCTGTTTCGATGTCGACGGCACCTTGACCGACGGCGGCCTCGGTATCGCGTCCGACGGCAGCGAGTTCAAGGTATTTCATGTGCATGACGGACTGGGTCTGAAGCTGTTGCAACAGAACGGCATCGAGGTCGCCATCATCACTGCCCGCCAGAGTCCGATCGTTGCGCACCGCGCCAGGGAACTGGGCATCACCCGGCTGCAGCAGGGCTGCCTGGACAAACTCACCGCCATGCTGGGACTTGCGCGTGAACTGGGCATTGACGAAACCCAGGTCGCGTTCATGGGCGATGACCTGCCTGACCTGTCTGCGATGCGGCGCGCCGGACTGGCCGTGGTCCCGGCTAACGCACACGCCTGGACAGCCGAGCATGCCCACTGGCAGACACAGCGCGCCGGCGGCCACGGCGCGGCGCGGGAACTGGCTGACCTGATCCTTGCCGCACAGGGCCATGTCAATGCCTGCGTGGCGCGGTTCCTGCCGTGATGCGCAGCCGCATTCTCTCTGTCGTCCTGCTGGTCATAGCCGTTGCCAGCTCCTGGTGGGTCTATGTGCTGAGCCGCGACGACGGCCCACCGCCGCTGGTAGGGCCGCCGCGCTCGGATTACACCCTCACCGAGTTCGAACTGATCGCGCTCGACCAGCAAGGCCTGGAGAGCTTTTCCGCGACCGGGCCATTGCTGACCCGGCACCCATTCCTGGGCTCGCTGGATATCGACCAGCCGCGTTTCCAGGTGCCCGACGGCAAAGGCGGCACCTGGAATGCGCGGGCCAACGATGCCTGGGTACGGCCCGATGCCGGCCAGATACGCCTGCTCGGCGAAGTCCAGGTGCAGGCGCCGGGCACACCCGGCAAGGCAACCAAGCTGGTCAGCGAGTTGATCGACGTATTCCCGCGCGAGCGGCGTCTGGCCAGCGATGATGCCGTGACCGTCACCGGGCCGGGCTCTATACTCAGCGGTGTGGGGATGCGCGCCGATTTGCAGACCCGTTTCGTCGAACTGCTAACGGAAGTCCAGGCTCGCTATGAATCACCGAAACCCTAGATATCTTGTCCTGCTCGCCTTGCTGCTTGCCCAGCCGGTGCTGGCACTGCAGCGCGACCGCGAACAGCCGATGGACATTCGCGCGGCACGCTGGGAAGCGGTGCTTGGCGAAACCGGCGACGCCACCTTGAGTGGCGGGGTCGAAATCGTGCAAGGCAGTTTGCGCGCCGAATCCAACACGGCGGTCATGAGCCGTGTCGACGGGGCGGTGCGACGTGCCGTGCTCGAAGGCCAGCCCGCGCGCCTGCAGCAGGAAATGGACGAAGGCGGCCTGATGCGCGCAACCGCCAGCCGCATCGACTACGACCTCAGCAGTGAAGTGGTGGTCATGAGTGGCAGTGTCGTGGTCAACGAACCGCGTGGCGTGCTGCGCGGCGAGCGCATCACCTATGACCTCAAGACCGGACGCCTGGACGCCGGCGGTGGCGAAGGCGGTCGCATCCACATGCGGATCGAACCCAAGCTGCCCAGCGCCTCACCCTGATGCTGACCGCACGCGCCTTGCGCAAACGCTATGGCGCGCGTGAAGTCGTGCGCGATTTCAGCTTCTGGCTGCATGCCGGCGAAGTGGTCGGCCTGCTGGGACCGAACGGCGCCGGCAAGACCACGTGCTTCTACATGCTGGTGGGCCTGGTTCCCGCCGATGGCGGCGAGATCCTGCTTGACGGCACCGACATCACCGCCCTGCCGATGCACGCCCGCGCCCGCTTCGGGCTCGGCTATCTGCCACAGGAGCCTTCGGTGTTCCGCAGGCTGAGTGTGGCTGACAACATCCTCGCCATCCTCGAATTGCGCGCTGACCTGGACGCCCAGGGCCGGCAGCGCGAACTCGATGCGCTGATGGAAGAGCTGCAGGTCACCCACGTGGCCGACCAGCTCGGCGCCAGCCTGTCAGGTGGCGAACGACGCCGGGTCGAAATCGCCCGAGCCCTGGCCGGAAAACCCCGCCTGATGCTGCTCGACGAACCCTTCGCCGGGGTCGACCCGATCTCGGTGGGCGAGATCCAGAAAATTGTCCGGCACCTGAAGGCGCGCAACATCGGCGTGCTGATCACCGACCACAATGTGCGCGAAACCCTGGGCATATGCGATCGCGCCTACATCCTGAACGAGGGCAGCGTGCTGGCCCAGGGCTCCCCCGCCGCCATCCTGGAGAATCCAGAGGTCCGCCGGGTCTATCTTGGCGATGCCTTCCGCCTGTAAGGTGGAAGCATCCTGGGCGCCGCGCCGCAGACATGAAAGCCTCGCTGCAACTCAAGCTGGGACAACAGCTGACCCTGACGCCGCAATTGCGCCAGGCGATCCGCCTGCTGCAGCTGTCCAGTGTCGAGTTGGAGACCGAGCTGAACGAAGCCCTGGAAGCCAATCCACTGCTGGAGCGACTGGACGACGGCGAGTCCGAGGACGATTCTGCTCCAGGGCCTGATCGCGAGTCCCCGACCAGCGAGAAACCAAGCCCGGAAAGCGAGTCCGAGGCGGACTTTGGCGCGGACCTGGACTACGAGCCACTCTGGGAAGATGAATTCGTCGGGCGTAGCGGCAGCCGCGACGGCGACAGCGATGAATTCGGTGAACTCGCCGCAGCGGCGACTGAAGACCTGCGCGAGCACCTGCTCTGGCAGCTAAACCTGACGCCCCTGTCGCTACGCGATCGCAGCATCGGCGCGGCCCTGATCGAGTCTATCGACGACGACGGCCATTTGAGCGAGAGTATTGAAGATCTCATCGCAGGACTGCTTCCGGAGATCGAGACCGAGGCCGATGAGGTCGAAGCGGTACTGCACTGTATCCAGCGCCTCGATCCGCCGGGCTGTGGGGCGAGAAATCTGTCCGAATGCCTCGATGTGCAGCTTTCCACGCTGTCGGAAGACACCGAAGGCCTGGCCCTGGCACGCTGCCTGGTGCGCGAGCACCTGGAACAGCTGGCGAAGGCAGACTGTGCCCGCCTGGCGCGCCAGATCGGCGCTGAAGCGGAATCGGTGGAGCAGGCACTCGCCCTGATCCGATCTCTTGACCCCCGCCCCGGCGCCCAGATTGCGCCGGCACAGATCGATTACGTGGTTCCGGATGCCTTCGTGCAGCGTCGTGGCGGCATGTGGCGGGTCAGCCTGGCGCCTCATGCTTCACCGCGAATCGGCGTCAATCGCCACTACGAATCCCTGATCGGCGGCGCCAACCGTGGCGATGCCAGCTATCTGCGCGGCCAGCTGCAGGAGGCGCGCTGGCTGATCAAGAGCCTCAATTCGCGCGCCGACACCCTGCTGCGCGTGGTGCAGTGCATCGTGCGCCACCAGAGCGGTTTTCTTGAGCATGGTCCCGAAGCCATGCGCCCCCTGGTACTGCGCGAGGTCGCTGACGAGCTGGAATTGCACGAATCAACTGTATCGCGGGTAACCACGCGCAAGTACCTGCACACCCCGCGCGGCACCTTCGAACTGAAGCATTTCTTCTCTTCCAGCCTGTCGACCACCGATGGCGGTTCGGCGTCCAGCACGGCCATTCAGGCGATGATTCGACGCCTGATCGAGGCAGAAGCCCCCACAAAGCCGCTCTCCGATGCCAATCTTGCGAAGGAGCTCAAGCTTCAGGGCATCACGGTAGCGCGCCGAACCGTGGCAAAATACCGGGAAGCGATGAACATTCCCGCATCCAACGAGCGTCAAAGGCTCGGCTGAACTCCCATGTGGACTTCTTCTCGAGGCGCCGCGCCGCCAGCTCGACCCACCGCCCCATTCCCTTTGCGAGTTGGCGCCGGCGTTCCGGTGCCTGGCCAGCAGCCGGCGTTCCCAGGGGGACGATCCGGATCCGCGCCGTTTGCGGCGCATCAAGACCACAGGAGAGCCACCATGCAGATCGAAGTCAGCGGCCATCAGATCGACGTGACGCCGGCACTGCGCGACTACGTGCAGAGCAAGATGCAGCGCATCGAGCGCCACTTCGACCACGTGCAGACCATGCATGTGATCCTTTCCGTTGACAAGCTGGAGCATCGCGCCGAGGCCACCCTGACCACATCGGGCAAGGCCCTGCACGCCGATTCCATCTCAGAGAACATGTACGCCGCCATCGACTTGCTGGCAGACAAGCTTGATCGCCAGGTGCTTCGGCACAAGGAAAAGGTCACCGACCACCACCGCGGCGAATCAGCCGCCCGCCAGTCGACCTTCGGTTGACTTTCAAGTTACAGGGGCCGTTTCAACCATGCATCTAGTCGATCTGCTCAGCCCGTCGCGTGTCCAGTGCGGCCTGAGCGTCTCCAGCAAGAAGCGTCTGCTGGACAACCTGGCCAGCCTGTTGTCCGACGGCCAGGGCAGTGAGCTTGAACGCCAGATCTACGACAGCCTGTGTACGCGCGAGCGTTTGGGTTCTACCGGTCTCGGTCATGGCGTGGCCATTCCGCATGGCCGCACCTCCGTGCTGGGCACCGCGGTCGGCGCTTTCGTGCGCCTGTCCGAACCGGTGGACTTCGGGGCGATCGACGGTCAGCACGTCGATCTGGTATTTGCGCTGGCGGTGCCTGAGCATTTCAACAACCAGCACCTGCTGCTGCTCTCGCAACTGGCGGAAATGTTCTCCGACCCCTCGATGGCTCGCAGCCTGCGCGAGGCCAGCGACGCTGCGGCGATCTACACCCTGCTTTCGGACTGGCAACCCAAGCACGCTGCCGCCTGAGCTGCAGTGGAAACTGTTCCCTGCCACTACCGCAAGGGCGCCCGAACGCAGACCACTGCGATTCGGGCGCCCGCATCGGCAATCCGTGCAAACCAGCATCTTCCCAACCAGGGCTGCGTACGCCTGGTGGAACTCGACTCGAGTTCATCCCGCGCTGAAGTGGCACGGATCGGCGGAAGCTGACCAGTGGACGCCCAGGTCAACGCGCGAGAGCTGTTTGATCTGGTCGAGGAGCGCCTTGGCTTGCGCTGGCTATCAGGGCAGCGGGGTGAATCGCGCGTGCTGGCCTCGGTCGAACAGCAGTCACGGCGTCCGTCGCAGGTTGGTTATCTCAACATCATCTATCCCAACAAGGTGCAGATCATCGGCGCCGAGGAACTGGCCTACCTCGATGGCCTGGATCCGCGCCAGCGCTGGGAAACCCTGGCCAAGATCATTGACCAGCGACCGCTGGCCCTGCTGATCACGCGCGATCAGTCCGCGCCCAGCGACCTGCGCGAGGCCTGCGACGAATCGGGCACGCCGCTGTGGGTTTCCTCCAAGCGCGGGCATGAACTGCTCACCTATCTGCAGTATCACCTGGCGCGCCGCCTCGCCAACCGCACCACGCTGCATGGGGTGTTCATGGAGGTTTACTCCATCGGCGTGCTGATCACCGGCGAGTCGGGTGCCGGCAAGAGCGAGCTGGCGTTGGAACTCATCACCCGGGGCCACCGGCTGATTGCCGACGATGCGCCGGATTTCACCCTGATCGCGCCCGACGTGATCGACGGCACCTGCCCGGAGATGCTGCAGGACCTGCTGGAAGTGCGCGGCCTCGGGATTCTCGATGTGCGAAGCATGTTCGGCGATACTGCGGTGAAGCGGAACAAGTACCTGCGGCTGATCGTGCACCTGCAACAGCCCGATCCCGGTAAACCGCCGGGATCCGGTGATCGGCTGTTTGGCGACACCGGGCACCGTGATGTGCTGGACGTGCGCGTCCCGATGATCACCCTGCCCGTGGCAGCGGGACGCAATCTGGCGGTCCTGGTGGAGGCTGCCGTGCGGTCGGCGATTCTCAAGAGCAAGGGCATCGACCCGACCCAGACCTTCATCGACCGTCAGGCCCACCAGATGCGCAGGAAAGACCCATGGTAGAGCCGAACGACAGCACAGCCATTCCCCTGATCGTTGTCAGCGGCCTGTCAGGCTCGGGCAAATCGGTGGCGCTTCGCACCCTGGAAGATCTCGGCTACTACTGCGCCGACAACCTGCCGGCCGAGCTGTTGCCCGATTTCGTTGCGACCGTCACTTCCGGCAGTGGCAGCTACCATCGGCTCGCGGTTGGCATCGATGTACGCAATCGCAGCGAGGATCTTGGTCATCTGCCCGAATCGCTGGCCGCCGTGGGCAAGCTCGGTGTGGCTTACAGCCTGGTCTTTCTCGATACCCGCGACGAAGTACTGATCAAACGCTTCTCCGAAACCCGGCGACGCCATCCGCTGAGTGCCCATGGCCTGCCACTGGCCGACGCCATCGCGCAGGAACGCAGCCTGCTGAAGCCGCTGGTATCGCTGGCTGACCGGGTGATCGACTCGAGCGAACTCAACGTGCATCAGCTGCGCCGGCTGATCGTCACCGAGTTCGGCCTCGATGCCTCGCCCGGGCTCTCATTGCTGTTCGAGTCATTTGCCTACCGTCGCGGTGTACCGGCCGACGCCGACTTCGTGTTCGATGTTCGCTGCCTGCCGAACCCGCATTGGGAACCAACCCTGCGCCCGCTGTCGGGCAAGGACAGTGCGATCCGCGGCTGGTTCGAATCGCAGCCGCTGGCAATGCGCTACCTCGAACAGACCCGCGACTTTCTGGAGGAATGGCTGCCACGCTTCGACGCGGACCAACGCAGTTACGTCACCGTCGCGTTTGGCTGCACCGGCGGGCGGCATCGCTCGGTTTGGCTGACCGAAGCACTGGCCGATCACTTCCGCGGTGCGGGCAGGGAATCGGTGCTGCGTTTCCATCGCGAACTGGAGTAGCGCGTCGCGCCAACGCATCATTCCCCATCGCGCGAGGGAACTACGCGTGAAAACACTGCCCCGCCGTGAGCCTGCCCGCCCGTTCTGACGTGGGAACTGGACTGTCAGCCTCCGGCCTGCTCCACTCGCGCCCGAATCGAAACCATATCCGGATGGTTGGGGTCGATCTCACGCGCCTTGTCGACCGCCTGCAGGGCTGACTTCAGCTGCCCGCCTTCCAGTTGTTCAATGGCCAGCGCCAGATAGGCGCCGGCCAGACGACGACGCAGGCCGGCCAAGCCGGAATCCGTGGGATTGAGTGTCTGCAGGGCCTCGACGTAGCCTTCGGCACGCGACAGCTGCCGCGTATCCAGGGCCCCTGTGGCGGCGCTGCGCGCCTGCTGCGTCAATCCGGCCAAACCCTGCAAGGCCTCGGCGTTGTCAGGCTGGTGACCCAGCACGACACGGTACATGTCATAGGCGCTGCCACCGGGCGGCGTCAAAAGTTTTCCCTCTTTCGCGGCCTGCGCCGCCTCGCGCAGCAGTTGCTCGATGCGCCCAGCATCTGGCGGCACCACGTTCGGCTTTGTCGCCAGCTGCTGCGCGCGTTGCGCCGATTGCTGAATCCGCTGGCGGGTTGCCGCGAGGCCAGCGTGCTGAGGCCAGGTTCGCTCGGCTTCGGACAGCAGTCGACCTGCAGCCTGCGCGTCGAAATCGGCGGCGCGTCGCTCTGCCTGCTGCAGCAGGAGTCCAGCAATTCGTTCCAGTCCCTGGCTGGCCTCGGGCAGATCCGGCGACTGCTCGATCAGCGCCCGATAAATCGCGCGAGCATTCTTTTCACCATTGACCAGGCTGCCTCCTTTCACCAGACCATCCGCATCCCGCAGCCGCATTTCAATCTGCTCGCGACGTTTTTGTTGCTGATTGGACAAGGCTGCGCGCGCCGCCGGAATCCCCGGGTGCCCAGCATCCATCTGTTCCACTTCCGCGATGCCGCGCTCTGCCGCCAGCAGCTCGCCCGCCTCGACCTGTGCGTTGGCAAGCACCAGCAGGGCCGCCTGCGTGTCGGCCAGGCCACGTCGTGCCAAGGGTTCCTCGGGATTGTGCTTCAAGGCCTGGGCGAACAGCTGCGCAGCGCTGTCATCTGCACCTTTCAGTCGCCCCTCGGCCAGAGCCTGACGCGCGCTTAGCAGGATTGCTTCCAGTTCCTCATCCACCACCGGCTGATGCAGCCGATCCTTCAGCGGCTGCAACTGCGAATCGGCCACTCCCAGATCGCGCGCCAGCTCAAGCAGATTCTCGCTCGCATCCAGATTGCCGGCCGCAAGCTGGGCCTCGGCTTGAACCAGTGAAAGTTCGCCCGCGCTGCGCAATCCCTGCAGGGCCTGGGTATTCTCAGGATCCATCGCCTGCACCACGCGATACTTGGCTACGGCACCGGATTCTCCAAGCAACTGGCCGGCTGCGAGGGCCGCTTCGGCATCGGCCAGGCTGCGCTCCTTGACGGTTTGCGGCAGCCATCCGCGCAGTTGTTCCTGCCCCAGCCAAAGTCCCGCGCCAAGCATCACGATCAGTCCAAACAGGATCAGCAGCGTGCGACTGCGCCGACCCGATCGCACTGGCAGTGATGACGCAGGGCGACGTTCCGCGCGCATCTCCTTCGGATTCCATTCGGAAAGGCTGGGATCCAAACGCTCCGCTGCGCGATCGCTGACAGGCGGCGGCGATGTCACGTAGTGTCCCCCTGAAGCCACTGGCAGGGCGCGTCGCGCCGCTTTCAGCGGCATGGCATTTGAACCGCTCAACTCCAGTTTCACGATCTCGGCGACTATCTCGCTGCCGCGCTGGAATCGCTGTTCGGGCGAGATGGCCAGCATCTTCTCGAGCAGCGGCTGCAGGTGTGCGAGTTCGCCCGGCAAGATCGGACGAGGAGCGGTGGTGTGCATGATGCCCACGGCGACCGGATCAGTTGCCTGATACGGCGGGCTGCCGGTGAGCAGTTCGTAGAGCACGATGCCCAGGCTGTAAAGGTCGGCGCGACCGTCCAGTTCCCTCCCGCGCGCCTGTTCCGGACTCATGTATTGCGGGGTTCCCACTACGGCTCCGGTCTGGGTAAGGCGCAGGCTGTCGTTGGCCCGGGCAATTCCGAAATCGGTCAGGACCGCCGTGCCGTCCTCACGCAGCAGCATGTTGTCCGGCTTGATGTCGCGGTGCACTACACCACGCGAGTGCGCGTAGTCGAGTGCCGCAGCGATCTCCCGCGTCACCCGCATCGCATAGGCGACATCGGCGCCGAACGTGGCTCGATGGACCGGGCCACCAGGCAGATGCTCCATTGCGATGTAATGGATATCACCGTAGCGGCCGACGTCGTGTACCGCGACCACGTGGCGGTGCTGAAGCTTGGCGGCGATGCGCGCCTCACGCAGGAAACGTTCGCCAAACTCGCGCTCGCCCTGCAGCGTGGGGGACATGACTTTCAGCGCGATGGCGCGCTCCACCGACTCCTGGATGGCAAGGTAGATGGTCGCCATACCCCCACGGCCGAGCGGTCGGAGTATGCGGTAGCCAGGAATCTCGATCACGCAGCGCGGATATCCGGATCAATGGGGCCAAGTGCGGGGCTGCCGGGCAAAGCATAGCAAGCGCGCGGCCGATCCATGGCGGAGGTCCCGCCGAGCATCAATGGCTGCTAGCTCGGACTTTTCATGAAATACGCCCGCCCTCGTTCGGCGGCTTCGCCGCTACGCGGGGCTTTCGCCCCGATGTCTGCTGATCCCACAGGGAATTTTCTTCGGTCGGCCGTATGGCCGATACGCCGCTCCCTCAGAAAACCCCCTGTTAGATCAGCACCCTGCGCGATCATCGCGCGTATTCACGAAAAGTCCGGGCTAGTGAACACGGCGCGCCTGCGATACACCCGGCACTGACTCCAGCCTGCCCAGCACCGACCCCAGCTGGGCAAAATCGCTGACCTTGAGAGTGAAGCGCAGCTCCGCATGACCGCGTTTCTCATCGACCCGACTGGACGTGGCCAGGACATGCACATCGGATTCGGCCAGCAGATTGGTGACGTCCTTGAGCAGCCATTTGCGATCCACTGCGCGGATCAGGATGTCGACGCTGTAGCTGCCGGTATCACGTCGCCCCCAGTCGACGGCAACGATTCTTTCCGGATAGCTGGCGGCAAGTCGCTGCAGGGCGACGCAGTCGCTTCGATGAATGCTGACGCCGCGGCCACGCGTCAGGTACCCGGCAATCGACTCGCCCGGAACCGGCTGGCAGCAACGCGCCAGCTGGGTCAGCAGGTTGCCTACGCCCTCGATCACGAAACCCCGCCCCGGCTGAGCCCGCCTTGCGCCGGTCGGTGCGGCACGCGGAAGTTCCGGCGCCGCCCTTGGCGTTACGCACTCATGCAGTGCCCGCGCAACCTGATGGGGCCCCAGATCCCCAAGCGCCACGGCAACGTAGAGGTCCTCGATCCTGCCCAGTTTGAAGCGCTGCAGCACGGGCGTCAGATCCTGCTGCAGCAGGGCAAGACGGCGCAGCTCGCGCTCCAGCATGTCCTTGCCCTCGGCGGCGTTGCGCTCGAAGTCGAGGCGGTTGAACCAGGCGCGCACCTTGCCACGCGCCCGCGTGCTGGCAAGAAAACCGTTTGACTGCACCAGCCAGTCACGGCGCGGCGCGAGTTCCTTGCCGGTCATGATCTCGATGCGGTCGCCGGTGCGCGGATGATGGGTGAGCGGCACGATGCGCCCATTGACCTTGGCGCCCCGGCAGCGATGCCCAACCTCACTGTGCACGTGATAGGCGAAATCCAGCACGGTCGCACCCTGCGGCAGGTCGACCACCTGGCCTTGCGGGGTCAAGGCGTAGACCCGGTCTTCCACCAGTTCGGTCGAAAGGCCAGCCAGCAGGGCGCTGTCATCGTCGCCTTCGCGTGCCTCTAGGAGCTGGCGCATCCAGGCGATCTTGCGTTCGAATTCGGCATCGCCACTGCCGCCTTCCTTGTAGCGCCAGTGCGCCGCAACACCCAGCTCGGCGTGTTCGTGCATTTCCACGGTACGGATCTGCACTTCCAGGGTCTTGCCTTCCGGCCCCATCACTGCGGTATGCAGGGAGCGGTAATTGTTGCCCTTGGGGTTGGCGATGTAGTCGTCGAACTCGGCCGCGACCGGTGTCCACAGGCCGTGCACGATTCCCAATGCGGCGTAGCAGTCAGCGACCGAATCGACCAACACGCGAATCGCGCGGATGTCGTACAGCTCGGAGAACGGCACGTCCTTGCGCTGCATCTTCTTCCAGATACTGAAGATGTGCTTGGGTCGCCCCGCCACGTCGCCGCGGATGCCCGCTTCGGCCAGCGCCTGGCGGACGCGCGACTTGGACTCCTCGATGAAACGCTCGCGCGCACCGCGCTTTTCGTCCAGCAAACTGGCGATGCGCCGGTAGGTATCAGGATGCAGGTAGCGGAAGCTCAGATCTTCCAGCTCCCACTTCAGCTGCCAGACCCCCAGACGATTGGCCAGCGGGGCGTGGATATCCGCCGTCAGCTCGGCCAATCGCCGGCGCTCATCCTCGTTCAATTGCGAAGCCTGACGCAGGCGCACCAACTGTCGCGCCAACAGGATCAGCGCGACCCGCACGTCACGAATCATCGCCAGCAACAGACGGCGCAGGCCTTCACCGGTATTGCCACCACCGCGCTCGGCGTGGATCGACCACACCTTCTCCGCAGCGCGCTGTCCTTCCAGCAGCAGGGCCACAGCGTCGTTTGACGCTACTCCAGGATTCCCGCTGGCAACGCTGTAAAGCACCGCAGCATCGAGGGTGTCGCCATCTACCTGGATCGAATCGAGTATTTCGACGACCGCCAGTGCCTCTCGGCAGCGCGACTGCGACGCGCTGCGCAGCGCATCCATGACCGGGGCAGAAATGCTGGCTGCGCGTAGCGGTCTGCGCAGCAGGCAGTCGTCAATGAGGGGGAAATGCGTGGCGGTTTGATTCACCGGATCCACTCTAGGAGCCTGCGCGGTAGAAGACAACCTGGCTGCAAACGCGCCTGCGCGGCCCGGAGTTCTCGCGCAGTCACGCTTTCGCCTCGATCGCTTCTGCCGCGCAGGCTCCTGGCGCAAACGAAAACGCCGGCCTGCTGGGCCGGCGCTTGCGCTCGGCATCAAAGCCGATCAGGAGAAGGTGAAGACGTGATACGCGTCCTCGAGGCTGCCATAGTTGTCTGGCTCCGGGCTGGCACTGACAACTGCGATAAGGGTGACCGGACCGGGGGGAGTGCCGGGGCTTCCGATTACGGTGCGCTCGATGTCGAATTCCACTTCCGCTCCCACTGGCATGTCCAGGCCAGCTGCATCCGAAAATTGATTGAAGCGCAGGAAACCGTTGGAATCGATGCTGCAGGCCGGGACCGGCGGCAGGTCGGGGTTGAAGGGATCCACGTCCTGTTGCGGCAGCCCATTGATCGCGCAGCGCGTGATCGTCGCGAGCTGACTCAGCGCCAGCATCTGCCCATTGGCGCCCACTGGCGGCGCGTAGTCGCGGATGCGGACGTCTTCCACGAAGAGAGGCAATGCCGCACCCTGCGCGTTGCGGCGGTCACGCGGCACTACCTTGATCGTATACGCAATCGTTTCGGCCAAGGCCGGCAGAGTCGCACCCCTGCTGCGGCCGTCGATGATCTCGAGCTCCAGCGCCGGCTGGGCTTCGCTACGATTGAAAGTCGACTTGAACAGGCTGGTGTTGCCACCGCTCAGGCGAGCTTCCTTGGCCAGCTCCAACTGGGTGAGCTGTGCATTGGGAAACGCGCGGCAATCCAGCTCATGGGTTGGCTCGAGGTAAAGCAGATTGGAGTCGTCCGCCTGTCCGGGGCTGATCGCTGCGGCGCTGATGCCATTGAGCAAATCCTCGTAACCATTCGGAAGCGTCAGCCCCGCATGCAGCCGAGGTGCTGGAGCGACTTCCGAGTAATCGAAGCACAGCAGGGCCTCCAGCGCGCGGATCTTGAGTGCGCCCGTTGACGGTTCAAACCTCAGGAAAACCGGGTTTTGCCCTGGGTCCAGTTCGTCCAGCAGCGGGCCGAGCTCGATCGGCTCATAGTTGTCGAGCAGGAGGTTGAACGACGGATCGGACTGCGCCCACGCCGCGGAACCCGACCCCATGGCCAGCGCTATCGCCAGTGCAAGGGGACCTTGGGTGCTTCTGGGGTTGAAACTCATGAATACTCCAACTCGGTGCGCGAATCGACATGAAGAAGTTCACACACACTGGTGATAACGGAACAAAAAAGGCATCTATCCACCGGCAAACCACACACTCCCGCGGGCCGAGTTTAAACCTCCAGCAAGATCAAGTCGTTAATTGGCCCTGAATGCAAACCACGTCACAGTTCGTTTCGTGCTGGCGGTCGGTGCTGTGAGGCCATTACACTCTACGGTTTTCCGGTCAACGTCCCCGACATGCTCAGAATTGCTTGCCTGCTGCTCGTTGCCCTGCTGTCAGGCCCGGTTTCCGCCCAGACCTTCTCCACTCTTGAAGAACGCATGAGTGGCAAGGAGTTCCGCGAGACGGGGCTGGAAAAGCTCACGCCCGAAGAGCTCGCGGCACTGAATGCGTGGCTGCAGACCGAAATCAGCGGCGTGGTTTCGTCTGCAGTTCCGCCGCAGCCACCGGACCGCACTGGCTTCCGTGAGGCGCAGGGCAACGCCTTCGTCACCAGCGTGGTGGGAGAATTCACCGGCTGGAAAAAGGGAACCCGGCTCACCCTGGAGAACGGCCAGGTCTGGGAAGTCGTGGACCCGGACTACTTCAGTGTCAGCCTGCAGAACCCGACCGTACGCATTCGTCCTGGTGCATTGGGCGCCTGGTTCGTATCCGTTGAGGGCTACAACAGCCAGACGCGCGTCAAGCGAATCCGCTGATTCGAATCCGCTGATTGCCCTGGAGTGTCCTGCGGCAGGCCGTCAGCCGCGCAGGGCACTCAAGCGTCGACTGAGGCGCTTGGGCGACACACTGCTCCGCGTACCCAGTTCCTGGGCGAAGAGCTGCACGCGCAGCTCTTCGAGCTCCCAACGGTACTGCTGCCAGTCGACCGAGCCCGCTTTTCCCGCAGCAAGGGCCGCGTCCCAGGCTTCGACAAACGGTCTGATCTCCAGCATCCGTCCCTGGTCCTTGAGCGGATCCTGCTTGGCACGTTCAGCGCGCAGCGCGAGCGCCTTCAGATAGCGCGGAAACTGGCTCAGCGCCTCGGCCGGGGTGTCGCGCAGAAATCCCGCATGCACCAGCGCATCGAGATGGGCGCGCAGGTCATCCAGGTTGGCACGCGCCCAGCCCATCAGGTTTGATTCCAGCTTGGGGCGCAAATCGGCGACGGCAGCCAGAATGGACTCCGCCAGTTCCAGACGCTGCATGGCTTCGCCGAACAGGCGGCGCCCGCTGTCCTCACGACGCCGCTCGAACGCGGCCAAATCGCGAATCTCATCCAGGCCCTCGTCCAGCAGGACATGCAGGCCGGCTTCGACCAGGTCTTCGCGCAGGCGCTCGGCGCTTTCGATGCTTGCGTAAAGCAGACCAGCCTTGGGCGAAATCGGCAGCTGCTTGCGTGCCTGCCGGATGCGATCGGACAAGGCCATGCGCAACAATCGGCGCACGCCTTTGGGGTGCGCTTCGGCGGCAGACCGCGCATCGGCAAAAACCTGCAGGGCGACGGCATCGCCTTGATCCACCAGGGCCGGGAATGCCGGCAGGCCGGCTTCGCCCGGCACGCTCTGCGGCACGGGAACCTCGGGAAAACTGCTTAGCCCGTCGCGCGCCAGACCCTGCGCGGCGCGCGCAGCGAAGGCTAGTTCGGCGCTCGCACCGTGCCGGGCGCGCAACTCGTCGAGGTCGCGCGACTCGGCCAGCACGCGCGGAGTGACCGCGGGCTGGGCCACTCCGCCACCGCGCGGCTCGCGCGTCGGCGCGCTTTCCAGCAAGCGCAGGTTGAAGCGAAGGTGCGCCTCGAGCTGCATCTCGTCGAAGTCGCTGGCCTGCACTTCGGCGCCGGTGGCCTTGCGCAGAAAGCGCGCCAGTTCGCCGGGCAGCGCGTCTGCCGAAGGCTGCGGCCATGCCTGTGCGAAGGCACGGGCGAAATCCGGCGCCGGTACGAAGTTGCGTCGCAGCGATTTGGGCAGGCCACGGATCAGTCCGGTGGCTTTTTCCTCCAGCAGGCCGGGCACCAGCCAGCTCAGGCGGCTCGCATCCAGGGCACCCAGCAAGTGCAGCGGCAGCATCAGGGTGACACCGTCGTCCAACGCGCCGGGCTCGAACCGGTAGCTGAGCGTGAGCCGCGCATCGCCCAGCACGAAGTACTTGGGGAAGCGATCAATCTCGCTGCCCTCGCCCGGCAGCAGATCACGCAGCGACCATTGCAGCGCAGTGCGCGCTTCGGAGGCCAGGCGTCGATACCAGGCGTCCAGGCCGGCAGCCGTATTCATGTCTGGTGGCAAGCGGTCGAGATACCAGCGCGCCTGCCAGTCTTCGTCGGCCACCAGGCCAGCGCGGCGCAGCTTGGATTCTTCCTGCTCGGCCTGCTGCAAGGTCTTGAGGTTGCGTGCAATGAAATCGCAGCGCGTGTTGATCTCGCCTGTTACCAGACCCTGCCGCACGAACAGCTCGCGCGCCTCTTGCGGATACAGGCTGCCGTAATGCATTGGCCGTTTGGGCGCCAGCACCAGACCGAACAGGCTGATCTGTTCCGAACCCAGCACGCGGCCCTGCGCGCGCGACCAATGCGGATCGAAATGCTTGCGACTGACCAGGTGCGGCAGCTCGGCAATCGCCCAGTCGGGTTCGATCGCCGCGTTCATCAGGCCCCATATCTTCTGCGTATCGAGCAGCAGGGCCGAGAGCACCCAGGGCGGCGGCTTGGATGCCAACGCCGATCCGGGAAACAGTGCATAGCGCCGACCACGCGGGCCCTCGAACTGGCCCTTGTCCAGCTTGTGGCCTATCTGCCCCGGCAGGCCGGCGATCAGGGCGCGGTGCAGCGATGCATATGGCACGGATTCATCCGGCGCCGCTTTCTCCGAAGCTGGTTGCCATTGCAGGTCCTGGCACATCAGCAGCAACTGGCGATGCAGTTCGCGCCACTCGCGCAGCCGCATGAAGCTGAGAAAGTGCCGCTCGCACCAGTCGCGCAGGCGCGACTGGGTGAGGTCTTCATGCGCCTGTCGATAGTCCTCCCACAGCTTGACCACACCGACAAATTCGGACTTCGCATCGGCGAACAGGGCATGCGCCTGATCGGCCGCCTGACGCGCCTCGGGTGGGCGCTCGCGCGGATCGTTGATCGCCAGGAACGCCGCAATCGGCAGCATCTCGCGCAGCACGCCATGCTGGTTGGCCGCCACCAGCATGCGCGCCAGCTTGGGATCGACAGGCAGACGCGACATCTGGCGACCAATTGGCGTCAATCGACGTTCCTTGTCGACCGCGCCAAGCTCGGTGAGCTGCTGCCAGCCGTCGGCAATAGCGCGCGCGTCTGGCGCTTCCAGGAAAGGAAAATCCTCCAGCCTCCCGAGGCCAAGGGACAACATGCGCAGGATCACGCCGGCCAGTGAGGCACGCAGGATTTCCGGATCGGTGTAGCGCGCGCGCGCCAGAAACTCGGCTTCCGAATACAGTCGATAACAGATGCCCGCCGCGATGCGCCCGCAGCGCCCCTTGCGCTGATCCGCGCTGGCCTGCGAGATCGCCTCGATGTGCAGACGGTCGAGCTTGGCGCGCGCGCTGTAGCGCTTGATGCGTGCCACGCCAGGATCGACCACGTAGCGGATGCGCGGCACGGTCAGCGAGGTCTCGGCCACATTGGTGGCCAGTACGATGCGCCGCTTCGGGCCCGGGTTGAAAATGCGATCCTGGTCGCGCACCGACAGGCGTGCATACAGCGGCAGCACCTCGGTGGCCTTGTAGCTGCGCTTGTCCAGGGCGCGGTGAACGTCGCGGATTTCGCGCTCGCCGGGCAGGAAGATCAGCACATCACCGAGTGGATCCTCGCGCGTGATTTCGTCGCAGGCCGCGACGATGGCGGAAAGCGGATCGGCGTCGGGACGCTCACTGGCCTGGCGCGCGGGCTTTGATCTGGCCACAGGCGCGTCCAAGTCCACATCGGTTTCACCCGGCGGACGATAGCGCAACTCGACCGGATAGCTGCGCCCTTCCACATTCAGCACCGGTGCGCCGTCGAAATGCCGCGCGAAACGCTCGGTATCGATGGTTGCCGAGGTGACGATCAGCTTCAGGTCGGGCCGCTGCTTGACCAGCCGCTTCAAGTAGCCGAGCAAGAAATCGATATTGAGACTGCGCTCGTGCGCCTCGTCGACGATGATCGTGTCGTAGGCCGACAGCAGGCGGTCGGACTGGATCTCGGCCAGCAGGATGCCATCGGTCATGAACTTGATAAGGCTGCGCTCCGACACCTGGTCGGTGAAGCGCACCTGGTAGCCGACGATGGCGCCGAGCTCGCTGCCCAGCTCCTGCGCCACCCGTCGCGCTACCGAACGGGCCGCGATGCGACGCGGCTGAGTGCAGCCGATCAGGCCGGCCACGCCGCGGCCAGCCGCCAGGCACAGCTTCGGTAATTGGGTAGTCTTGCCCGAGCCGGTCTCGCCGGCGATCACGATCACCTGGTGCTTGCGGATCAGCTCGACGATGCGCTCGGCCTCGCGCGAAACCGGCAGGCTCTCGTCGAAACTGGGCACCGGCACCGAAGCCGCGCGCGTCTCGCGCGTTGCAATCGAGACGGCCAGCGCTTGCGCGAAAGACTGCTGCGCCTTCGCGTCATCGGGCTTCTGCTCCCAACGCGAAAGCAGGGCTCGCAGGCGGCCCTGGTCGCGGCTCAAGGCCTGCGCCAGCGCGGCTCGCGGCCGGCCTGGCAGGGCCTGGCGCACGGGCTTCACCATTGACACAGACTATCAGCGGGAAACGAAAAATTCATTTCACACAATCACTCGGGCCGCGTAGCTTAAAGGAACCGCAGAAGCGCAAGGAGTACGCCACATGAAGATCGACATCGGCATCGGCCAGAAGGACCGCAAGAAGATCGCCGACGGGCTCTCGCACCTGCTGGCCGACACCTACACCCTGTACCTGAAGACCCACAACTTCCACTGGAACGTAACGGGCCCGATGTTCAACACCCTGCACACCATGTTTGAGGTGCAGTACGCCGAGTTGGCCCTGGCCGTGGACAATATTGCCGAGCGCATTCGCGCACTGGGTTTCCCGGCGCCCGGCACCTATGCCGCCTATTCCAAACTCAGCTCGATCAAAGAAGAGGAAGGCGTGCCGGACTGGAATGCGATGGTGAAGCAACTGGTGGAAGGCTCCGAAGCCGTGGTGCGCACCGCGCGCTCGGTGTTTCCCGCGGTGGAAGCAGCACACGACGAACCCACGGCCGACCTGCTGACCCAGCGCATGCAGCTGCATGAGAAAACTGCCTGGATGTTGCGTTCGCTGCTGGCGTGAGCTCGACACGGCGGCTGTTGTAGGAGCTGACCCTGTCGGCGACCGCAGAATCCGGGCCACGGTCAACTGTCGTCGCACCTTGAATTCCCGGTCGCCAACAGGGTTGGCTCCTGCAGGGTGGTGACCTACCCCAGCAGCAACCAGGTTCCCAGGCCAAGGAAGGACACGAACCCCACCACATCCGTCACCGTGGTGAGAATCACACCGCCGGCCAGGGCCGGGTCGATGTTGAAGCGCCGCAGAGTGATCGGAATCAGCACGCCGGCCAAGGCCGCGCAGGCCAGGTTGATCAGCATCGCCGCGGCAATCACCCCGCCCAGGGCCGGACTACCAAACCACAGCGCCGCGACGATACCCACCACAATCGCCCAGATCGCGCCATTCATCAGCCCGACCGAAATTTCCTTCATCAACAAGGCGCGGGTGTTGCCACTGCCGACCTGACCCAAGGCGAGGCCACGCACCATCAGGGTCAGGGTCTGGGTGCCAGCGATACCGCCCATGCTGGCCACCACCGGCATCAACACGGCCAGCGCGACCACTTGCGCGATGGTGTCCTCGAATCGGCCGATCACCCACGAAGCCAGCAGCGCGGTGAGCAGATTGATGCCCAGCCATACTGCCCGGCGCTTTGTGGCGCGCGGCACCGGCGAGAACAGATCTTCCTCGTCGTTCAGGCCGGCCGCGCCCAGCACCTGGTGCTCGGCCTGTTCGCGGATGATGTCGACCACGTCGTCGATGGTGATGCGGCCGAGCAGGATGTTGTTCTCGTCCACGACAGGCGCCGAAATCCAGTCGTGGTCGGAGAACTGATGCGCCACGTCGAAGGCGAAGGTGTCTACCGGGATAGCTGGCTGCTCGTCATCCATCAGCTCGTTGATCGGCGTCGATGGATCCTGGGTCAGCAACGCGGTGACCGCGATGCGGCCCAGATACTGATGTCGGCGGCTGACCACGTACAGGTGATCGGTATGCTCGGGCACTTCGCCGCGCAGGCGCAGGTAGCGCAGCACCACGTCAACCGTCACGTCACCCCGCACCGTCACCACATCCGGGTTCATCAGACGACCTGCGGTGTCCTCCGGATAGGACAGCACCTGCTCCAGGCGCTCGCGGTTGTCGCGGTCCATCGACTTGAGCAACTGGTCGATCACCTGGTCAGGCAGGTCCTCGACCAGGTCGGCAAGGTCGTCGATGTCGAGGTCACCAACCGCCGCCACGATCTCGTCGTGGTCCATGTCGGCGAGCAGGCCCTCGCGCACGTCCTCGCCGACGTAGACCAGCACCTCGCCGTCATCTTCCGGATCAACCAGGCCCCAGACCACCTGACGCTTGGCCGGCGGCAGCGACTCCAGCAGATTGCCGATCTCGGCCGGCGACAGGGTATTGACCAGCCGTCGCACCGGCCCAAGGCGACCGGAATCGAGCGCCTCAGACAGCAGTTTGAGCTGACGCGCGGCGGGATTGTGGCGGGAGGGATCTGCCATGGCGTCGAAAACTGGATGGGCGCGGCGAATTATCGGGGTTGCGCGTTTCCCCGGCCAGCGATCTGAAGGCGCTGCAGCTTAGCCCGGATTGCGCAAGCGTCGCATGACACTGCTGAGGAAGTGGCGCAGCCGCCCCAATCGCCCCGCGTGCAGTGCCTTCTGCGCCCTTTCCAGTTCGGCCTGGATGCGCTGCAGGTCACGGTACAGGCGCTGGTTGTGCTGGTCGCGCCGCGCCAACAGGGTGCGGATCTCGACGAGGTCGGACTCCTGCAGCAGCATTCCCGGCACAAAGCGCTCCGGCAGCGGGCGATCGACGTAGACGGTGGAATGGCTATCGGCCAGCTCCTCGATCGGCCGATCGCGGGTGTAGAAGTACAACGCGATCGAGCGACGGCTCAACTCGCGCCGCGATTCGGGCAGGCTGATGCGCGAAAACCCATGCCAGCTGATCTCGTTGGTCTCGAAGATCACGCAGCGATTGAACAGCGGCGTCACCAGCTTCACCTGGTTGTCTGTGCGGCGCGGATCGCTGTGCACTTCCAGCGAGCCGCCCCAGGCATCGTCCCACTCCGGATTGAGGTACACGATCAGGTTCAGGCGTCGGTGCCAGGGCTCCATCGGGTGGCGATTGAAATCGATATGCGGGTCCAGATCCTGACCCTCACGGTTCTCGTGCGTGCCGCCGCCGAAGTACCAGGGGTCATAAAGCAGGTCGGGTATGCCGGTGATGCGCGAGACCAGGCCGAGGAATTCGGGTGTCTGGATCAGATCATCAAGTGCAGCGAAGCTCGGCCCCAGTTCGCGGATCCGCTCCACTGTCGACTTGCCGCCCAGCTCACCGGCCTCGTTGCGCGCATTTCCGCGCTCGAAGGGCGGGAATTCGGCCAGCAGTCGCTTGGCGTAGTCCGCTTCGAAGAAGTCATCAATGACGATATGGCGATAGGGCTGCGCGTTGCGAAAATCATCCGGCTGCTGCGATGCACGCCGTAGCACTGATTGGGCGATCAAGGTCATGGAACGCAGGAAGGGTGCGAGACAGGAACGCATTCAACGCCGAACACCGGGCCGCAAGCAAGACCCGACTCGGCCAATCCATATGGCCGCAGGTGTTGGCGGATGACCCGGGACCGCATTGGCCAGGCCTCAATTGCAAGGTGCCCATATACTGGTCCAGCGAAACAGGCGCTGCTGGCCATGCTCTTGGCTGGACGCAGCCTTCCATCACGTGCAACCCATCAACACTGAAGATCGGTGTCTCGACGCAGGCCGGGGCATCCGCCCCTGCCTTGCCGAGCGCGTGCCGGGCCGCCATCCAATACAATCTGGCCAGTCGACAGCAACCGGCTGATCGCAGCGGAGCACAGCACCTAAATGTTCAAGAGCCCAACGATCAAGGCCATCAGTCGCCTCCTGCAGCGCGAGCCGCAAGTGCGGCAGGCCCCCGATGCCGACTATCTGGCGCGCGTTGCCCAAGAGCAGCTGATTTTCGCCGGCCAGATCGAGGTGCATGCGCTACCGGAGATCTTTCACTATTGGTCCAACCGGTATTTGCTCCCCATGCAGCAGGAGCATGGTTTCAATCATCCGGAAGACTTCCTTGCCAAGTCCTTGCTGAAAGTGGCCACCGATGCAGACCTGCGTGCGCCGCGCTTTATCAGCCTGGGCTCGGGCAACTGCGACGCCGAAGTGCGCATCGCCAAGCAAATGCGCGACTCCGGCCTGAACGGTTTCACCATCGAATGCGTCGATATCAATCCGACGATGCTGGAGCGCGGCCTGCAGCACGCGGCTGAAGCCGGGATGGATGGCGTTGTTGTGCCAGTTCAGGGCGACTTCAACCGTTGGCGACCCCAGCACAGCTATGACGGCATCATGGCCAACCAGAGCCTGCATCACGTGCTTGAACTGGAAGACCTGTTCAGTCAGATACACGCTGCGCTGGAACCCCATGGCCGCTTCGTCACTTCCGACATGGTCGGTCGCAATGGCCATCAGCGCTGGCCCGAAGCGCTGGAGATCGTGCAGGAATTCTGGCAGCAGATGCCGCACCCGTATCGTTACAACCTGCAGCTGCAGCGCATGGAGGAATCATTCCTGAACTGGGACTGCTCCGTTGAAGGCTTCGAGGGCGTGCGCGCACAGGACATCATGCCCTTGCTGCTCGAGCGCTTCGGCTTTTGCTACTTCCTTGGCTACGGCAACCTCGTCGACCCGTTCATCGATCGCAGCTTCGGGCATCACTTCAACCCCGACGGCGTGTGGGACAGGCATTTCATTGATCGCGTCCATGCCCGCGACGAGGATGAAATGCGCGCGGGACGCATCAAGCCGACCCACATGCAGGCCGTGCTGTCGGCAAGCCAGGTGGGGCCATGCCTGCACCGCGAGGGGTTCTCCCCGGAAGCCTGCGTTCGGGTTCCATGATCAAGGGCGCAGGGTGCGCTCCCGGCTGCCTATTCCGCCGGCATTTGTCGCCCGTGCATTAGGAAAGCCGTGAAAGGACGTCGCGCCGAACCCCTCGCAAGGATCGATCAATCGATTGGCTCACACCGCGGCTTGGCTTGCCGGCTCGCGACGCTGGCCTTCGTGCCCTTGCTGGTGTTGTTGGTCGGCCTGTCCGTCGTGCTGCGTGACCACGCCTTCGCGGAAAGCGTCGATGCCAAGCTGCTCTTGCTCAATGCGATGCCATTTCTGCTTCTCGGACTGATGCTGTGGTCGATCAGTGGGAGGGCGCTGTTCGCGCTTGTCCTCAGCCTGCTGCTGCTGCACGGGGTCTATTCCATCCATGACTTGAAGCTTCTGCAGATCGCCGAGCCTCTGCTGCCGGGCGACCTGCTCATGGTTCCTCAGGTGCTTGGCAATCTGGGATTCTTTTTGCGCTACACCCAGCAAAGCGCATGGCTGCTTTTCGTGGCGATACTGCTGGCAGGACTGTGGTGGATTGAGAGGCCGGGCTGGCCGCGCCGCATCCTGGCACGCCTTCCGCTCAGCATTGTGTGCGGCGCGTTCGCCGTGTGCCTGGCGCAGGGATTCTGGCCCTGGCCGTCGCTTTACACCGAACCACCGATCGTTTTCCAGCCATGGGACCCGCGCGGCAGCGCCGCCCAAAGCGGCATGCCAGCCTATTTCATCAGCCTTTCCTGGAGCAGCCAGCTGCGAAGCGAGGCACCAGACGCTGCAGGGCTTGCCACACTGAATGCCCGGCTGGCCGAACTCGGCAGCACCGCCGTGACGGATGAAAAGCCCGACATCGTGGTGTTCCAGAGCGAGTCGTTCTTCGACCCTGGTCTTCTCAATGGCATGCAATCGGAGACGTACATTCCTTCCATTCTCGCACTGGGCAAGCAACACCTTTCCGGCAATCTTGTTGTCCCGGCCTACGGCGGACAAACCACGCGTACCGAGTTCGAGATGCTGACCGGCATCACCCTCAAGGCTGCACCCACCATCCAGTACCCTTATCAGGGCCTGATGCATCGAGCGCTGCAGAGTCTGCCGCTGCAGCTGCGTGAGCAGGGGTACCAGACCATTGGCATCCACCCATACCCGGCCAGCTTCTATCGTCGAGACACCATTTTCCCTCGGCTTGGTTTCGACCAGCTGCTTGACATCACCGCGTTTGCTGGCGTCCCTCGCCACGGCTTTTTTGTGCCAGACATGGCGCTGGTTGAACGAATGCTTCTCGAGCTGGATGCACCGGGTGAAGCACCCCGATTCATCTATGCGATCAGCATGGAGAACCACGGTCCGTGGAATGAGGATCGCCTCACACTGATTGGCGCGGAACCGGAATCGGCTGCGCCTTCGGAAATGGACAGGCAGTTCGCCCTGCCTTTCGACCTTTATCTGCATCACCTAAGACGCGGCGATGCCGCCCTGGCGCGCCTGGCGGAGGCCGTCGTCCAGCGGCAGAGACCGACCCTCATGCTGTTCTTTGGTGATCACCTCCCTGGTCTGCACGACGCCTTCGAGCAAATTGGATTCCGCAACCAGCAGCCGGCCTATAAACAGACCGTTCCTTACGTGCTGCTGCACAACCGCAGAGCCTTGTCGGGAAGCATCGACTTGCACTCGAGCGAGCTGCCGGCACTGTTGCTCGAATCGGCTGAACTGCCCCTGCAGAACCACTTCAGGCAACTAGCCCGGTTGCGCAAGACCCCCAACCTGATGCCGCTCGAAGCCGAACAGCTGCGTGAGGCGATTGGCCGACAGGCCTTGAGTTTCTCGGACGCGCAGTTGGCCACTGAGGAGCTGAGGATTTTCGGCATCAGCCCGCAGCCAGTCACACTGCGGCTGGACGATAGCGCGTCGGTGATGCTTCGCCTGCACGCGACAGGACTACCTGAGGGAGCGTCGCTCAGCCTGGGCGGTGAGAGCCTGGAATCGCGTCCCTTCGGTGATGGACTGATGGCGACCGCGCCTCACGAACTGCTGAGCAGGGTGCACGCAGGCGAACTTGATGCCCAGGTGAGCCTGCTGTTACCCGAGGCGGAACCCAGACAGATCGGGAAACTGGACGTGCGCGCAGCCGATCCGCGTTCGACTGCAGGCGGATTCTGCGAGGTAGAAGGGTGGGGTCCGCAGTTCACGCGCGCGGGGCATCCGGTCAACGCACAACCTGATGGAACAGAAGGCCTGTGGATCAAGCTGGGCTGCTTCCCGAGCTCTACCCAGGTGCTGATTGATGGATCTGCGGTCGAGACGATTCTCGCCGCCAATCTCATCGCGGCAAAGCTCCCCAGCGATTTGATCGCAGAACCAGGAAGCCTCACCGTCGAAATGGAGGATCGCCAATCCGGTGAACGCATCCTGGTCGGCAGCCTGCAGGTCCTGGATAACTGACTTCCTTTTTGGGTCCGACCCGGTTGCGGATGCGGCGTTTTTCATTTGACTGCATCTTCTGCGGTGGCAACCGGCGTCACCTGCAGGTCAGAAATCACGCAGGCCAGGTCGCGTTGATCACTTGGCGGTCGATGCGTCTGGCTGCTGTCGATGCGCAGTCGCAGGTGACCTGCGCCGACCGGAGCATCTGCCAGGGAAAGGCTGCTTGCGACGCCACCGACGCAGTCCACTACTCCCAAGCTCACGCCGTCGATACTCACTGCCAGGCGCGGCTGCACGGGCCAGTCGGCGGGCAGATGGGTGGTGAAGCGCAGGACCGAAGACCTTGCGTCCGGTCGCGGCAACACGGTACTGAAGCTGCGCCCCATCCAGCCATCCTGGTAGAGCGGCACTTCCACCCACGGCGCTGTTCGAAGTGCCTGGTTCAAGGAACGATAGGCCGACGCAATCGGCTTCGGCTGACCTTGGGCATCGCGCATGCCCGAGTGCTGCACGAATCCCGAACTGCCAATCCGTTGCAGTCGGGTCGGCGAGTCCGCCGTGAAGCGCAGGCGCATGAGGGACTCGGTCCGCACTTCGAGGCAGTCGCGCGAGCTCACACCCGGCTCAAGTTGCAGGCGACCAAGATCCCGATCATGTTCGACATCGTGCAGTGCAACCATGACGCGTTCGGCACCGGCCGCCTGGCCGTCAATGCAAATGTTTGCGAGTTCCGGGCCTCCCGGCGCGTGATAGGCGTGCAAGCTGAGTGCCGTGGTGATGCTTGCGTTTGCGGCAATTTCCACTCCGTCCGAGCTGGGCTCGACGTCACCAATGGCCTCCCAGCCAGCCAATCCGGCGATGAACTCGGGATTGGCGATGGCGTCGTGATGGTAGTCGCGCCAGGCCCACAGCCCGTAACCGGACGCCAGTTGCTGCAATGGGTCGCGGGCCGCCGCCAGAAATTCGCCGATCTGCTCGCGCGGAATACGGCCGTTGAGCTCAAAGCCCGGCGTGTAGTCCTCGGCGAGGAACTGGCCGATGAAGATCGGCCGTCCACCGGTCTTGCTCAGCACGCGCTCGAGCGTCCTCTGCAGGCGCTCCGCGGCCAGCGATGGCGAAATCTTCTCACCCTTGTTCTCACCACCCATGGCCGGCAGCCAGTAGAGCGTTGTCCATGCCGCGCCGGGCAAGTCCCAGGCCGATTCATGGCTGTGCCATTCGAGCAGCGTGTCGCCATCCCAGATCGGATCGGAATCGATCCGCACTTCCATCGACAGTCGCCCGAAGCGTTGCTGCGCCGGCAGGAAATAGCGCTGTAGCCAGGCATGGTCGACAAACTCCAGCAGCAGTTTAAAAGCCGGCTCACGACGCGTGGGAACGGGCACATCAGCCCACTCCGCAAATCGGGTCCGATACAGTTCGGCGACCGCAGAGAGCGAGTGATTCTGCTGTAGCCACTGCTGAAAGCCGATCAGGCGCGCGCCGGCCAAACGCGCATCGGGTGGCGCGCCAGCGAGGCCAGTCACTGCCCACAGGTCTTCCCAGGAGAAAAACCCGAATCTCAGATTTGGCTCTTGCCCCACAGCTTCCCAGAGCGCCTGAACATGCGCCAGCCAGCCTGCATGCACGGCGTCATCCAGCCAAAGATCGAGCAAACGATCACCAGGTTCGCGACTAAGCGAGTCCCAGGCGAAAGAGATGCGCAGCACCACATCCAGCTTCTCAAGGGCAGCTGTGCGCATCAGTCCGCGCAGGCGCTGGACCCGCTGCGGGTCCAGCGCTCCGCTGCGCGGATCAGGCGCAAAGCCTCGCCATGGCACCACCAGCACCACGGCATTGAAACCGTCTTCGCGGATCGCGCGAAAATCTGCTTCAGCACGTGATTCCAGATCCGTGTTCCAGAAGTTGACCGGCCAACCGCTGCCGAACCAATGCGCCGCCCTCAGGTAGTGCGACGCCTTATCTTGACCCTCGGGCTGCAAGTCCACGGCCACAGGAACGGCGGCCGGTGCCGGCGCCGGCACGGGTGCATCCAGCGTCCGAAACGCGAACACCGCCAGAACAAGCACGGCCACACACAGCAGGGCTAGAAGACGCAGGGGAATCGCCACAAAGCATCCCTTCAGGAATGAATATTCCCGCGAACGCCACACACCTTCTTCCCGGGTTGAACCAAGACTACCTTCCAGCGGGCGTCAGCGCAGCATGCTCCGCGCCAAGGCCGCGATATGCACCTCATCCGGCCCATCAGCCAGGCGCAGCGAGCGCGCACCCGCATAGGCCTGCGCGAGGAAATAGTCCTGCGACAGTCCGGCGCCACCGTGCAGCTGGATGGCGCGATCGATCACCGCGCAGGCCATGCGTGGCGCGACGATCTTGATCATGCCGATGGCATCCTTCGCGACCTTGTTGCCATAGGCATCGAGTTGCGCGGCGGCGGCCAAGGTCAGCAGTCGTGCCTGCTCGATCTCGCAGCGCGACAGCGCGATGGCTTCCTGAGCCATGCCGTGTCCGCCCAGGGTGCGGCCGAAGGCTTCGCGGGTTCTGGCCCGCGCAATCATCGCCTCCATGGCGCGCTGCGCCAGGCCGATCAGGCGCATGCAGTGGTGGATGCGTCCCGGCCCGAGGCGCGCCTGGGCAATGGCAAAGCCCTGCCCCGCCGCGCCGATCAGGTTGCTTGCCGGCACGCGCACGCTGTCGAAGGCCAGCTCGACGTGGCCGTTGGGCGCATCGTCGTACGCAAATACGGTCAGTGGGCGCACCACGCGCAGGCCGGGTGAGTTCATTGGCACCAGGATCATCGAATGGCGATGGTGTGATTCGCCGTGCGGATCGGACAGGCCCATGACGATCAGGACCCGGCAGCGCGGGTCGCCGGCACCGGTGGTCCACCATTTGCGCCCGCTGAGCACGTAGTCATCACCCTCGCGATGCATCGACAGCGAGATGTTGGTGGCGTCCGAAGAGGCCACGTCGGGCTCGGTCATCCCGAAGGCAGAGCGGATCTCTCCGGCCAGCAAGGGTTTCAGCCACGTGGCTTTCTGCTCGGGCGTGCCGAAATGCGCCAGCACTTCCATGTTGCCGGTATCTGGCGCCGAACAGTTGAACACTTCCGAGGCGATCAACGAACAGCCCATGCGCTCGGCGAGCGGTGCATAGTCGAGATTCGACAACCCGGCACCGTGCTCACCATCGGGCAGGAACAGGTTCCACAGCCCGGCGGCGCGCGCCTTCTGCTTCATCGATTCAAGGATGGGCGGCACCTGCCAGCGATCGGCCTGCGCCGCGTGCTGGGCGTGGAATTCCAGCTCACCGGGTTCGACCACCGTGCGCATGAAGGTGTCGAGGCGCTCAAGCAGTTCGCGGCTGCGCGGGCTGTAAGTAAAGAGTGTGGACATCGATGGCATCCGTCGGCGCTGCGCGGCGCAGCCTCAGCGGCCGATTGTGTCGCAGTCGGGCGCGAGGGGATAGACGCTCTGTGGGACGCATAACGACTGCAGCCGTTGGAGGGCGGATCTTGATCCGCCGTTGCCACGGGACATGAACCCCGCGCAGGCGGTCGCGAAAACCCAACCGCATGCGGCGCTGGATCAAGATCCGCCCTCCAACAGCCGTGCCCCTCCCTGTCTTGCGGGGAGGGGCTCGTGGATCACTCCGAGCGCGTGAACTCCGGATACGCCTCCATGCCGCATTCGTGCAGGTCGACACCGTCGTATTCCTCCTGCTCGCTGACGCGCAGGCCGATAGCGAGCTTGACGATGAACCAGACCAGCAGGCTGGTACCGAAAACCCAGGCGAAGATCACGCCGGTGCCCGTGGCCTGGGCAAGCAGGCTGGCCTCGGGATTGGTCAGGCAAACCGCGAACAGTCCCCAGATGCCGACCACGCCATGCACCGAAATCGCGCCGACCGGATCATCGATGCGGAACATTCGCTCCAGCGCAACGATCGAGCCGATCACCAGAAGACCGCCAACCGCGCCGATGGCCGTCGCAACCAGGGGTGTTGGCGTGAGCGGTTCAGCGGTGATCGCCACAAGGCCCGCCAAAGCGCCGTTCAGCATCATGGTGAGATCGGCTTTGCCGAACCACAGTTTGGCCAGGATCAGGGCTGCGACCACGCCGCCGGCGGCGGCCATATTGGTGTTGACGAACACCCGCGCCACGGCGTTGGCCTCGCCCACGTCGGAGAGCTTCAGCTCGGAGCCTCCGTTGAAGCCGAACCAGCCGAACCACAGAATGAAAGTACCGAGCGCGGCCAGCGGAAGGTTTGAGCCGGGAATCGCACGGACTTCGCCCTTCGGTCCGAACTTGCCCTTGCGCGCGCCGAGCAGCAACACGCCTGCGAGTGCCGCCGCGCCGCCACACAGGTGCACCACGCCCGAACCTGCGAAGTCGAGGAAGCCGGCACCGTCCAGCCAGCCGCCGCCCCACTTCCAGTAGCCCTGCACCGGATAGATGAAGCCGGTCAGAACCACGGCGAAGGCGAAGAAGCTCCACAACTTCATGCGCTCGGCCACCGCGCCGGAAACAATCGACATCGCGGTTGCCACGAACACAACCTGGAAGAAGAAGTCGGACAGGTTCGAGTAGTAGGGTGCATCCTCGGCACCCGCGGCCGCCGCTGCCAACACTGCGGCGGCTTCATTGTCGTCGGCACCCAGCATGCCGAAGGCCGGGATGATGCCGCTGCCGTCGCCATACATGATGCCGTAGCCGGTCAGCATGTACATGATGCAGGCGATGGCGTAGAGGCCAACGTTCTTGGTCAGGATCTCGACCGTGTTCTTGGCCCGCACCAGGCCGGCTTCGAGCATCGAGAAGCCGGCTGCCATCCACATCACCAGCGCGCCGGATATCAGAAAGTAGAACGTGTCGAGTGCGTACTTGAGTTCAATGACCTGCTCCATGAGCGGTCCTCCTTAGGGGGGTGAATGGTTGAGTGGCAGGCTTTGAGAGCCCCTCTCCCCAACCCCTCTCCCGCAAGCGGGAGAGGGGCTCTTGTTTAGTGCGCGGCCAGGTTCGTGGCATCACACCGCATCCGGTCCGGTTTCGCCGGTGCGGATGCGCACCACTTCTTCCAGCGGCGTGATGAAGATCTTTCCATCGCCGATCGCACCGGTGCGGGCGGCGCCGGTGATGGCCTCGATGGCGCGTTCGACCAGCTCGTCGGGCACTGCCAGTTCGATCTTGGTCTTGGGCACGAAGTCGACGCTGTACTCGGCGCCGCGATACAACTCGGCATGGCCGCGCTGGCGCCCATAGCCCTTGACCTCGGTGACGGTCATGCCGGACAGGCCGAGTTCCGAGGCCGCCTCGCGCACGTCGTCGAGCTTGAATGGTTTGATGATTGCTGTGACCAGCTTCATGCGGTTCTCCGATGGGTTGCGGGAAGGATTCAGGGCGCGAGGGTGAAGGTCCGCCCGATGCTGAAAACCAGAGCGTTGTCGCTGCGGCCGTTGTTGGTGGAGAGCTCGGCGCTGCTCCAGATCGCCGACAGGCCCAGCTCCCAGCCCTTCACCTCGAAGCCGTAGCCGCCTTCGAGGTAGTCGCCGGAGGCATCCTGGAAGACGCTGCCGTAGGTCAGGTGCCAGCCTTCGTGCTCGACGCCCACCGAGGCGAAGCCGTAGTGCTCCTCGGGCGCGCCGAAGTTCTCATAGCGGCCCTGCACCAGCTCCAGGTTCAGCACGCCGTAGCTGGCCGTGCCGATGGCTTCGAGATAGGTGTCGTCGAAATCGCCGGTTTAGTAGTAGCCGTAGCCGCCCAGGCTGAAGGACCAGCCGTTGTCCAGTTCCCAGCCGTAGCCGCCGTAAAGATCGACCTCGGCACCATCGCCCACGTCGGCGGCCCAGGTGCCGACGAACCAACCGTCTTTCTCGTAGTCCAGCCCGGCGGAGAAGGAGCCGCGATCAAGCTGCGGCGCGCCGCGGAAGATGTACTGGCTGACCCAACCGATATTGGCCGTGACTTCGGCCTGTGCCGGCACCGCCAACAGCAGGGACGTCAGCATCAGACAGCCAGAAAAAAGAATCGCTCGCATGCGTCATGTCCTCGATGGCAGACGCTTCGGACCGAGTCGCGCAGCGGTGTGCCCCGCTTCATCGCGACCGGGCCAAAGCCCAACCGCAACCTGCGGCAAGGCCTCCCCGGTGGTGATCACTGCGAGATTCGTGCCAATCGCAAAATGAGCTCACACGAAGGCGGCAAAGGCGCCTCGTCAGGGCGACCCGCACCCGCATGGTGCAATGCACAATGAATCGACACGCTTCTGGTGCAGACGCCCGAACGCAGCGCTCGGCGAGCATCCGAGCCGCCCAAGGATCTAAACTGCCGCCCCGTTTTCGCATTCCAGGCAAACATGTTCCTGATCCGCTATCGCATCGACGCCTCAACCGTTCCGGGAGCTGGCAAGGGCATTTTCTTTGACGAGCACGTTCGCGCCGGCCGCATCCTGATTGCCCCGGATGCGATCCCGCAAGTGCACACCCTGGCCGAGGTGGAATCGCATCCCGCCGGTGCGCAGGCTGCCGCTGCCTGCGTGCGCTGGTTCGAGGATCGCTACACCATCAGCCTGGATTGGCCGGACGAGTGCTACATCAACCACAGCTTCAGCGCGAACGGGCTGTGGCATCTCGGCTTCGTATTTGCCGCGCGCAACATCACAGCGGGCGAGGAACTCACGATCGACTATCGCCACCTGCTGCCGCCGGGCGAGCACGAGCCTTTTCTCGACGCTGCCAGCGGCCTGCCGATCATCGGCTACAGTTGGGAAGAAAGCCTGCGCGTCTCGACGCAATCGCTGGCTGCTCTTGTGGCAGAGTAAGTCCATGCGCTGGACCCATCTGCCCGCCTACGAGTATTGCCGCGAACGCTGGCAAAACGGTCTCGGCTGGACGCGGGCAATCCTGCGCATTCCGCACGACGATGCGCAGCCCTTCGACTGGCGTGTGTCAATTGGCGAGATCGATCACGACGCGGATTTCTCGGCATTTCCGGGCTGCGATCGGGAGCTGGTGCTGCTGACTGGCGAAGGGCTGACGCTCGCTGTGCAGGACGAGATGCATGAGCTGCACCCGCCACACGGTCGACTCCGGTTCTCTGGCGACAGCGCGGCATCAGCACGACTGGTCGCGGGCCCGGCGCATGCGTTCAATGTGATCTGGCAGCGAGGGCGTCGCCGCGCAACCGTGCTGCACCGCCCCATTGTCGGGCCGATGGTGTTCTTTGATCAGCCGGGCATCGACTGGCTGATCCACCTGATCAGCGGTCGCGCAGAGCTGAAGGACACACCAGCCTGCCCGCCGATGAATGCCGGCGACAGCCTGTGGCTGCAATCAGACCCGGACGGGCCGCGGCGCCTGATCCTGAGCGGTGGTGGCGAACTGCTGGCGGTTCGTATCGAAGCCTGATCCCCGCTGCGTTCCCTGCTCCCTGCTCCCTGCTCCCTGCTCCCCGTTCCCTGTTCCCTGTTCCCTGTTCCCTGTTCCCTGTTCCCTGTTCCCTGTTCCCTGTTCCCTGTTCCCTGTTCCCCGTTCCCTGTTCCCCGTTCCCCGTTCCCCGTTCCCCGTTCCCTGTTCCCCGTTCCCCGCTCACCGATCATCCCGCGTCCACACCACGCCTTCATCAACGCGAACCGGGAACTTCGCCACCGGCAGATGTGCCGGGGCACACAGGGCGCGGCCATCGCGCACGTCGAATTTCGCGCCGTGCAGGACGCATTCAATGGTGGCTTCCTCGGCGTCGAATTCACCGGCGGAGAGCTCGAAGTCCTCATGGGTGCAGCGATCTTCCAGCGCGTAGAGATCACCGTCATAGTTCACCACCAGGATTGCCGTGTCGCCGTCCCAGGCGACGCGCGACTCGCCCGGCAACAGCTCGCCAGTGCTGCAGACCCGCACCCAGCCTTGCATCGCCATATCTCGTTCTATTCCTGTTGCCGGACCAGCCACCACACTGGCAGCAGTCCCACGGCGACCAGCACCAATGCCGGCGCCGCGGCGGACTGCCAAAGTCCTTCACTGGTATAGGCGTGAATGCGCACCGCCAAGGTATCCCAACCAAACGGTCGGAGCATCAGTGTGGCAGGCATTTCCTTCATGGTCTCCACCAGCACCAGCAGCACCGCGGCCAGCACGCTGGGACGCAGCAGCGGCAAGACCAGGCCTCGCAGCCGCTGCAGGGCGGGAATGCCCAGGCTGCGCGCCGCTTCCATCATCGATGGCCGGATCAACGTCAAGCCCGCTTCGAGCGGTTCGAAGCCTACCCGCAGAAAGCGGGCGGTCAGGGCCATGACGAGTCCGAGCAAGCCCAGGCTAAGACCCAGATGGATACCGAACTGTTCGACGAATGGCCGCTCCAATCCAACCAGCATCCACATCACCGCAACGGCCAGCACCGTTCCGGGAACCGCATAACCCAGATTGGCGATGAACACCGGGGCACTGACCATGCGATCAGCTTGGGCGCGACGCTGAAGCACGGCCAAAGTCATTCCGAGACCAAGCACCACCATCGCCACGAAGCCGCCAATCAGCAAGGTTCTCAAGCTCAGCTCGATCAAGGTCGATGCGCCGACAGTGGCGCGCGGCAGCCAGGCCAGCAGTTGCAGTACGGGCAGTGCGAAACCAAGCAGGAATACGCCGCCAGCAAAGCCCGAAGCCAACATCGCGCGCGTGCCACCCAGCGCCATGCGCGGCGCCGGCCTGGCGCGTTGCGTGTGGTAACGGGCCCGCCCTCGCAACAGCCGTTCGACAAGCAACACCAAAGCCACGAGAGCCAGCAACACCGTTGCCATCTGCGCCGCCACCGGCAGCGAATAGAGTCCGAACCAGGCGCGATAGATCGCCGTGGTGAAGGTGTCCACGCCCAACACGCTGACCGCGCCAAAGTCGGCCAGCGCTTCCAGCATGGCAAGCGTTGCACCAGCCATCCACGCAGGCCTTGCAAGCGGAAGTGCCACGCGCCGAAATGCCTGCCAGGGCGATAGTCCCAGGCTACGGGCTACCTCGAAGGCACTGGCGCCCTGGCGCAGAAAGGCAGCGCGCGAAAGCAGGTAAACATACGGATACAGCACCAGCGACATCAGCGCGATTGCGCCAGGCAGATTGCGCACGCCGGGCAGCATGGCTGAGGAACCGCTTGCATCACGCCACAAGGTTTGGGCAAGACCTGAAAAGTCGCTCAGTCCAACGTAGACGAAAGCCACCACATAGGCCGGCATGGCCAAGGGCAACACCAGGGCCCAGTCCAGCCAGCGCCGGCCGGGAAACTCGCAACAGGCCGTCAACCAGGCCAGTCCAACGCCGAGCGCGGCACTGAGGACAGCGATGCCCACGCCCAGCAACAGGCTGTTCAGCAGCACCCGCGCCACCACGTGATCGATCAGATGCGCCCACAGCTCGGGCTCGGGCGTGCTCCAACTGGCAGCGAGAAAGGCGAGCGGCAGCAACAGCGGCAGGGACAGCAGCCACGCCGCCCCGCGCTGCCAGATGCGGGTCGGGGCGGCTATCTCCAAGCAGCGCGATCCATCAGCCGCACCGCTTCGGCCTGTCGCTGGCCGGCGACGGCGATGTTGACCGGATCAGCGCGGAACTCACCCCAGGCCGCCACCACCGGATCCAGCGCCACACCGCTACGTGCCGGGTACTCAAGATTGATCCCCGCGAACTGCTGCTGCACGACTTCCGAAGCCATCCACTCGAGCAACTGCTGTGCTGCCACTTTGCGTTTTGAGTTGGCGGTTACGCCGGCTCCCGACACGTTGACATGCACGCCAGCGCTGTCCTGGTTTGGCCAAAACACGGTGACAGGCGTTTCCGGCGCATCCTTCAAGACTCGGCCGAGGTAATAGGTATTGACGATGCCCACATCGCACTGCCCGGCGGCGATCGCCTGGATCAGCTGGGTGTCATCGGCGAAGGCCGGCGCAGCGAGATTCTCGACCCAGCCACGCACCACGGTTTCGGTCTGTTCCTCACCCAGACGCTCGATCAGGGTTGCAGTGAGCGACTGGTTGTAGACCTTCTTTGACGAGCGCAGGCAGAGCCGCCCCTTCCATTCCGGCGCTGCCAAGGCCTCGTAGGTGGAAAGGCTGGCTGGCTCGACGCGTTCGGTCGAGTACACGATGGTGCGGGCGCGCTGGCTGAGCGCAAACCAGCGGCCCTGCGGATCGCGCAGCGAGGCCGGAATTGCGTGCTCCAGCGCGGCGGACTTGATCGGTTGCAACAGGCCGCGTTCTGCCGCCAGCCACAGGTTGCCGGCATCCACCGCCATGAACAGGTCGGCCTCGGTTTGCTCACCCTCGGCAGCAAGCCGCTCGATCAGGGCCGGTGCAGCGTCGGTCAGCCAGCGTACCTTGATGCCAGTCTCACGTTCGTACGCTTCGAAGATCGGCTGGATCAGCGGCTCGCGACGTTCGGAGTAGACAACCAGCTCTGCAACGTCGGGGGGCGCGGGCGGATCAGCAGCCTCACTGGTGGCCGCCTCGGGCGGTGGCGCAGCTCCGCCACACGCGGTGAGAAAAGCAAGAATCAGCAGCGAAAGGCAGGTGCGCATGCAGGCTCCGGACTAGTGGAACGAATGATAACCATTCTCACCTATTTCGGAGCATTATGCACGCCCTCATTCAGCGCATACAGCCTAGTCAGCCGGATCGACTTTCAGCGTCAGTCCATCCACCAGCCGCACACGGATTTTCGCCCCGGTCGGCAGGTCTGGGCCCTCCACGCGCCAGAAGGCATCGCCGATCTTGACCCTGCCCTGGCCATTCACGATGCCCTGATCGAGAACAAAGACCCGGTCCAGCAATTGCTCGGCGCGCCGATTGAGCAAGGGATGATCTTTGGCCACCGGCGGATGCGTGCGTCGAAAGCGCCAGGCCGCGACCACGGAGATCACCGACAGGACCGAGAAAACCATCCATTGCACTTCCAGCGCCAGGGCCGGCCCGAGCAGCACGATCAGGCCCGTGACCAGCGCCGCCATGCCGAGCCAAAGCATGTAGATGCCGGGTACCAGCGCCTCAATGGCAAACAGGGCAAACGCCAGCGCCCACCAGAACCAGTTCGACAGCATGAAGTCGCGCATTGGCTCAGCCCGGCAGGAATGGGTTGCTGGGTTGCTTGGGAGCCGGCGGAAGCGGCGCGCTCGAACCACTCGGCTGCCGCTCACCAGCAGCTTTGGCAATTTCCACCATGCCGGCCAGCGAAGCCAGCACGCCGCTGCTTTCCATCGGCAGGAAGAAGGTTTTCTGCTGTGGCGACTGTGCGAACGCCTTCAGCGCCTCGACATACTTCTGCGCAACGAAGTAGTTGATCGCCTGCACATCGCCCTTGGCGATCGCCTGGCTGACCATCATGGTCGCCTTGGCCTCGGCCTCGGCCAGGCGCTCACGCGCCTCGGCATCGCGAAACGCCGCCTCGCGCCGCCCCTCGGCCTCCAGCACTGCAGCCTGCTTCTCGCCTTCGGCACGCAGGATCTCGGACGCACGATGTCCCTCGGCATCCAGAATGTTGGCGCGCTTCTCACGCTCGGCCTTCATCTGTCGCGCCATCGAATCAATCAGGTCGCGCGGCGGCTGGATGTCCTTGATCTCGATTCGGTTGACCTTGATGCCCCAGGGATGGGTGGCTTCGTCGACCACGATCAGCAATCGCGCATTGATTTCATCGCGCTTGGAAAGCGATTCGTCAAGATCCATCGAACCCAGCACGGTGCGGGTATTGGTCATGACCAGGTTGAGGATGGCGATCTCCAGCTGCGCCACTTCGTAGGCCGCCTTGGCTGCATCAAGCACCTGGTAGAACACCACCGCGTCGACCTTCACCACGGCATTGTCCTTGGTGATGATCTCCTGGCTGGGCACATCCAGCACCTGCTCCATCATGTTGAGCTTGCGACCGATCGCCTCAACCCAGGGAATGGTGAAGCCCAGACCGGGATGCAGGGTGCGGTCATAGCGCCCGAATCGCTCGACGGTCCACTCGTAGCCTTGTGGCACCAGGCGGACACCCTTGAACACTGTGATTACGGCGAAGCCGAGGAGGATCAGGGAGAAGATTTCCATGGGTGATCACAGGCCGATTGTGGGTTTGGGGATGGTAGCGCGAGGGATGGGGGTTTTGGTGGTTTCGCCAAGCTGGCGGCAGGCGGCAGGCGGCAGGCGGCAGGCGGCAGGCGGCAGGCGGCAGGCGGCAGGCGATAGTGGCAATGGCAAGATCAAGATCAAGATCAAGATCAAAAGCTTTCGCGCCCTGCGGGCAGCGAGTCACTTCTCTTTGCTTGTCCAAAGAGAAGTAACCAAGAGAAAGGACACCCCAGTCTCGCGCCGCGCGGATGAAGCCCGCGCGGTCCCCTGCGCTGCTCGCCGTTCTCGGGCCGGCGCGAACTCGGCCATCCATGGCCTCGGACATGCGCGCCTTTCCCCCGAGCCCGACTCCGCTGCTCGGCACGAGCCGATGGGGACCCAGGAGCCAAGAGCAGAGGCAAAGGCAAGCACGAGCCAAGCAGGAGCGAGGCCGAACGCCGAAGGCGACCTGAAGTCGGAGGGCAGGATTCCCGACGTACGAGAAAGTGACTCGCTGCCCGCAGGACAGCAAAGGTTGCCGCTGCTGTTGCTGTTGCTGTTGCTGTTGCTGTTGCTGTTGCTGTTGCTGTTGCTGTTGCTGT
>JBBSJP010000008.1:0-142348 GCA_038257155.1 Lysobacterales bacterium | reverse complement strand
TTTTTCCCGACCGGAGTAAGCGCCATGACCGGGAAGCCAGCCGCCAGCGGCAAGCTTTTCATCAAGACCCACGGCTGCCAGATGAACGAGTACGACTCGGCCAAGATGGCCGACGTGCTGGCCGCCAGCCACGGCCTCGAACTGACCGATGACGAATCCGAAGCCGATGTCATCCTGGTCAACACCTGTTCGATCCGCGAGAAGGCCCAGGAAAAGGTCTTCTCCCAGCTCGGCCGCTGGAAGCCGCTGAAGAAGAAGAACGACCAGGTCATCATCGGCGTGGGCGGCTGCGTCGCCTCGCAGGAAGGCGAAGCCATCCTCAAGCGCGCGCCCTATGTCGATCTCGTGTTCGGACCGCAGACCCTGCATCGCCTGCCGGAGATGATCGCCGCCAAGCGCGCCTCGGGCCAGCCGCAGGTCGACATCAGCTTTCCGGAAATCGAGAAGTTCGACCGCCTGCCCGAGCCGCGCGCCGAGGGCCCGACCGCCTTCGTCTCGGTGATGGAAGGCTGCAGCAAGTACTGCAGCTTCTGCGTGGTGCCCTACACCCGCGGCGAAGAGGTCAGCCGGCCGTTCGACGATGTGCTGCTGGAAGTGGCCCAGCTCGCCGAGCAGGGCGTGCGCGAGGTCAACCTGCTGGGCCAGAACGTCAATGCCTATCGCGGCGCGATGAGCGATGGCGATGTGGCGGACCTTGCCCTGCTGATCCGCGCCGTGGCACAGATTCCCGGCATCGGCCGCATCCGCTACACCACCTCGCATCCGGTGGAATTTTCCGACAGCCTGATCGAGGCGCACCGCGACGTGCCGGAACTGGCCAGCTTCGTGCACCTGCCAGTGCAGGCCGGCTCCGACCGCATCCTGGGCGCGATGAAGCGCGGCCATACCGCACTCGAGTACAAGGCGCGTATCCGCCGCCTGCGCGAAGCCAAGCCCGGCATCTCGATCAGCTCCGACTTCATCGTCGGCTTCCCCGGCGAAAGCGACAGGGACTTCGAGGCCACCATGAAGCTGATCGAGGACATCGGCTTCGACCAGAGCTTCAGCTTCATCTATTCCAGCCGCCCCGGCACGCCCGCTGCCAACCTGGACGACGACACGCCAGAGGCCGAGAAGAAGCAGCGCCTGTATCGCCTGCAGGCGGTGATCGACTCCAATGCCAAGGCCATCTCGCAGGCCATGATCGGCAGCGTGCAGCGCGTACTGGTGGAAGGCCCGTCGAAGAAGAACCCGGCCGAGATGACCGGCCGCACCGAGAACATGCGCTTCGTGAATTTCGCGGGACACCCGCGACTGGTCGGACAGTTTGTCGATGTGCTGATTACCGAAGCGATGGCCAATTCGCTGCGTGGTCGGCTGGCTGGGGTAGACGACGCGAGAGCGGCCTGAACGCCCAGCCGAATCGCGCGCGTAGACTGCACACAACGGCTAGCCACGGAGGCTCGGCATGACAGAACCCGCCCTTACCCATCGCATGACCCGCGTCGAATTCCTGGCCTGGGAGCAGGAACAGGCTCAGAAGCACGAGTTCTATCGTGGCGAAGCCTTCGCCATGGGTGGCGCTCGGCAGGCGCACGTAACCACGGCGCTGAATGTGGCCTCGCTGCTCAAAGCCCACCTGCGTGGCCGTCCCTGTCGCGCCTTCATCGCCGACATGGCACTGGAGGTCGACGCCGTCGACGCGCTGTTCTATCCGGATGTCTTTGTCAGCTGCCATCCCGACGACCTGGCCGCCGAACGGCGTCTGCATCACCCCATCGCCATCATCGAGGTGCTGTCCGACAGCACCGCGGCCTTCGACCGCGGCCTGAAGTTCGCCGCCTACCGTCGCCTGGCCTCGCTGCGCGAGTACGCGCTGATCGACCCCGAGCAGCGCAGCATCGAGATCTTCCGCCGCACCGAGACCGACGACTGGCTGCTCGACGTGCATGCCAGCGAACGCGGCCTGGTGCTGCCCTCGCTCGACTTCGAAGCGCCGCCGGAATCGGTTTTTGAGGACATTCCCGCAGCATGACGCCAACCCAACGCGATTTTGTCCTGGAACCCGACGACCTCGCCCGCCTGGCGAACCTCACCGGGCCGCTCGATGGCCACCTGCGCCAGATCGAACTGCGCATGGGCGTGGAGATCGCCAACCGCGGCAACGTATTCCGCGTGAAAGGCGAAGAACGCGCTGCCAAGGCGACCGAGAAACTGCTGCGTCGTCTCTACCGGCAAGCCGAGACCGAGGTGCTTGATCCGCAAAGCATTCACCTCAGTCTGGGCGAATCGGAGATTGCCCTGGCCGAGGCCGAGGTCGTGCCGCAGGAGGTGGCAATCAAGGTCAAGCGTGGGGTGATTCGCGCGCGCGGCGGCAACCAGGCGCTCTACCTGCACGCCATCGCCACGCATGACATAAATTTCGGCGTGGGGCCGGCTGGCACCGGCAAGACCTTCCTCGCCGTTGCGATGGCAGTGGAAGCGCTCAATGCCAGCCGCATCCAGCGCCTGGTGCTGGTGCGCCCGGCCGTCGAGGCCGGTGAGAAGCTCGGCTTCCTGCCAGGCGACCTGGCGCAGAAGGTTGACCCCTACCTGCGCCCGCTGTACGACGCGCTGTACGAGATGCTCGGCGTGGAAACCGTCGCCAAACTGGTCGAGCGCAATGTGATCGAGGTGGCGCCGCTGGCCTACATGCGCGGTCGCACCCTCAACGATGCCTTTGTGATCCTGGATGAAGCCCAGAACACCAGCATCGAGCAGATGAAGATGTTCCTCACCCGGATTGGTTTTGGTTCCACCGCCGTGGTGACCGGCGACCTGACCCAGATCGACCTGCCCAAGTCGCAGAAGTCCGGGCTGCGCGACGCCATCGAGGTGCTGCACGGGGTGGAGGGCATCAGCTTCAACTTCTTCACCTCGCACGACGTGGTGCGTCACCCGCTGGTGGCGCGCATCGTGCGGGCCTATGACGCGCGCGACGGCATCAGCGAGGAATGAGCAAGGCGCCGCGTCCTTGTGAGCTGACGCTGTCAGTGGGCTACGGCCTGCCGCGCCGCGGCCTGCCTTCCGCGGCATCGTTTCGCCGCTGGGTCGATGCCGCACTGCTCGACAAGCGGCGTAGTGCGGAACTGGCCATCCGCCTGGTCGATGCCTCCGAAGGCCAGCAACTGAATCGTGACTACCGCGGCAAGGACTATCCGACCAATGTGCTGAGCTTCACGGCAGAGTTGCCGCCCGGCGTTCCCCTGCCCTTGCTCGGCGATCTGGTTCTCTGCGCACCCGTGATCGCGCGCGAAGCCGCAGAACAGGGCAAACCCGTCGCCGCGCACTACGCCCACCTCACCGTGCACGGCGTCCTGCACCTGCTCGGCATGGATCACCAGAACGATCTCGAGGCCAAGGCCATGGGAGCCGAGGAAACCCGCATCCTCGCCACCCTGGGCATATCCAACCCCTACACCTGAAGCCCAGCGCCCCGCTCCCAGTTTCACAGATCTTCGCTCCCAGCTTCCCCGTTCCCCGTTCCCCGTTCCCAGCTTCACCTCCCGCTCCTGCTCTCCAGCAATTTGCTAAACTTTCGGTCCTTGCCCCACGCGGGCGCGTCCTGTCGTATCGATGTCCGAGGACCCTAGTAGTACGGGCGCTCCGGCGCGTTCCTGGTTTGGCCGTCTCAGCGACGCCCTGTCTGGAGAGCCCCGCAACAGAGAAGAACTGATCGAGGCGCTGCAGAGTGCCCAGGCCAAAGGCCTGCTCAGCATTGACACGCTGAAGATGATCGAAGGCGCCATCGCGGTCTCCGAACAGGAGGTCAGCGACGTGATGGTGCCGCGCGCGCAGATGGTCTCCATTCCGGTCGACGAGCCGATCGAAAGCGTGCGCGACATCGTGGTTGAGAGCGGACACTCCCGCTTTCCGGTGCACGGCGAAGACAAGGACGAGATTCTCGGTGTGCTGCTGGCCAAGGACCTGCTGCGAGGCCTTTCCTGCAATGGCGATGCGCAGCCGCTGAGCGAGTTGCTGCGCCCGGCGGTGCTGATACCCGAGTCCAAGCGCCTCAACGTGCTGCTGAAGGAATTCCGCCTGTCGCGCAACCACATGGCGATCGTGCTGGACGAATACGGCGGCGTGGCCGGCCTGGTCACCATCGAGGACGTACTGGAGCAGATCGTCGGCGAGATCGATGACGAGCACGACGACGCGCCGGAAGAGCAGTGCCTGATCACCCTGACATCGGATGGGCGTTTCCTGGTTGATGCGCTCACTCCCATTGCGGTGTTCAACGAGCGCTTTGGTTCCGAGTTTTCCGACGAGGAATTCGACACCATCGGTGGCCTGGTCACTGCCACCATCGGCCATGTGCCCGAGGGTGATGAGGAAACCCATCTGGATCGGTTCCACTTCCGCGTCGCCAAGGCCGAGCATCGGCGTATCCAGGCCCTGTTGCTGGCGGTCCAGCCCGAAGCCGAATGACGGTGCTGCGCCAGGCAGCACTGCTGCTGTTGCTGATGCTGGCACCTGCCCTGCTCTGGGCCGCGCCGCGCATCGGTGTGGTGACGATGCAGCCAGGCGAGGAGTACTGGTCGCGCTTTGGCCATAACGCGATCCTCGTGGAGTCGCCAGGCGGTGAGCGCCTGCTCTACAACTACGGCTTTTTCGACTTCGAACAACCCGGCTTCCTGGCCCGATTCCTGCGCGGCAGGATGCTTTACCAACTTGCGGTGCTACCGTACGCGCAGGACCTCGCCTACTACGATCGCGAAGGCCGCGGAGTCAGCCTTCAGTGGCTGCGACTGAACCCCGTCGAGGCCGACCGCCTGGCAACGTTTCTCGAGTGGAACGCCAGGCCCGAGAATGCCGAGTACCGCTACGACTACTTTCTCGACAACTGCGCTACACGGGTACGCGATGCGCTGGACCTGGCGCTGGATGGCGTACTGAAATCGCAGTTGGTCGGTCGCTCCCGCGGGCTCAGCTTTCGCAGCGAATCACAGCGGCTGGCCGCGCCCGAGCCCTGGCTTTATCTCGGCATTGACGTCGGACTTGGCCCGATGGCCGATCGGGCACTGAGCCGCTGGGATGAAGGCTTTGTTCCGATGCGCCTGGCTGATGCGCTGCGTGAAGCACGCGCCTCTGATGGCGGGGCCCTGGTTGCGTCGGAATTGGAGTTGCTGCCACACCGGCTGGCGCCAGCACGCGAGGAACCGCCGCGCGTCCAATCCTGGTTCGCCGCCTCGGGAGCGGTGCTGGCCCTTCTGCTGTGGTGGCTGGCGGGCCGCACAAGCGATCGCCATCGGCGCAGTCATGCGTTGCTCGCGGCCGGTCTGTGGACTGTCTGCGGCCTCGGGGGCCTGCTGCTGCTCGGGCTGTGGCTGCTGACTGACCATCTGGCCGCACACGCCAACGCCAATCTGCTGCTGCTGAATCCGCTTTGCCTGCTGCTGCTGCCCAGCGTTCGCGCCCTATGGCTCGCTCAGGCACCAGCACGATCTGCGCTCTGGCTGACAGGCATCGTGGCGCTGGCGGGAATCTGCCTGCTGCCGGCGCTGTCGCTGCGCCTGATTTCCCAGGACATTTTCAGCTTCCTGCTGCTGTTGCTGCCGGCGCACCTGGTGCTGTGGCATACCTTCTGGCGACGCTCCGCACCCATGCCAGCGCGGGCGCCCGGGTAACTTCGACCCGTCGCCAACCCCGCTCGACTTGTTACCGATGCGTTCGCCACGCATCATGCTGCCGATGCATTCGTCCTCCAACGCCCGATCGTCACTAGTCAACTGCGCCGGTTATGACGCCGCCGGGCGCCGTTTGCCCGATTTCGGGCTCGATCAGGTGGACGAGGTGCTGGCAAGCGGCAGCGGTTTTGTCTGGGTTGGGGTGCACGAGCCGGATGCGGATCTTCTCGACAAGCTGCAGCACGAGTTTGGTCTGCATGACCTTGCTGTTGAAGATGCCCACAAGGCGCACCAGCGACCCAAGATCGAAACCTATGGCGAATCGCTGTTCATCGTGCTGCATACCGCGCAGGCGGTTAATGGTGCGATTGCGATGGGCGAGACGCACATCTTTCTGGGGCCCAACTACCTGCTGACGGTTCGTCACGGTGCATCGATGACCTATGCCCCGGCACGGGAACGCTGTGAACGTGAGCCTGAGTTGCTGTCGCTGGGGCCATCCTATGCGCTGTATGCGGTCACCGACCTGATTGTCGACAATTATCTGCCCATCGTGCGTGACTTTGAGGCCGACCTGCGTGCCCTCGAGGACGATATCTTCGCCAAGTCATTCAAGCGCGAGACGATCGAGCGCCTGTATCGGCTGAAGCGCGAGTTGACCAGTCTGCGCCTGGCCGTGTCTCCTTTGCAGGACATACTCAATCAGCTGACACGCTTCTATCCGGGTCTGATTCACGATGACGTGCGGCTGCACTACCGTGACGTGTTCGATCACGCCAAGCGCGCCAATGAGGCGACCGATACGCTGCGCGAGATGATGACCGCAGCGATGAGCGTCAACCTGTCCCTGGTGACCATCTCCCAGGGCGAAGTCGTCAAGCGGCTGGCCGGCTGGGCAGCGCTGATCGCCGGCCCCACCCTGATCGCAAGCTGGTACGGCATGAACTTCGTGCACATGCCGGAATTGCAGTGGGAAGGCAGTTACGCCGTGATCGTGACGTTGACAGTCGTCCTCAGCGGAGGGTTGTTCCTGCTTCTAAAGCGCGCGCGCTGGCTTTGAGTGACGAGCCTGGCCCCAGGGCCGGCGCAGGACCCTGAAAAAACAACGGCCGGGCGCAGGGCCCGGCCGAAGGTGTCATGACGACACATCCGCAGCCCGGGGAGAACTGCGGAACCAGAGCCAGATGTGGAGTCACCTGTGGGTGATGACCCTGACTGACTCCGATGCATTGAGTGGGGATCTGGCCTCCCTGCCATCTCCCCGAACCCAATAGCTGCCGGGAATCGGCTCGCGTTGTGCAAGCCTCCCTGCGCGTAAACCTTACCCCGGCAGGTCAAGGCGGCGCTCCCCCCAAATGAGGGGCGCCCGAAGCTGGGCCATGCGCCTACCCTGACCGGCTGCAGCAACCCGCCGCAGCATCAACTGATCCATGCAACGGTCCACGAGCCCCCATCCACCAACGCGACCTTCGGTTCACGCTTTTGATGCAAACTTGCGTCGAACCGTGGGCATCCGCGGCGGCCACCAGCAGGGAAGCGAAGGTGCCCACCGCGCCGAGAACAGAGGAATGCCTGTACCGTGAGTCTGGCCAGTCACGACCAGGAACTGCTGAAAATCGCCGCGCCCATCCTGGCGTCTCCGGCCGATGACGAGGCTTGGTCGGCTGCGTTCAACGCGCTGCTCCATGCAGTCCCCGCCCAGATTGGAGCGCTGTTGCAGCTGCCTGCGAAGCACTTGACCCAGGTCGATGCGGTTGCGGCATTCGCGGGCATCGAGGCAGGCCGCGTCGCGGCGTATCGCGAAGCCTACCCGGCATCCAGAAACGAGCAGAATTGCGCCACGGTCAAGGCCCTCCGGCAATCCGAAGTCTGCCTGCCCACCGAGCACTTGCCTGGCCTGGAAAAAGCGGGCGCCAGCAGGCTGCGTAGTGAGATCGTGCGTGCCCACGACAGCGGCTTGCGCGGAATCGCCGCGGTGCGCGAGCTGTCGGACGGTCAGCTGCATTTCGCGATGCTGCGCCATGCGGGCCAAACGTTTGCCGAACGCGAACGGACACTCTGTGACGCCTTCCTGGTGATCGCCGCCAGCATGATCGAGCAGCGCATGCTGGTTCGCCGTCTCGAGCGGGAACGAACCATCGGATACAGCCTCGCCGAGAACGCCGGTGACGCAGTCTTCGTGCTCGACGCCCAGCGACACATCGAGTACCTGAACTCTGCTGCCCACAACTGGTTGGAGCACGAAGCCGTCGTGATCCTTCACGCCGAGCGATTGCAGTTCCATGGTGCGGCGGACGCACGGTGGCTGCGCGAGGAAGTGGCGGCATTGCTGCCCAGCAATGCCCAGAACGGCGGCGACAGCCTGCGCTACCGTCGGATCCAGGCTACCGAGCACGCGGCGGGAATCTTTGCGGTGCTCTCGCGCTTGCCGATTCTGCCCGCGGCCCGCTGGTCGCCCAGCAGGCCGCGGGTGGCCTTGTACCTGCGTTGCGTCGAGGAAGCGCTGCCTCAGCTCAGCCAGAAGGATCTGGCAGATCTGTTCGGGCTGACCGCAACCGAATCGCGCGTCGTCAATGCCCTGCTGATGGGCATTACCGTGGAACAAATGGCACAGCAGTGGAGCATCCGCAGTGACACGGTTCGTAGTCACCTCAAGCGCATCTTGATCAAGACCGACTGCTCACGCCAGCAGGAGCTGATCCAGGTCGTCACCAAGGCCATGCCCTATCTGATCCTGATGAACGACAGCGTCGACTGAATCGCTGCGCGCTTTTCCATTCTGCAAGGACGCCGCCTATTCGGCTTGACGCCGCCGAATTGCCGATCGGGGTGGGCGTGACTCGTCGTCACTCGGTCAAGCTGGCACACTTGGGCACTCCTGCGTACAGAACGTTTCCGATGTCTTTTCGCTTGCCGCTTGCAATCGCATTTCTGCTGGCCTGCTCCGGCGGGCAATCTGCCGTGCTGCCGCAGGCTGACGTGCTGGTGGTCGAAGCCTGGTTCGACGACCCGGCGAAGCTCAAGCAGGTGACCGCGCTGCTTGGCCACGCGCAGATCGATATCGGCAAGGGCCTGCTGCGCACCGAGGCCGATGCCAAGCTGCGTTCTGCGCTTGAACAGGCGGGCTTCAAACTCAGGATCGATGTGGCGGCCAGCGCCCGGATTGATGCCATGCATCGCGCTCTGGCCGGCGACAAATCGATACCCGGATACAACTGCTACCGCACAGTCGAGGAAACCGATGCCGAGATGGCCGCGCTGGCCGCGGCCTATCCCGGCCTGCTCGCAATGCGCGAGGTCGGCCTGAGCTGGCAGGCCCTGGCCGGGAATCCCGGCCACGAGTTACGCGTGGCCGTTGCAACCAACAGTGCCATGACCGGGCCCAAGCCGGTGCTGTTCCTGCTTTCATCGATCCATGCGCGCGAATACTCTCCGGCCGAACTGAGCACGCGCTTCATTGAGGATCTGGTGCTGGGTTACGGCCAGGATCCGGAGGCGACCTGGTTGCTTGACCATCATGAGATCCACGCGTTGCTGCAGGGCAATCCCGACGGACGCAAGCAGGCCGAAGCTGGTCAGTCCTGGCGCAAGAACCACAACACCACGCACTGCCCAGGCAGCGCGCCCGGTGTCGACCTCAATCGCAACTACCCGTTCGAGTGGGGGCAGCACGGCGGCTCCAGCGGCAGCGAGTGCAGCGAGACCTTTCGCGGTCCGGCGCCCGCCTCCGAGCCAGAAACCCAGGCGGTGATCGACTACGTGCGCAGCGTAATTCCAGACCGTCGTGGCGATGGTCTCAACGCGCTGGCGCCGCTGGATACACAGGGCGTCTTCATCGACATCCACAGCTTTTCGCAGCTCGTGCTGTGGCCCTGGGGCTTCGCTGAAACCCTGCCGCCGAACAGCGCTGGACTCGCCAAGCTCGGCCGCCGCCTGGCCTGGTTCAATGACTACACGGCCGAACAGGCTATCGGTCTGTATCCCACCGATGGCACCACGGATGATTTTGCCTACGGCGATCTGGGGGTTCCGGCCTACACCTTTGAACTCGGCACGGCGTTTTTCCAGGACTGCGCGAGTTTCGAGAACACCATTTATCCGGACAACCATGCCGCCCTGCGCTATGCCGCGCGCAGTGCCGGAGAACCCTATCGCCTTGCCTTTGGACCGGACGCCTTCGACCTACGCGTCGAACCCGATCTTGCGCTGGTCGGCGACCCGGTATCGGTGCAGGCAACCTTCGACGACAGTCGTCTACAGACCCGCGTGACCGGCGCATCCGGGCCGGTTCCTCCGGTCCAGCCAATCGCGGCAGCCTCACTGTATCTGCAGGACGCACCCTGGCTTGCCGGAGCGATCGCCCAGCCGATGCTGCCTGCCGACGGCGCCTTTGACTCGCCGCGCGAAAGCGCCGAGCTGCTTGTCGACACCGGCGCATTTGCTGCAGGACAACACCTTGTCTTCGTGCAAGGCCGCGACGCCGCCGGAAACGACGGCCCACCGAATGCCGCCTTCATAGAGCTCGTGGACGAAAACGACGCCGTGCAGCTTGAAGGCCTGGTTCGGCGTGCCGGCTCGCTCGCGCCCGTTGCCGCCAGCCTCCGCAGCGGTCGATTCCTTGCCAACAGCGATCCGGGCACCGGCGCCTACCAGCGAGTCCTTCCAAGCGGAAACTTTGATCTGGAAGTTGCGGCACCTGGCTACGAAACCGAGTTGCGCTTTGGACTGTCCGGCCAGGCAGGCAGCAGGGTGGTTCAGAATTTCACCTTGTACCCGCTCTGCGATCTGCTGTATGACCCGGTCGAGCTGGCACTAGTCTCGCCCTTGGTGGCGACTGCACCCTGGACCATGCGCGAGAGTTCGGGCAATGGTGGCGGTGCTGCCTGGCTTCCAAGTGTTTCTGGCGACTATGCCGCCGATCTGGATATTGCCCTTACCAGCCCGGTGATCGATCTTGCCGGTTACCAGTCGCCTACGCTGCAGTTCGATTCGCGCTGCGATACAGAGGCCGGCTTCGATTTTGGCCAGGTGGAGATCAGCGGGAACGGCGGCGGCAGCTGGACGGAAGTGTTTCGCTGCGACGCCGAGCCCGGCTGGCGCACGGTGGAGATTCCGCTGCCAGGACTTGCCGGGGTGAGCGCCGCGCGCATCCGCTTCCGCTTCACCAGCGATTCGATCGTCTCGGCGCCGGGTTGGGCCCTGGACAATATCCGGCTCCAAGCCGGCGGCCCCGCCTGCCGTGCATCGCAAGGCCTCGCGCAACCGGTTGTGATCGACCGGTTCGCGGTCTCGCCTGCTTCAATCCTGCAGGGACAATCGGTCAGCCTCGACTGGCAAACCAGCCAGGCCGTGAGCTGCCGCATCGAGAACGATGGCGGCGAGCCTGTCGTGCAGCTCGACAAGCAGAATCTGGCCAGTGGCAGCGTCAGCGTGACGCCAGGCACATCGCTCGCATACCGCCTGATCTGCGATGGCGTGGAAAGCGCCGATCAGGCGCAGGTCGAGGTGCAGGTTGATGGGCAAGTCGAACCGACGCCAGCCCTGCTCAAGGACGGCTTCGAACCACTTCCCACCGCGGGCCGCAATTAAGCAGAAATTTCGCAATGCTCCGTTGCTGCGGATCAGTCGCCTTCGAACCCGCTCTGGAACACCTGCACAGGCTCGGTGCAGTGGATGTCGAGTTCGACAAGCGCCGAGTCCTGCAGCCCGGCCCCACTGACCTGGTAACTGAATGCGTCTGGGCCGCAGTATCCCTCTTGCGGCTGGTAAGTAAACGATCCGTCCTGCGATGGACCCGCCAGCAGCGAGCCATTGCCGGGTCCCGACATCAGGCTCAGCACTGGCTGCTCGATCAGCACGGAGTCGTTCGCCAGCAAACCCGGCGCCGCAACGTCGAGGGTGGTGTTGCGATCCAGGGCGTACTGGTCGTCGTTAGCGACCAAGGCATCGCTGAGAAACTGGCAATCCACCATGACATCCACGACATCGGCGCCGCTCACCGTGCCGCTGTCGTTCGTGAGGCTGCACAGCTGCCCACCCGGTTGCTGCGTGATCGTGACCACGTAGTCGGTCGTGTCCGGCAGGTCTTGCGCGAACACGAAGGCGCCGTTCTGTTCCAGCAGCAATGACGGCATCGCGTTGAGGCTGAGCCCCAAGGTCGATTGCGGAGCCAGTCCGGAAACCTCTCCGCCGACCGCAAACAGCTCGACTGGCGTGCCCTCCGGCTGCAGCGACTGCAGCACCACCTCTGCGGCAGTGCGGTCTTCGTCGGCGCTGATCAGCGTCACCGGCCCAAGCACCGGTGCGGCGGTTGCTACCAGCGAAAAGCGGAACAGGCTGCCCCAGTTGAGCGCGCCACCCGGCGGCGCTGTCCATACCACCGCATTGACCTGCTGCGTGATGGCCCAGTCGTTGCCGGCATCCGGGTCGCCATCGGCAAACGCGATGTCCGAGACCTGCACACCCGCCGCAATCGGCACGCTGAAGCCGATGAATCCGTCATTGCTGGTGACGCGCAGACCGTTGGCGGTCTGTTCGGTCATGGCCACGCCAAAATCGAAGTTCATCAGGGCGTAGTCATAGCGATAGAGGCCGCCGCCAATATCGGTGGTCCGCACCGCGAGCTTGCTGCGTCCGCCCGGCATTACCAGTTCGACGCTATGGCGGCTGGGATCGCTGCCATCCGGATCCACCCAGCGATCAATTGCCGGACCCAGGAGCAGCGGCAGTTGATTGCTCACGTTCCAGGTGCTGCCGGTCCAGGTGAACGAACCCGGCCGCGTCTGCATGGTGTTGTAGATGTTGACGTCGTCACGCACCACGTACCAGGCTTCGAACAGGTAGGCGGCCCCCACATTGGCCGCCGGATCGATCGCGGATTCCTGGATTTGCATGCGCTGGTCGAACGAGGAATTGCCGGACGAATTCTGCACGCCATTGCAATCCGGATCGTAGATGGAACCGCAACGTCCCCATTCACCCGTAGCGGCGATGATCTCGCTGCGCGGGCCCAGGTCATTGTTGCTGTCGTTGTTCGATGTGCCGTAGGTGTCCTCGCAGCCGCGTCCCAGGATGAAGCCCGTGCCCGGGTGGTCATCGCAAGGATTGTTCGTGGTAAGGAATGCGTGTTTCACTCCGGAGCGTCCGATCTGCTCGATCCGCCCATCCGCATCGATCCGGTAGGTGTTCCAGACCAGGTAGGGATGCTGATCGTTGTCGTAGGGCGGGCAAGCACTCATGAACTTCTGTCGCCACACCACGTCGGCAGCGTAACGGGCTTCACTGGTGCCCAGCGGATCATTGATGGTCTGGATCGGTGTTCCGTCGCTGCGGTTGTTCTTCAAGGTGGCACTGGGCGTGAAGACCACCTGCCCGTCGGACCCGCCGGGCCCATCGGCATCGACCGACCTGCGGGTGTAGGCCAGGTTGAAGCTCTTCATGAACACATCGGCCTGGTAGACCTCGCCATTGCCACCCGGAACCAACATGCCCGGCCAACGGCTGCTGCTCGGGCAACCGCCTTGGGTGTACTCGACAAGACCGCCGCGAAATATGTTGGATTGCATGCGCAGTCCGGCCACGGCGAGCCCTTCGGCATGCGGATGCCCGATGCGTTCGGCCAGTTCCCGCGTGATGCGCAGATCCATCGCGTGCACCGCGAACACCGGTGCGTCGCGCTCCAGCGCGTACATCAGCTTGTCGATATAGAACCAGACCTTGCCATCGCCGGAAACCAGGTCGAGTTCGGCACCACCGCTGTGGCGCGGGCGCAGCGAGAAATCGCGCAGCGCCACGGTGAGATCAGCCGACCGCATGTCATAGCCACCCTGCACGCTCAGTGATCCGCCGTGCAGACCAGTGAAGTTGCCATCCTTCACCGTGAACTGCAGACCAACCGTTTCGCGCAGCGCGAGCCGGTCGATTCCCTCATGCGAGCGCACCTGCGCTCCACTGGCTGGCGAGATCGTGACGCCAAGATCGCGAAGCAGATCGCGGTTCCAGGAAACCTCAAGCTCGCCACCCCATGCCGCCCAGACTTCCTCCGACTTCAGCGCGGTGGCGCTGCCCCGCACAGGTTCAGCGAGCGTAGAACCGCCCAACGCGGATCCTGATGCGAACGCTGCCAGCGGCAGAAGCAGAATGATCGAGGGACATTTCACTGACAGTGCTCCGGAAACGAATGTGATGATCTGCTATGTGGACGGGGCCAGGCCCTGACCGCAGGCTCTACGTGGAACGGCATTCAAACGCACGCCATCCGACAAGAGGACTACTCCAGGGTGAACCACTGCACTTCGACCCGGCGATTCATTTCGCTGTCCTTGCCGGCGGGCTCCTCCCAGCCGCGCCCAACCAGTTCGACGCGCGCCTTGTCGATGCCCGGATGGCGCTTGAATAGCGCATCGCGCACCGATTCGGTGCGCTGGCGTGACAGTTCCATCGCCTTCAGCGCCATGGTGCGCAGCAACTGTTCGCCGCCATCGCGGCGGAATTCGGCGACGCGCGCATCGTCGACGTGGCCGCGCAGCAGCACGATCGAGCCGGGACTGACCTGCAGGAAGCCTTTAATCGTGTCGAGGTAGCCGGCATTGGCCTCGGCTGCGTCATCGAGCTGGGCCGAGTTTGGCTGGAAGAAGAAGCGGATGTCCTTGCTGAGCAGCGCATCGCCTTCCAGCGACACCGCGCCACCGGTGCGGATCGGCGCAATGGCGATGGTCTGGTCGGCGTACTGGCCTTCAGCCTTCAGCTCTTGCAGCAGGCTGAGGTCGACATAGCGATCCGGATCAGCCGGATTGCGGATCAGGCTGCCGTACGAAAGCACCGCCGACTGATAGATGCCGTTGAAGCTGCCGGCGGCATCGATGGTTCCTTCGAAGAAAGCCAGGTTCTCCGGCAGGTTGGAGAAGTGAACCTTGGACAGCTCGGCACGGGTCTCTTCGGTGGTCCACTCAAGGGCTTTGCCGATCTGTTCGGAATGTGCCGCCGGATTCGCGCGCACCCGCGCATTGCCTTCCAGCAGGCCGTGCACCAGGCCCTTGGCAATTTTCGGATTGGCCTGCGCGAATCCGCGGTTGAGCAGCAGGATGTCGGCCACGATCAGCAGGTTGCGGTTGCTGACCAGGATCTTGGCCTTGCCGCCGGATGCCTCGACCACTTCATCGGTACGCGGCGACCAGCCGACGCAGCCCTGCAGCCGTGGCGTGCGGGTCGAAAGTTCATGCTCATAGGCATCACAGGCCACGAACGCGTCTTCGTAGAACACCAGGCCCAGTTCACCGGCGGCCGGTCGTGCATCCAGATCACGCAGCACCTTGACCGGCACACCGGCTTCGGAAGCCAGATAGCGGATGAAAAACTCGGCCTCGTTGTACTGCGATGCCGCCAGCACCTTGCCCTTGAGCTGATTGATGTTGGCGATGCCGGTATCGACCACCACCATGTCAGCGCCACGCGAGAAGGCGATCTGCACCGGCACCGTCACTTCGAACTGCCGACCCAGCACCGACAGCACATCGGCCGTGGTGGCGGAAGCCGCGACCTGACCGTTGTTGATCTTGTTCCAGCCTTCCTCTTCGCTGATCGTCAGGCGCACCTGGAAGCCGTAATTCTTGGCGAAAAACGACTCCGGATTCGGCGCCAGGCCGCCATTGGCAACGATAAGCCCGGCGTAGCCAGCGTATTCGCTGATATCGACATCGATGATGCCGTCGCGCGGCTGGTAGGTTGCCGCCGCGGCGAGCTGCGGCAAGCTCATCAGCGGCTCGATCGGCTCGGGCGCGTCGCTGCTGCCTTTGATCAGGTCGCCGATCGGCGTTCCGCTGCTGCCGCCTTCGCCGAACAGGTCATCCTTGATCAGGTAGACACCCATGCCGACCAGGCCAAGCACCATCAGCAGGGTGATGAACTTGCCGGCGGCGCTGCCGCCTTGCCGTTGTGGGGAACGGGTCGCTTTCATGCTTACTCTCCTTCGCGCAGTGCGGCGGGTTGCGAGGCCCGGCGCAGCACGCGCTCAGGCAGTCGTTGCGGTTCAAGGCTGTCGAACGCGCCCAGCAGGTCGCGCTGCGAAGACAGCCAGCGATTGGCTTCATTGAACGAGGCGCTCAGTGCGTCCAGCGCGCCGCCGAGGTCCTCCTGATTGGAGGCCAGCAGGGTCTGCTCGCGGATCAGCGCCATCTGCTGGTCGATGCGCGACAGCTCGGCCTCGATGTGCTCCAGTCGGTTGCCGGCATCGATATGCGCCGCCTGGCGCGCATCGATCACCGATTTCTGCTGTTCCAGGCTGCGGCGCAGCTCGGGGCTCAGCGATGGATCCTCGAGGCGCGTCACGATATGCGCCTCCTGGGCGTCCAGTGCGACGCTCTCCTTCGATGCGGTTTCCACAACGCGCGCCACGCTCGCCCGAGCCGCCAGCAGGCGCAAATGCAACCAGACCAGTTGCTCAAGACTGTCGGCGTGGCCGCTCATCATCGGCGACGCCTGCAGACCACGCAGGATGTCCGAGGCGCGTGCCTCGACCTGGCTTTGCCGGGCGCGTGCCGACTTGTCGATCTGGTCAAGCAGGCCCTGGTAGCGCTGGTCGACAGGGTCGGCCTGCCAGTTCTCCGCATCCACGGCACGGCGGAAGCGCTGGTTGCGTGACAGCCAGTATAGGTACGCCGCTTCCAGCCCCGCGCCGATCAGCAAGAAGCCCGGACTGACCAGGGCACCCAGCAGGCCGAACGCGGCAATGCCGAACCAGTTAGGCGGAATCGGCATACCCAGCGGCTTGGCGTTGAAGGCCGCGGCGAGATAGGAAGGCTTGGACTTGCTCATGCGCCGCGACTGACCGTGCAACCGCCGGACTGGAGGGCGGATCTTGCATCCGCCGTTGCAATACGACAGGCAACGGAGCCGATACCTATCCGGCCAATCGCAATGGCGGGTTCACGCCGATGGAGGGCGGATCTCGCATCCGCCATCGCGAGGTGCATGGTTGGGTAGTCCATATCCTGCGGGCATGCCGCAGCGGCGGGTGCAAGACCCGCCCTACAGAAGCGCACCGCAGCGGGCATTGCTATCAGTAAATGAGTACCGTGCATCGCTGCCGCCTCAGCCCGCCGCCGCCAGATGACGCAGCGATTCGGGCACGAACTGAATATCGGTGGCCTCGCGGATCGCGATACGCATCTGGAACTCCATTACGTCCGGCGGCACCGGCGCCTGGTAACCCTTCAGGCAGGCCGCCAATGCGTCAACCGGCGAGGCGCTGGTGGTGCGCACTTCGCGATAGGTCTTCACCGCCAGCGCCTCGGCGGCGCCGGGTGTCAGCAGGTGCGGCAAGGGCAGATGCAGCAGCGCGTCGGCGCCTGGGGCAATGTCGAATCGCCCAAGCAATGCGTTGAGCAGGGCGGCCGCTTCGGCCGTGGTGGTAGTCGGCAGCAGCGGAATCTTGACATCGACGCGTCCCGGCCGCTTCAGGTCAACCTCGATCAGGTCGGGGCGCGACGAAGCGAGGATCCACATGATCCGGCCGCGATTCTCCGACTGGCTCATCTCCTGCGCGATCATCGAATAAATGCGCCCGGACAGGCCCGAGTCGCCGCTGCCCGCATCGCGTTTGCCGAGCGCCTGGTCGGCCTCGTCGATGAACACCATGCAGCGGCCCAGGGCGCGGATCAAACGAAAGATCTTCTCCAGATTGCCCTCGCTCGAACCAACCCAGCGGTCGCGGAAATTCTTCAGCTTCACCACCGGCACGCCGGCTTCGCCCGCCAGGCACTCGACCAGATACGTCTTGCCGGTGCCGACCGGGCCACAGAAGATGTAGCCCATCGGCAGGGCGCGCAGGTCCGACGCATTCCACAGCGCGATGTCCTGGCGCAGCCAGGCCTTGAGGGCTTCCTGGGCGTGGTAATGCTTGAGTGACTTCTTCGAGTCGATGAACTCGACCAGGCCAGCGGCCTCGATCTCCACCAGTTGCTTCTTCACCGCTACCCAGTCGGACGGCGCGAGCTGGCGCTTCTCGTGCGCGCGCATCCGCACCAGGCTTTGCAGCGCGCTGATGCTGACGCCGTTCAGGGCGCCAGCTGCGGCTTCGTCGCCGGCGGCGGGATCGAAGGCGGCGGGATGATCGATGCGCAACTGCGCCAGCGCGCGCAGCAGCACCGGCGGCTCGGGCAGCGGCACGCGCACCCGCGTCACGCGCGGGTTGTTGGCGACCAGCGGATGCAGGTCGTTGAGGTTGTCGGCGATCAGGAAGCTGGCGAAGGCAAGGTCGGTGAACGGCGCCTCGCTGGCCCAGTCGCGGATCAGGCTGGCCAGGCTGGCGATCTCGAAGTCACCGGCGCGTCCACCCGGCAGCACCTGGTCGGCACCGCGGAAGATCACCGCGACGTGTTCGTCCTCGCTGCGCCCCAGCGCGCGCAGGTTGGCGCGGTAGCGCAGATAGCGCGACACCAGTTCCACGGCAAGTCGCGGATCGCGCGGCCAGGGGCCCATCTCCTTGGCACCCGGCCAGGCGGCGAAGCGTTCGGCACCGCGCAGCAGGTTCAGGCCATTGCCAGGATCGTAGGCAAACACGATGTCGAAGCCCGACAGCAGCTGGGCTTCGACGTAGCGGGTCAGTCCAACCAGTCGGCCGCCCAGCGGAAAGCGATCGGCAACATTGCCGTACAGCACGAACTGGCCGTGTGCACCGCTTTCGTAGGCCAGGGCCAGCTCACGCGCCCAGGCCGGGGCCTCCGACTCGAGGGTCATTTCAGCTCGATTCGCTGTCCGACTTGCGTTCTGAACTCATGCTGCGATTGGCCGCGGGCACTTCGGCGGCAGAATCACCCAGGCTGATGCCTTCGGCCGCGGCGAAGTCGGCCAGGGCCTGGTCCGCCAGCGCCGTCATCTCGGCTTCCTTGATGTTGATCTGGCTCATGTCGAGCGAATCGCGCGCCACGCGGGCGCGGCCGGCAGCCTTGTTGCGCTCTTCCTCGACCAGCTCGTGCAGGCGGTTCAGGGTATCGCCCGAGCCACCGATCTCGCCGATCATGCCCGAGGCCATCTCGTTCATGTCGGCCATGGCCTTCTTCATGCGCATGTCATTGATCGCGCCCTTGAGCGACTCGATCTTGCTGCGTGCCGCATTCACTGCCACGTCGCGCGCCTTGACCAGATCCTTGTAGGTCTGGTCGGCCGATTCCATCTGCGCGCGGTTCTCGGCCAGCTCGCGAGCCACGGTCTGCAGGCGCAGGGCATGCTGCGCGGCAGCGGCCTTGTTGCCGGCACGCAGGTGCGCGGTGGTGTTGGCGCGCAGCTGCTGTTCTTCGGTTTCCAGCTTGCGTACCTGGCCCATCAGCCGCTCGGCCAGGCCGGCATGCGCCGCCAGACCCTGGTTGTAGCTGGAGATCTGTTTGCGAAGGTTTTCCTGCTCCAGTTCCAGCAGGGCTTCGGGATTGCGCTTCTCCAGGCCCTTGATGAACAGGGACATGAAGCCGCGGATGATATTCGCCAGACGCGTGAACATGCAGCCTCCTAGGGATCGTAGGCGGGCGTCGCTGCGTTCCCCGTGAACGCCAGTGAAGCCGCCGAAAAGGTAACTTTACGCAGGCTGGACCGCCCAAGCCAGTTGCCAATGGCAGGGGTGCCGCCCCGCGCTGCGCATCCGGCGCAGTTTACTTGGGCGCGCGCGCTTCCCAGTTGAAGCCCGAATAGCGCGCCAGCATCTCGGGCGAGAGCACCTCCTGATAGCGCTTGTCGCGGATGATCCAGGTGGGAAAGGCGGTGATTTCATTGCTGACGCAGCTGAAGGCGACATTGCCACGCCGCCCATCCGGGCTGCATTCCACGTAGGGCAGCCGATCCGCCGAAGCGCCGAACAGACGCCGTTGCTCCTGACAGTTCGCGCACCAGAACGCGCCGTAATATTTCGCCCCTGAACTCTCCAGATGCTCGGCCAGCGCGGTCAGGCGCGGATCCTCCGGCGCCTGTACCAGGCCGCTGTGCACCAGCAGCAGGAAGCCCAGCACCGTGACAACCGCGAAACCGTTTTGCACCGCAAAGCGGCTCATGGGCATGCCGGGGGCCGTTGCTGGGCGACGCACAACCAGCACCAGCACGATGGCGGCAATGCAAACCAGGGAGGCTATGCACCACGCGCATACCGCATCCAGCGCCACGATCCCCACCACGGTGAGATAGATACTGACCGCCAGGCCAATCAGGGCGAGCCATAGCTGCCATTGCCAGCGCTTGACCTGCATCGGCATGAAGAAACTCACCAGCGCGATGAGCGCATAAAGCCCAAAGCCCCACAGCGCCACCGGCAGACCCATCAGCACCGACCAGCGGCTGCCTTGAACCAGGCCGCAGCCGGAGGCCTCGGTACAAAAGGCCGGAGTCGCGCCAAACAGCGCCAGGAAGCCGAGGTACGCAGTGATCAGCATGCCAACGCCAGCCAGGGCAAAGATCGGCCAATCGGGCGCGCGCGGCCGCTTCGACTTGGCGCTGGCGACGGGAGCCACCGGCCTGTGGGACTTGCTGCGCTGCGCCTTGCTCATGCCTTGCTCGACCGCTGATCGTTGGGGCGTGGATGGTAGCAAGACCGGGCCCGCACTGCGTTGCCGGCGCGCAGCGCCAATGCCCTCGGGGCGGGCTCTTGTTTCGTCGGGTCCGGACTAGTGGCGCTGGCCTGCCGCCGGGCTCGCTTCGGATTCCGGTGACACAAAGGGGCGAATTCCGACCGCCTCGTGCAACTCCGCAGCACGGTAGTAGCGGTTGCCGCGCAGGGTCAGCACCGTGCGCCGGATGTTTGAAATATCCGCCAGCGGGTCGCCATCCAGCAGCACCAACTCCGCGCGATAACCCGGAGCGACACGGCCCTGGTCGCTGCCGGCATCGGCAATCGTGGCCGCGCCAATGGTCGCAATCCGCAGCACGTCCGCGACCGGAATACCGGCCGCGACGTAGAGTTCCAGCTCGCGGTGCAGGGTGAATCCGACCATGGCGTCGGTGCCGGCCACCAGGCGCACACCGGCCCGGTGCAGCGCGCCGATCATCTTCAGCAAGGCATCGGCCGAGGCTGCATAGCGTGCGGCCTTGTCGTCCGGCACCGCGAACCCGGGTGCGCGCAAGCCGCGCTGGACGGTCGGCGGCAGGTGCTCGGCGATGCCGGCATAGCTCGGATCAAGCTCGCCTGGCCGGTGCCGGAACATGCTGTCGAAGATGCTGACCGTCGGGTCCACCACGATGTCGCGCTGCCGCAGCAGGGCAATGAAGTCCTTTACCTCGGTAGATTCAAGATCCAGTCCGCCGGCCTCTTCCGCCACCTTCACGAAGCGCACCGGGGTGCGGGTATCGTCACGCGGCCCGGCCAGGAAATTCAGGAACAGCATGTTGATGTGCTGGATCTCGTCGAAGCCATCGCGCACCGCGCGCTCCGCCGTCATGTAGGAGGGAATGTGACCGGACAGGCGCATGCCATGGCGATGGATCTCGTCGGCGATCGGGCGCACCCAGTCTGGCGTGATCGAGGAATAGATCTTGATCTGTGGATAGTCGCGCTCGGCGTACCAGCGGACCATGTCCAGAGCCTCGTCGAGGCTCTCCGCCAGGCGTCCGGTGGGTGCTGAGAAGGGACTCTTCTGGTCGATGAAGCCGGACCGCACCACACGGGTTCCAATCACCTCGCCCGATTCCATCTGCGCCGCCACTTTCAGCAGGCGCTCGTGATCGTTGGCGAGATCGCGCACCGCCACCACCCCGGCGGCGATATTGAGCAGCCCATCACCGATGCTGACGTGGGAATGCATGTCCCACAGGCCCGGCATCAGCACGCGGCCGCCGCCATCCAGGGTACTTGCCGCATCGCATTGCAGCGTGCCATGCGCACCCACCGCGCGGATTACACCGCCAGAAACCCGCACCGCCATATCCGGCAACAAGCGCCCGGCGTCGACATCCAGCAGACGCACCGGTGCAATGCACCAGGTTTCGGGCAGGCGTCGCGTAAGGCGCTCGGCCAGGCGCTGGTGATGGGCTGCCGCGACCAGTTCCTGGCGCTCCTGCAAAGCCGGAAGCACCGCGCCCCAGCCTTCGGGAACCAGTCCCATCCAGCCATAGGACAGCGCGAACAACTTTCGATTCGCGTCCAGCCAGACATAGCTCGGTTCGAATCCTAGTCCGGCGATGCCGAACAATTCGACTTCCCGGGCTTCGCCAGCATGCGTGACGCTTTCGCGCGCCAGCGATTCGATCCGTGCGCTGCCGCTCGGCAGCAGGGCAAGACTCTGCCCGGGAGCCGCAAGCAGCGCGCGGGCCAGAATGCCGATCTGGTCTGGCGTCGACTCCCCCGCGATGTAGAAAGCGTGCTCGGCACCCGTCTGCGAGCCGGTCTCCGCGGCGCTTTGCCACTCGGCCAGGCCATCGGCATCGCGCGAGAAACGCTCGTCGACTGGCGAGCCCATGTAGGCCTTGCCTTCGATGTGCAGACTGCGGATCAGACCGTTTGCGTCGAGGGCGATGCGCTCTTTCAGATCGGGTCCACGACCTCGGTCATTGAAGCTGAACTCGGAGACGCGCAGGCCATCGCCCTGCAGGCCAAGGACGAAGCCACCTGAGCGCTTGCCTTGCGTCAGCCAGTCGTAACGCAGCTGCACTGTCTCTTCTGCCGTGGCAAGGGCCGGCCCTCCAATCCAGCCGCCAAGCACAAGGGCAAGCGCGAGCGGCCACCGTGTGTGCCATTTGGTCCTGCAGACGACTTCCCTTTGTATTGCTCGCATGCTGCACCTGGGGATGAGATGGGAGTTGCCAAGGCGGCGGGGCTCGCCCGCAGCGCGGATCAGCGTGATTCAAGGACCACTTCGCCAGCGCGCATTACGAAATCCACGCGCTTGAGTACGGTGATGTCGTTCAATGGATCACCGTGCACTGCAATCAGGTCAGCCTGCTTGCCTGGCTCCAGCGTTCCGATCTGGTCGGAAAGACCAAGCAGGTCGGCGGCATTGATGGTGGCAGCCACGATCGCCGCAGCGGGCGTCATGCCGTGCTGCACCATCAGCTCGAACTCATCGGCATTGCGGCCGTGCTTGCTGACGCCCGCGTCGGTGCCGAAGGCGATCTTGACCCCGGCGGGCACGGCGCGCTGCAGCGACTTGCCGGTGATGCCGATACGCCACTGGATCTTGGCCAGCACGTCGCCGCTGTACGCCTCCGGATTGCTCGCCAGGCGCTCGATGTAGCCATTCACGGTCGACAGGGTCGGCACGTAATAGGCGCCGGATTCCTTGAACAGGCGCAGGCCGGCATCGTCCAGCAGGGTGCCGTGCTCGATCGAGGCGGCACCGAGCTTCAGCGCCAGATTGATGCCGTCGGCACCATGCGCATGCACCGCCACTTTCTTGCCATACAGCTGCGCCGTGTCGAACACCGCGCGCGCCTCGTCCTCGAACATCTGCAGGCCGAGGCCTGCCCCGATGCGGCTGTTGACCCCACCGGTGATGGTCAGCTTGATGACGTCGGCGCCTTGTGCGATCTGTCGTCGCACCGCTTCGCGACAGGACTCGACGCCGTTGCAGACGTTCTCTCCGGTGTTCAGCGCGTCATGCAGCTCGGCGCGATAGCCCAGCGTCGGATCGGCATGTCCGGAGGTCGCTGAAATGCTGGTATTGGCGGTGAGGATGCGCGGACCCGGCAGTTTGCCGGCCTTGATCGCATCACGAAGTGCGCGAACCACGCCGTCACTGTCGCCCAGATTGCGCACCGTCGTGAAGCCGGCCTGCAGGGTCTTGCGTGCGTTCACGGCCGCCTCGAAGGCGCTGTCGGACTGGCTCCAGGTGACCGAGGCGATCTGTGCGGCGGTGCCGCCCAGATCACTGGTGAGGTGCACATGGCTGTCGATCAGGCCGGGAAGCACGAACTGGTCGCGCAGGTCGATCAGCTCGGCCGGCTCCGTACCGAACGCCTCGGGTCCATGCAGGCCGTTGCGAATCTCGACGATCTGTTCGCCGCGAATCAGCACGGTGGATTCGCCCCGCGGCGGCAGGCCAGGACGATCCAGCAGGGCACCAGCCTGCACGATACGCAAAGGTTCGGCGGCCAGTGTCGGCGCCATGGCGACGCAGGCGAGCAGCAGGAGGCAAAATGCCTGAACCATGTCGGATCACTCGTGGCCAAAGGGGCGGCCGACGCGATCGCCGGCCGTTGCCTACCTTAGCAGGCCGAAGGCCGTTCATTCGAAGCCATCCTTGAAGATGCTTGCTGGCGGAACGATTGCCGCGTAGGCCATCGGCTCGCCGAACTCCGAACTGTTGCCATCGCTGTCAATTGCCATGGCAATGAGGTCGCCACTCGGAAATCCTGGTGGCAGGGACAGCACGAAAACCTTGGTTGCCCCTGGCGCCAGCGCGAAATTGTCGCGACCCAGCCAGTAGCTGCCCTGGCGCGAGCCACTGCCGGCGCGATAGAAATCCACATCGATCGGATACACGCTGCTGGCGGTCTGGCTGTCCATGGTGTAGCTGATGGTCAGCTCGCCCGGCGCGCTGGTGACGGCGATCAGCACCGGGAAGTTTTGCAGGTTGTTGGGGCCGCTGTCGGCATCGCCTGAGTCGTTCGCGGTGATGCCGTTGTCGCCCAGATCGATGCCGATATCGCCGTTCACCGAGAAACTGTTCTGCTCGATGCGGTTGCGCAAACCCGCCGCGGCGCCGACACGCACCCCGTCATTGCCATTGTGGAACAGCACATTGCCGGTGATCTGGTTTTCCGAAGCCCCAGCACCGATGAGGATGCCGCCATTGCCATTGCCGGCAGGCGCATCGTCGAAGTAACCGATGTTGTTGTCGCGAATGACGTTGCCCGAGCCACTGATTTCGATGCCATCAGACAGGTTGAAACCGATGCGATTGCCCAAAGCGCAGGTACCGCTCGGGGTGTAGGAGCCAACTGTATTGATTGAGCCGGAGACAAATATTCCCTCCGAACGGTTGCCCGCCGCGCTGCCATCGTTGCTGACGCCGATGCTGCTGTTGCAGACCACCGCAAAGCTGCCCTCGAGACCAACCCCATGCAGACTGTTGCCGATCCAGTTGCTGTCGATACGGGTATTGGTGGCCGCCGCCCGCACCCGCACGCCCAGGCCTTCATTGTCGTAGTCGACGCCATCGCGGGTGCCTATGAAGTTGAGCACCAGCCGGTTCCCATCACCAGACACGATATCGACGCCGTCGCCAAGCGCGCCGCTGGCACCGCCGATCGTATTGGCCTGCAGCAGGTTGCCGCTGCCATCGATAACAACGCCATTGTTCTGGTTGCCGACCGTCACATCATCGACCACACCGATCCGGTTGTTGCTGACGGTGTTGTCATTGCCATCAAGCCGAATGCCGTCATCGCCATTGCCAAAGATGTCGTTCTGGTCGATCACGTGATCACTGCCGGTCGCGACCAAGATGCCGCGGCCCGTGTTCTGGGCAATGATGTTGCGCCCGACTTCGTGACCAATGCCGTTGAGCTGCACGCCAGCCAGCCCATTGGCATAAATTGCATTGCCGTGGGACGGCGTGGTGAATCCGATCCGGCTGCTGGCGGCGGTCAGACGCACGCCGTTGCCGTCGTTGGAGAATATCTCGTTGCTGCTGATGCGCTGCCCGCCGCCAAGCGACGCATTGATGCCATGGCCGTTGTTGAAGGCGATCACATTGCCCGCCTGAACACCGTTCAAGGTGGTGCCAATCACGTTGTTCGCTCCAGCCAGCTCGATGCCATCACCGCCGTTGCCTCGGTTCAATGCGCCATCGGGCGAGGTGCCGATGCGATTGCCAACGAAGAGGTTGTCATCGCCCAAGGCAACATAGATGCCATCACCCGCGCTGGACGAGATCACATTGCCGAGGCCGACCAGGTTGTTGCCGGAGAAATACTGGCCAATCCGCCCGCTTTCAACCCGGTCCATTGTCAAGCCGCGGCCATTGCCCGCGGTAGCTCCTCCTTGGCCAATGCCGATCCAACTGTTGTTCACCCGCAGCGAATCGACATTGATCGCCTCGACCGCCGCGTCCGGAAAGCTGATGAAGCCGATCGCATCGATCCATACCGCCGACGTATTGGCCGCGCGAATGCCATCAGCCGACGGGGTACTGCCGAGCAAGTGTCCGCTGAGGTAAACCCGCGGCGGCGCATCGGCAATATCGGTGGCGCTGCTGTTGTAGCCCACTTCGGTGCGGCCGTCGATGTGCAGCAGCGCAGTGATCGTCGGCAGCGGGCTTTCCAGGTTGATCACGAAGAAGCTTCCGACATTGAAGTGGATCATGTCGAAGGTCGGAGTGAAATTGGCCTCCTCGATCGCGGCGCGCAAGGTGCAGCGAGAGCCGCCGCGGATGTCTTCGCAGATGCCGTCGCCGATATTGTTGTCGCCGGCGGTGTCGTCTGAGAGGCTGTTGACCACGAAGGTCGCGGATTGTGCTGGTCCCGCCACCAGCATGGCGAGGAAGGCAGTCACAAGAAAGAGTTTCATGGCGGTCTCCGAATCGGCCGTGGCAGGGGAACGGCTTCATCGGGACATACGACGATTTCCGGAAAACCATGCCAAACCCGACCGCCTTTGCGCCTGCTAGACTCTTCCCGGGTCTTGGCGCAGCGGCACGCATGGCGGAAATCACCGAACTGCTGGAGGCGCGTGACGGGCGGGACGGGCCAGACCTGTCGGCCGTCTTCGAGCACCTGTACCTTGATCTGAAGCGCATCGCTGCGGCGCGTGTATCGGGCAGCTCGCGCGAAGAGACCATCAGTGCCACCGGTCTGGTCAACGAGGCTTACCTCAAGCTGGTCGGCGCCGAGCAGCTCACGCTGGAGAACCGCAAGCATTTCTTTGCCTGCGCTGCACGCGCCATGCGCCAGATCCTGATCGACCGGGCACGTGTCGCACATGCCGGCAAACGCGGTGCCGCCTTCGAACACGTAACCCTTGAAGGCTGCGAAGCGGAGGCAGAGCCCGTCGCGCTGTTCGATCTGGACCGCGCCCTGGAAGATCTCGAGCAGATCGACCCGGCGCTGCGTGAACTGGTCGAGCTGCGCTATTTCGCCGGCCTCTCACTACCGCAGATTGCCGAGCTGCGTGCAGTTTCCCAACGCACGGCGGCGCGCGACTGGGAGCGGGCACGTGCCCTGTTGCGGGTGAGGCTGGAATCCGATGGACACCGCTGATATCCATTGTTGGCGGGAAGCCGACCGGCTCTATGCTTGCTGGCTCGATCTGCCCGAGCCGGAGCGCGCCGACTGGCTGGCACGGCAGAAGCTTGAAGCGAATGTGCAGACGGCGTTGCTGCGCCTGATTGCGCAGCAGGACAGCCGCGATGAAACCCTGCCGGGCGTGGCCGGGCTGCAGCTGGAGCAGGAGACGGCGCGTAACCAACTGGCGGGTCGCCACGTGGGTCACTGGGAGCTGCTGGAGGAAATTGGTCGCGGCGGAATGTCAGTGGTCTACCGCGCGCGTCGCACCGGTGTCGATTTCGAACAGTACGGCGCAATCAAGCTGCTGGCCCTGGCGGCACTGGGCTCGGAAGGCAGCGCACGCTTCGAGCAGGAGCGTCGCTTGCTGGCACGCCTCAACCACCCGCTCATCGCCGCGCTGGTGGATGGCGGCTTCGCAGCGGATGGAACACCCTTCCTGGTAATGAACCTGATCGAGGGCGTAACCCTGGCGCGCCATTGCGAGCAGGCGCGGCTGCCCTGGCAGGCGCGCGTCGATCTTGTCCGGCAGATCTGCGACGCGGTCGCGCACGCGCATAGCAAGTTGCTCGTGCATCGCGACCTCAAGCCTTCCAACATCCTGGTCACGCCCGAAGGCGTGCCGATGCTGCTCGATTTCGGCATCGCCAAGCTGCTGGACGACAAGGGAGACACGACGCGCACCGCGCTGCGTGCACATACTCCCGGCTATGGTGCGCCTGAACAACTCGCGGGTGGCGAGATCACCACCGCCACGGATGTGTATTCACTCGGCGTGGTGCTGAGAGAGCTCTGCGCGCCGTTTGGGATGCTGCCAGCCGACCTGCGCAACATCATCGCCATGGCGACGCGCGAGACGCCCGATCGCCGCTATCCCGATGCGCGCGCTCTGGGTGAGGACCTCGACCGCCTGCGCTTGCAACGCCCGGTGCGTGCCACACCAGACAGTGCCTCGTATCGACTCGCTGCCTTCCTGCGTCGCCGGCGCGGCCTGGTTGTCGCAAGTGCCAGCGTGTTGCTGGCCCTGCTCACCGGCCTTGGCACCGCGTTGTGGCAGGCGCAACGCGCCTCGCTGCAAGCGCAGGAGGCGCAACGTCAGGCGTTGCGCGCCGAAGCCGTGCGTGACTTCCTGTTTCAATTGTTTGCCGCTGCGGATCGCGAACGCAATGAAACCGCCGACCCACCGGTTTCGGCCGTGCTCAACCGGGGTGCGGTGCAGCTGCAGGAATCGTCGGGAATGGACGCCGAGCTGCGGGCCGAAATGGCCATCCTGCTCGGACACCTGAACACCAGCGCGGGACGCTACGAAGCAGCCGATGCACTGCTCGGCACGGCGCTGGAAGACGCGCAGGCCAGCGGCAATCCGGAGCTGCTGGCCGGGGCGCACACACGCCTGGGCATCCTGGCCAACGCGCGCGGCGATTCCGAACTGGCACTGACGCAGTTCGAAGCCGCGCTCGCCCAGATTGCCAATCTCCCGCTTTTACGTCGGGAGCAGACCCTGGTCGCGGCGATGGGCGGATGGGTGACGGCCATGAACAACACCGGCAAGACCGATGCAGCGCGGCAGCGACTGATTGACGTGCTGGCCGAGCCTGGCCTGGTCAGCAAGCCGGCCCTGCGCGGCGAATTGCTGCTGGCACAGTCGATCGTCACGCCGGACGCTCCGCAGCGCCTGCAGGCGCTGCAGCGGGCGGGTGCCTATTTCCTGCAGGAGGCGCCAACGCCAACCCTGCGTCTGACATTGGCCAGCATGTTTGCCAACACGTATGTACAGCTCAACACGCTGGATGAGGCGGTGCGGCACACCCAGGATGCGGCGCAACTGGTCGAGCGCATCTATCCCGGCACCACCAGTCAGCGGGCGCGGGCCTACAACAATCTGGCCAGCATCATGGCGCGGGCCAATCGCATGCAGGAGGCCGAGGCGGCCTACGCCAAGGCCGAAGATATATTTCGAGCGCTGGGCGATGATCGCTCGCCCTCGTTCGCCTCACTGCTGCACAACCGCGGCCTGCTGCTCAGCGACCTGGGTGCCGCGGACATTGGATTGCCCTTGCTGGAACAGGCCTGGGCCATGGCTGTTGATCACTTCGGGGCCAGTGATACGCGCAGCATGATCGCGCTGCGCAACCTGGCCATGGTGCGCGCTGACGCAACCGGTGATCCCCGCGCCGAGCAGGAATGGCGCAAGGCCTACGCGGCCTCCGACTCGCTTTCGCCGCTGCAGCGGCTCGGCGTTCTGATCAGCGGCTCCATCATCGCCCTGCGACTCGACAACACCGCTGATGCCGGCCAGCGTCTTGATGAAGCCGACGCGCTTGTCAGCGCTCACTCCTTGACCCTGTTGCCGATGCAGCGGGTCCGGCTTGCCACCCTGCGCGGCGTCTGGCATTCCCAGCGAGGTGAGTCCGGACAGGCCGTCGACCAGTTTGTTGAAGCCCAGACTCTGGCTGCCGCTCACAGCGAGGAAACATGGACCGCCCGTTGGCGCAATCATCTCGCCTTCGGCCGCCATCTGTTGCAAGACAATCCCTCGCGGGCGCGCGAGCAGTTTGAAGCGGCGCTGGATCTTCTGTCGCCACCCGTTGCCGCCCGCGACTCGGCGCAGATTCGGGAGCTGCGGCATCTGCTTGATTCTGCCACTGCCAAGGCAAACGCTCGGCCCTAGCACTCGAAGTTTGTTGCAACGGCTCGTCCAGGATCGCGCACCAACCCTGCGCAGGTTCCTGTCGCCAGTGAATGGCAAAATCCGATGCGATACTTCGTTGCATTGGGCAGCCCGTCCGATCCCGGATGGGTGCGTACATTGAGGGGGAAACCGATGAGCTGCTCGAACCGCAGGTACGTGCCGGCACTGTCGTTGGTGCTGGCACCCTCGCTTTGCCTGGCCCAGGTCAGCGTCACCGTCACCTTCGACGTCACCGCCGATGGTCTGACGGTTCCGGAGCGCGCCCAGTTGACCAGCCATACCCAGGCCGCCGGACAGCGCTGGGGCGAGATGCTGGGCATCAGCCAACCGCGCAGCATCGAGGTGGAGATTGGCATCGCCAACATTCCAACCGCCAACGGCGCCAGCGTCACGACCGCATTCGTTGGAGTGATCGAAGCCCGCAACACCTTCGAACAGGGCGTTGCACATGAACTCCGCACTGGCGATGATCCCAACGGCGGCCTGCCGGATGCGCACTTCAACTTTGGCCTGGACTACCTGCGCAACGAACTGTGGTTCGATCCCGACCCGTTTTCGCGCACTGCACCCGTGCCGCAGGACCGCACCGATGCGATGGGCGTCGTGCTGCACGAGTTCGGGCATGCCATCGCCTACAACGGCTGGGCCGACGGCCAGGGCATCCCGCCTGTCGACTACTGGTCACCCTTTGATCGCTGGATGCAGCCCGGCGCACCCACCGTATTCGGTGGCCCGGTCAGCGTGGCGGTGTGGGGCAGTGCGCCCGATCTGACTACCAACAACATCATGCACTGGGGCAATGCCGCTGCGCGCCGCACGTCCACACCAGACAGGGCCGCGGTCGTCGAATGGCGCAATGGCGTACCGGTGCCGCTGATGGCCTGTGGCGAGCTGATCTCAATGAATCGCCCGGACTTCATGCTGCAAGGTGTGCCGCCGCCCGGCCTGCTGTCGCAGCTGATGAACGGCGTGGTGATCTACCGCGGCGAACGCTACGACATCTCGGAACTGGATCTCGGCGTGATGGAGGATGTCGGCCTGCCCCCCGCGACGACCATCTTTGCGAGCGGTTTCGAGCTGCCCTGAGATCCGCACGGGCGCAGACTCACCGCTGGGTCTGATTCCGCTCGCGCTGTAGCCATGTATGCGCCGATCTCACCTCCGCGCTGGGTGGTAGCGAATTCGCTTTCGTAGGTTGGGCTGAGCGCAGCGAAGCCCAACGTGAATCGGTAGTGGATGCGGGCGTAGCGCTTGGATAGCGCAAGGGCGCACGGCTTCGCTACGCTCAGCGCCAACCTACGAGAACTGCTCTGCGCAGTTCCTTGGGACGAACGGAACCAGGCTCCGTGCTCATGGTGGAAAACCAACTATCGGTTGCCGCCGGGCTTAAAAGAGATTCTCGCCGCAGTCGGCGCCACGAGACTGCCCAGATAGAGGAAGCCCGGCGTCTCCAGCGCACTGGTCAGCATGGGAAAGCCTCCGGCCGGATCCTGCAGGCTGAACAGCACCTTGCCGTCATCATCGATGGCGATGACATGCGCGTAATTCACCGGCGCAGGCCGCCACGCCTCAGGCAGCCTCAGCAGCATTGCGCGCAGGAAGGGCCAACCAGAAAGTGCGTCGAGGGCAGCATCGCGCGGCGAAACCAGAGCGATCCAGTAGCGCCCATCGCGTCCGCGGGTGATGTTGTCGGGAAAGCCGGGCAAGGCGTCGATCAGGGTTTCCACTTCGCCGCGCCGCTCGCCGTCCAGCCACAGCCGCAGCACGCGATAACTACCGGTTTCGGTCAGCAGCACCGAGCGCTGGTCGTGTCCCATCGCCACGCCGTTGGGAAACACCAGTCCATCGAGCAGCGTCGTGGTGAGGCCCGTCCCTGGGTCGTGGCGGAGCAGCCGCCCGCTGCCGCGATGCTCCAGGATTTCCAGCAGGCTCGAATCCAGCGTGCCGCCCGCTGTGGCCGGAAAGCGTGTCGAGGCGTCGGAGAAATAGACGTGTCCGTCATCAGCGACATCCACGTCGTCTGCCAGTCCAATCGGAATCCCGTCCACCTGGCTTGCGACCACTTGCCAGTCACCTCCGGGAGCAACTTCGATCAGGCCGAGCTGCGCATCGGCCACATACAGCCTGCCATCGCCAGCGAAAGCCATGCCGAGCGGACGACCACCGGTATTCACCCAGGGATGTGGACCGGTGCCGTCTCGCGCCAGGCGCACGATCTCGCCGTTCTCGGTCGCCGCATAGAGCCGGCCTTCGGCGTCGACCGCGATGGCCTCGGGACCACGCTCGCCGCCCAGCGCTATCGGCTCGAACGCCGCCAGCCTGGAATTGGCAGCGAAGGCGTCGGTGTAGCCGGGATTCGGCGGCGCCACCCAGGCCACCGGCTTCACCGGCACCGGCCAGGTCAGGAGATAAAGCGTCAGCAGGAAAACCAGCAGGGTGAGAGCGAGCAGCGCGCGTTTCACACTGAAATTCTCACTTGGCGCGTTGCAGGCGGCGCGCTTCGAGCGCGCGGTACAGGCGTGCGTTGAGGCGGGCGCCGGTCAGGCCGGTATGGTCTTTGGCCACGCGCGGCTCGTCCGGAATTTGCAGCGCATCGGCCAGCGCCTGTCCGGTCAGCCCCCGCAGCCCAAGCGCCCAGGCCATCGAAGGCACATCCAGCACAAAGTAGTGGAAGAGTTCGCGCCAATTCGCGTCGGCGCCACGAAACAGGTGATCCAGGAAGGCGGCGTCGAACTGGCTGTTGAAGGCGACCAGCATCACGCCCCTGCCCTGCGCAACGCGTGCATGAAACGCGCGCAGCAGTTCTACTGCCTGCGCCGCATCGACAGCGCCCAGTTCCCGCCAGCGCTCGGCATCGAAGGCATTGACCCGTCGCGCACCCTCGCTGAGCCGCTCCGGATGGCGCGGCTGGATGCGCTGAAAAAACGTCTCGACTTCGCGACCATCCAGCTCGGTCAGCACCACACCGATGTCGATCATTTCGTGCCAACCGGGCACCAGTCCGGTGGTTTCCACATCGACGAAGGCGAGCAGCCAGGCGTCGGGTGATTGCGCGGGGCTGCCGGCCGGGCTGGACGCGTCCTCCTTCACTGCGGCCAAAGTCGGAAGCTCGGCGCCGCGCGCATCCGGCAGCAGCAAAGCGATCAGAAACATGGCGAGGCAACGGGCGAGCATGGACGTGGCCTGTGCGGGTGGCGGAGCAGGCATCCTGCGCAGTGCCGCTGTGGCGGTCAATGGCACGCCGCCAAGACCACAGTTCCGCACCTGCAGATGCTTGGCGCAAGCCGGTCAGACGCGGCGATCGCGGTGCTACAATCGCCAGCGTCCACGTCGCTCCACCCTCGACCTTCAGGCCGTTGCCAGACGGCGATCCGCCCAGAGAACCCGGTTTGGCATGAGCTCGGCCTTCGGCTTCGACATACCCGGCTACGAGATCCAGCGCCAGATCGGCTCGGGTGGCATGTCGACCGTGTTTCTCGCCAATCAGCGCTCGCTGGATCGACGCGTGGCGATCAAGGTCATGCGCCGCCATCAGGGCGACGAAAACGCCGAGAAGCGTTTCCTGTTCGAAGGCCGCACCCTGGCCAAGCTGCCGCACCGCAATATCGTGGCGGTGTACGACATCGTGCAGGCCGACGACATCAGCTACATCGCGATGGAGTACCTGAGCGGCGGCACCCTGGGCGAGCGCATGGCCGATGGCGCACAGCTTTCCGAGGCCATTGGCGTGGTGGTGCAGATCGCCGGCGCTTTGCAGTTCGCGCACGACAGCGGCATCGTGCACCGCGACCTGAAGCCCGCCAACATCATGTACCGCGACGGCAATACGCCGGTACTCACCGATTTCGGCATCGCACGCCAGCAGGATCCCGCCGCAACACGCCTCACCCAGACCGGCATGCTGGTCGGCACCCCCACCTACATGAGCCCGGAACAGATCCACGGGCATGAACTGGATGGCCGCTCCGACCAGTACAGCCTCGGCGTGATGTTCTACGAGATGCTCACCGGCGCGGTGCCGTTCAAGGCCGACACCACCATCTCGCTGATGATGGCGCACATCAACCATCCGGTGCCCGCCTTGCCGGCCGAACTGGCGCATTTCCAGCCGGTGCTCGACCGCATGATGGCCAAGGATCGCGCGCAGCGCTATCCGGAACTGCGGGAGTTCGTGCGTGATCTGAAATCGGTGATCACGGCCAGCGACACACTGGTGATGCGCCTGCAGTTCGGCACCGACCAGAGCACCTCGGAACAATTGCGCGGCCTGGGATTCTCTGACAGCCAGATCCACTCGGGCCCGCGCAGCAGCCTGCGCGAACCGACGCCTCCCAAAGGCGTCCCATCAGTCTCCGACCCTGGCGCCACGAAGCTGCAAAGCGCCCCCGCACCAGCAACGGCCCGCCGCCCCGCGGCGCGACCGGTGCCTGCCCGCCTGGCTGGCGCGAAGCCAGGCAAGGCAGCACGGCCGCGCTGGCTGCTGCCTGCAGGCATCGCGGGCGCGGTGCTGGCGCTCGCCGTCGTGGCGTGGGTAGTGCTGCAGCCGCGCGACTCACTCAGTCCACCGATGCGCGCCATGGTCAACGACACGCTGGACACGGCCGATCGACTGATCGCAGAAGGCAAACTGGTGTCTCCGGCCGGCGACAACGCGTATGAAAAGGTACAGACCACCCTGCAGGTCGCCGGCCAATTGCCCGAAGCACTCGAACGCCTGCAACGCATCGCCGCACAGCTGAAGACCGCCACGCGCGATGCGATCGGGCGAGGTGACTTCGCGGTAGCCGAAGTGCGCCTGCAGGAAGCCCAGCTGGTGGTGCCCGACGATGCCGAGCTGGTGCAATTGCGCAACACCTTGCAGACCGCTCGACTCGCCGCGGAGCGCGAAACACGAATTGTCGAATTGCTGCGCCAGGCCGAGGCGGCAGTCACTGCGCGCCGGCTTTCAGGCGAGGCTGATTCAGCACTTGCTTACCTGCGTCAGGCGGTGGGTGTGGACCCGAATCATGGCGAAGCGCGCCAGCGTCTGCAGCGCCTTGCCGCGCAGTTGCTCGAGCCGGCCGACAAGGCAATCGCGGCCGGCCAGCTCGATGAAGCGCAGCGGCTGCTTGAATCCTTGGCCAGCGAACTTGGCGGCGATGCCGAATGGCAGCGGCTGGACAAGTCGCTCGCCGAGGTCCGTGAACGCCATGCGCAACAACAACGCATCGACGCCCTGCTGTTCAGCGCACGCCAGCACGTCGAAGCCGGCAGGCTGGCTGAACCTGCCGGTGACAATGCCATCTCCACCTTGCTGCGCCTGAAGGAGTTTGATTCCGGCAATGCCGATCTGGCGACACTGTTTCGCCAGATCGGCGAACAGCTGATCCAGCGTGCCCGCACCGCTGAACGCAACAACCAGGCGAGCGCCGCGCTGGCCTTCTATGAGCAAGCCCTGCAGGCGCAACCCGACAACGCTGAAGCGGTAGCCGCTCGCAGCGCCCTGGAGCAGCGTCTGGGAGAACGCCAGGCCCAGATCTCGCGCGGCCTCGCGGCGGCGCGCGAAGCCATCGCTGCCAACCGATTCCTGACGCCAGCCCGACAGAATGCGCGCGAGGCGCTGGACGCCGTGTTGGCGATTGAGCCGGACAATACCGAGGCGCAAAGGCTGCGCGACGACCTGCCGCGGCTGCTACGCGAAGCCGCCGAAGCGCTGGCCAAGGATGGTCGCACCGACGCTGCCGTAGCTCTGGCGAAGGAAGGCGCCGAGGCCTATCCCGCGCAACGGGAACTCGCACGACTGGTCACGCACCTGCAGGGCGAGCTGGGCGCCCAGCAGGCCAAGAGCCAGCGCGAACAGCGCCTGACCGAACTGCGCCAGGTGATCGCCAGCGATATTACCGGCACCAGTCAGGCCGCGCAGGCCAGCGAGTTGCTGGCCGCCTTGCTGAAGGCCGATGCCGGCGACAGCGAGGCACGAACTCTGCGTGACGGTTACCTGCGCAATCTCGAATTGACCACCGCTGCGGCTACCGATGGCATTGCCCTGGCCAAGGTGGAGACGGCGGTCGCGCAACTGGAGGCGACACTGGGAAAGAGTGCCGAACTGGTGGCGCTGCGTCGTCAGCTCGACAGCGCCGCCAAGCGACTCGCCGATGCCGAGCAGGCCCGCCTGGCTGCGACAAGCGGCAGCCTGGTGCTCGACGCGTATCCCTGGGCAACGGTGGACCAGATCGTCGACGCCGCTGGCAAGCCGGTCGCCGATCTGCCCTCCGAACGCAGTACCCCATTGCGCCTGAATCTTCCGGCCGGCAGTTACCGGGTCAGCTTCCGCCATCCCGCGGTTCGCGATCCCATCATCCTGCTGGCGCGAGTGGAAGCGCAGTCCACCCAGACCACGGCCGCGCGCTTCGAAGCCATTCGCGCAGCGGATTACCTGCGCAGGGCGGGCTGGGATGCGCGCTAACACCCTGCTGGTGGCTGCCTGCCTGCTGGGCCTCGCGCAACCTGCGTCGGCCGACTGGCGGCGTGACTACGACCTGGGTCGGCGTGCCATCGAAGAACAACGCTGGGAGGAGGCCGAGCGCTTGATGCGCTCGGCATTGCGCGAAGACGGTGAGCCCAGCGCGCGCAAGCGTTTCCAGGGCGCACGCTTCGACGTCTATGTGCCGCATTTCTACGCCGGCCTGGCTGCCGCGCGGCGCGGCAATTGCACCGCAGCAGCCGAACTCTGGGAGCACCCGGCCACACGCCGGGTGGTGGATGCCACTGCAAGTCTTGCCTCGCAGTACCGCGAAGTGCAAGGCACCTGCAGCCGCCAGCTTGCGCAGACGACACCGCCTGCGACTCCTGAACCCGCTCCGGGACCACAAACGCAGCCTGTGCCGGCAACCGCAAGTACGCAGACACCGACGCGTCCGCCTGCCACACAGACTGAGCCGGTGGTCAGCCGACCCACCGCCAGTGCGCCCCCTGTCAGCGCGCCACCCGCTGCAGCTGCGCCACGCCCTGCGCAGCAACCCCAGCCGGCGGCAACGGCCGCGAATCCGGCGCCAGCGGCCTTGTTGTCCCTGGTGGAATCGTATCTTGCCGGTCGTACCGACCAGGTTCTGCGCGTCGACCCCGCTTCACTCGGCACCGCGCGCGCGCAGGCCCATGCCTACCTGTTGCGCGCCGCGGTACGTCACAGCCAGGCCCTGCTGCAGGGCGAACGACTGGATTCGGCACGCGACGACATCCGCATTGCGCGCCAGCTCGATGCGCGTCTGGCCCCGGATGAGGCGCTGTTTTCGCCGCGCTTCCGCACGCTTTGGCGCGATACGCGCTGAGAGCGTCAGACTCAATCGCCCGCCTACTGCGGGCCACCGCAGGACGCCCGTGCCGGCGATGCCCTCGCTACGGCGCTCGAATTCCTCTCCCGCTCTGAGCGCAGCAAGAAAAACGGGGCCAGCGGCCCCGTTTTCTTTCAGTCTTGCCAGAACTGCAAGATCAGAAGCGCCAGACACCCGACAGCGAGAGCGTGTCGTGCCGATCCGAGAAGTCGCCGGCCAGGTCGATACTGAAACTCTCGAAGGCCCAGCCAAGTCCGGCACTGAAATGCATCTCGTCGTCGCCGGTCGAGAAGATCACCCCATTGGCCAGCGCATCGAGCTCGGCGTCGGTGCCTTCAAACGCCTCGGCTCGGCCCCGGAACCGCAGGGTGTGGCGCGGCTCGTGCCAGGTGCCGAGGCGCAGGAACATCGGGGTGCTCATGTTGGCAAACACGTACTCCATGCCAAGTCGCGGCTCCATGGCGTTTTCGATGTGCAAGCGATTTGCTGCCAGCACCTGGAAATCGCTGGCCGCGAACGGCGCCGTGCTGCCGTCCGGGAAGGTGATGGTCACCGGATCGCTGGGGTCGTTGAAGAACGCCAGATCCACACCGTCACTCAGGTTCGAGTAGCGAACATGGTTCAGGTCGAAGCTGATGGTCAGCGCGTCGCTGGCGCGCCAGGTGATGCCAATGCCCAGGGTATCGGGTGCCTTGAATCGGCTGCGCTTGTCGGCAAACAGTTGACCGTCGAAATCATTCGCCGGTCCGGCGGTATTGGTCTGCCGATAGCTGAAGCTGGGCGCGCTGCGATACGACAGGCCGATCTGGATGTTGTCGTCACCGCGGTACAGAAAGCCGAGGTTGTAGCCCCAGTCGTTGTCGTCACCAAACTGGCGCTGGCTGTTCAGCACATTGGAGGCATCCTGTGGACCACCGAGCGCGTAGCGCTGCGCCGAGGTGTCGATGCCGAAGTCATACCAGGACAGGCCCGCACCGAAGCTCAGCGCGCTGTTGATGTTGTAGCCGAAACTGGCCCCGTAGCTGACGATATCCAGATCGGTTCGCGCCGATACCGGGAAGATCGTGCCGGTCAGACCGCCGTCCAGCTCGATTGGATTGGAGCTGAACGCGCTGCGGAAATCCAGGAACTGGTGCCGATAGAAGGCCAGTGCCCAGTTCTCGCGCGGCAGCACGAAACCGAGGAAGGAAAGATTGTCGACCGAGGAACTGGACCGGTCATAGTCCACCCCGGAAAGGTTCAGGGGCTGCGTGGTGGCATTTCCGCCCGAGGCGAACTCTGAATCAAACGAATGGTGGCGGAACTCGAAGGAAACCTGCTTCTCAAGCCCGATGCCGGTCAGACCGGCGGGATTGGCATAGGCTGCCGTTGCGTCGTCGGCCAAGCCGATGAAGGCACCGCCCATGCCCAGGCTGCGCGCGCCAGGATTGGAAAAACTGAATGGAACACTGGCGTTGTTTTCGACATTGGTCACAGCGAACGAAACACCCGGCAAGGCGGCCAAAGCCACCGCCACGACGCTACAAAGATGACGCTTCTTCATCCTGATTCCCCTTGCAATCAAGCCGATCCCCGAGTGCCGATGGCACCGCCATCTGGCGCGCTAAAGCAGCGCAGGCAGCCTTGGCCTGCGACGCGCCGCAAGTATACGACAGGGCGATGCGCATTGCGGCGCAAGCAAGCGACCTGGCCAGGCTGCTAAGGAAGGTCCGAACAAGTCCATCCTGGACCCTTCGTCAGGCTCAGGACAGGCTTGTCAGCCCACGTCGAGTCCGGCACATGTCCGGACTCTACTTCGCGAATTCAATCGCTTGCGCGATCGCTTCGCGGGCCGGCCATCCATGGCCGGCGGAACCTCTGACCAATTCAGAGGCCCTAATGTCGAACCAGGCGCCTGCGCTGCGCCAGGCCGGCGTGGGTTGCGGCCGTCACTTCCACGCTCAGGGTAAAACTGCGCTGTTCGCCAGGCATCAAGGCCCCCACGCCAATCAGCTTGCGCACCATTTCTTCGCCGCGCTCATCCTGGATGGTGAGTACAACCGTGTACTCCGAGGCTTCCGAGGCTTCCGGATGACGGATGCTGCCCTCGACCCGCAGCGCGCTGGTGCTTTCGGTCGCAAGCGCGGTATTGGCCGCCTCATCAAAGCGTACGTGATGGCGACAGGCCGGGCAGACCGCCGCACTGGCGAGGATCGTCTCGCGGCAGTGCGGACACTCGCGTGTGGCGCCGACGCTGCCCGGCCTCGCCGTCATGTGCTGGCACCGGGCTCCGCATCAAAGTGCGCCGCCGGCGCGGGCGCGGGCGAATCAGGCTTGCCGGTCGCCGCAGTACTGGACTTGCCGGACTTGCCCGGACGCCCCTCTTCCCAGCCGAACTCGACATTGCCGCGCATGCGCGCACCGGCCACGATGGTTACGATGCCGGCCTTCAGGTCGCCGATCATGCTACCGCCTTCCAGCAGTTCAACCCGCGCCGCGGCCTCGATATTGCCTTCCAGCTCGCCGGCGACGATCACCTTGTTGGCTCGCACGCTGCCATTCAAGCGCGCACCCTGCTCCACCGTCAGGTCGCCACTGACATCGACATCACCCTTGAAGCGTCCTGCCAGGCGCAAGCTGCCGGCGCCGGCGATCTTGCCTTCGATGGTCAGGTCGGAAGCGATCAGGGATTCCTTGTCGCTGCGCGGCCCGGCCGATGGCTTGGGACTGGAACCGGGGCTGGGATTGGGCGGCGAAGATTCCAGGAAGGGCGCCGAGGGTGCGGGCGGATCGGGTCGGCTCAGCTCGCGCGGCTCGGCAGCTGGTGAGGGTTTGACGTTGTCTTTCCACAGGGCCATGCAACACCTCCACTCGGGTCGAAGGGCTGTCCAGCATAGTCCGGTTTCGCGACTTTGCATGAACGGCCCGAAACGGATCGGATCAGCCCCGCCGAGCCCCCAGGAACGACATCCTCGCGAGTCGGCACGCATGTGGGCAAAATAGCCGGCTTCCGCAGGCGCGGCTCGGCAGCGCCAAACTTTCCCAACCCCGCACATCCCAAGGACACGTCATGGGCAGAGGCCCCAGCATCGAAGGCCGCAAGGGCGTCGAAGACGCCAAGCGCGCCAAGGTATTCACCAAGCTGATCCGCGACATCACCGTGGCGGCGCGCGCCGGCGGCGACCCGGCCACCAATGCCAAGCTGCGCACCGCGATCGACAAGGGCCTGACGGCCAACATGCCGAAGGACAAGATCGAGCGTGCCGTGCGGCGTGGATCGGGTGCCGACGGCGGCGCCGACCTGCAGGAAATGCGCTACGAGGGCTATGGGCCCGGCGGCGTGGCCCTGATCATCGACGCGCTCACCGACAACCCGGTGCGCACCGTGGCTGACGTGCGCCACGCGCTGACCAAGCATGGCGGCAACCTCGGCACCTCCGGCTCGGTCGCCTTCCAGTTCGCCCGTACCGGCGAATTCGATATCGCCACGCCCGACCAGGCCAGCGAAGACCGCCTGATGGAAGTCGCACTCGACGCCGGCGCCGACGACGTGCAGAGCGAAGACGGCCACAGCACCGTGCTCTGCGCGCCCGAAGCATTTGATGCGCTGGAAGCAGCACTCGCCGCCGCCGGCTTCAACCCGGACCGCGCCGAAGTCAGCATGCGCCCCGGCAACCGCGTCGCCGTCGACGGCGAGGCCGCCGAAGACCTGGAAGAGCTGCTGGAACGCCTCGACAACCTCGACGACGTGCAGGATGTGTTTCATAACGCCGATCTGGGGTGAGTTGGACGCCCGGGAGCGTGCTTCAACGATCCTGACAAGCTCTTTCGCTGGCGAATGAGTTCGCCAGCGCCGAATTCATCAATTCGGTCGGATCACCACCGGAAAAGCAGAAGACCCCACATCGCTGCGGGGCCTTCGTTTTTGTTGCAAAGACTTCATGCGGAGCCGCGGAGGCCAGGGATGGCCTCCGCCGTACCGTAGCCCGGGCCTTGGCCCGGGTTAATCGACGAGGGATCGTCGGTTAAAAGTCCATACCACCCATGCCGCCCATGCCGCCCATGCCGCCGCCGCCGTGGTCGTGGCCGCCGGCTGCATCCTTCTTCGGCGACTCGGCCACCATGGCTTCGGTGGTGATCATCAGGCCGGCAATCGACGCGGCGTTCTGCAGCGCGGTGCGGGTGACCTTGGTCGGGTCCAGGATGCCCATCGCCACCATGTCGCCGTACTCGCCGGTCTGGGCGTTGTAGCCGTAGTTGCCGGTGCCTTCCTTGACCTTGTTGAGGATCACGGACGGCTCTTCGCCGGCATTGGTGACGATCTCGCGCAGCGGGGCTTCCATCGCGCGCAGTGCGATCTGGATGCCGTGGTTCTGGTCCTCGTTGGCGCCCTTGAGCTCGCCAATCGCGGTCAGGGCACGCACCAGGGCCACGCCGCCGCCCGGCACCACGCCTTCTTCGACGGCTGCACGGGTAGCGTGCAGGGCGTCTTCAACGCGCGCCTTCTTTTCCTTCATTTCCATCTCGGTCGAGGCACCGACCTTGATCACCGCAACGCCGCCGGCGAGCTTGGCAACGCGCTCCTGCAGCTTCTCGCGGTCGTAGTCGGAGGAGGTCTCCTCGATCTGCGCCTTGATCTGCTTGATGCGCGACTGGATGGCATCGCCTTCGCCGGCGCCGTCGATGATGGTGCTGTTCTCCTTGGAGATCTGCACCTTCTTGGCGCGGCCCAGATCCTTGATCGTGGCCTTCTCAAGCGACAGGCCGACTTCCTCGGAGATCACCGTGCCACCGGTCAGGATGGCCATGTCTTCCAGCATCGCCTTGCGGCGGTCGCCGAAGCCCGGCGCCTTGACGGCGCAGACCTTGACGATGCCGCGAATCGTATTGACCACGAGGGTGGCCAGGGCTTCGCCCTCGACTTCCTCGGCCACGATCAGCAGCGGCTTGCCGGACTTGGCGACGGCTTCGAGCACGGGCAGCAGCTCGCGCACGTTGGAGACCTTCTTGTCGTGCAGCAGGATGAACGGGTCATCCAGCTCGGCCGACATCGACTGCTGGTTGTTGATGAAGTACGGGCTGAGGTAGCCGCGGTCGAACTGCATGCCCTCGACGACGTCGAGTTCATTGTCCAGGCCCGAGCCTTCCTCGACCGTGATCACGCCTTCCTTGCCGACCTTCTTCATCGCGTCAGCGATGATGTTGCCGATCGACTCGTCGCTGTTGGCCGAGATCGTACCGACCTGGGCGATGGCCTTGTCGTCAGCCGTCGGCTTGCTGATCTTCTTCAGCTCGGCGGTGGCAGCGACAACGGCCTTGTCCAGACCGCGCTTGAGGTCCATCGGGTTCATGCCGGCGGCGACCGCCTTCATGCCTTCACGGATCATGGCCTGGGCCAGCACCGTGGCGGTGGTGGTGCCGTCACCCGCGTTGTCGGAGGTCTTGGAAGCGACTTCCTTGAGCATCTGCGCGCCCATGTTCTCGAACTTGTCGGCCAGCTCGATCTCCTTGGCGACGGAGACGCCGTCCTTGGTGATCGTGGGGGCGCCGAAGCTCTTCTCGAGCACGACGTTGCGGCCCTTCGGGCCGAGGGTTGCCTTGACGGCATTGGCGAGGATGTTCACACCACGCACCATGCGGGCGCGGGCGTCTTCACCGAAACGGATGTCTTTAGCTGCCATGGGTATTTACCTCAGTAGTTCGTGAATGGTGATTCGTGATTCGCAACTGCCAGGGGAATTCAGCGGATCGGAAGCTCGTGTACGCCGTCGCCGGCGGAAGCCTTGGCTTCTTACAAGTCCCGGATCCCGGATCCCACGCTGTATCAGTTGAAAACCGCCAGGATGTCGTCTTCGCGCACGACGAGGTACTCGGTACCGTCGACCTTGACCTCGGTGCCGCTGTACTTGCCGAACAGCACCTTGTCACCGGTCTTCACCTTCGGGGCGCGCACCTGGCCGTTGTCCAGGGCCTTGCCTTCGCCGACGGCGATCACTTCACCCTTGATCGGCTTCTCAGCGGCCGAATCCGGGATCACGATGCCGCCTGCGGACATCTTCTCTTCTTCCATGCGCTTGATGACGACGCGATCGTGGAGTGGCTGGAGATTCATAGGTACCCTCTTAACTGATTGATTTGATTGAACTCGCCGGGTGCTGTTAGCACTCGGCACCGGTGAGTGCCAGAATTTTAGCGTGCGGCAGGCCACAAAGAGAAGCCCGCGACGGGCAGATCAATGGGGGCGCGGTTGCCGCTTTCAAGGGCACCGGCCTCGCTGCGCAAGCCGGCACCGGCGTCGGCCAGACCGGTTTGCGCCCTGCCGCGGCGTGGCCCGAAGCAAGGCCCTCAGGCGCGAGAGCCGTCGCTGCCGTCGGACAGGCGCTCGACGAGCGTCTCGCACACCCGGCGAGCGGCGCCGAAATCGAGGCGCTCGATCGCGCTGCCGAGGTCGACCAGTTCGTGACGCCAGGGCGCACCGCTGCAACGCAGCAGTTCCTGCCATTGCCGTATCGCCCGCATGTTGCGCTGCGCGAGCAGGTCTTGCAGGGTTCGCAGCGACTGCAGGAAAACCTGCGGTGACGGCTCATCGCCTTGCGGCGGCGCGGGCTCGTCCCGCCCGGGGCCGCTGCCGGGCGGCTCAGGGCCAAGCTGACGCAGGATCTCTGCCAGCTGCAGCTCGATTTCAGGCAGCAGCACCTGCACCGCGTCGGCTTGGCTGTCGGCCCCGCCACCGCGTTCGCTCGGGCCCAACCTCGCCTCGGCGCGCTGCAACAGCGAATGCAGGCGCACCGCGCCCAACGTTCCTGCCAGCCCCTTGAGCGTGTGCAGGCCAATCCCGGCTTCGGCCGGCTTGCCCGTGCGCACGTCATCAGCCAAGGCGTCGAGCAGTCGCGGCGCATCGGTGCGGAAGGCGCGTTGCACCTTGCCATACAGCTCGCGATTGCCATTGAGCCGCTGCACCGCCGCGTGCTCGTCGATCAGCTGAAGCGCCCCCTGCGAGTCGACGACCGCCGTCGCTTGCGGCTCGGCCCGCTCATCAAGCCCGGGCAGTGACCCGATCGGCGTTCTCACATGCTTGAGGATGGTGCGCACCATTTCGTTGAGGTCAATGGGCTTTGCCACATGGTCGGCCATGCCGGCAGCCAGGCAGGCCAGGCGGTCCGACGCCATCGCATTGGCGGTCATCGCGATGATCGGGATCTCGCGCAGTGTCGGGTGGCAGTGGATGCGACGCGTGGCCTCGAAGCCGTCGATGTCGGGCATCTGCAGATCCATCATCACCACGTCGAAATCCGGGTCTTCCAGTACGCGTGCCACGCCGGCGAGCCCGTCGTTGGCCACAGCAACCACGGCGCCTTCCCCGCTCAGCAGATCCTCCGCGATCTGCTGGTTCACCGCATTGTCCTCGACCACGAGGATGCGTATCCCCTGCAGGCGCCGCAGCATGGACTCTCCCCGTCGCTTAGCCGAATCGATCAGGGATCCACCGGTTGCATTCAGCACCACATCGAGCAACATCGACGCGGTGACCGGCTTGACCAGGTAGCCATCGAGCAGCTCGGCCTGCTCGCCCTCGAGCTCGGTCAGCATTTCATGGCCGAAGGCGGTCATCATGATGATCGCCGGCCCACCGCGGTTTGCGCTGATCTGGCGAATCCGCCGCGTGGTCTCCAGCCCGTCCATGCCGGGCATGCGCCAGTCCATCAGGATCGCCTGATACGCGAATTCGCCGCCGGGCCCCGGCTGCCCCAGCAGGCTCAAGGCCTGCGCACCGCTTTCGGCGCAATCGCACTCCCAGCCCAGCGACTGCGCCATTTCGCGGAACACCTCACGCGCCAAGGCATTGTCGTCCACCGCCAGCACCCGCAGCTTGGGCACCTCGCGCCGGTTCTGCAGGATCGACTCGTCGCCAATCTCGAACTGTGCGGAAAAAGCGAAGCAGCTGCCCTTGCCGGGTTCGCTCTGCACGCCAAGCTCGCCGCCCATCAGGCCGACGATGCGCTTGCTGATCGCCAGCCCGAGACCGGTGCCGCCGTAGCGTCGGGTGGTCGAGGACTCGGCCTGACTGAAGCCTTCGAAAATGTGCGCGAGTTTGTCGGCGGCAATGCCGATGCCGCTGTCGCGCACCGAAAACTCCAGCGACACGAAGCGCTCCTCGCGCGCGCGAATGCGTACTTCCAGGATCACCTCGCCATGCTCGGTGAACTTCACCGCGTTACCGGTCAGGTTGAGCAACACCTGGCGCAGACGCAGCTCGTCGCCGATCAATACGGTGGGGACACCCGGCTCGATGCGGAACAGCACTTCAACGTCGCGCTTTTCGGGTCCTCCGGCCAGGGTTACTGCCAGCTGGTGCAGCATCTCGGAGGGCTCGAACGGATGCAGGTCAAGATCCATTCGCCCGGACTCGATCTTGGAGAAGTCGAGCACGTCGTTGATGATTCCCAGCAGGGCCTGGGTCGATTTCCTCGCCTTGCCGGCATAGTCGCGCTGGCGCACGTTCATCTCGGTGCGCAGCAACAGCGTGAGCATGCCGAGGATGCCGTTCATCGGCGTGCGGATCTCGTGGCTCATGGTGGCCAGGAAGGACGACTTGGCCGCATTGGCGCGCTCGGCCGCCAGTTTCGCCTGCTCGGCTTCTGCGGTGCGCGCTTCGACGCGACGCTCGAGGTCGGCGTTCTGCTCGGCGATCCGCGCGTGGCTTGCACTCACCTCGCGCATCAATTCGTTGAAGCCCTGTTGCAGCTCGCGAATCTCCAGCGCACGGCCCCCGCCCAGGTCGATCGGCGTGGCGCTGCCCTGGCGCATGCGTTCCACTTGTGCCGAAAACTCCTGCAGCGGCCCCACCGCCAGACGATGCACCAGCCGCCACAGCACGCTGCCCATCACCATGAACAGCAAGGAGCCAACCAGCAGTACGGCAAGCAACTGCCTGAGCAATTGCCCGAGGATGTAGTCGCTGCTCGATCCGATCGTGAGTTTGCCAATGGCCTGGGTTTCGCCGGAGCCTTGCGCGGGTTGCAGCGCACGCTGTACCCGAGTCCCCGAGGCGTGCTCCGTGGCCTCGCTGCGCCAACGCGCGACCACGGCCCCAGTCTTGTCGACCACGTCGACGCTGGCCACGGCCGGATGCGATCCGATACCGGAGAGCGTCGCTTCGAGTACGCCGACCTGGTATTCCCACAAGGCCGATTCGATGCTGGGTGCAAACGTCTCGGCCAGCGAGCCCAGGGTGGCCTCCAGTTCGCGCTGCTGGGCCTGATACGAAAGCGGAATGCCAACGGCGAGCAGCACCGCAAACAAGCCGAGGTAGGCCAGTGCCAACCTGCGCCCAAGCGCGCGCGCCAGGGGCCGGGCACGGACGTCGTCGGTGGAGTTCACTGACGGGTTCGCCAGCGCCGGACCTGGCGCTGCCGTTCATTCGTCTGGCGCACGTGTCGCATCGACCGGATCGGCGCTCAGTGCGCCGCCTGGCGTGCGGCTTGCAACGCACTATCGGACATCAGGTTCATGCGGTTGTCGGCCAGGGCGTTGTATGGCGGCACGAAAGCACCCGTGGTGAAGAATCCGGGATTGCGCTGCAGGATGGGGTTGCTGTCGGCCAGGCTCGATGCCGCCACCAGCGACAGCTCGCTCGCCACCCGGCTCTGTACTTCCTTGCCGATGAAATAGTTGGCGACGATCTCGGCCGCTTCCAGGCGGCGGCCTTCAAGCTCGGCGACGAAGTTGATGGTGTCCAGCCAGACCAGTTCACCCTCCTCGAACTGGATCAGTCGCCAATCGCCGCCGTCCTTGTTGGCCTGGGCAATTTCCGGGCCCCAGCTGCTGACGTTCTCGAGTCCGGCCGGGAAGCTCGGTGCCGCTTCCCAGAACTCGCCGGCGCCGCGATACAGCGCGGTGAGCTTCTCCGACAACGCGCTGCCTGGCTGGGTCGCCTCGACCACCGCATCGCGCCGACCGTCGACCGCCAGATCGTTGATGTGATACGGCGGCAAGCCGAGCGCCATGGAGGCGATGGCGACGTTGTACCAGATCTGGCTCTTGTTCAAGGAGTACTTGCCCTGCCAGCGCGGGGCGAACAGATCGCGCCAGGATTTCGGCACCCGGTCTTCCGGCACCACATTGCGATTGACGTAGAAACCGTAACTGCCGCCGCCGAACGGGATGTACAGCACCTGCTCGTCGTGCATGCCCATCGGAATCCGGGTCAGCGCAGGCAACAGATGCTGATAGTTGCCCAGGCGCGGCGATGTGGTGTCGATGGGCTGGATGAAGCGGGTCGAACGGTCGCCCTGCAGCTTGATGAAGAACAGGGTCAGGAAGGCGATGTCGACATCGCCCTTGCGGATCAGGTTGTACATCTGCTCGGCGTCTTCGGCATAAGGCGAGATCACCCGGGCCTCGAACTCGTAGCCCTGCTCGCGCAGCAGCGCATTGATCGTACCGAGATCGGCCTCGGTGACATAACCCTCCCAGGTGAGGATGCGCAAGTCCGGTTCGGCCGCCGACGCCAAGGGCGGCAAGAAAAGCATCAGCACCAGCAGCACGTTTGCCAGGAACCGCTCAGGCGTTTTCATGTCGCAGTTCTCCCCGTGGCCCGACCGATCCCCATCGATGGCGCGATTCGACCGTCATGCGCCGGACGCTCGCGTGCCATGGTAGCGCCGGCTCAACAGCCACGCACCACGCCACGCCCGGCCGCCTTGGCCGCATACAGTTGGCGGTCGGCGAGCACGATCAGTTGATTCGGTGGCAGCGCGCCGTCGGGCACCAGGCTGGCCACGCCGGCGCTGAGCGTGACGATGCGTTTGGAATGCCCGACCTCGGTGTGTTCCAGTTCGAGGGATTCGACCGCGGCCAGCATGGATTCGGCCACGCGCATCGCGCTCTGCATCCCGCAGTCGGGCAACACGCAGGCAAATTCCTCACCGCCGTAACGCGCCACCAAGCCATGCGCGGCACCGAAGCCGCCATGGATGATTGCCGCCACCGCGCGCAGGCAGGCATCACCCCGATCGTGGCCGTAATGGTCGTTGTAGGCCTTGAAGCGGTCGACATCCAGCATGATGAGCGACAGCGGAGTGGACTTGCGTTGGCAGTCGCGCCACAGGGCATCGAGCGCCTGGTCGAACTTGCGCCGGTTGGGAATGCCGGTCAGGCCGTCGAGCAGGGCCTGCGAACGCAGCCAGTCGCCCTGGCGCTTCAGCGTCACGTGGGTGCGTACCCGTGCGCGCACCACCGGCGCATTGAGCGGCTTGGAAATGAAATCAACCGCACCGACGTCGAGGCCGGCGGCTTCCTCTTCCGGCTGGTTCTGCGCGGTCACGAACATGACCGGGATGTCGCGCGTGCGCATGTCCCGCTTCAATGCACGGCAAAGCTCATGGCCGCTCATGCCCGGCATCATGACGTCGAGCAAGATCAGGTCGGGCGGATTCTCGGTGCAGGCCTGCAGGGCCTCCTCGCCGCTGGTGGCCATGAACACGTCGTAGCCATCACTCAGGATCTCGAACAGGGCCTGGATGATCAACGGCTGGTCGTCGACCACGAGGATCTTCGGCAATGCAGCTTGCGACGGGCCGCTGTGCATGATTCGCCCCCCGGAGCGCGCGTCGAGCCCGGTCCTTTCCGAAGGCGGGATCTCGCTCGGCCAGTCTCGCACGTTCGCGGCCATGATTCGACCGGGGTAGGCTGGGTGCGCGCTGGCAACGCAGCAGGTCGGCTGCGCTTGCTGCGAACGGCAGCGGCAACGACCAACCATCACGGCACATGCAGTCCTACGGGACCCGTTCGCGGCGCGCCGGCAGTCCGACTTGATCGCGGACCATGAGCCAGCGGAGGCGGGCTCAAAGCCCCTCTCCCTCCGGGAGAGGGGTGGGGGTGAGGGGCAAACGAGTCGCAGACTGAACATGGCCACGCGTCTCACGCCACGTGACGAGCGACCTGCCGCGAGTTGTGGGTTCCGTTGACACCTGCCCCTCTCCCCAACCCCTCTCCCGTGGGGAGAGGGGCTTCCTGCCCCGGCAGTCCCAGGTCCTGACGTGTTTACTGGTCCGCCGAAGCTGAAACAGGGACTGGCAAGGCGCCTGAACGCTCACCGCAGCACCTTTCCGCCAGAAGCGTATAATCCGCCCCGATCGTTTTCCGCCCACCGAGGGGCGCTGCAAGTCCGGCCTGGCACCGGAATCAGGCTCGGTGGAAGGTTCATCCCGAACTGCGCCCGTGATGCGAAGGCTTCCAAGCCCTTCGCTCAACCTCAACCAACGGAGCACCACCGATGAACGCAGTTGTCAAAACCCTGCCGACGCAGGATTTCAAAGTGCGCGACATGTCCCTCGCTGACCTGGGCCGTCGCCGCATCCGCATGGCCGAAGAAGAAATGCCCGGCCTGATGCAGATCCGCGCCAAGTACGCGCCGCTCAAGCCGCTCAAGGACGTGCGCCTGTCCGGCTCACTGCACATGACCAAGGAAACCGCGGTCCTGATCGAAACCCTGGCGGCACTAGGCGCGCACGTGCGCTGGGCGAGCTGCAACATCTTCTCGACCCAGGATGACGCCGCCGCGGCCATCGCGGCTGCTGGCATTCCTGTGTTTGCCTGGAAGGGCGAGTCCCTGGAAGAGTACTGGGACTGCACCCTCGACATGCTCACCCACGCGGGGATGAAAGGCCCGGAGCTGATCGTCGATGACGGCGGTGATGCCACCCTGCTGATCCACAAGGGTCTGGACATGGAGAACGGCGACAACTGGGTAGACAGCCCGGGCGCCAACCATGAGGAGCAGGTGATCAAGGATCTGCTCAAGCGCACCCGCAGCGAGCGTCCCGGTTTCTGGAAGACCGTGGCGAAGGACTGGCGCGGTGTCTCCGAGGAGACCACCACCGGCGTGCACCGCCTCTACCAGATGATGGAAGCGGGCAAGCTGCTGGTGCCGGCGATCAACGTCAACGACTCGGTCACCAAGAGCAAGTTCGACAACCTCTACGGTTGCCGCGAGTCGCTGGCCGATGCGATCAAGCGCGCCACCGATCTGATGATCGCGGGCAAGGTCGCGGTGGTCTGCGGCTATGGCGACGTCGGCAAGGGCAGCTCGCACAGCCTGCGTGGCCTGGGCGCGCGCGTCATCGTCACCGAGATCGACCCGATCAATGCCCTGCAGGCGGCGATGGAAGGCTTCGAGGTGAAGCGCATCGAGGACGTGCTGCACGAGGCCGACATCTTCGTCACCACCACGGGCAACAAGGACATCATCACCCTGGAGCACATGCAGGGCATGAAGAGCAACGCCCTGGTCTGCAACATCGGTCACTTCGACAACGAGATCCAGGTCGATCGCCTCAACGCCAGCGGCGCGAGCAAGGAAACCATCAAGCCGCAGGTTGACCGCTACACCTTCGCCAATGGCCGCAGCATCTACCTGCTGGCCGAAGGTCGCCTGGTGAATCTGGGCTGCGCGCACGGCCACCCGGCCTTCGTGATGTCGAACTCGTTCTCCAACCAGACCCTGGCGCAGATCGACCTGTGGGCCAACAAGGACACCTACGAGAAGACCGTCTACCGTCTGTCGAAGAAGCTCGACGAGGAAGTCGCGCGCCTGCATCTGGAGCAGATCGGCGTGAAGCTGACCACGCTGACCCAGGACCAGGCCGACTACCTCGGCGTGCCGGTGGAAGGCCCGTACAAGCCGGACCACTACCGCTACTGATCCAGCGCGGCGTTCGCGCCGCTTCCTGATTCAGGTCGCACTGCGGGGCCGGTCATTGACCGGCCCCGTTGCGTTTTGGTCTGGTTCGTAGGCCGGAGCAAGCGGCTGCGCCGCTGCGACTCAGGGCTCGATCGGCAGCGCATCCGGATCGTCGTTGGCAAATGTCGGCAAGTCGCGCCACGGCTCCACGGGAAAGACCAACGCCGGCGCATAGTGGTAGCTGTGGCTGCCAACACCGTAGTCGCACAGGCCGCCGACTCCGATGCACAGATCCTGCAGCGACTGCAGGCGCGCGTCGCTGATCACGCTGGCATCGAGCGCATGCCAGGCGATGCGACGCGCCTGCCAGCTTCGGCCCGCTTGCACGGCCTCGTTCACCGCACCGAACGACACCGGCGCACTGGGCAGCAGATAGACGACCGGATCATGGATATAGACCCGGTCCGTGGTCGAACCCGACAACTGCGCGAACGAATCGTTGAGCAACAGGCCGCCGCTGCTTGGCGTCGCCTCGCGCATCCAGATTCCGCCCTTGATGTAGACATAGTCGACAGGGTCGTCATTCATCCGCACCAACTTGTGGAACGAGACCCGGATGCTGTTGTCGACGATGATGACGTTGTCGCCACCGCTGAGGCGGAACGCCCATGAATTGCGGTTGCCGTCGGTGACGATGTTGTTGTTGGCGAAGAACTGGTTGCGCGCACGGGCGCCGAGAAACGCAGTGCCGTCGAGATCGCCACCGCTTGCCACCGCGACCAGACGGATGAACGAATTGACCACGGCGAAGCGATCGACCACATCGTCCGGGCCCGGCCCGGGCGGCAGGTAGATGGCGGTGCCCGAACGGATACCTGAGGGCACCGCGCCGTTGTTGATCGCGACGCCGTCGAAGACGATATCGCTGGATGGACCAACGACCATCAGGCTTCCGATCTGACCACCCCGGATGCGGATGCGGTGGCTCGGCGCGTGCGTCGGCCCCGGCAGGCTGCCGATCACCAGGAAATCGATAACAACGTCGCTGCCGAGGGTGATATCGCAGTCGTCGACCAGGCCCAGATTGACGACGCCGATGCGTCCCGCAGCCGAGGGCACCAGCACGGCGCTGCCGGCCGTGCCGCACTCGCTTTGCAACTGCTCGCGCGCGGCCACGCCGATGCCCGCCACAGTGACGCTGCGCTGCGTGCAGGGCAGCATGGGGGCGGCATACGGGCCGCTGGCGGCGCCGCCCTCACCCGGCAAGGTCGCAAGGTCGAGCGCCGGATACAGCGGGTGCGGGATCGCGCCGGCTTCGAACCCGTGACCGAAGATTGCATCGATGCCGCAGGCGCTGCTGCCGCCCGCGGTAAGCAGGGCATGCGTATCGAGGGTACTGGACCACGGGTCTGTGTAACCAGTCCCATCGGCATGCGCAAGGCTGAAACCGAACAGAACGCTCGCCAGGAGCGCACAAGCGGCTCGTCTGGTGTCGTGCATGATGGCTGTCCTTGTCGCGCGTGGTGGCCGGATGGACACGAGAGCGGGTCGAGTCGTCTGCGCGGCAAGCGAGGTCTGCTGCCTACTGTGCATGCGCCCGCCGCGTTGCGTTGCTGGACCGGATTGTTGAAAGGCGGACAGCAGGCTCACCAAGGAATCCCATGCGCTGCGCCAGGCGAGGGAATTGAGCCGCGGCGCGCCGACCGGCTCATTGCGGTTCAAAACTGTCGCCGAACACGCCGCCCGCCAGGGCATGCACACTGGCCGCCAGCGGCCAGGTCGTGGTGATCGCGCCGGAGGCATGCTGCACCCGCGCCTGCAGGCGCAGGGCCTGCCCCGCTGCAGGCTGGTAGCTGGCGGTCCACGGCAGCATGGTCGCGCTGGCCACGACGGCGCCGTGATCGAGATAGTCGACCCGCACGATGCCGTCCAGATCACTGTCGATGCCCAGCACCAGTCCCAGCGCCGGATCGACCTGGGTTCCGGCTTCGATGCCGGTCAGGGCGAGTGTGAAGGGCGACGCCAGCGCGGGTTCGTCGGCATCGATCGACAGCAGGTAAGCGAACAGTTCGGCGCGCTCACTGCTGCCCAATGCCGCGACTGCACCGTGCGCGCCCGTGGGATTCGCATCAACCAGCACCGCCTCCAGGTTTGCCGCACGCCCGTCATGCAGGAAACGCGGCTCGCGCCAGAGCCCGCGCAGGGTCGGCGTATCGAGGCCTTGAAGCGGCTCGGCCAGGCGCAAGCCGGAGTCGTCGGTGAGGGTGCCCACATCATGGAAACGCAGTTGCCGGCTATCGCTGAACGCGCTGCCGCCATGACAGCCGGCGCATCCCAATGCCGCGAAGTGGTCACGCCCGATCACTGCCTCGGCCGATAGTGAACCGTCCGGCAGCCGATGCGGACTGCGCCCGAAGTCATCGAGCGATGCCACGTAGACCGCCAGGTTATCGAGATCGGCCGACAGGCCGGCCTTCGGGTCACCCAGCGGCTGGTCGCGCGTGCCGGCGAAGTAGTGCAGGTTGGCCAGCAGGCCGGTGCCACCAAAGACCTCGCGGATGTCGCCCTCGAAGTCCTGGATCTCGTCGAAATTCGCCGTCCAGTGCACCGGGCCATGCGCCATGCCGGCGCGCCCGCGCAAGGCGATGGTGCGGCGCAGTCCCTCGCCACGCTGGCTGAAATCCCAGACCCGGCCATCGCTGTCGCCATCGAGGTGGCAGCTGGCACAGGCGATGTAGCCATCGGCACTCATGCGCGGATCCTCGGCGTTGAAGAACACGCGCTTGCCGCCCAGCACCGCCGGCGACAGGACCTCGTTGTCGACGCTGGCCACGGTGTCGATCAGGACCAGCTCAGTCGAACCGGATGCGAACAGCGCGGCAGCATCGAGCACGCTGATGCTGCGGTCGAGGTCGTTGCGCACGAACACGCGCGAGGTGGCCGGATCGACCGCGATGCCGCGTGGCGCACGGCCCACATCGACCCGTGCCAGCTCGCGGCCATTCCACGGATCGAGCGCCAGCACGCGGTTGTTGCCACTCAGGGCAAGCAGCAGTTGCGCACCGCCCGGTGCCGAAGCCAGCGCCAGGGCCAGCGTACTGTTGTCGATATCCTGTCGCGCCGCGACCACCTCGGTCTGGTTCGACAGGTTCATGCCGCCGACCTGCACCCGCACCATGGTTTCGAAATCCAGCTCGGCGCCATCGCGCAGCAGGCCGCGCAGGATGTTGTCCTTCTTCGCCGCAAACCAGAGCCGACTGTTGTCCGGACTGGGCGCCAGCGCGGCGAGGTAGTTCGGCAGGCCGCGTGCGGCGGTGCCGGAGTCCGCCGTGGTGTTGTCGAGTGCCAGGGCGATGTCGGATGCTGCGCTGAAGCCCGGCAACTGCACCGACCAGACCGTGCCCGCGGCATCACCGGAAATGAAGCGCGCCACATACAGTCGATCGCCTGCCAGCGCCAGCGCACCCGGCTCCGAGGGCAATGCGATACGACCGGTTTCGAGCGTCGTGGCCGGATTGAATCGGATCACGGCGCGGCCGGCTGCGAGCGTCGCATAGCCCGTTCCGTCATGGCCGAACAGTACGGCCTCGGGCGCACTGCCGCGTCCGGTTGCCAGCTCGGCAACCTGCGCGCCATTGCCGTCCAGGGCGACCAGGCGATCGGCATCGGCGCAGGTGATCCAGGTTCGCCCGGCGCCATCGCGCGCCAGTGCGCGCGGATTGGCGCAGGCGGGGTGGATCGCGAGACGCTGCAGGCTGTCGGCCTCGATCACGCTGACACTGCCATGGTCCGGATTGAGCGACCACACGCGCCGCGCCGCCGCATCCACCAGGATCGAACCCGAAGCCCGGCCGGGCTGTGCCGCGGGCACCGGCTGCACGACCAGCGGCAGGGTGGCGGCAGCCAGTTCACCATTGCCTCGCCGCGCCTGCACCAGCACGCCGTAAACACCCGGCCTCGCATAGCTGTGGCTGGACTGGTTTGCGGCCGACCACGCCGTGCTGTCGCTGCCATCGCCAAACGTCCAGCTGTACTCCAGTGCATTGCCGCCCGGGTCACTGGCACTCACGGTGAACTGCACCGACTGTCCCACGCTGGCCGGACTGGTCGGCGCGCTGACCAGTGCGGAAATCTCGGGCGGTCCGAGCACGTCGACCGCATCACCGGTCGAAAAGTGGAACGAGGTCGGCGCCATGGCATTGCCGGCCAGGTCGCGCACGCCATTGGCGACGATGCGCAGCTCGTACGTGGTATCGGGCAGCAGCGGCGCATTCGGCACCACATTGATCACGTCATAGCTGGTGTGCACCACGACCGTCGGCAGCGGCTCACCGCCCAGCGCTCGCAACTGGATGGTCTGGTCGTTGACGGTCAGCGCCTGCAGACGCTCGTGGATCACCAGGCCGATGGCGGAGCTGACCGGCTGGTTGATCGCGCCATCCGCCGGCAGGTGATAGCCGAGGCTGGGCGCGGTCGTGTCGAGGCCATCCTGATGCGCGTAAAGATACGAACGCGAGCCATTGGTCTCCGAGCCCGATGCCAGCACCAGGTGGCCGAGCGGGATCCACTGGAAGTCCGAGAAGCCGCCGCTGGCCGGCGTGAACACGCGCTCGACCGTGCGCGTCTGCATGTTGTACTTGGTGCCGCGATTGAAGCGGCCACCAAAGGCGTAGTCGTCCTGGAAATGCGCGTAGCGGCCAGGAAGATCCTCGTACGGAATGGTGAACGCGACCTGCAGGTTGGTCGGATCGGAAAAGTCGATCACCAGGACGTTGGCGTCGCCATCCGGCCCGTTGAGGTTGTCGCCATTCATCATCACCAGGTGGTGGCGCCAGACCTGCCACGCGGTGGTGTACTGGCGGTAGTTGCCGGACAGCACGTCGAGCAGCACCGGCGCGGTCGGATTGCCGATATCGAATACGGCGACACCGGTCTGGTCGTCACCCGGCGTGAGGAACAACAGGTTGCCGATGCGAAACCGGTTTCCGACATTCAGACCAGACACCGCGACCACGTCAATCGGCGCCTGGATCGGCCACCAGCCGACGCGCGCGTCGTAGATGTTGTTGGCATAAACCCAGGGGAAGGTGTTCATGAACCAACCACCCCACACCGGCGACAGATGCGGAAAGCCGGGGATTGACTCGGTCCACGCCACCCGGTTGCAGGGATCCTCCAGGCTGACGAACTGGCTGGTGCCGGCCGGCGGGTTGTCACCGACTTCCGGATTCCAGTACTGCCGGTAGAACAGGTCGCCGACCTTCTGCCAGACATGACCATTGAGTCCTGTCGGCCCGGTGCAGAGCAATTGTGGGCTTTGCGGGTTGCTGATGTCGTAGACCCAGGTGTTCTGGTTGTCGGTGCCGCCCAGATACAACTGCCCACGATGGAAGGTGGTGATGCGGCCGCCGTGCGGCCAATCGGCGAGTTGGGTGCCGGCAGGCCAGGTCTGTGTCGGGAGGCCCTGCTGGGCGATGGCGGCGTGGGATAGCGCCATGGCCGCTGCGAACAGCAGGACGCGCTTGAGCGAGCGGTGCGGCATGCAATGATTTCCGTTGACCAGCGCGGCAGCGTCGAATTGCCGACGCAACCGCTCCGGATTGATCCCCCAGCGCCCAATCCTGCCACGGTCGCCGGTGGCCTCGCCAATGCTCGGCGACAGATTGGCGTTGCGACACCAGAATTCACAGTCCGGGGCTGGAAGCCTTCGCGTCGCTCACCGCTGTCCTTGGGGTTGTCGCGTGCGGTGGGTGCCTCCTGATGCGCTGTTTTTCCGACGCTGAATGGGCAAGCTCACGCGTGCGGCGGCGGCGGATCGAGATCCGCCCTACAGCGGCCGAGGCCTTCTGGCTGAACGTGAACTCGACGCGGCCAGGTCTGGAGGGCGCATCGTGATGTGCCGCTACGGCGGGGTGCCCCGTGCTGCGTTGCGCACGAGAGCGAATCCGGATCGAGGTGCGTACTACTCGACCAGCCTTGGAGACGTCGCCGACGTGATCCGCAGCGCATCCTCGATCAGTGCGGCGGCGGTCAGCGCCGCTCCCGCACCCGGGCCGCGCAGCAGCAAGGGGAATTCGGCGTAGCGCGCGGTGCGGATCTGCACCACGTTTTCGCAACCGCGGCGCTGGGCCAGGGCGTCGTCGCGCATCAGCCACTCCAGTGCAATGGTGGCTTCACCGGGGAGAGCCCGCGCCACGACGGCCAGACGCGCGCCTGTATCGGGTTGTTGCTGCAACAACGCGCCGAGCTCGCATTCGAGACTCGCGAAAGCCTGCGTCGCGGGCGTTTCAAGCACGCGTGCCAGGCGCGGGTCGATGCGCACGCTGTCGTCCTTCACTGCCCAGCCCGCCGCGCGGGCCAGGATGCGCAGTTTGCGCGCCACGTCGAGGCCGGCCAGATCCTGGCGCGGATCGGGTTCGGTGAGTCCCAGCGCGCGCGCCTCATCGACCAGTTCGCAGAACAGTCGCTGGCCATCGAAACGGTCGAACAACCAGGCGAGGCTGCCCGACAGCACGCCGGCGATCGCGTGCACCGGCTCCCCGCAGGCAACGAAGGCGCGCAGGCGCGCGATGGCGCCGAGGCCGGCGCCGACCGTGGCGCTGTCACCGTACTGTGCGCCGGCGTCGATCTGCGCCTGCAATCGTGTGGCACGCTCGTGAGGTCCACCCAGGCCCAGCTTGTTGGCCGTCACCACCGCCCTGCCCTCGCCCAGCCAGCGTGGGTGCTGGGCGGCGACGACATCGCTGGCGCTGGCATCAATCACCAGGTCGATGCCATCGGCAAGGTCGGGTGCGCGATCCAGGCGTTGCCGATCAGTGGCGAGCCCCTGGTAGAACTGCATCACGGCCTGGCGCCACGCCCTGCCGCGCAGTCGCGCATCGGCGCGGCTGTTGCAGATCTGCGCAAGTTCCAGTGGTGTGCCCTGCCACATCCGCGCATCGACCTGCGCCGCCAGTGCGCGCGCCACCTGGCCACTGCCGATCAGGCTGACACGCGTCGCCGCACATCCGCTGTGCGACGGCGCCGGTCGCGATGCCTGGCGCGTCCCGGAGGCCAGCGCGCTCATGCCGCCACCGCCTGTTTTCGCTGCGGCGACTGCGCCGTCGTCGCCTCGGCGCGCAGCAAGGCGCGCTCGATATCGGCGAGCAAGTCATCGCCGTGTTCGATGCCTACCGAAAGCCGCAGCAGGCCTTCGCCGATGCCGGCAGTGGCGCGCGCTTCGGCGCTCATCGCGGCATGGGTCATGCTGGCCGGGTGCGCGATCAGGCTTTCCACGCCGCCCAATGATTCGGCCAGGGTGAAACAGGACAGGCCGTCGACGAAGGCCGCGACCGCCGGCCTTCCACCGGCTAGTTCGAAACTCAACATGGCGCCGAACCCGCGCTGCTGGCGACTTGCAAGGGCATGACCAGGATGCGTGACCAGGCCCGGAAAATGCACCGCGCGGACAGCGTCGTGGGCATAGAGCCGTTCGGCCAGCAGTTGCGCATTCTCCTCATGCGCGCGCAACCGCACACTCAGCGTGCGCAAGCCACGCAGGGTGAGGAAGCTGTCAAAGGGTGCGCCGGTCAGGCCCAGCGCATTGGCCCACCACACCAGCTGCTGGTGCAGTTCGGCATCGGCCGCGACCACCGCGCCGCCGACCACATCGCTGTGGCCATTGATGTACTTGGTGGTCGAATGCAGCACCAGGTCGGCGCCCAGCGCCAGCGGTTGCTGCAGCGCCGGCGACAAAAAGGTGTTGTCGACCAGCACGCGCGCGCCGACGGCTTTTGACTTGCGCACTACCTCGGCGATGTCCGTTATGCGCAGCAGCGGATTGCTTGGCGTCTCGATCCAGACCAGGGCCGGTCGCAGTGCCAGGGCTGCATCGAGCGCCGCCGGAGCATGGAAGTCGACTACGTCCAGCGCGAAGTGACCCTTCGCCGCCAGCGCCTTGAACAAACGAAAACTGCCGCCGTAGCAGTCGTGCGGCACCAGCAGGCGCTGGCCCGGCTCCAGCAGATTCAGCACCAGGGTGATGGCGGCCATGCCGCTGGCGGTCACTACGCCGCCGACGCCGCCTTCGAGTTCGGCGAGTGCATTGCCGAGCAGGTCGCGGGTGGGATTGCCGCTGCGGGTGTAGTCGTAGGTGCGCTTGCCATCGAGGCCGGCAAAACTGAAGTTGGTCGACAGATGCAGAGGCGGCACAACCGCGCCGAAGGCGGAATCGGTATCGATGCCAGCGCGTACGGCGCGGGTACAGGGGTCGAGGCTCATGCTGATTTCCTTGCGGGACGGGAATAGACGAAACGAGTCAGGCGACGCGGGCCAGGCTTCGCATTCGCCGCTCCTGTCTTGTCCCTAGCACGCGCCGCAGCCACGCTGAAACCGCCGCAGGTTCCTTCAGGAAAGCATCGTGGCCGTAGTCTGAATCCATCTGCTCCAAGCTGGCATGCGCGCTGCGCGCCAGCTCGGCGATGTCGTCGCAGGGCACGAGTCGGTCCTGCCGCACTGCCAGCAAATGCAGGGGCAAGCTGATGGCCTGCGCGTCGACCCGATGCAGGTCGAGCGATTCCGACAGCGCGTGATAGCGCTCGGCGCAAAAACGCGCGGCGAAGCGCTCGCCCTGGGCTTCCAGATAGTCCTGCACCGGCAGCCGCCAGCGGCCGTCCTCGCAGCGCGCATCGCCGGCGAAACGGCGTGCGAACTCGGCCTCGCTGCGGTAGGTAGTCACTGCGAGGGCGCGTGCCAGCGCCACGGTCTCGGCCTGGATGCCATGACGCTGGCCGAGCCGCAGCAGTTCGCGTTGCACGCTGCGCAGCGCCGTGGTCATCGGTGCGGCGCGATGCGCTGCAGAAATTACGCAGGCCCGCGCAACGCGCTCCGGATAGCGTTCGGCCAGTGCCAGCACCACGCAGCCGCCGTACGACGCGCCGATCGCGGCATCGAGTCGCGCGATGCCCAGTACATCCAGCACCGCGACCAGGGCCGCGGCCTGGTCATGCGAGCTGATTGCGCTCCAGCCCGTTGGCAATCGACCGATGAACTCGATGCCCAGCACGGCACGACGACGTGGATCCAGCGGCGCACCCGCTCCGACCTGATCCGACCACCAGACACCAGGATCGCGGGTCGCCGAGATGCCGCCCAGCACCGCAACGCAGCCCGTGGCCGGATCACCCTGCAGCAGGAACTGCACCGGCACTTCGGCCTGCGGCCCGCCGAGCGATGGCGTGAGGCGCACGTAGGCAATGCCATCCAGACGCGCCGGCGGAAGCACGACCTTGGCTGGCGCATGGCTGGGCAAGAAGGCGAGGCGTGATGTGGGACTGCTCATGGGTCGGTCTCCGGCTGGATGTTCCGACCCAGCGAGACCTGCTGCGTTACCTCACGCGGCGGCTTGCCCGGGCCACTCCCGGTAGCACCGGAAGCGGCTGCGGCTCATCTGCCAACGACGCTGGCGCGTCGCTGCAGGATTTGGCACCAGGCGGATGTTCCCCTCTGGTTGCCCCGGCGTCTGTGGGCCTGTCCCTCAGCCGGTCTCGATGAGTCGGATGCGACAGAGGCTAGACGGTCGCTTTGCGCCTGTCAATCGCTTCATGCGGATGAAGCGATGGATATTCCAAATCGGCATAAGGCGCCGCGTATCAGTCCTCGAACCCATGCCCGAATACGCGCTCGCCGCCAGCCTCGATCGCACCGATATCGCATCGCGCCAGGCCATTGCCATCACCATCCACGGGCCGCGGGAAGCTGCGCGCGTCGTGCTCCAAGCACCCGGCCGCGGGGCTAGGCGGCCCATTGTCCAGCGCCAGGCTGCCGGGCAGCGGCGCGTGTGTGGGCAGCGGCCCTTCATTCAGCGCCAGCGGCGCGAAGGCCGATTCGACATCGCCGATGCGGTTGGTCTCGCCACTCAGGCAGCCGCCGGTGAGTGCGCCGAGGTTGTAGTGGTTCGTGGCCCGGATCAGGCCGGCGGGAAAGCTGCAGTTCGACAGTGCACTGCCAAAGGCATGCAGGGTGCCACCCGTAAAGTCGATGTGCTTCTCCAGATCGACATCGATGTCGTTGCCATAGAACGTGCTGCCGACGATCTCGATCGTCTCGAAATCCTCCCGCAGCGTGCCGGCCAGGCCCACGGCATTGCCGCTGAGTGTCACGTTCTCAAGGCGCAGGTTGCGAGCGCTGCCGATTACCGCTGCACCCGTCGGATGGTGGCTGACCGTGCTGCGCCGCAGCACCATGTCGTCGGTCAGGATGGCGTGATGCGAATTGCCGGTGATCTCGCTGTCCTCGATCAGTGCGTCCGAACCGGCACAGAGCGCGAAGCGATTGGTCTGGTTGCCAATGTAGTCGCTGCCTGCCACGCGGCTGCGCTGCATCTGCAACGATTGGGCGCGGATCACCTGGCACCAGGCATAGATGCTTTCGTTCTCGTTGATGTTGTCCAGCACCAGGCTGTCCTGCAGCACGAGTTCGAAGGCGTCCACCGCCACCGCCTCGATCCCGAGGTTGTCGCGAAACGTTACCCGCTGCGCAATCACGCTGGAGTCAGGCGCGGTCACCGCCTGGCGGCTCTGCGCCAGCTCGACGTCGCGCAGCGCCAGGCTGGCATTGGCACCGACACTCAGCAGGCTCATGTTGGCGTAGCCTGCACGCAGACGTGGGCGTTGTGCGAGCGCCACCGGCGGCGGCATGAAGGCGTTGGGCGCATTCACCTGGATGCCGAGATTGCGCAGGATCACCGGCAGGCTGGGCGGATCGATCAGGATGTCAGCTCCCAGCGGAAGCAGCGCGTAGTACTGCGGCGTACCGAAGACGACTTGGGCATTGAGCTCCATGATCACGGCGCGCAGTGTGCAACCGCCTCCGGCGACCTGACACTGGCCGTCACCCGGATTGCTGTCGGGCAGGTCCTGATCGGTGCGATTCACGTTGTAGAGAACGACCGCCTGGGCCTGCAGGAACGGCGGGCAGCACAGCAACAACAGGAAAAACAGGAAAAACAGGATGCGACACATGGCACGCGCTCGATGGCTTGGCTCGCCCCTGTATACGCACTAGGATGCCCCAAACGACACGCCGCCGCGCTGCGGCGCTGCCCCTTCTCCACCCGGATGTGCCAGCGACCCGTCGAAGGGCAATTCCCGTCTTGTCCGTCAATCCGAACTGCCCCGCATGAGCCCGACCCGCTTCCGCTGGATGCTCAACCTCTGGCCACCCTTCCTGTTCGCCGGCATTCGCCTGCTGCACCTCGCCCCCGACTTCAGCGCCTGTCGCGTGCGTCTGCGACTGCACTGGTTCAACCGCAACTACGTCGGCACCCACTTCGGCGGCAGCCTGTTCGCGATGACCGATCCGTTCCTGATGCTGCTCGCGATCCAGCGCCTGGGACGCGACTACCTGATATGGGACCAGGCCGCCGAGATCCAGTACATCAGGGCGGTGCGCGAAGATGTGTTCGCAGACTTCCAGCTCGATGACACCACGATTGCCGAACTGCGTGCGGCAACGGCCGACGGCGACAAGCATCTACGCTGGTTCGAAGTGAACGTGCACACGGCCACGGGCGAACGCGTGGCGCAGGTGCGCAAGCAGCTCTACGTCAAGCGCAAGCGCCAGCCTGATCAGCCATGATCTTTCGCCAGGCTTGTGCGCTGAAGTGCCAGCCCGAAAGCGAGTGCCTTAAAGAGCCCAAATCCGCGGCTCGGCAGGTTGCCGCTGAGCAAAGCGAAGCCCAACGCGGTGGGGTGGTGGCTACAGGCGAGACTCTGAATCACGCAACGTTGGGCATCGCTGCGCTCAGCGCCAACCTAAGAGAGCAATCCGGGCCCAGGGCCTCACTGGGGAAAGATCGGCGCGCTTCAGCACGGCTAAAGGCATTCAAAGTCTGCACTACGTGAGGCGCAAGCGGCGCAGCACGGCTGACAAAGCCTCAACATCGAGTTGATCCTGCGACAGGGTGGCATCAAGCCGGATCGCACCCTCGGGCGGGGCAAACCGCATCGCCACATCGGTGACCAGATCGGCGCTGCGATCCGAAGCCGGGTGAAGGCCCTTCTTGCGGTCGATTTCAACGCGGGCCTGGGCCAATGCGACCGGGCAATCCAGCCACAGCGCAAGGACCGACTGTCCAACCTTGGCCAGTGCGCCTTGCAGGCGGGTGAAATCTTCACTGCGCGAAAACGGCATGCCGTCCACCAGGCTGACGCGTCCCAGCGCAGCGTTGACTTCCACCGCGGCGATCACGCCGCGGAACGCAGCGCGCTTCTCCAGCAGGCTGCTGGCACCTGCCGGAAACATCGCAGCGCGGATCATGTCGCGGTCGACACGGTGAAGGGGCAACTGTTCGCAAAGCCGTTCGGCCAGTGCGGTCTTGCCTGCACCAGGCAATCCGACCAGGGCCACGGCGCCTACGGGAGCTGAATCGATTTCTTCCATTTGTGCGGCGGTTCCTTGCGCTGGACGCAGTCTGCCCTATGCTCAGGCTTTTCCGGGATATCGCAAGCCCCCTGTGAACTCCGTTGCCGACAAATCGATCCCCGAGATACCCGGCTACGAGATCGAGCGGCAGCTTGGACGCGGCGGTATGGCAACGGTATTCCTGGCCAAACAGGTTTCGCTGGACCGACCTGTTGCCATCAAGCTCATCGCAACCGAGGCCGGGCAGGACGAAGCCATGGCACAGCGCTTCGAGTCCGAAGCGCGGGTCATCGCCAAACTCGAACACCCGGGTATCGTCGGCATCCATGAAGTTGGCCGAACCGCCAATGGCCGCCTGTTCTATGTAATGCCCTTCCTGCCGAACGGCGACCTCGCGCAACGCGACCTCGGCCAGAACGAGCTGGGCATCGTGCGTGTCATCCAAGCGCTGCTCGAGGCGCTGGGCTACGCACACGCGCGCGGCGTGGTGCATCGCGATGTCAAGCCGGAGAACGTGCTTTTCGATGCGCTCGACCGGCCACGCCTGGCAGATTTCGGCATCGCCCTGTCGAGCCGCGCCGGAAGTCCGCGCATTACCAGCGATGGAATGACCCTTGGCTCTTCTGGCTATATGGCACCGGAACAGGCGCGCGGGGAACACATCGACGGCCGCGCCGATCTTTACGGCGTCGGCGTGCTGGCATACGAACTGCTTTGTGGCGAAATGCCGTTTCGCGCCAGCGATCCGCTGGCTCTGGCTATCCGGCATGCCCAGGATCCCGTTCCGCGCCTGCCACCCACACGACGCCACTGGCAGGACTTCATCGATCGAGCGCTGGCCAAGCGCCCGGATCAGCGCTACCGAAATGCCGCCGCCATGCTGCGCGCACTGGACCAGGTCGAACGCCATATCCTGCGTCGCCGCGGCGGAATGTTGCGCGCCTGGCTCGCGGTTCCGCCACTGCGCAGCAGTCCGGTGCTTCAGCTGGGCATTGGGCTGATGCTGAGCTTCGCGCTCGGACTGGGAGCGATCACCCTGCTGCGCTCAGCTGACAATGACAGTGAAACCCTCAATGCCGAGACGCAAAGCGAACGCAGCCGCATTGATCGCCTGCTCGGTGATGCCGCAGTTCAATTCAATGCTGCTGCGCTGGTCGAGCCTGCCGGTGGCAATGCCGCCGAGTCATATCTGCAGGTTCTCGCGCTGCGACCCACCCACTTGGAAGCGACGCAGGGCATGAGCGTGGTGTTCGATGCGCTGGGGCAGCAGATGGAAGACGCGTTGCAGGCCGGCGATGAAGAGACGGCGCGCATGCGGATCGAGCAGGCCCGATTGCTTGCCGAGAGTCTTCCCAAGGAAGTGCCGCGTAGCGGCATGGACGGCATTCTCGAGCGCGCACAATCGCTGCTGGATGCCGAGATTCAGGTGGCGCACGAACGCAACGACCGTTCGGTCGCGGAAAGCCGCCTCGCCCTGCTGACGTCCCTCGGCCTGGACAGCAGCGTCAGCAGCGCATTAGTGAGCGACCTGTTGGCCTGGCCGAAAGCCGGCGCACGACTGCGCGACAAGGGCGGCCCGGGCTTGGTGTTTTTTCCTGCCCAATCGGCTACGGAAACGACTGGTTCGCGCGACTCGCCCGCCTTTGCCCTGATGCAGCAGCCGTTGACGCTGGCCGAGTACCGGCGCTTCTCCCAGGCAACCAAGCGCAGTGCCTCACGCTGCCGTGCCCGGCTCTCGCCCTTGCGCATACTCGATCGACGCAGCTGGAGTGACCCTGGATTCGAACAGCGCGACTCCGATCCAGTGGTTTGCATCAGCCATGCCGATGCCCAGGACTACGCCGCATGGCTATCGCGCCAGACGGGTCAAAGCTATCGCCTGCCCAGCACCAGCGAGCGCCGCCGCGCGGCACGCAGCGAAGCGGCCAGCATCCTGCAGGGACGCCGCACCTTGCACGAGTGGATGGTCAACTGCGCCGAGACATCGGCCCAAGGCAGCTGCAGCCATCGCGTCGCCTTTGCCGGCAACAGCGGCGAGCGCAGCGCTGAATCCGAGCGTGGCTACGACGATATCGGTGTCCGCCTGCTGCGCGAAGTGACTCTGGAGAATCTACCCGCCAACAAATGAGCGCAATGCTCGGCCGTGACGGCGCCTCGCAACCGCAGCAAACCCAGTCCGGCGCAATTCAGAACAGCAGGGTGACTACGGGCGCCCTTGAAGGAAATGCGGGCTAGTATCCCAGGCACCAAACGAGCGACGGAGGTTCCCAAGGTGCAGCAAGGCCAGACGCTCAACGCAGAGCTGCGCAGTGCCCGGGATGGCGATACATTGGCGCTCGATCGTTTGATGCCGCAGATCTATGATGAACTCAAACGCATCGCGCGCGGGCTGATGCAACGAGAGCGCGGCAATCACACTCTGCAGACCACGGCATTGGTGCACGAAGCCTATTTGCGCATGGCCGGACAGCAGTCCGCCGACCAGGGTGATCGCCTGTATTTCTTCAGCGTCGCAGCGACCATGATGCGCCGGATCCTGGTCAATCACGCGCGCGACCGCAACGCTCAGAAGCGCGGCGATGGCCTCGATCTGGTAAGCCTGTCGGCGGCCCAGGGTGTGGTTGGCGATGAGTTGGACCTGGTGCGATTGCACGATGCGCTGGACGCACTGGCTTTGCTCGACCCTCGCCAGGCGCGCGTGATCGAACTGAAGTTCTTCGCCGGCCTGGAGCTGACTGACATCGCCGAACTGCTTGGCGTCTCTCTCGCCACGGTCAAGCGTGACTGGACCATGGCCCGCCTCTGGCTTTCACGCGAACTGGCGGCATGAATTCACGACGCGATCCGCAGGCGTGGCGGGCATTGCAGGCCGAGCTTGATGTCCTGCTATCGCTGCCTGCGGCGGAGCGCGAGGCGCGGCTCGCTGTCATCCGGACCAAAAATGCGGATATGGGCGCCGAACTGGCTTCATTGCTGGCGCAGGTCGGTGCCGCCCATGTTCCCGAATCCTTGCCGCTATCTGCGCTAAGTGCGCTGGACCCCGGGGACAGCGAATGCAGCGGCACGAGCATGGGAAACTTCGTAATCGACTCGTGCATTGGCCGCGGCGGCTCGGGCGCAGTGTATCGCGCACATCGCCTGGGCGACTTTGCGCAGACGGTGGCGATCAAACTGCTGAATGGTGCGCCCATCGGTTCCGAAGGCAGGAGACGACTGGAGCACGAGCGCGACGTGCTGGCGCGACTGGACCATCCCGGCATCGTGCGCCTGGTCGATGCCGGGGTAACGGCGGAGGGCCGTCCGTTTCTGGCACTTGAGTACGTCGAAGGACTGACCTGGGACCGATACCTCGCCGCGCAGTCACCCCCGGCTGCCGAGCGCCTTGGCATGTTCGCTGCGGTCTGCGGTGCCGTGGCCTATGCCCACCAACGACTGCTGGTGCATCGCGATATTAAGCCAGGCAACCTGATGGTCAGTGCCCACGGCATCCCGAAGTTGCTCGACTACGGCATCGCCAAGTTGCTGGAGGAAAACGACGACAGCACGCTGACGCGCGATTTCGGCACATCGCTGACGCCAGCCTATGCCGCTCCGGAGCAACTGCGCGGTGAACCGGTCACGACCGCAACCGACGTGCATGCGCTCGGCATCCTGTTGTACGAAACACTGTGCGGCGCCCATCCTTATCGCGGTGAGGGGCGCCGCGGTGAGGCATTGCGTCAGGCGATATTGCACGAGCCTGCGGCAAGGCTGATCCGGCAAGCGGGACTGCTCGCGATGCCGTCGGCCTGGCGCGGCGACCTGGATCGAATCGTGGCAATGGCACTGGAGAAGGACGCGCAGCAGCGCTACGCCTCGGCGCGCGAACTGGGCGACGACGTGCGTGCGGTGCTCGCCGGTAAACCGGTGCGTGCGCGCCGTCCCACGGCGAGCTACGTGCTGCGTCGATTCGTCGGACGTCATCGCCTGGCCTTTGCAGCTGCTACAACGGGTCTGATCTTGCTGATCGCCACCACCGTAGCGGCTGTCTGGCAATCGCATAGTGCAGCCACTGAGCGTGAACGTGCCGAGCGCCGCTTCGCCGACGTGCATCGTTTTGCCAATGTCATGTTGTTCGACTACCAGGAAGGCATTCGCCAACTCGCCGGCTCCCTGCCGATGCAACGACGACTGGTTGTCGATGCTTTGCGCTATCTGGAGTCATTGCAGCTAGACGCTACCGGCGATTCCGCATTGCTCGGCGATTTGGCCAGCGCCTACATCAAGGTCGGCGATCTGCAGGGAAATCCCTATGGTCCCAACATCGGCGACCTGAATGGCGCGGCGAGCAGTTATGCGCAGGCGCAGCACCTGCTGGATCGGTTGCAGCAGCAGACGTCGAAACCGGACCGCCTACGCGCAGAGCAAGCCAGGCTGTGGTCACGCCTGGCTGAGCTGCAGCACCAATCCGGCGCATTGCAGGACGCTCGCGAGTTGTTCGAACGATCATTGACTGGATTCGCCGCATTGCCACCAGGCATGCAACGTGAGGTCGAACTTGTGATCGACCGCGCTCATGTGCTGGACCACTACGGTGATTTGCTGGGACGCGATAGTGGTGCTTCCCTCAATCTTATTCAGGCGTCACGCACAGCCCACGCGGAAGCCAGGGCCATCCGCGAGACTGCGTTGGCGTCGCTACCGGATCATGCCGGGCTGCGTTATGGGCTTTACCAAAGCGAACTTCGCGACGGCGAATACTGGATCGGCCAGAACGACATGCAGCGCGCCGAGGACGCGCTGCTGCGGTCGCTCGATACGATCTCGGCACTGGTCGAGGGACATCGGTCAGACAGCTTCTATCGCTACGAACAGGCACTGGTTCACTCGCGCCTGATACCGGTGCGTGAAGCCATGGGGAAACTGGATGCTTCCGTCGAATCGGCCTTGCGGGCGCTGGAAACAACCGAAGCCATGCTGGCGCACGACCCTGGCAACGACACACTGCGTCAGGCGGTCTCGGCCAGCAGCAGCTGGGCGGCTAGACAACTGCTAAAGGCTGGCCGAACCCGCGAGGCCACGCCGGTGGTGGCGCGCCTTATCGAGGTCAACCAGCTCTGGCAAGCCGCGGCCCCAGGCAATCCCGAAGCGGAATTCGCACTATCACTTGCGTATCGGCGTCGCGGCGAATTGCTGGAAGCCCAGAACGACTTCCGTGGCGCCGTAGCCAGTCACCGCCGGGCACTCGATGTGCAGACATCCATGATCGAGCAGTCGCCGGATTTCGCCCTCGGCCATGCCTTGACCCAGATGCATATCGGCCGCAATCTGTCAGCCGCCGGCGACACGGCGCTGGCACGCCAGTCGCTCGCAGCATCGACCGAGGCGCTGCAGCGTCTGGTAGCTGAATACCCCGATGCCGCGCGTTATCGCGAGTATCAGGCCGAAGCCCTGGCGGCGCGCGCAGAGGCCTGCTGGGGCGTCCCCGCTGACCCTGGGCAGGCCGCGCAGGCTGCACGTTCTGCCATTGCGATATGGGACGAGTTCGAACGCGATGGTCTGCTCTCAGTCACGTCGGCTGCGCGCCGCGACTCGTTGAAAGCCCTCCTGTTGAAGCACGAGTCCTAGCCCGGGCTGCGACGCAACCCGCAAGGTTTTTCCCGCGATGAGCCTTTTTCCCTGCTTTCCGTGCGTGTATGGGAAACGACGCACCCTGTGTCGACATCGGTGGGGAACCTGTCATGCGCACATTCATCGCTGCCTTGCTTTCGTTGGGTCTGCTGGCCATCCCATCGGCTGGCCTGGCGCAGGAACTCGCTGCTGGCGGTGGTCACACCTGCGCGACCATGCCAGACGGCAGGCTGATGTGCTGGGGCTGGGATGAATACGGGCAACTGGGCGATAGCGCGCAACACTACGCCCGTTCAACCCCGGTCGATGCCGACGGCGTGGGCGGGGCCATCGCCGTCGATGCAGGCTATCAGCACACCTGCGCCGTGGTCGCCTCCGGGGTTGTCAAATGCTGGGGCTACAACCGCTGGGGGCAGATCGGCGGCGGCAATGGCAACGGTGCAAATACTGCCGTCACCGTGATCGGCATCGGGCCTGCCATCGCCGTTGGCGCCGGTGGCTATCACTCCTGCGCGCTGCTGGCCGACGGCAGTGTGTGGTGTTGGGGGCACGGCTATCACGGCCAGCTCGGCACCGGCACCTTCATTGAGTCCAATGTGGCATTGCAGGTACTGGGCGTCAGCGGCGCCAGCGCGATTGCCACCGGCGACCACCACTCGTGTGCCATCGTCGGCGGCGGGGGCGTCAAGTGCTGGGGCCGCAACCACCTCGGCCAGCTCGGCTACGGCCAAGTCGACGCGGATCCCGGCATAGCCAGTGCCACCGATGTGCCCGGCATCGCCGACGCCGTCGCTATCAGCGCCGGTTCCAGTCACACCTGTGTGCTGCGCGCCAACCAAAGCATAGCCTGCTGGGGCGGTGGCGTCCGTGGCACTCTGGGCAATGGCCTGGGAACAAGCAGTCCGACACCAGTCAGCGTCAGCGCTATCGACGATGCCATCGACCTGGTCGCCGGCAATCTTCACAACTGCGTCCTGCATGAGGCCGGAACCATGAGTTGCTGGGGCTACAACTACTACGGCGCGGTCGGCGATGGCAGCTCTCGCAATGATCGCCTTGTGCCCAAGCTGGTGCCAGGGATGGGCGGTGTTTCCGCCATCGCCGCTGGCAGCTCACACACCTGCGCACGCATCTCGCAAAGTCCGATCAACGTCAAATGCTGGGGCAATGGCGCCCATGGTCAGCTTGGCGACGGCCAAATCGGCGGCACTCACGAAACGCCCAATCCGGTTTTCGTAACTGGCGGCGATTTTGACGTGGTGTTCGGCGGCGAACCGGGCAGCTTCGAGTGACTGCGATGCACGCATCGTGACGCAGTGGACCGCCCCGCTCGAAGGCAGCTTCGATCAACCAATTGGCTGCGCGGACGATTCGCATGCAATGTTCCGCTGCATCGGCGCGCGGTTGCGTCCCGCGCTCAGCCCAGTACCCGCTGCAGCGCAAGCCTCGCTGCGTCGAAGGAAAAGTGGCGCTCGACGTTCGCCAAGCCGTTGTCCGACAGCTGCATCCACAATGTCTCGTCGCGGTAAGCCTCGATCAGTCTCGCAGCAAATTCTGCGGGCGTGTTGGCCACCAGCACATCCAGCCCCGGACGCACGAACATGCCTTCCGTCGCCACACTGGTGCCGACCACCGGCTGTCCATAGCTCATGCTCATATTGACCTTGCCTTTCACGCCGGCGCCATAGCGCAACGGAGCAAGGGCCAGGCGGCAAGAATCGAGAAAGGGTTCAATGTCCTCGACGAAACCATGGAACATAACACCCTCCACGTCTCCCAGCACCCGCACTGCCGCGGTGGCCTTGCTGCCGATGAGGTGAAAGCGCAGCTCGGGCAATTCGACACGCACCAGCGGCCAGATCTCACGCACGAACCATTCGGCTGCGTCAATATTGGGCGGATGCTGGAAGCCGCCGATGAACATCACGTCCTTGCGCTCGGCGAAGCCGCAGCGCCTGCCGAACACCTGGTGCACATTGGAAAGCACGTCGACCCGAGCACCAGGCGCGTCGCGCGACAGCAGTTCCTGTTCGACTGGACTGACCACGACCGACACATCCGACTCGCGAATCAGGCGCAGTTCCTTGTCGCGTGTTTCCGCCGCGGCCCGCGCCAGATCCTCGCGTCCGGAAAGCGCCGCCGCACGCTGCTCGCGCAGGTAGTGCAGGTCGACCGTATCGAAGATGAACTTGGCTCGCGGCGCGTGCTGGCGAACCAGCGGAAGGTAGATTGAAGCCACGTAGTGACGACAGACGAAAAACGCGTCAAAGCGCTTGGCATTCTGCGCGAACCAGCCAACCGGATCAGACAGCCACGGATGCCAGAGCACCTCCACGCCAAGCTGCTGAAGCTTCTGGCTGTAACCGTCGACGAAGCTGCGGTTGTCGGCGAAGAAGCTCACCGCATCGCCACGCTCGCGCAGCAGGCGCAGGATGTTGACCAGCCGTACCGAGCCTGAATCCTGGTCAGGCTGCGGCGTGGTGGCATCGATCACCAGCACGCGCCGCTTCGCACGATGTTCGCGCGCAATGCTGATATCGGTACCCGGTGCAGCATGCGTGGCCAGCACCTCGCGCCAGCGCGTCAGGAACTTCTCCTGATTGAGCACCTGGTAAGCCTTGATGCCGCTGCCCGTGTCGGTGCCCGAAGTGACACCCTCGTAGTGCACCACCACCGAGGCGGGTTGATACAGCACCGACAGGCCACGCACACGAACCTTCATTGCGAGATCGGTGTCCTCGTAATAGGCCGGCGCGTAATGGCTGTCGAAGCCACCGAGTTCGTCGAACAGCGACTTGCGGATTGCAATGGCCGCACCCGAGCAGTAGTCGACTTCGCGCACGAAGTTGTAGCGCGGGTCGGCCGGGTCGTCGAAACGCCCGTAGTTCCAGCCCGAGCCGTCCGCAAACACGATGCCGCCGGCTTCCTGCAGCAGGCCATCGGGATAGACCAGCTTGGAACCGACCAGTCCGGCCTGCGGGTGTTGCTCAAAGGTTTCGATCAGCGCATCCAGCCAGCCTGGCTGAACCGCGGTGTCGTTGTTTAGGAAAATCAGAAACTCGCCCCGCGCCACCGCAGCACCGGCATTGCAGGCACCGATGAATCCCAGGTTCTGCGGATTGCGCACGTAGCGCAGGCCGTCGATCTGCGGCAGTTGCTCGGCACTCGCATCGGAGGAACCATCATCTACCGTGATGACTTCGAACGCGGTGCGCTCGTCGACATCGGCCAGGATCGAGCGCAGGCAAATGAGCGTGGCCTCGATATGGTTGTAGACCGGGATAACGATGCTCACCCTGGGCACGGCGCTGCAGGGTATGGCAAACGGCGCGAAGTCTGCCGCAGCCGGCAATTGCAACGGTCCGCCCGTGGTGGCAGGCGTCTCGAACTCACTTCGAATGCGCGCCACTGTGCCGTTGACTCCGCGCAGCTTGAGGCTGCGGCTAAGGCGATGGCGCAGGGCGGCAACGCGTTGCAGACGGTAACGCATGCGCGCCATGCCGCCAGATGCCAGGCGCCGCGCGAAACGCAGCGGCCGTGTCAGGCGCCAGGAGGCGCTGTGCAGGATCTGGTTGCGCTCGGCTTCGAAGGCATCGCGCTGCGCGATGAGCGAGTCGATGTGGCGCTGCATATCGGGGATACGTGTCAGTTCGGCCTGAGCCGCTCCCAATTCGGCCAGCGACCTTTCCAGTTCTTCATTCAGCGACTGCGCCCAGCGACTGCGCGCCTCGAATTCCTCATCCAGTTGGGACAACGCGGCGCGGGTGCGTTCGACCTCATCCTGAAGTGACTCGGCCCAGGTGCTGCGCTCGCGCAGCTGCCGATCCAGTGCGTAAGCCCAGTCGCTGCGTCGCGCAAGCTCGATCTGCTGCTCGGCGCTTAGCCGGTCAGCCCGGCGCAGGCGCGCTTGCACGCGCGCTTCATCGAGCTGGGCCTGCTGCAGAATGCGCAGCAGGGGAACGCTGAGATCCGACGGCGTTGCGTCTTGCGCTTGCAGCGGAAACACATTCCGATGTGCCATAGCCATTGCGGCAAGCGTCTGCAGCCCAGCTGCGGCTGCCTCACGATCCAGCGCATCAAGTGCGGCACGATCAGCGACGAGGTCGGCCAGACAAGCGGCAACCGCGGCGGCATTCGGCGCAACCAGCAGTCCAGTACGGCCGTGTTCAATACGTTCAGCGAAACTGCCCAGGCGGGTTGCGAGCACGGGTACGCGGAGCGACCACATTTCGGACAGGGTGTAGCTGAAGGTTTCGGCCACAGTCGAGGCAAGCAGGGCCACATCCGGTGCGATGTCACCGATCAGTCCGGGCAGGGCATTGCGCTGATAATCCATCAGCAGGTGGACCCGCGAGTGACCGAAGAAACGCATGCCGCTGCGCCCGCTGCCGAGCAGCACCAGCTCGACGCCATCCGGAAGGATAGGCAGCAACTCTGCAACCAGTTCTTCACCCTTGCTGCCATTGAGGCGACCGGGAACCAGCACCCGCAAGCCGCGACGCGCGTTGTCAGAATCCTTGACCGAGACCGGCGCGAACGCCTCCAGGCCGTGCGGAATCAGGGCCCAGCGTCGCGCAGCCAGTTCCGGCAGCATGCGACACAGGTTCGCCTTCACGCCGCGCGAGGGTGCAATCAGGATCGGATCGGTCGACTCCAGCGCCGCCATCCAGGCCTGCCGCAACGCCACCCAGACCTGCGGATCGCGGCTGCGGAACAGCGGGTCGGCACCTCGCTCCCCAAGCGTCTTGACCAGGCCTGCGTCGCTGGCGTCGAAATCCGCAGCGCCGAAATCTGCATGCAGGATCGGCCAGGCCGGGTAGTAGTCATGACAGACGACTGCCGTGGGCAATCCACAGCGCAGCGCATCCAGGCTGTGTCCGACCAGCGAGTTCAAGACCACGCCGGCCACCCGCCAATCACGCAGCACGCCCTGCAGGATTGCCCGGTAATCTTCGCTTTCAAGGACCGTGGATGCGCTCGGCGCGGAGAGCGGCCAGACCCGCACGGCTGGCTGCTCCAGATCGAAATGCAGGGCCAGTGCATGGCCGTGCAACGCGCTGTGCGAATCGCTCAATGCGACCAGCGCGATGTGACAGCGCTCGCTATCGGCCGCAGCCAGGTCGCGCACGAAGCGCGCCGCACCGCCGCCCCAGCCATGCAGCAGGTGCAGAACCACCGGCCGACCATCCAGACCGGCGCGGGTCAGCGGCAGCGGTGGGCGCTGTGCCAATCGTCCGCGCAAAGCCCCCACCGGCAGGGCCAATTCATCGTTCTCGTCTGCTGAGCGCGCACCCGGCGGCACACACAACCGCGGCTGCAGCGCGATACGCGGCTCGCCAAGCTGGCCCTGCGCGCGCGCCCGCGCGGCCTGCCAGCGCCACAGCTGCAGGCGGTCCGATGCCAGCAGCAGTTCCGGGTATTCAGCGTCGGCCATTGCCCAGCAGGCCGAGTCGATGGCCTCCGCGGGCCAGTCGATACCGGCGGGGCGCGGGTCGAGCGCAGCCTTTTCGGGATCAAGCACGGTGACCAGATCCGCCCACATCGCGCCCTGCAGGGCGGCATCGAGTCGTTGCAATGCGAAGGCCGGCAGTCGTACATCAGCGCGCAGCAGCAGGATGTCGCGCCCGGGCCGTCGTTGTACTGCCTCGGCCAGCGCACGCTGCGGGTCGGGGCTGGGCACGCCCAGCACATCGCTCATGACGACCCAGGGCAACTCGCGCAATGCGGCAGCGGCGGCGCGCAGGGCCGCCACATCGGCGGCAAACAGGCAGACGATGGGCGAGACAGGCGGGGTGTGTTCGGCAGAGCTCACGGGTTGACTCGACACTCCGGCTGAACGCCGGAGAAAGGCAAAGGGGCCGGATTATCCGCCGGAACGCGTCTGGCGACCAAATGCCCACATCGAGTGCTAACCTCCCGTCGCTCTCTCATGGACCCCATCACAGCGCAGTGCCAGCCGAAATATCCGCCATTCCGCCTTCGCCCGACCGCCCATGGCTGGGCTGGTTGCTGCGCCTTGCACTGCTTGGTTTGGGCATCGCGATCGGCTTCTCCCTGCTGCACCTGCTGGTGCTTGACCGCCGGGTGAGCGCGGAGTTCGAGCGCCTGGCCTGGCAGGAACCGACTCGCGTCTACGCCCGACCGCTTTGGCTGGCCGCCGGTGAACCGGTCACGGCCGAAAGCCTGCGTCGCGAACTGCTCGCCTCGCGCTACAGCGAAGCGGCCGGCGCGCCGACGCCCGGCAGTTTCGAGCAGGACGGGACGCGGTTTCAGATCCATCTGCGCGCCTGGCGTGACTTGGATGGCGCACTGCCAACCAAGCGCATCTCGGTCGAACTGGGCAACAGCACGGTCAGTCGTGTGCAGGACATGGGCGGCGCGGTCATTGATGGCGTGGCACTGGATCCGGCGCGCATTGCCACACTGCATGGGCGCGAACAGGCCGAGCGTCGCCTGCTGCGAATCGCCGATGCACCGCCGGAGTTGCTGGCGCTGTTGCAGTCGACCGAGGATCGCAGTTTCAAGCATCACCGTGGCGTGGATCTGTGGGGCATCGCGCGGGCGCTGTGGGTGAATTTGCGCGAGGGCGAAATCCGCCAGGGTGGCAGCACCATCACCCAGCAGCTGGTCCGCTCGCTGTTCCTCAATCGCGAGGTGAAACTCGAGCGCAAGATCAATGAAGCCTTCTACGCGCTGATCATCGAGGCGCGCTTCGACAAGGGGCGCATTCTCGAAACCTACATCAACGAGGTCTACCTGGGCCAGGAAGGCGACAACGCGGTGCGCGGCATGGGTGCCGGCGCCGAGTTCTGGTTTGGCCAGGAGCTGGAGCAGCTCGACACCGCGCAACTCGCCCTGCTGGTAGGTCTTATCCAGGGCCCTTCGCATCACGATCCACGTCGCCACCCAGAGCGCGCGCGCAAACGCCGCGCCGTGGTGCTCGACATGGCGGTTGAAACCGGCGTGCTCACGCCCGAGCAGGCAGCTGGCGCCAAGGCGGCAGCGTTGGGCGTTTCGCGCGCCGGCAGTCTGCCCCGCAACCGCTATCCCGCCTTCATGGACATGGTCCGCGCCCAGCTTGAGCGCGACTACCGCGATGCCGACCTGCAGGGTGCAGGACTTTCGATCCACACCACACTCAGCCCCACCGCGCAGACCGCGGCCGAGGCAGCGGTTGGCGCATCGCTCAAGTCCCTGCAGGAGGGCCGCAGCGTCGCGCTGGAGTCGGCCCTGGTGTTGACCGACACCCGGCGCGGCACGGTCGAGGCCGTGGTCGGCGGCAGCGACGTGCGCGCGCATGGCTTCAATCGTGCACTGGAGGCGCGCCGCCCGATCGGCTCACTGTCCAAGCCCTTCGTTTACGTGCTGGCCCTGGCCCAGCCAAACCACTGGTCGCTGTCCAGCATCCTGGACGATGCACCGACCGTGGTTCGGCTACCGGGTGGTCGCAGCTGGTCGCCCGAGAACTACGACGGCGTCAGCCATGGCCGCATCGCGCTGATCGATGCCTTGTCGCGCTCCTACAATCAGGCCACCGTGCGGCTCGGCATGGACATTGGCCCGGAACGTGTCGCCAACCTGATGGAAGCACTGGCACAGGTGCAGGTCACGCCCAACCCGTCACTGCTGCTGGGTTCGGTAGACCTGTCACCGATGGCCGTGGCCCAGCTCTACCAGTTCATCGCCTCGCAGGGCGAACTGCAGCCGCTGCGCGCGGTGCGCGGGGTACTGGATGCCGGGCATCGCGCGCTCAAGCGCTATGACCTGCCCACCCGCCCGGCCCAACCCGGCGATGCACTGGCAGCGCGTCTGGTCGGTCTGGCCCTGCAGGATGCTGCCATGAATGGTACCGCGCGCCGCCTCGCCGGCTCCTCGCTGCGGCGCCTGCAGGCAGCCGGCAAGACCGGCACCAGCAATGACAGCCGCGACAGCTGGTTCGCTGGCTACAGTGGTCGCCACCTTGCCGTGGTGTGGGTGGGCAACGATGCCAACCAGTCCACCGGCCTGATGGGGGCCAGCGGCGCCCTGCGGGTGTGGGAGAGCCTGTTCGAGAACCTGCCTACCTTGCCGCTGCATATCGGTGGCGAGGGCATGGAGTTCGAATGGATCGAGCCTCGTTACGGAACCCGTACCTCGCCCGAGTGTCCAGGTGCGCGGCGCTACGCGTTCGTGGCCGGAACCGCGCCACTGGACTACAGCGATTGCCGTTGATGAGCGCTCCGGCCAGTCACGCGCCGCGCGGTGCCGCGCTACCATGCGCGACCTCACTGCTATTTCTGCCGAAGCCCATGCGTCGCAACACCTTGCTTGTCACCCTGGTACTGCTGGTTTCCGCATGCAGCAGCACGCCTGACGCTCCGCCGCCGGAGACTTCCGCAACGCCCCAACGCGACCTGCTGGCCGAGGTGCGGGCAGCGGTGGCGACGCATGACACCGGCTTCGAAGTGCAACCGCTGCGCGAACCGGCTATCGAGGACCTGCGCAGCAGCGCGATTCAAGCGCAGGCCAAGGGCGACCATGATGACGCGCTCGTAGCCTTGGACCAGGCCATCAGCCTGAGTCCGAGTGATCCGGAACTGCGTCAACTGCGCGCCGAGGCGTTCCTCTCCAAGGGCATGCTGGACGAGGCAGAACGCGCCGCTGCGCTGGCCTATGAAGCCGGTCCGCGGGTGGGTTCGCTGTGCCTGCGCAGCTGGCACACGGTGCGAGTGGCACGTGACGCACGGGGCACACCGGAAGCCGCCAAGGTTGCCGAGGGCATGCTGCAGGGCTGCCAGGTCGAACCACCGCCGCGGTTGTAGAACGGTGGCCGACCTCATCGAAGCCACGCGCGTCGCGCTTGCCGCCGATGGGGCATTGGCACGCGACATCGAAGGTTTCTCGGCGCGGCCGGCACAGCAGCGCATGGGCGAAACCGTGGCCGAGGCCATGGCAAACGCGGACAGCCTGATCGCCGAGGCTGGCACCGGCACCGGCAAGACCTATGCGTATCTGGTGCCGGCCCTGTTGTCGGGTCAGCGCACCATCATCTCGACTGGCACCAAGGCGCTGCAGGACCAACTGTTTGCGCGCGACCTGCCTCGGGTGCGCAAGGCGCTCGGCATCGGCCTCAAGACGGCCCTGCTGAAGGGACGCGCCAACTATCTTTGCTGGCACCGGCTGATCCTGGCCAAGGGCGAGGGTCGCTTCGCCAGCCGGGAATTCTCTGCGCAGCTGGCGCGGATCGAGGCCTGGGGCAATGCCAGCGGCAGCGGCGATATCGGCGAACTGGCCGAGATCGAGGAAGGCTCCCCGCTCTGGCCACAGGTCACCTCCACCGCCGAGAACTGCCTCGGCAGCGAATGCCCGTTCTGGGGCGAATGCTTCGTGGTGAAGGCACGCCAGCGCGCCCAGGATGCCGACCTTGTAGTCGTCAACCATCACCTGTTGCTGGCCGACCTGGCGCTGAAGCAGGAAGGCTTCGGCGAGATCCTGCCCGGCGCGCAGACCTTCGTACTGGACGAAGCGCATCAATTGCCGGAACTTGCCGCGCAGTTCTTCGGCCAATCGATCAGCGCGCGCCAGCTGACGGATTTCGCGCGCGACACGCTGTCCGAAAGCCAAGGTGTGGACGGCGCGCAGGCCCTGCTGCTGGCGCCCTCGCGCATGCTCGAACAGGCCCTGCGCGAACTGCGTCTGGCGATGGACCCGCTGCCCACGCGCGGCGCACTGCGACATGCGCTGGCTCACGATGAGGTTGCCGCGGGACTGGGCACACTGCAGTCCGCCTTGAACGATCTGGAACACGCCCTGGCACCACTGCGCGAGGCCAGTCCGGGAATGGATTCGCTGGCCGAACGCTGCGCCCTGCACAAGGCACGACTCGCCGAGGTACAGGGTACCGGCGAGGACGCCGCCGACGCGGTGTACTGGTACGAACTGACCCAGCGCGGTTTCTCGCTGCACGTCACGCCGCTGGATGTGTCCGCTCCGCTGCGGGCATTCCGGGAGCGCTCGCAGGCCGCCTGGATCTTCACTTCGGCAACCCTGGCCGTGGCAGGAAAATTCGAACACTTCGCCGGCCAACTCGGCCTGGACGATCCGATCACCCTGCTCGAACCCAGTCCCTTCGATTTCGCCAACCAGACCCTGGCCTATCTGCCACCGCGCCTACCCGAGCCCTCCAGTCGCGACTTCACCGAAGCTGTGCTGGAAGCGCTGCTGCCGGCACTGGAAGCCTCGCAGGGCCGCGCCTTCCTGCTGTTCACCTCGCATCGTGCGCTGCGCTTTGCGGCCGACTGGCTGCCGGGGCGCTGCCACTTCCCGCTGTTCGTGCAGGGCAGCCTGCCGCGCTCGCAATTGCTGGAAGCCTTCCGCCACTCGGGCAATGGCGTACTGCTTGGCGCAGCAAGCTTCTGGGAAGGCGTCGACGTGGCCGGCGAAGCCCTGTCCTTGGTCGCGATCGACAAGCTGCCCTTTGCCGCGCCGGACGAGCCGGTGCTCGAAGCACGCCTCGATGCAATCCGCCGCGGTGGCGGAAATCCGTTCCGCGACTGGCAGCTTCCGTCAGCCGCAATCGCCCTGAAGCAGGGCGTCGGCCGTCTGATCCGCACCCATGCCGACCGCGGCGTGCTGGTGCTCTGCGATCCGCGCCTGGTGTCGAAGCCGTACGGCCGCCTTTTCCTTGACAGCCTGCCGCCAATGCCCCGCACCCGCGATGTGGCCGACGTGCAGGCCTTCTTTGCGGGAGGGTAGCCAGTCGCATTCGGATCCGCCCGCTGTGCACGATGCGGTTCGCTGCGCTCACCGGCATCCTACAAAGACACCCTCGCACGTGCGGTGTCGCTCAGGAGGTAGGATGTGGTGAGCGCAGCGAACCGCATCGCCATCGCTGGCATGAGGCAGACAGCCATCGACAGAGCAAGACAACCCGGAGCCCCGCATGAGCACCCCCAAACCCCGCGTCCACGGCATCGGCGGCATCTTCTTCAAGTCCCGTGATCCGGCCGCGCTGTCGGCCTGGTATCGCGACCACCTCGGACTCGACATGCAGGACTGGGGCGGCGCCCTGTTCCACTGGAAACGCCGCGACACCGGCGGCGACGCCTGCACTGTATTCAGCCCGTTCAAGGAAAGCACCGAGTACTTCAAGCCCAGCGACAAGCCCTTCATGCTCAACCTGCGCGTCGATGATCTTGACGCGGTGCTGGCCGCGCTGCGCGAGGAAGGCTGCCAGGTGCTGGACCGCGGCGAAGACAGCGAACAGGGCCGCTTCGGCTATGTTGTCGATCCCGAAGGTACCCTGATCGAACTCTGGCAGCCGGCGCCGGACGATCCCAGTCAGCAAGCGCCCGCATGATCCTGCTGGCCTTCGAGACGGCGACCGAGGCCTGTTCGGTCGCGCTGCTGCATGGCGATTCGCTGATCGAGCGCTTCGAGGTCGCGCCGCGTCGCCATGCCGAGCTCGTGCTACCCATGACCGAATCCCTGCTCGCCGAAGCGGGCCTGGCGCGCAGCCAGATCGACGGTGTCGCCTTCGGCCGTGGGCCTGGTGCCTTCACTGGCGTGCGGCTCGCGGTCTCGCTGGCTCAGGGCCTGGGGCTGGCGCTGGATCGGCCGCTGTATCCGGTGTCGACACTCGCGGCCCTCGCCGAACCAGCGGCACAGCGAGGCAGCGCCGTCCTTGCGGTGATCGATGCGCGGATGGGTGAGGTGTATGTCGCGGCGTTCGACAGCGTGGATGGCACACTGAACCCGATCGGCGAAGAAGCGGTGCTGGCGGCGCAGGCACTGGTGCTGCCACAGCGAGCGCACTGGACGATTCGCGGCAGTGGCTGGGCTACTTACGGCGACGCCTTGCGCAGCGTACTCGACAAGGCAGCGTTCGATGCCGACGGCGACGCCCTGCCGCATGCCTCCAGCGTCGCGCGGCTCGCCGCACTGATGCACGCGCGCGGCGAAGGCGTCGCGCCAGAATTTGCGCAGCCCGTGTACCTTCGTGACAAGGTGGCACAGACCCTGATCGAACAAGGCAAACCGCTTCCGGAGTCGTTGTGAGCGCAACCAGCGCACGGTGGAGCGACACCCTCGAACGTCGCCTGCGCGACGCGCTACCCATGCGCGTCCTGCTGACCAATGAAGCCGACCGGATCAGCTACGGCTTCGACAATTCCAGCTACCGCGGCCTGCCGGACGCGATCGCGTTGCCAGAAAACGAAGCCCAGGTTAAGGCGATCGTACAGGCCTGCCGTGCGGCGCGTTGCCCAATCACCGCGCGTGGCCGTGGCACCAATACCACCGGCGCCAGCGTCGCCACCGAAGGCGGTCTGGTGCTGGGTTTCGAGCGCATGAACCGGCTGATCGAACTCGATCCCGCCGCGCGTGTGGCGGTGGTTGAACCCGGCTTGCTGAACGGCGAACTGCAGGCCATGGCGGCAGCCGAAGGCTTGTTCTGGCCGCCAGACCCCACCAGCGCGCCCTATTCAAGCATCGGCGGCAATCTCGCCTGCAACGCCGGCGGCCCGCGCACGGTGAAGTACGGCGCCTGTCGCGAGAACACCCTCGGCCTGACTGCCATCGCCGGCAGTGGTGAGCGCCTGCGCGCAGGTGGCCCCTACACCAAGCTTGCCAGCGGCTACGACCTCACCCGCCTGCTTGTGGGCTCCGAAGGCACCCTGGCATTGATCACGCGCGCCGAACTGCGCCTGCTGCCCAAGCCACCCGGGATTGCCGCGCTACGCGCGTTGTATCGCGATGTGGGCGCGGCAGCGCAAGCCGTGGCGCGCCTGATGCGTCAGCCCGTTGTGCCCTGCGCACTCGAGTTCATGGATGGCGAGTGCCTGGCGCTCGCACGCAGTCGCGGCGGCACCGGCTTGCCCGAGGCCGGCGCCCTGTTGATGATCGAAGTCGACGGCGAATACGAGGCACTCGAGGGCGCCGCCCTGGCCCTGGAGCGTGCCGCGCAGGGCGAAGGACTGATTGCGATCGAACGCGCCAGCGATGCAGCACAGCGCGAGGCGCTGTGGGCCGCCCGCCGCGCACTCTCCCCCGCCCTGCGCATGGTCGCACCGGGCAAGATCAACGAAGACGTGGTGGTGCCGGTGATGCGGCTGCCGGAACTGGTCACGCGCCTCAAGGCACTCTCGCAGCGCTTCGACCTGCCCATCCTCTGCTTCGGTCACGCCGGCAACGGAAACCTGCACGTCAACCTGCTCTACCACCCGGACGATCCGGCCGAAGTGCAACGCACCCATGCCTGTCTCGATGCGGTGTTCGACCTGGTGCTGGAACTGGGCGGCATGCCATCGGGTGAGCATGGCATCGGCCTCACCAAGCGTGAGCTGCTGCAACGCGCGTTGGAGCCGGAGTCGCTCGCGATCATGCGAAGGATCAAGATGGCGTTTGATCCGGAGGGGATCTTGAATCCGGGGAAGCTGTTGGTTGGATGATGCTGAGTGTTGCGTTGGGCACGTGGGCCGGTTTTGAGCGTCATGCCGCAGCGTTGAAGTTGGAGGGCGGATCTTGATCCGCCAATGCGGGGTTCTTGAGTTCTTGCTGCTGGATCAAGAGCTGGAGCCGGATCAAGGTAAAGATCAGGATCAGGATCAAGATCAGGATCAAGATCAGGATCAAGATCAGGATCAAGATCAGGATCAAGATCAGGATCAGGATCAGGATCAGGATCAAGAGCTTTCGCGCCCTGCGGGCAGCGAGTCACTTTCTCTTGCTTGTCCAAGAGAAAGTAACCAAAGAGAAGGACACCCCAGTCTCGCGCCGCGCGGATGAAGCTCGCGCGGTTCCCTGCGCTGCTCGCCATGACCGGGCCGGCGCGAACTCGCGCGTCCCTGCGCTCAAACATGCGCGCCTTTCCCCCGGCCCTGGCTCCGCTGCTCGGCACGAGCCGATGGGGACCTAAAGAGCCAAAAGCAACAGCCTGGAGCAACAGCAACAGCAACAGCAAAGGCAATGGCCATGGCCATGGCAATGGTCTTGTCCTGCACCTTGAAACAGCGCATTGGGCGGCTGGAGGGTGTCCGGCGAGCAATCTCCATTCTTGGTTCTCGTACCCTCTCCCCAACCCCTCTCCCGAGGGGAGAGGGGCTTTAGCAGCTCCCTTCTCCCCTTGGGAGAAGGTGGCGCGAAGCGCCGGATGAGGGTTCGAGCGGACCGGAAAGCATCAGATTCGGTGGTTCCGTGGCGAGCGCAGCGATGCCACACACAGTTCAACAAAGCGTGTGAAGCCGTGGCACCAATCGAAGCGGGCTCTTGCTCTTTGCTCTTTGCTGTTGGCTCTGAAATCCCCGTTTATTTTCCGCCGAGTAGCGCAAGAATCCGGCGGGGAAAGGCGCGCATGTCTGAGGCCATGGATGGCCGAGTTCGCGCCGGCCGACGGATTCTGAGCAACGCAGGGCACCCCGCGCGCTTCTTGCGCGGGGCGGGAAATCCGGGGTGTCCTTCTCTTTGGTTACTTTCTCTTGGACAAGCAAGAGAAAGTGACTCGTGGCCCCGAAGGGGCGCGAAAGCGTTTGATCTTGATCTTGATCTTGATCTTGATCTTGATCTTGATCTTGATCTTGATCTTGATCTTGATCTTGATCTTGATCTTGATGTTGATGTTGATGTTGATGCAGCAGCAAACACACAACACCCCGTAATGGCGGATCAAGATCCACCCTCCAACAGCAGCATTAGCTCCAAGCACAGGCCATTCGGCTTCCGCCCCGATCAGCGTTCGCAAGCGACGCCACACGGCATGTGCCGAAAGCACCCGCGACGCCAGTCCACCTTGGCAGGCATACTCCCCCAATCCCCGCGAAACCCCGTATCAGTGACAAGCCCTCCACCCGAATCCCTCGACAAGCTGCTCACCGAGATCCGCGCCTGCCGCATCTGCGAATCGCAGCTGCCGCTGGGGCCGAAACCGGTTTTGCGGGCACGGTTGAGCTCACGGCTACTGATCGTGGGACAGGCGCCGGGCACCCTGGTGCATGGCAGCGGGATTCCCTGGAACGATGCCAGCGGGGTGCGACTGCGTGAGTGGCTGCAGCTCGATCGCGATCGCTTCTACGACGAGGCTCGGGTGGCGATCGTGCCGATGGGCTTCTGCTACCCGGGACGGGGTAGTTCGGGTGATCTGCCGCCGCGGCCCGAGTGTCGCGCCACCTGGCACCCACGCCTGATTCCGCTGCTCGCCAATGTCCGTCTCACCCTGCTGATCGGGCACTACGCGCAAGCCTATTTTCTCGGTGCGCAGCGCAAGGCCAGCCTGACCGAAACCGTGCGCAACCATGCCGAATACGCGCCGCGTTTCTTTCCCCTGCCGCACCCGAGCCCACGCAATCAGCTGTGGCTGAAGAGCAATCCCTGGTTCACCAGCGAGGTGCTTCCCGTGCTGCGCGCTGCGGTGGGCGAAGCGCTGACGTAAGACTCGCGCTGCAGGCTCGGCGGCAACTGACAAGCGCCAACACCCACGTTGCGCGACATCACCTCAGACCAGCAGCCAGGCTAGCGCCTGCATCACCAGCAGGCCGTAAAGACCGGCAAACAGATCGTCGACCATGGTGCCGAATCCGCCCTTCAGCTTGCGATCGGCCCAGCTCGCCGGCCAGGGCTTCCAGATGTCGAACAGGCGGAACAGCAGGAATCCGGTCAATACCCAGATCCAGCCGGGCGGCGCCAGAAAGAGGGTGATCCACAGGCCGACGAACTCGTCGATCACCACCACGCCGGGGTCCTCTTCACGCATCTGCGCGATCACCCGCTCGGCGGCCCAGACGCCCAGCGCGAAAACCGCGGCGACCGAGAGCAAATATGCCCACCAGGGCAACTCGCGCAGCAGCAGCCAGGGCAGCAGTGCGGCAAGACTGCCAAAGGTGCCGGAAGCGATTGGCGCAAGGCCGCTGCCTGCGCCCGAGGCAATCCAGAAGGCAGGCGAGCGGCGCAATGGCCGGGAAGGGAAACTCATGTCGCCGATTCCTCGAAATGCTGGTAGCCGGGTCGCGGCGGTGTCCACGCGCGGCCATCGGGCTGCAATGCGATGAGTCCTGGAGTGGCGCTGATCCGACCAATGCGCACGCCGTTCGTTTCGCAGGCTTGCAGGGCAGCAAGCACGGCATCGGCCTTTGCCGGGGCCGCAGTGAAGCACAGCTCGTAATCATCGCCACCAGCAAGCTGCAGGGGCCAGCGTTGTTCCGGGGCGGCGAATTGCTGCAAGGCCGGCGACGTCGGCAATTCGGATAGCGCGATGCAGGCCCCCTTGCCGCTGGCCTCAAGAACATGGCCTAGATCGGCAAACAGTCCATCCGACACGTCGATACAGGCATTCGCCAGCCCGCGCAGGGACAGTCCGGCGGCAACACGCGGTGTGGGGCGATGCAGACGCTGCTCAAGCTGAGCCCTTGCTGCCGAATCGAGCTTGCTGTGCGCCGCCCCATCGAACGCGTGGCCGCTGAGCAGCGCCAGGCCCGCGGCGGCATCGCCCAGACTGCCCGTCACCCAGATGTCGTCGCCATCCTGAGCGGCGTCGCGCTGCAGGGCCTGTCCGAACGGCAGCGCGCCCACCACGGTCACTGAAACTGACAACGGGCCGCGCGTGGTATCACCGCCGACCAGTGCCACCTGATGTCGCGCGGCGAGGTCGAGAAATCCGTCGAGAAAGGCATCGACCCAATCCGCGTCGGCTTGCGGCAGTGACAGCGACAGTGTGCACCAGGCAGGCTCAGCGCCCATCGCTGCGAGATCACTCAGATTCACCGCCAGCGCTTTCCAGCCAACATCGGCCGCCGTTGTGCCGTGCGAGAAGTGCACACCCGAGTTGAGCGTGTCGGTACTGATAGCAAGGATGCGGTCCACGGGCGGCCGGACCAGGGCAGCATCATCACCTATACCCAGCAGCACATCCTCGCGCAGCGCGGCGCGCCGCCGGATGCGGCCGATCAGGTCGAACTCGCCCACTGCAGGCATCAGCTGCGACGCGGTGCCTGCACCTCGGCCGCGCGCCACTCGGCGGCGGCCTTGTCCAGCACGCCATTGACGTAGGAATGGCCGTGCTCGGCGCCGAAGCGCTTGGTGCTTTCGATCGCCTCGTTGATGACCACGCGATAGGGCACATCAAGACGCTGCAGCAGTTCATAGCCGGCGATGCGCAGGGCGGCACGCTCGACCGGGTCGACCTGTTCAATCTCACGATCCAGGAAACGCTGCAGCATGGCGTCGATGTCTGTCTGCAGGCGCAATACACCGGTGAGCAGATCCTCGAAGTAACTGAGGTCGGCGACTTCCATGTCCTGCTCGTGGCGAAATTCCTCGATCAGCTGCTGCACAGGTCGACCATTGAGTTGCCAGGCATACAGCGCCTGCAGAGCCCGGCGCCGTGCACGCGAGCGGGCCTGTGGGTCGATGCCGTCGGGACGCTGATGCTTCATGGTGTGGCTCCGGCGGAGGACAGACGCGGTAACAGATCGCTCATTTCCAAGGCTGCAAGCGTGGCTTCCTCACCTTTGTTGCCGTGCGCGCCACCGGCGCGGGCTTCAGCGTCCTCGTGCAGCTCGACCGCCAACACGCCGTTGGCAACTGGCAAGCCGGCATCGAGCGCGACGCGCATCAGTCCCTCGGCGCAACCGTCGGAAACGTGCTCGAAGTGGCGCGTATCGCCGCGCACCACGCAGCCGAGTGCGATCAGCGCGACATAAGCGCCGGAGCGGGCGGCCTGCGCGCAGGCCAGCGGAATTTCCCAGGCACCGGGCACACGGATCACGTCCACCTGGCTTGCATTCACGCCATTGCCTTCCAGGGTGCGCCGCGCACTCTCGACCAGCGCGTCGACGATGCGCGGGTTCCAGCGACTGGCGATGATCGCGAAGCGGGCGCCATCTGGCGCGCGCAGATCGCCTTCGAGGTGTGCCATGCGGAGTTCTGGACTTGGGGATCGGCAAGTTTACCGGTTCCGCGCCGCGTCCGCCGGCAATCGGCTCCGACCCTGCCCCGGCTAGCGCGATTTCGGAAGCGTGCTTTCCGGAAGCAGCCAGTCCTTCCATTTGGACCAGGCGAGGAATCCGAAGTAGAGCGCGCCAAATGCGACCACGGTATGTGGCTTGTCGACCCACTCGCCGCTACCGGGAATCTCGAACAAGGGCTGCAGATCCTTGCTGATGCCGAGCCGCGGAATCGGCAGGATGATGGTGGCGAACACACCGCCCAGATAGGCAATCACGGCTAGCGCCCAGCCCGACTGGGCGCGCATCCGATGCTCGGCCGGCGGTGCCTTGGCGTCCAACGCAATGCCAAGCTTGGCGAGCAACAGCCAGGCGAAGGCAAGCACCGGCCACCATTCCTTGAAGATCAAGGAGAAGCCCAGGATGAACACCATGTAGAACAGGGTGAAGCCGATCAGAGCCTTGACCTTGTTGGCGCGAGAAACATTTTCGGCATACGCCGTGGAGCCGAGAAATCCCGCGCCATGCACCAGGATGAATTCGACGATCATGATCAGCATCGCGGTCCTCACCGCACCGGCACCGAACGCCAGCGGAGCGACCCAGACCACCAGAAAGAAGCCTGCGGTCAGCGCATCGGGCGTGGCCGACAGCAATCTCAATACGGACGAACGCGGCGTCATGCTGTCAAGATCTGCTCGCTGCGCGTGCCAGTCGGTCGTTCACCGCCATCCAGTCGGCAGTCTGCGGCGGCAACTCGACACAAATTTCGCCAGCGCCTTTTTCGTCAAGTTCGCGCAGCATCGCGTAAAGACCGTGCGCATACTCGATCGGCTCGGAAGGCAGGGCCACGCCTTGCACTCCGGACGGAAGCTGGCCGAGTGCCAATACCTGCATCGAGGGTCCGGCGGCTTCAATCTGGGCGCGCGAGCAGAGGCGGGTCGGCGTGCGGGGGGCGTAGTGCTGTTCGAGGCTGCCCGAAACGCGCGGGCTTGTCGCACTGCCACCTTCGGCGATCGGCCCGATGACAGCCTCCAGCGCAACGCGACCGATGGAGCCTGGGCGCAGGATGCGCGGACCTGCCCCGCTCAGGTCGACGATGGTGCTTTCGATACCCAGCTCGCAGTCACCACCATCCAGAATGATTGGCAGCGCCGCGCCAAACTCGGCGCGCACATGCGCCGCACTGGTCGGGCTGACGTGGCCGAAGCGATTCGCCGAGGGCGCGGCCAGACCGCTGCCGAACGCCGCCAGCACAGCCTGTGCAAGCGGGTGCGAGGGCATGCGCAGGCCAACCGTGTCCTGCCCGCCGGTCACTGCGTCAGGAATGCGCGCATGGCGCTTGAGGATCAGGGTCAGCGGCCCAGGCCAATAGTGATCTGCAAGGCGCTGCGCGGCAGCGGGCACGTCGCGCGCCCAGTCCGTCAGCGATGCGCCAGCCGGCAGATGCACGATCAGCGGATGGTCGGCGGGGCGCCCCTTGAGCGCGAAGACGCGCGCCACGGCGGCGGGATCGAGCGCGTCGGCGGCCAGCCCATACACCGTTTCGGTCGGCAAGCCGACGGCTTCGCCGCGCCGCAGGGCGGCAACGGCGGCACGGATTTCGGCATCGGGCTCTGACATGCTCGCAGTTTCCGACATCAGGGGCGTGGTTTGCCAGAGTGAAGTTTAGACGTGGCGTAGACTTCGCCGCCGACCGCCGCCGTGTCGATGCGCTCAAATTTGCTTAGCGCCAAGTGTCTGGCGCGAGAGACGAGTCCGCCGCGAATACCGCTGAGAGAGGTGGCGGGCCGTGATGAACTCGTACCATCGAACTACGGGTTGAGTCCGCCGCAGATACCGCTGAGAGAGGTGGTGGGCCGTGATGGATTCGAACCATCGACCTACGGATTAAAAGTCCGCAGCTCTACCACTGAGCTAACGGCCCGAACTCTCGCGGGTCGCGCAGTTTAGGCACGCGCGCCCGACCTTACAAGCTTAGCGACTCGTGGCGTAGTGCGTGGGATCGGGCACACCGGCCTCGGAGAAACCCTGTGCACGCAGCCTGCAGGCATCGCAGCGGCCGCAGGCGCGGCCCTCGGCATCGGCCTGATAGCAGGACACCGTGCTGGCGAAATCCACCCCAAGTCGCAGACCTTCGCGCACGATGTCTGCCTTGCTCATCGCCATCAGCGGCGCACGCACGCGAATGCCTGCACCCTCCACACCGGCCTTGGTGGCGAGGTTCGCGAGCCGCTCGAAGGCCTCAATGAAGGCCGGACGACAATCCGGATAACCGGAATAATCCACTGCATTCACGCCGCAGAACAGGTCTGCGGCGCCAAGCACTTCGGCCCAGCCCAAGGCCACCGACAACATGATGGTGTTGCGCGCTGGAACGTAGGTAACTGGAATGCCGGTGCCTTGCGACTCAGGCACGGCGATATCGGCAGTCAGCGCCGAACCGCCGATGCTGCGCAGGTCGACAACCACGGTCTTGTGCGCAATCGCGCCCTGCGCCTTCGCAACCCGGTCGGCGGCCAGCAGCTCGGCGGTGTGCCGCTGCCCGTAGGAAACGCTCAGGGCATAAGGCGCAAAGCCCTGCGCCCGCGCAATGGCAAGGACCACGGCGGAATCCATTCCACCAGACAGAAGGATGACAGCGGGTTTTGAAGAAGCAATCGACATTGTCAGCAAATTTCAGTCATGCATCGCGAATCACAAATTGCCAATCGCGGCTCTACCGTCCCGGCTCATCGCCCCAGATCTGCTTGTGCAACTGCACCTGCAGTCGAACGGGCAGACGATCGGCAAGAATCCAGTCGGCCAGGTCACGTAGCGTCACCTGCCCGAAGCTGGGCGACAGCAATACTTCGCAGCGCGCCGCCAGTTTGCGCTCAGCGATCTGCAGACGCGCCCACTCGTAGTCGGCGCGGTCGCAGAGCACGAACTTCAGCTGATCGTGCGGCGTCAGCAGGTCGATGTTTTCCCAACGATTGCGTGCGCACTCGCCGGAAGCGGGCGTCTTGATGTCGACTACGCGCGAGACGCGCGCATCGACCGCGCCAATATCGAGGGCGCCGGAAGTCTCCAACGAGACCCGGTAGCCAGCGTCGCAAAGCGCCAACATCAAGCCAATGCAGCGCTTCTGCGCCAGCGGCTCGCCGCCGGTAACGCACACATCGCGAGCAGCGTATTTGCCCACCTCGGCGAGGATCTCGGGAATCGTCCACCAGTTTCCGCCGTGAAATGCGTAGGCGGTGTCGCAATAGCCGCAGCGCAGCGGGCAGCCGGTCAGCCGCACGAACACGGTCGGCCGCCCGACACTCAGGGCTTCTCCCTGGATCGAATGGAAGATCTCGGTGAGCTTCAGCCGGTCATCGCCGGCCGGGGCCGGCGATGAGTCCATGCTATCGGCGGCTTTCCAGCATCAGGGCGCGCAACCTGCCTTGGGCAAGGCGCGAAACGGTGGTGTCGGGATAACGCCGCACCACATCGTTCAGTACCTGCTCGGCTTCAGGCCACTGACGCAGCTCGTAGTGCGTATAGCCCAGTTTGAGCAACGCATCGGGCGCCTTGGTGCTGCGCGGGTGCGCCTCCAGCAGGCGCTGGAACTGCTCCTGCGCCACGGCATAGTTCTGCGTCACGTAGTAGCTTTCGCCCAACCAGTACAGCGCATTCGGAGCGTACTCTCCGCTCGGATAGATATCGAGAAACGCCTGGAAACGCCGCGCCGATTCGGCATAGCGGCCATCCTTGAGCGCCTCGAACGCCGACTCGTAAGCCACGCGCTCTTCGCGCGGATCACCAACCGGAAGTGCCGGCTCGGCTTCGTCCGGGGCGATCTCGCCTTCCAGCGTCTGCGACAGCACGCCGCCATCGAGCGGCTCGCGCAGCTCCGGCGGTTCCATCGGAAGTTCATTGTCCTCGGCTGGCGGAGCGATGGGTTCCTCGCTCAGCTGCTCGGGCTGCGCCGCTGCACTTGACCCGCCACCTTCGAGCCGCGAGAGGCGCGAGTCGATGTCGATGTACTGGTCGCGCTGACGATTCTTGAGTTCTTCAATTTCGAAATTCTGCTGCTCGACCAGGCCGCGCAGCACGCCGTTCTCGGCTTGCAGCTCGGTGATGCGGTTCAGCAGTTCAACCGTGTTCTGGCCACCACCCTGGCTCTGGGACTCCAGCAGCTGGACGCGCTCGGCAAGACTCAGCCGGCTGCCCTGGGCATGGGCGGGCGCGACGTTGACGGCGGCCATGGCCGCCGTCAGCGCGAGCACCAACAACGTGCTGTTCGCTCGCATCAGCGTGCGGTGTAGACAATCTCGGCGCGACGGTTGCGCGACCAGCAGCCTTCATTGCTGTCGCTGCAGGTGCCACGCTCTTCGCCGTAGCTGACAACATCGATCTGCGCGGCCGAACCACCGTTGGCCTGCAGTGCCGAGGACACGGCATTGCCGCGACGCTCGCCCAGACCCAGGTTGTACTCGCGGGTGCCGCGCTCGTCGGCATGGCCCTCGAGGGTCATGCGCGAGGACGGGCGGTCACGCAGGTACTTGGCGTGGCAGGACAGGATGGCCTGGAACTCGGGCTTGATGTTGGTCATGTCGAGGTCAAAGTAGACCACGCGCTGACGCAGGCAGCTGTCGCTGTCGAGATCGGACTCGGAGTAGCGGCCGTCGGAAACCGGCGTGGTGTCGACCGGCGGCGGCGGCGGGTCATAGGCCGGAGCGGGCTCTTCCTTGACCTTCTTGGCGCAGGCAGCGAGGCTCAGCGCGAGAGCGACCGAAAGCAATATACGGGTGGCGGTATTCATGAGCGATCCTAAAGGAGTTCTGTCGTTTTATTTGGGGTTGCGGTGTACGTGAAAGCCCGGGTGTGATCCCGTCTTGCCATTGTCGCAGTTCCGCGCGACCGTTGCTGAATCGCGCGAATACGGCCCGTCCGTGGCCCCATGGGGTGTACCGGCCGAAACCTGGGGCCAAGCGCGGTACGTGGCAGCCTTCGAGGCCATCTCGGCGCTCTTGAAGGTGCTTCGCCGCCTGGCCTCAGGACTTGTCGTCCGCTGAGGGTTCTAGCGCGGGCGGAACGGTGACCACGCGGGTTCGCGTACGTCTCCGTCAGCCAGCACCAGTCGCTGCCTGACCCTGGCATCGGCTGAAACCGCGTAAAGCACTCCCCGGCGCCCATCCCGGGACGCGTAGATCACCATGCTGCCGTTCGGCGCGAAGCTGGGGGACTCGTCCAGCGTACCCGGCGACAGCATGGTCAGCTGCCCTGGATTGCCGAAGGTCCGGTCCAGGACGGCGATACGATAAACATTCCCTGAACCCTGCGCCATCGCTATTTTCTTGCCATCGCCTGACACCGAAGCTCGGGCGTTGTAGTCACCCTTGGCGGTGACGCGCTCGGCCGTGCCGCCTTCCGCCGACACCATGTAAATCTGCGGCTTGCCGCCACGATCCGAGGTAAACAGCAGGGACTGTCCACCCGGCATCCAGACCGGCTCGGTGTCGATCGACCAGTGATTGGTCAACTGGGTCAGCGCCTTGGTCGCCATGTTCATCACGTAAATCTCGGGGTTGCCGGTGCGAGACAGGGTCAGCGCGAGTCGCGCGCCGTCCGGCGAAAAGGCCGGCGCACCATTGATGCCCTTGAAGCTGGACAGCAGCTCGCGCTGACCGGTGGACAGCTCGTGCAGGTAGATCGAGGAGTTGCCGCGCTCAAAGCTGACATAGGCCAGACGCCGGCCGTCCGGGCTCCAGCTGGGCGACATCAGGGGCTCGCGCGAGCGAACCACCGGCTGCGGATTGAAGCCATCGGCGTCGGCGACGATCAGGGAATACTGCGTGTCCCGACCAAGGCCGGTGGAAGTGACATAGGCGATGCGCGTCCAGAATGCTCCGCGTACACCAAGGATCTTCTCGTAGACCAGATCCGAGATCTGGTGGGCCACGTCGCGCATTGCGGCCGCGCGACCATTCAAGGCCAGGCCCAGCATGCGTTCCTGTTTGGCGACGTCGAACAGCTCGAACTCGACCCGGTACTCGCCGGGATTGCCGTCGATGATACGGCCGATCAGCAGAAAGTCCTGACGCAGCAGGCGCCACGTCGCGAAGTTGACGTCGGACTGGCGCAACGGTCGCTCGACGATATCGCCGTCAGGCAGGGTGCGGAACTGACCCGAGCGGTTCAGATCGGCGCGCACTACCTGTGAGACATCGGTATCGGGTGGCGCCGAGGTGCCGAGGTACTCGAAGGGCACCACGGCAACCGGCAGGGCTGCGGCGTGTCCGCCGACGATATCGATCTCCAGGCCCTGGCCACGCGCGCTGGTCAGCGGCAGCAGGAGCAAGAGGAAGAAAAGAATTCTGGTCATGATCATTCGCCGTCGTAGCGGAAGGTAAAGGTAATTTCGCGGGCAAACACGCTTTCGAAACCGCGGTAGGGCAAAGGCTGGGCGCGCATCACGGCGCGTTCAATCGAGCCGCGGGTCACATCATCGGCGTTGCAGGGTGAGGCCACGCTGACCGAGATGACTTCGCCACCGGGGATCTGCACGATGCGGATGCGGCACTGCAGGCCGGCGCGGGTGCTTTCCGGACGCAGCCAGCTCTGCGTCACCGACTGCTGGATGGCGAGCTGATAGCGACCGGCCAGATCATCGGAGACGCCGTTGTTGCCGGCCTGCTCGGCGGGCGTTGGGCTGGGACGTGACACCTCGGCGCGATCGCTTTGCTGTTGGCGACGGTCCGCGAGTTGCTGCAGGCGATCCTCCTCGCGCTTGCGCTGCGCTTCGGCCTGCTCGCGCTGACGGCGGATGTCATCCAGCTGGGCCTGGCGATCAGCCTCCATCTTGCGCAGCCGCTCCTGGCGTTCGGCCTGTTCCTGCGCGCGTTTTTCATCCAGCAGTACCTGTTCCTGGCGACGCCGCTCTCGCTGTTCTTTCTCGGCCTTTTCGGTCGCCTGCTGTTGGGCGAGGCGCGCCGCGCGTTCCTGGTCGACGGTGTCGGGACGCTGCACTTCGGCCTGCGGCTGCGGCTGGGGTTGCTCGGCTGCCTGCTGCGGGCGCGGCTCCGGCTTCGGTTGCGGAGCCGGTGCCGTCTCTCGCGGTGCGGGCTGCGCAGCGCGCGGCGGAGGCGGGGAACTGGACGCCGCGGGGCTGTATTCGACCAGGACGGCCTCGATGGGGTTGCCGGCCACGGACAAGGGGCGCTGCTCGCGGGTCCACCACAGGCCACCGAACATCAGGGCAAAAGCAATGATGTGCAACAGGGCGGCAAACACCAAGGGGCGCCCCAACCCGTCGTGCCGATCCATCACGCTGGCCTCGGCCACACTCACTCCTGCGCCGGCTTGCTCATCAGTCCGACCTTGGGCACGCCGGCCTGCTGCAGCAGCACCATGCCCTGGTAGATCGTCCCGTAGTCAACGCGCCGGTCGCCAGCAATCAGCACCCCGACCTGCGGGTTCTGTCGCACGAAGGCGCCGATCTTGGCGACCAGGGCAGCTTCGTCCAGTTCCTCTGCCGCGGCGCCCTGCAGGGTCAGGAAGTAGCGCCCGTCATCGGTGATCTCGACGATCACCGGATCCTTTTCGCTCTCGATCGGCCTGGCATTCGACTCGGGCAGCTCGATCTCGACACCCAGATTGAGCAATGGTGCCGTCACCATGAAGATGATCAGCAGCACCAGCATCACGTCGATATAGGGCACGACGTTGATTTCGTTCTTCAACTTTCGGCGCCGACGCGGGTTGCGGACGGACATGGGGACTTCCTCTGAGTACTGCTATTGCAACGTTGAAACGGAGACCACGGGGTTTTCGATTACCGCTCGGCAGGCTTGACAGGGTGAGCGGCAGGATCCCGGATACTGCCAGTCCCTGTTCCCCGTTCCCTGTTCCCTGTTCCCTGCCTCAATCGTCCACATGCGCCTGGCGCTGCAGGATCGAGCTGAACTCGTCGGCGAAGTTCTCGTAACGCAGGTTGAGCCGCTCGATCTTGGTGGCGTAGCGGTTGTAGGCCCAGACTGCCGGAATGGCCGCAAACAGGCCCATGGCGGTAGCAATCAGCGCCTCGGAGATGCCCGGTGCCACGGTGGCGATGGTGGCCTCCTTGACGTTGGCCAGGCCCTGGAAGCTGATCATGATTCCCCAGACCGTGCCGAACAGGCCGACGTAAGGCGCGACGGAACCGACGCTGGCGAGGAATTCGAGATTGTGTTCGAGCCGGTCAATCTCGCGAGTCAGGCTGGTGCGCATGGCGCGCTGTGCGCCTTCCAGCTGGGCGCGCGAATCGACATTGCGACGCTGACGCAGCTTGGCAAATTCGCGAAAGCCGGCCTCGAAGATCGCCTCGACGCCCCAGATGCGCCGATCGCGATCGGTGGATTCGCGGAACAGCTGGGCCAGGTCGGCGCCGGACCAGAAGCGCTCTTCAAAGACATCCGCCTCTTTCGCGGCCTGATCGAAAGCACGCTTCTTGGCGAAGATGATCGCCCATGAGGCGACTGAGCCGAACAGCAGCAGCAACATCACCGCCTGCACAGGAAAGCTGGCCCCGAGTACGAGGTCGAGCAGATTCAGCTCGTGTTCCATGGTTTACGCTCCAGAAAAGGGATCCCTGCCGTGGCAGGGGCAACTCAATCTATCGACCCGACGCGGAATCCCACGGCAGGTCGTCCAGCAGTCCGTCCGGCAAAGGCCGCGGCCGGAAATCGGAGGCGCGCAGACAGGCTGCCCGCACTTCCGCTTCGACCAGCACCCGCCCGTCGCCTTCTCGCAGCAGACGCTGGACGAAGCGCAGACTTGCGCCGCGGCGCCACACGCCTTGCACGGTTGCGATCAGTGCGTCATCCAGCCGGGCAGCGGCAAGAAACCCGATCTGCATGGCGCGGATGGCAAACACCGTATCGTGCTGCTGTTGCCACTCGCCTTGCGAAACGCCGCGTTCCCGAAGCCACTCGGTGCGGGCGCGCTCAAGAAACTTGAGGTAGTTGGCGTGATACACCACGCCACCGCCGTCGGTATCTTCCCAGTAGACCCTTAGCGGCAGGCTGAACAGCGGCATACCGGCAGCCTCAGGCATCGGGCGACTCCGCAAACAGGTCGCTCGCCGGCTTCGGGGCTTTCAGGCCGAAATGACGCCAGGCCTTGGCGGTAACCATGCGGCCACGTGCGGTGCGCATCAGAAAGCCCTGCTGGATCAGGTAGGGCTCGATGACGTCCTCGATCGTGCCGCGATCTTCGGAAATCGCCGCAGCCAGCGATTCTGCGCCAACCGGGCCGCCTTCGAAGCTGTCCATGATGGTGTGCAGCAGGCGCCGATCCAATTCGTCGAAGCCTTCGGCATCCACCTCGACCATCAGCATGGCGTTGTTTGCCACGGCCAGGGTGATCACGCCATCGGCCTTGATCTGGGCGAAATCGCGTGCCCTGCGCAGCAGGCGATTGGCGATGCGTGGCGTGCCGCGCGAACGTCGTGCGATCTCGGCCGCGCCTTCCGGCTCGCAGGCAATACCGAGAATCTTCGCCGAGCGCCGCACGATCTGGGTGAGCTCTTCGGGCGAATAGAACTGCAGGCGCTGCACGATGCCGAAGCGATCGCGCAGCGGACTGGTGAGCAGGCCGGCACGCGTGGTGGCACCGATCAGGGTGAAGGGCGGCAGGTCGAGCTTGATCGAGCGCGCCGCCGGACCTTCGCCGATCATGATGTCGATCTGGTAGTCCTCCATCGCCGGATAGAGGATCTCCTCGACCACGGGCGACAGCCGATGGATCTCGTCGACAAACAACACATCGTGCGGCTGAAGATTGGTCAGCAGCGCCGCCAGATCGCCGGCGCGCTCGATGACCGGACCCGAGGTCTGGCGCAGGTTCACTCCCAGCTCGTTGGCAATGATGTGCGAGAGCGTGGTCTTGCCCAGCCCGGGCGGCCCGAAGATCAGCACATGGTCCATCGCCTCGCCGCGCCGCTTGGCCGCCTCGATATAGATCTTCATCTGCTCGCGCACCGGCAGCTGGCCGAGATACTCGTCCAGCATGCGCGGCCGGATCGAGGCCTCGAGGCGGGCTTCGTCGGTTTCGGTTTCGGGGGACAGGAGGCGGGTCATTGCTTGGAGCAACTGCGGGAACGGGGAACGGGGAACGGGGAACGGAAGTGGGAGCAACAGCGGGAACGGGGAACAGGGAACAGGGAACGGGAAGAGCGCGAGCGGCGAGGCGGAGCTACGATCAACAAGGAATGGATTGGGTTCACGTTTCTATCGGCAAGAAGCGAAGCCGCGAGTGTAGGGCCTAAGGCCCGCCACTGCAGCCGTCACCCTGCTCCCCGCTTCTGCTCCCCGCTTCTGCTTCCCCGCTTCTGCTTCCCGCTCTTGCTTCCCCGTTCCCTGTTCCCCGTTCCCCGTTCCCGCTTCACGCTCTTCACTCCGTTCCCCGTTCCCGCTTCACGCTCTTCACTCCGTTCCCCGTTCCCGCTTCACGCTCTTCACTCCGTTCCCCGTTCCCGCTTCCGCTTCCTCAGGCGCGTAGCGCCTGGCGCAGCGCCTTGCGAATGATCGCCTCGGCCGAATCGCCGTCCTCGCGCGCCTTCTCGGCCATGCGGGCGGCTTCGGCGGGTTTGTAGCCGAGTTGCTGCAGGGCGACGATGGCTTCGGACATCGGGTCGGTCGGCACCACACCGCCCTTGCCCAGCACCGCAGCGGCGGCGCCCAGCTCAGTGGCGCGGTCGCGTAGTTCCAGCACCATGCGCTCGGCGGTCTTCTTGCCGATGCCGGGTATGCGGGTCAGTGCGGTGACGTCACCGGTCTGGATCAGGCGGGCAAAATCATCGACGCTCACCCCCGACAGCACCGCGAGTGCGATCTTGGCGCCGATGCCACTGACCTTCTGCACGTCGCGGAACAGGCGGCGCTCGCGCTCCTTCATGAAACCGTAGAGGTTTACCGAGTCCTCCTTCTGCGCGTGGTGGACGAACAGGCAGACCTCGCGCCCGATCTCCGGTAGCTCATAGAAGGTGCTCATCGGCGTCTCCAGCTCGTAGCCCACGCCATTGACGTCGATCATCAGCCAGGGCGGCTGCTTGTGGATCAGGATGCCTTTCAGTCGTCCAATCATGATTGCTAAGCGTCAGCCCTTGATACCTCGGTGGCTGCAGAGTGTACGGTGTGAGCCCTCCGGCAACGGTTCCTTTCAGGGCGCGTGACGCAGGTCCGGCCGCGCAGCTACTCTTGCGCCCATGGCCACACCCCCGAACCCGACCGCAGGCATTGCCCTGTTCAGCCTGCTGCGACCGCACCAGTGGTCGAAGAATCTGCTGGTCCTGCTGGCGGCATTTGCAGCCCATCGCCTGCTGGAAGTCGAAGTCTGGATGGTGCTGCTGCCCTTGTTTGTCGCAACCTGCATGCTGTCGTCCGGCATTTACGTGCTGAACGACGCGCTCGATGTGGAGAGCGACCGGATGCATCCGGACAAGTGCCGACGGCCGTTCGCCAGCGGCGCCCTGCCGGTTTCCGCAGCGCCGTGGCTGTGCGCCCTGCTGTTTGCGACGGCGCTTGGACTTGCCTTGCTGCTTCCCGATTCGGCGCGGGTTCCACTGTTCGCCTATGCGGCGCTGGCGCTGGCTTACTGCCTGTGGCTGAAGCGCCTGCTGTGGCTGGACGTACTGACCCTGGCGGGACTGTACGTCCTGCGCGTGGTGGTTGGCGCCGCCGCCATCGAGGTCGAGCTGAGCCCCTGGTTGACGGGGTTCGCATTGTTTCTTTTCGTGGCACTGGCGGCGCTCAAGCGCTATGCCGAGCTGGTGGTCGCCCCCAACGACTGGCTTCCGGGTCGCGGCTACCGCCGCGAGGATGCCCTGCCAGTGCTTGCCTTCGGCAGCGCCTGTGCCGTTGCAGCCCTGCTGGTGCTGACCCTGTATCTCAACAGCCCGGAAGTCGTGGCCCTTTACAGTCGGCCCCAATGGCTCTGGGCCGTGGTTCCCGGCCTGCTGTACTGGCAGACCCGGCTGTGGGCCCTCGCGCATCGCGGCGAGCTGCACCACGATCCGGTGCTCTTCGCGCTGCGTGACCCGGTCAGTCTGTCATTGGGCTTCGCCTGTCTGGCCAGCGTGCTGCTGGCGATATAGGGACGGTCAGAACACGTCCATCCTGGACCCTTCGTCAGGCTCAGGACAGGCTCGTCAGACCACGTCGAGTCCGGCACAGGTCCGGACTCGACTTCGCGAAATCAATCGCTTGCGCGATCGATTCGCGGGCCGGCCATCCATGGCCGGCGGAACCTCTGACTTTCAGAGGTGCCCTGGCACTTTTCAGCGGCGGCGGCCACGACCCCCTCGGCGGCGCAGCAGGGTGGACGCGAGCACCCCGGTGCGTTCGGCCAGACCGCGAGAATGCGCATGCGTGATCGCCACCGCCAGCGCGTCGGCCGCGTCGGCCTGCAACTTGCCGCTCAGTTCCAGCAGCATTGCCACCATGTGCTGGACCTGCAGCTTGTCGGCCACACCGCGGCCGACCACGGCATTCTTGATCTGCATCGGCGAGTACTCGAACACCGCAAGCGACCGCGCCACCACCGCACAGATCGCCGCGCCGCGCGCCTGTCCCAGCTTCAGCGCCGAATCCGGATTCTTGGCCAGAAAGACCCGCTCGATGGCCACTTCCTGCGGCCGATAGCGTTCAAGCAACTCGCCCAGGCCGTCGAATATCGCTTTCAGCCGCATCGGAAAGTCCTCGGCGCCGCCGACCAGCAGCGCGCCGTTGTGCACATGCGTGCAGCGGCCGGTACTGTCGGCATCGACGATGCCAAACCCGGTGCGCACCGAGCCCGGATCTATGCCGAGGATGCGTGTGCTGCCCGGTGCTGGCGCCGGAGCTTCCACCGTGGAGTCGGCAGGCGTCATGGGCGATCCCGCTGCGGGATCTCGGCGCGTCGGTAGTCGACGAAGCGGAACTCGTGTGCGTGACGCGCGTCGGAAGGATGACATTCGCTCGCTGTCTCGACCCAGTCGGTCGGATCGAATACAGGGAAGTGCGCATCGGCATCGCTGACCTCGGTCTCCACCAGGGTCAGGTGCAGCTGCTCGGCGAGCGGCAAGGCCAGCGCGTAAATCTCGCCGCCCCCAATCACCATCAGCGCTGCCGCGCACGCGGCAAGCTCCCGCGCCTGCTCCAGAGAGCTCACCGCCTGCATGCCCTCGAACGGAACCCGACCGGAACGCGTCAGCACCAGATTCAAACGTCCAGGCAGGGCCCGCCCAAGCGACTCCGCAGTCCGTCGCCCCATCAACAGCGGCTTGCCCATGGTCAGCGCTTTGAAGCGTTTCAAGTCGTCAGGCAGACGCCAGGGCAAGGCATTGCCACGCCCAATGGCGCGCCCACGATCCATCGCGGCCACGATATGAATCGGCGCACCGCGAGCTGTTGCTCCTGACGAATCACGAATCACCAATCACGAATCCCGGCTTCTGCACGAATCACGAATCACCAATCGCGGCTTCACGCACGAATCCCGGCCTCTCACACCGCCACCGGCGCACGAATCGCCGCATGCGGCGCATAGCCTTCGATGGCAATGTCCTCGAAGCGAAAGGCGAACAGGTCACGCACCTCGGGATTGAGCTTCAGCGGCGGCAGCGACCGCGGCTCCCGCCCGAGTTGTTCGCGCGCCTGTTCGTAGTGGTTCGAATACAGGTGCGCATCGCCGAGCGTGTGCACGAAATCGCCAGCCTGCAGGCCGCATACCTGCGCCACCATGTGGGTGAGCAGGGCGTAGCTGGCGATATTGAAGGGCACGCCGAGAAAGATGTCGCCCGAGCGCTGATACAGCTGGCAACTCAGACGTCCCTGCGCCACATAGAACTGGAACAGGCTGTGGCAGGGCTGCAGGGCCATCTTCGGCAGGTCGGCGACGTTCCAGGCGCTGACGATCAGCCGGCGCGAATCGGGGTTGCGCGCGATCTCGTCCAGCACCCAGCGGATCTGGTCGATCGATTCGCCGTTCGGCCCACTCCAGGCGCGCCACTGTTTGCCATAGACCGGTCCGAGTTCGCCGTCTTCGTTGGCCCACTCATCCCAGATGCTGACCTTGTTGTCGCGCAGGTAGGCGACATTGGTCTCGCCGCGCAGGAACCAGAGCAACTCATGCACGATCGAACGCAAATGCAGCTTCTTGGTGGTCACCAGAGGGAAACCCTGCGCCAGGTCGAATCGCATCTGCCAACCGAACACGCTGCGTGTGCCGGTGCCGGTGCGGTCGGATTTCTCCGTGCCGTGTTCCAGCACATGGCGCAGCAGGTCGAGGTATTGCTTCATGGTCGAATTTTCTCCGCCGCTTCCGATGCCGGTGTCGCATCCGGCAAGGACGGCATCAGGACTGGCGCGCGGCGAGACAGCCACAGCAGGAACAGGCCAAGCAGCGCCAGCGGCAGGCTCAGCACCTGGCCCATGGTCAGCCAGCCGCCGGCCAGATAGCCGATGTGGATGTCAGGTTCGCGCACGAACTCCACCGCGATTCGAAACACGCCATAGAGCAGGGCAAACATCCCCGACACCGCATAGCGACCGCGCGGCCGGCGCGAGAACCACCACAGCAGAACAAACATCGCCAGACCTTCCAGCCCGGCCTGATAGAGCTGGCTGGGGTAACGCGCAAACTCGTCCAGTACGCCGCTGCGCCAGGCCGCGTCAAGCTGTTCGGCATTCATGCGGTAGTAGGGCTCGGGCAGCGAAGCAGGAAAGATCACTCCGCCCTGCCCGCCGGTCTGCTTGCCCCACAACTCGGCACCGATGAAATTGCCAAGTCGTCCGAATCCCAAGCCCAGAGGCACCAGCGGCGCGACGAAATCGAGCGTGTCGAACACGTGCAGTTTCTGCTTCCAGCACCAGTACAAAACCGCGGTGATGACGCCGAGCAGGCCGCCATGGAAGCTCATTCCACCGTCCTTGATGCGGAACAGCATCAGCGGATCGCCAAGGAAATCGCCAAACGAATAGAACAGCACGTAGCCGAAGCGCCCGCCCAGCACCACGCCCAACATGCCGTAGAAGGCGAGATCGCCAAAGCCCTGCTCGCTCACTCCAGGCAGGCGACCGGCGCGAAGCTTGCGCCGCCCGAGCCACCAGAACGAGGCAAAGGCCAGCAGGTACATCAGTCCATACCAGTGGATGCCGTGCGGCCAGAATGGCAGGTGCACGGCAATGGGATCGAGGCTGTGCAGCCAGGCGGTGGATTGATTCATGCGGGAAGCACGCGGATCACGAAGCCCTTGAGGTATTCGGTCTCGGGGATGGCTGGATGAATGGGATGGTCGGGGCCCTGACCCAGCACTTCAAGGCACTGCACGAAGCGATCCAGGTGCCGGGCACCCGCCTGGATCTGCTCCAGCAGGGCGGCGCGCGGCATGTGGTGGCTGCATGAGCACAGCACCAGGATTCCGTCGCGACTGAGCACCTGCATGCCGGCCTCAGCGAGACGACGATAGGCCAGTGCGCCCTCCTTGAGGTCCTTGCGACGCTTCACGAAGGCGGGCGGATCCAGCACCACCACGTCCCAGTGCCGGCGCTCGGCGCGCGCGGCCTTGAGGAAATCGAAAGCATCCGCGCGGTGCGCGGTGACGCGCTCGGCGAATCCGTTGCTCGCGGCATTGGCCTGGATATGGGCCACGGCGTCGGCCGAGCCATCCACGCAATCAACGGACTCTGCGCCCAAGGCCGCAGCACGAATGCCCCATGCACCAACGTAGGAAAACATATCCAGCATGCTGCGCCCCTGCACGTAGCCCGCGAGCCGGTCGCGATTGCCGCGTTGATCGAAGAACCATCCGGTCTTCTGTCCGCCCAGCGCGTCGAAGCCAAAGCTCAGACCCGCTTCGATCACCTCACCCGGGGAGGGAGCTTCACCCCAGGCCACGTCGACCTGCGAATCCAGGCCTTCCATCTCGCGCGCGCTGGAATCGTTCTTCCAGATCAGCGTGGACGGCTTCAGCACCTTGGCGATTGCCTCGTTTACTTCCGGAATCAGGCGCTGCATGCCCGCGGTGGTGGCCTGCGCGACGCACAGCTCGCCGAAACGGTCGAGCGTCAGTCCGGGAAGGCCATCGGACTCGCCGAATACCAGCCGGTAGTGCGGTGCCGGATAGAGCCGCTCGCGCAGGGACAGCGCCACCTTCAGGCGATGCACGATCAGCGAGCGATCCAGGGTGTGGCCCGTGCGATCGACCAGACGCGCCGCCATCAGGGAGTTGGGATTCACGTAGCCCGAACCCAGCGCGTGTCCGCGATGATCGACGATCATCACGGCATCGCCGGGCGCAAAGGCCTTCAACGGCGTCTTCTCGGTATCGACCTCGTTGCTGAACACCCACAGGTGTCCGGCGCGCAGGCGGCGCTCTTCACCGCGGCGAAGCATCAGCGGTGGCAGGTCGGTCGAGGTCACGGTTCGAGGTCGCAATCAGGCGCTGCAGTGTAGCGGTCCGGAGCGCCGCGCCAAAGCGGCACTCAGAAAACCGACAACCCGGTCAGCTGGGTGAAGCGCTCCAGCGCCATGGCGCCGGCCAGGGAATTGCCCTTGCTGTCGAGGCCGGGCGACCAGACCGCGACGGCCGCCACCTTGGGAACGACCGCGACAATGCCACCGCCCACGCCCGATTTGGCGGGCAGACCGACGTGAAAGGCAAAGTCGCCCGCCGCGTCATAGGTGCCACAGGTCAGCATCAGAGCGTTGATGCGCTTGGCGCGTTCTGCCGTGATCACGTCGCTACCGGTAGAGGCGCAGTGGCCGGAGGCGGCCAGATACAGGCAGCTGCGCGCCAGATCAACGCAATGCATGCGCAGGGCGCACTGGTAGTAGTAGACATCCAGAACCTCGTCCACCGGGCTCTGGATGTTTCCGAAACTGCGCATGAAGTTGACCAGCGCGGTGTTGCGGAAGCCGTGCTCGGCTTCGGACGCGGCAACCTCGCGATCAGAATCGATGCCCCCGTCGTCGGCCCGCGCCCGCACAAACTCCAGCAAGGCCTGCTTGGGCTGCGCATAGTGCTGCAGCAACACATCGGCCATCACCAGGGCGCCCGCGTTGATGAAGGGGTTGCGGGGAATACCCTGCTCATGTTCCAGCTGCACCAGGGAATTGAAGCGGTTGCCGGAAGGCTCGCGCCCACAGCGTTTCCACAGCTCGCCACCCACGGCGTCGAGCGCCAGGGTCAGTGAATATACTTTTGAGATGCTCTGAATCGAGAAGCGCGCCTCGGCATCGCCCGCGCAATACAGACCGCCATCGAGCGTCGCCAGGGCGATGCCGAAGCGGGCCTTGGGCACGCGTGCAAGCGCCGGAATGTAGTCAGCCACCGCACCACTCTCGAGGTGCGGCTTCACGAACTCATGGACCTCGTCGAGGATTGCTGCGTAGTCGGTGTGTGGGTTGTGGGGCATGGTCATCGCGGTGCGGTTCGCGGAAATCGAGTTGCAGGGTATCGGGAAGCGCGACCAGTTGCTGAAGCAATGTGCATCGCCCACTCGCCTGCAGCAATGCGTTGCCGGTAGCATCGCGCCATGGAAATCAACACTGCACAGCGCCCCAAGGTAGTGGCCGTCACTGGCGGCATCGCCTCAGGCAAGACGGCAGTCACCGACGCGCTGGCCGCTCTCGGCGTGCCAGTGTTCGACGCCGACGTGGCCGCGCGCGAGGTTATCGGCCCCGGCACTGCCGGCCTTGCCGAGGTTCGAGAGCTGTTCGGCGATGGCGTACTGGACGCATCCGGCGCACTGGATCGCGCTGCGATGCGCAGGCACGTCTTCGCCCATCCCGAGGCGCGGCGACAACTGGAGGAAATCATCCATCCACGGGTCCGGCTGCGCTTGCAGGAACAGGCGCAAGCCGCGCTGGCGCCTTACGTGGTGCTGGCAATTCCCCTGCTGGCAGAAGTCGGCGGCCGCTCGGCCTACCCCTGGATCAACAAGGTGGTGGTGGTCGATGCGCCGGATGCGGCACGCATCGAACGCCTGCTGCGCCGCGACGGCATCAGTCACGAACTGGCATTGCAGATGCTGGCAGCGCAAGCCAGTCGAGAACAACGCCTTGCCATCGCCGATCGGGTGATCGACAACAGCGCTGATCTGGCCACGCTGCACCGGCAAACCGCGGATCTACACACCGCGCTGCTGGCCTGGGCCGAAAGCACGCCGTTACCAGAGGCCTGAACCCAGAGGATGTCCGCTATACAACGCATTGCTTTGCTCCGCGCGTTGCCGCTGCTGATCTGGCTCGTACCTTGCGCGAATCAATCAACAGGTAGCCGCGGATTGCCGTTGTAGGTTGGTGCTGAGCGTAGCGAAGCCCAACGATGCGTAATCCGGCATCGCGCTCATGTTCGTCATTCCGTCGCGTTGGGCTTCGCTGCGCTCAGCGCCAACCTACAAGAGCACCGCACATTGGCACAGCGCGCCGACGCTGATGCCTCACGCCTCATCAACTCACCCCGGCCAAAACCCGCGAATCGCGGCAATACCTTGTGCGCCATGGTGCCGCGCCGTGCTCAGGTGTTTGCGCCCCAAGCCGCCCAGCGCATAGACCGGCAGGCTGCAGCGCCGCCGAATTTCGCCAAAGCGGGACCATCCGATTGGAATTGCATCCGGGTGTGACGGGGTGGCGAGCACGGGCCCCAGCACCGCGAAGTCCACGCCCAAGGCTTCGGCCAAAGCCAGTTCAGCGGCATCGTGGCAGGACGCTGCCAAGGGCAAGCCTTTGGCTATCGGGCGATCCCGCAATCCAGCCAGCTGCGAGGCACGCAGATGCAGGCCAATGCTCAGTTCCCGGGCGATGTCGACCGCCCCATTGAGCAACATCTCGACCTCCGCGTCGCGTGCCAGATCTGCGCAGGCCAAGGCCAGACGCCGCAGGCGAATTGAATCCAGTGATGGCGCGCGAAGCTGCACGCGCCCGATGCCGGACTGCAGCAACAATGAGAATTCAGCCAGGAAACCCGCGTCGTCTTCGCCCGGTACCGGCGTGATCGCATACCAGGGTGGATCAAACAGCGCCGCCACGATCGGGCGATCGGCCCCGGGCATGGGCATGTCGCGCAGTTCCGACGCCGTGCACCAGCGCAGCGCCTGCCCCTCACGTCCCTGCGCCAATCCCGAGTAGCTCTCGACCTCGATCACCTGCAGGTCGATCAGCCGGGCACCGTAATCGAACGGAATGCGGATCAGTGCACGACAGCGATCCTGGTCGATGTCGATGCCCAGCTCTTCGTGCAGCTCGCGCGCCAAGGCCACAATCGGGTTCTCACCCGCTTCAATCTTGCCGCCCGGATATTCCCACAACCCGGCGTGAGCCCGATCCGCAGTGCGCTGCGCCAACAGCACCCGACCCAACGCATCACGAAGAACCCCCGCTACCACCGGGATCGCAGGCGCATCAACACCCAAAGAGGACAAGCCGGAAACGCTCACAGGGAAATCCAGGAACGGAACTCAGTCACGCCAAATCACGACAACCGCCTCGGATCGGAGCGGCTGTTACCCGTTCCCTGTTCCCCGTTCCCCGTTCCCGCTCTTAGCTCAATTGTCCATGACACTGCTTGTACTTCTTGCCCGATCCACACGGGCAGGGATCGTTGCGACCGACCTTGGGCATGTCGCGCACCTGCGGCTGGTGCTGCGCCTGGGCTCGCGCCGCTTCCACCTGCGCAGCCTCTTCCTCGGCGCCGTAGCCACCGGCATCGGCATGCTGGAACTGCAGCGCGGCGGCCTGCTGCTGGCGACGCTGGTCGGCCTCGGCGCGCTCGATGTCTTCGTCGGTGCGGATACGTACCCGCGCCAGCAGGGTGACAACCTCGCGCTTGACCTTGTCGAGCATCGCCGAGAACAGCTCGAAGGCTTCGCGCTTGTACTCCTGCTTCGGCTGCTTCTGCGCGTAACCGCGCAGATGGATGCCCTGGCGCAGGTAGTCCATGTTGGCCAGATGGTCCTTCCAGTTCTGATCCACCACGTTGAGCAGGATGTGACGTTCCAGCTGGCGCATCAGCTCGCTGCCGATCATCGCTTCGCGCTCGCGGAAGTAACGATCGACCGCGTCCTGCACGGCCTCTTCGATGCCTTCGGCCGGCAACTCTTCCTTCTCCGCAAGGAGCTTTGCGAAATCCAGCTGCACGTGGAAATCGCTTTCCAGGATCTTCTGCAGCCCGGGCAAGTCCCACTGCTCGTCAATCGAGCCAGCGGGCACATGCTCCTGCACCACGCTCTGAACCACGTCCTGGCGAATGCCGGTGACACTGGATTCGAACGAGTCCTCTTCAAGCAAGTCATTGCGCTGCTGGTAGATGACCTTGCGCTGATCGTTGGCAACGTCGTCGTAATCGAGCAGGTTCTTGCGCATGTCGAAGTTGTGCGCCTCGACTTTGCGCTGGGCCTTTTCGATCTGGCGGCTGACCATGCGGTCTTCGATCGCCTCGTCATCCTTCATGCCCATGAACTTCATTGCGCGAGCGACCCAGTCGCCGGCGAAGATGCGCATCAGGTCGTCTTCCAGCGACAGGTAGAAGCGCGACGAACCCGGATCGCCCTGACGGCCGGACCGGCCGCGCAGCTGGTTGTCGATGCGGCGCGATTCATGCCGTTCCGTGCCGATGATGTGCAGGCCACCCGAGGCCTTCACCACATCGTGGCGCTGCTGCCAGGCTTCCTTGATGCGCGCCGTGTCGGCATCGGACAAGTCCTCGCCGGCTTCAGCGAGTTCGGCTTCCAGCGAACCGCCCAGCACGATGTCGGTACCACGACCGGCCATGTTGGTGGCGATGGTGACCGCCTTCGGCCGCCCGGCCTGGGCCACGATGTGCGCCTCGCGCTCGTGCTGCTTGGCGTTGAGCACCTCGTGCGGCACGCCCTGCTTCTGCAGCAGTTCAGACAATTCTTCCGAGGTCTTGATCGAGGTGGTGCCAACCAGCACCGGCTGGCCGCGCTCGAAGCAATCCTTGATGTCCTCTGCCACCGCATTGAACTTGTAGTCGCGCTTCAGGAACACCAGATCGGCGTGGTCCTTGCGCACCATGGGGCTATGGGTCGGTATGACGACCACTTCAAGCCCGTAGATCGACTGGAACTCGTAGGCTTCGGTATCTGCGGTACCGGTCATGCCGGCCAGCTTGCCGTACATGCGGAAGTAATTCTGGAAGGTGATCGAGGCGAGGGTCTGGTTCTCGCGCTGGATCGGCACGCTTTCCTTGGCCTCGACCGCCTGATGCAGACCGTCCGACCAGCGCCGACCGGCCAGGGCGCGGCCCGTGAACTCGTCGATGATGATGACTTCACCGTCGCGCACCATGTAGTCGCGGTCGCGTTGGAACAGCGCATGCGCGCGCAGCGCGGCGTTCAGGTGATGCACCACCATGATGTTGCCGGCAGCGTAAAGGGTGTCCTCATCCTGCAGGATGCCAGCCTGCTTCATCAGCCGCTCGGAACTCTCCATGCCCTGCTCGGAGAGATGCACCTGCTTGCCCTTCTCGTCGACCCAGTAATCGCCCTCGCCGTCTTCAGCCTGCTGGCGCACCAGCTTGGGCACGATCTTGTCCATTTTCACGTAGAGCTGCGGCGATTCGTCCGCCGGGCCGGAGATGATCAGCGGCGTGCGGGCCTCGTCGATCAGGATCGAGTCGACTTCGTCGACGATCGCAAAATTCAGTCCGCGCTGGAAACGGTCTTCCTTCGACAGCGCCATGTTGTCGCGCAGGTAGTCGAAGCCATACTCATTGTTGGTGCCGTAGGTGATGTCGGCGCCGTACGCGGACTTCTTGTCCGAATGCGGCATGCCCGGATAGACCACGCCGACAGTCATGCCGAGGAAGCCGTAGATCTTGCCCATCCAGGCGGCGTCACGCCGGGCCAGGTAATCATTCACCGTGACCACGTGTGCGCCCTTGCCGGCCAGCGCGTTCAGGTAGACCGGCAAGGTGGCCACCAGGGTCTTGCCTTCACCGGTGCGCATTTCGGCGATGCGGCCCGAATGCAGCACCATGCCGCCGATCAGCTGCACGTCGTAGTGGCGCAATCCGAGCGTGCGGCGCGAGGCTTCGCGCACCGCGGCGAAGGCTTCCGGCAGCAGCTGATCGAGCGTCGCGCCTTCGGCCAGGCGGCGACGAAACTCAGCCGTCTTGCCGCTCAGCTCGGCGTCGCTCAGCTTTTCGAACTCGGGCTCAAAGGCGTTGATGCGCGCCACGTTCTTGTTGAGCAGGCGCAGTTCGCGCTCGTTGCGGCTGCCAAAGATGCTGGTGAGAAGACGATTGAACATGGGCGATGGGGAACCGGTTCGTGGCGACGGGGCGCGCAAAGTCGAGGCCGCCGCAATCGAGGCGACGAGCCGGGCATTCTAACGTGGGGGGGCATCGGGCGCGAATCAAGCGCTCGATGACGCCGGATCCGGGAAACAATTCAGCCGGTTTCGCGACACTCGCCGAGCGCCAGGCAAAGGCCAAAGCCAGGCCGGGACGCGTTCGAGTCGCTCAGATCAGCCACGCATGCTGCGCAGATACTGGTGCGGATTGACCGGCTTGTCATCCTTCCAGACCTCGAAATGCACATGCACGCCGGTGGCGCGACCCGTGGCACCCATCTTGGCCACGACGTCCCCTGCCCGGACGCGACGGCCCACTTCCACCAGGTTCTGGTGGTTGTGCGCATAGCGGGTCATGAAGCCGTTGCCGTGATCGACATCGATCATGTTGCCGTAGCCCGAATCGCGGCCCGAAAAGATGACTACGCCATCCGCGACGGCCAGCACATCCGAGCCACGCGAGCCGCTGAAATCCACGCCGCGATGGTATTCGCGCTTGCCGGTGAAGGGGTCGCTGCGGAATCCGAACGTGGATGACGAGTAGCCAGCGCGTACCGGCAAGCCCGCCGGCAACAGGGTGTCTTCGATATCGCGGTCCATCAGCAGACTTTCCAGCACAGTCAGCTGGTTGGCCTGCTGGCCAAGCCGGTGCGAGAACTGCTCAAGGATTTCAGTCAGCTGCGGATCGGAAGCGATCAATGGCTCGGCTTCCGGGCCGCCAACGCCAGGTTGCAGGGTGAAGTCGAATTCGCCGTCATCGAGCTTGCCGATGCGGGTAAGACGCTCACCCAGTGCATTGAGGCGGTTGGCCTGGGCCTGAAGTTCACCCAGGCGGATGGCAATGGCGTCGAGCTCGCGCTCTGCCTGGCCGCGTGCCTGGGAAACCTCAAGCTCCTGGCGCTCGATGGTGCTGCGCAACTGGGCCAGCTCCTTGACTGCTGCCCGGGTGTTGTTGCCGGACAAGGAGCTCGCCAGGTACCCCAGACCTGCACCCAGGCCCAAAACCAGCAGCAGGGCGGCGCTGAGCGCCGAGAGGGTTCTGGGATCCCGCAGGACGAATTTCTTCGGCGCCTTCAGGAACTTCGCTACGATAATGACATTCATGAAACGGACTACCTCCATCTCGCCGCTGTCGTCTGCCACCGGCGCTTTGAAGCCCTTTCTGGAAATCCAGGCGGGTGGTTCAAGCGCTGGACTGGTCGAGCGGGCCCTGCTGTTGCAGGCCCTCGACCGGCAGCTTCGTCAGTACCTGCCGGACGACGTGGCCGGGCAATGCAGCCTGGCCAACGTACACCCCGACAAGCTCGTTTTCCTGGCCACATCGTCAACCTGGAAGGCCCGCCTGCGGCTGCACGAGAGCGAACTCGTGGCAGCAGCCCGGCAAAGCGGCCTGCAAATTGACCGTGTGGTCGTGAAAGTGGCGACGATGCTGTCCGTCTCCCCGGAAACGGCATCGCGCAAACCCCTTTCCAACACCGCACGCGAACATCTGCGCGCGGCTGCTCAATCCATTGAAGACCCGCAACTCCGGGCCCAGCTCCTTGCATTGGCATCCTTGCCCTGAAATCCTTTCGGTGACGCTGACGCCCGCCTGATCGCCCCCGAAATGCGATCAGGCAAGGCAGCAAATTGTGGCTTCAGGTGGTGACCTGGGCCGGATGCGCGTAGGAAATCGGCGCTGTTGCCTCATCCTCAAAGGTCACCTCTTCCCAGGCGTCAGCCTGAGCGCGCAGCGCATGCAGCAGCTGGTTGTTGAGGTAATGACCCGACTTGTAGCCGTAGAACGCGCCGATCAGACTGCGTCCCAGCAGGTACAGGTCGCCAATGGCATCGAGGATCTTGTGCTTGACGAACTCGTCCTCGTAACGAAGCCCGTCAGCATTCAGCACACGGTAGTCATCGAGAACGATGGCATTGTCCATCGAGCCGCCCAGCACCAGGCGACGTTCGCGCAGCATCTCGATATCCCGCATGAACCCGAAGGTGCGCGCACGGCTGACCTGCTTGACGAAGGACGTGGTCGAAAAATCCACTTCCGCCTGGGAGGTCGCCTTGGGGAAGGCGGGGTGGTTGAAGTCGATGGAGAAACCGACCTTGAAGCCGTCAAACGGCTCAAAACGTGCCCAGCGGTCGCCATCTTTGACGGTGACGGGCTTCTTGACCCGGATAAAGCGCTTGGCAGCGTTCTGCTCTTCGATGCCGGCCGACTGGATCAGGAACACGAAGGGACCCGCGGAACCATCCATGATCGGCACTTCGGCGGCCGACAGGTCGACATAGGCATTGTCGATTCCCAGGCCAGCCATCGCGGAGAGCAGATGCTCGACGGTCGAGACCTTGACGCCGCCGTTGACCAGGGTGGTCGACATGGCAGTCTCGCCGACATTCTCGGCGGTGGCGCGGATCTCGACTGGCTGGGCCAGATCGATGCGCCGGAACACGATGCCGGTATCCACGGCCGCCGGCCGAAGGGTCATGTAGACCTTTTCGCCGCTGTGGATACCGACGCCTGTGGCGCGGATGACATTCTTGAGGGTTCGCTGTCTGATCATCTAGACCTGTTGGCCCCACAACGGAGCACGACGAAAACGCCCGGAGAATACCACGCGACTCGGGGGTCAGGAAGCACTAGATGTCATCACAATGAGACGTTTGTTGCAGTTTTACAACAAAACGTCTGCAGCCAGGCGTGCCCCTTGCAAGAAATGCCAGGGCGGCGGCGACAGCCGCCCCGGCACCTTGAAGCCAGTCCCCGAAGCCGGGAACGTGTCCCTTGTCAGTCAGCCTGTCGGCGCAGGAAGGCCGGGATATCGAGGTAATCCATCGGCATTTCAGCGGCGCCATTTTCGGCCCGATTGCGGAAGCTGCTCGCCGGCGGGGTCTGCACGGCGCTGGTGACATTGGCCATGGCGCCGTGGTCCACCTGACCGGTCGAGCCGTTGCGCACCAGCTGCACCGGGCGCTGCATGGTGGTTTCCATGCGTGCCTCGCTGCGGCTGGACTGGCGGACTCCGGCGCGGTTCAGGCCCGTGGCAACCACCGTCACCCGCACTTCGTCCTGCGCATCGGGGTCGATCACATTGCCGATCACCACCGTGGCGTCCTCGGAGGCGAACTCCTCGATGGTCTGGCCGATCTCGGCGAACTCACGCATGGTGAAGTCGGGACCCGCGGTGATGTTCACCAGGATGCCGCAGGCACCCGACAGGTTCACGTCGTCCAGCAGCGGGTTGGAGATCGCCGCCTCGGCAGCCGCAATCGCGCGGTCATCACCGCGGGCGCGGCCAGTGCCCATCATGGCCATGCCCATTTCGCTCATCACGGTGCGCACGTCGGCAAAATCGACGTTGACCAGGCCCGGACGCACGATCAGGTCGGCAATGCCCTGGACTGCACCGAGCAGCACGTCGTTGGCCGCGCGGAAGGCCTGCACCATGGTGGCCTCGCGGCCCAGCACGGTGATCAGCTTTTCGTTCGGGATGGTGATCAGCGAGTCGCAATGCTGGGCCAGCTCCTCGATGCCCTTCAGTGCGACCTGCATGCGGCGTCGACCTTCGAACGGGAAAGGCTTGGTCACCACCGCAACGGTGAGGATGCCCATCTCCTTGGCCAGCTGTGCCACTACCGGCGCAGCGCCAGTGCCTGTGCCACCGCCCATGCCGGCGGTGATGAACACCATGTCGGCGCCGGTAAGGGCGGCGACGATCTGCTCGCGGTCCTCCAGCGCGGCCTGACGGCCGACCTCCGGGTTCGCGCCCGCGCCCAGGCCCTTGGTGACGTTGCTGCCAAGCTGCAGCATGGATTTGGCACCGACATTACGGATCGCCTGCGAGTCGGTGTTGGCGCAGATGAATTCGGCACCCTCGATGCCCGAGTTCACCATGTGGGCCACGGCATTGCCGCCGCCGCCGCCCACGCCGATCACCTTGATCACCGCATTGGGTGCGGTTTTTTCTACCAGTTCGAAAGTCGCCATTTCGTTTTCCTCTGTGAGTTGCTATGCGTTGCCAGTTCTTGTTGTTTGCCCTGTCTTGCCTTTAGTGCGCCGGGTAGCGGCAGCGGCGGCGTTTCGCCACCTTTCCGCGTCCTCGCCCTAGAACTCTCCCCGATACCAGTTGCGCAGCCGCTGCCAGAGTCCACCGACACGTCCCGGCGGACCCAGCGAGCGACGCGGGTGTTCAATGCGGCTGCCCCAGAGCAGCAGGCCCACGCCAGCGGCGTGAACCGGGTTGCCGATGACTTCGCCAAGGCCGCGCACCTTTTGCGGCACGCCAACGCGCACCGGCATGTGCAGCATTTCCTCGGCCAGCTCGGTCACGCCTTCCATCTGCGAGGAGCCACCGGTCAGTACCAGACCGGCCCGCACCAGTTCCTCGAAGCCCGAGCGGCGCAGTTCGGCCTGCACCATCTCGAAGATTTCCTCGTAACGGTTCTGCACCGCCTCGGCCAGGGCCTGTCGTGCCAGGCGGCGGGGCGGCCGGTCACCCACGCTGGGTACCTGGATGCTCTCTTCGGCGGTCGCCAGCTGCGCCAGAGCGCAGGCATAGCGCACCTTGATTTCTTCGGCGTGCGGCGTGGGCGTGCGCAACAGGTGGGCGATGTCATTGGTGACCTGGTCGCCGGCAATCGGCAGCGAGGCGGTATGCCGCACCGCACCCTGCGCGAACACCGCCAGGTCGGTGGTGCCAGCGCCGATGTCGACCAGGCAGACGCCCAACTCCTTCTCGTCACTGGTCAGTACCGCGCTGCTGGCCGCCAGCGAACCCAGGATCAGGTCATCGACCTGCAGGCCACAGCGGTTGACGCACTTGGCAATGTTCTGCGCCGCCGACTGCGCGCAGACCACCAGGTGCGCGCGCACTTCAAGCCGCACGCCCGACATGCCAATCGGATTGCGGATGCCTTCCTGGCTGTTGTCCAGCACGTATTCCTGCGGAATCGCATGCAGGATCTTCTGATCGGAGGGAATCGCAACCGCCTTGGCCGCTTCCAGCACCCGCTCCATATCGGCCTGGGTCACTTCACGGTCGCGCGTCGGCACGATGCCGGGCGAGTTCATGCATTGCGTGTGGCTGCCCGAGATCGATGCGTAGACCGAACGGATCTCGCAGCCCGCCATCATTTCGGCCTCTTCGATGGCGCGCTGGATCGACTGCACGGTGGATTCGATATCGACCACCACACCGCGCTTCATGCCGTGCGAGGCATGCGTGCCGATGCCGATCACCTCGATGCCTTCATCGGGGCTGTATTCGCCAACCAGCGCGACCACCTTGGAGGTGCCGATGTCGAGGCCGACGATCAGCGATTTGTCACCCTTGCGATTCATGTGTTTTCCGGTTGTGCAGATGGCGAGACAAGCACCTCGCGCCAGCGAATGGCAAAGCCATTGGCATAGCGCAGGTCGGCCCGCTCGATTTCACCCTGACCTGAGGACAGCACCACGGGCAGGACGCGCACGAAGCGCTCGATCCTGGCCAGCGGCTCGTGCCGGCCGAGCATCCATTCGGCACCGTCCTCGGTGCGAAGCGACCAGCTGCCGCGCTGTGAGAGCCGGACTTCCGCGATGCGCAGGCCGGTGCCGCGCAGCTGCTGGTCCGCCTCGTTATAGAGCTTCACCACCTCGCCGAGACGGGCCTTCGGTCCGTCGAGCAGCGGTAGTCCCTGCAGGAATTCACCACCGGGCGCGCGAAACACCACGCCCTCGTCAGACAAGAGGCGATCATCGCCCCAGCGTGCGAACGCGCGATGTTCGACCAGATGCAATTCCAGCGTGTCGGGCCAGTGCTTGCGCACCTCCACCGACTTGACCCAGGGCAAGGCCTGCAGTTCGCTGCGCACCGCGCCCAGGTCCACGGCGAAGAATCCGGCCGCGGCCGGTCCAGCCACGGCGGCGCGTACCTGCTCGGCGGAAATGCGCTCGAACTCGGCCTCGATCAACAGGCGCGACAGCGGCCAGCGCTCGCCTGGCATCCATCCCTGCAGGACGGCGACCAAGGGCAAGGCGACCAGGGTCAGGGCCAACAGCCAGGCCAGCAGGCGACTCAGCGCAGTCATGCGCGCGGATCTCCGTCCAGGGTTGCTTCCAGCAGGCGCCAGCAGAGCGTCTGGTAGTCGATGCCCTCCGCGAGCGCGGCCTTGGGCACGAGCGAATGGCTGGTCATGCCCGGCGCCGTGTTCACCTCCAGCAGCCAATCGTGTCCGTGCCGATCTCGCATGATGTCAACCCGTCCCCAGCCGCTCGCACCGACCGCCTCAAAGGCCAGCACAGCGAGCGCGCGAATGGCGGCCTCGGGCTCGCCGATCAGCCCGGGACAGATGTAACGCGTAGTTTCAGCGACATACTTGGCGTGGTAGTCGTAGTACTCCCCGGCCGGCACGATGCAGATGCTCGGCAATGCCTCGCCGTCCAGGATGCCGACGGTCAGTTCGTCGCCCTCGATCAGGCGCTCGACCAGCAGCTCGCCGTCGTAGCGCGCGGCCAGGGCCACCGCTTCATCGAGCTGGTCTGCCGAGAACACGCGCGTGATACCGACGCTGGAGCCTTCGTGCGCGGGCTTCACCACCACCGGCAGGCCCAGTGCCTCTGCCGCCGCACGCACGTCCGCGCCGGGACTCAGTCGGGAAAAGGCCGGCGTCGGAAGCCCAAGTGCCTGCCAGATCTGCTTGGTGCGGATCTTGTCCATGCTCAGCGCCGAACCGAGCACGCCAGAGCCGGTGTAAGGCACGGCCAGCGCATCCAGCGCGCCCTGCAGCACACCGTCCTCACCGCCACGCCCATGCAGGATGTTGAAGACACGATCTACGCGCCCCGCCGCGACTGCGGCAATCAGCGCCGGGATGCCATCCACGGCGAAAGCCTCGACGCCAAGCGAACGCAATGCCGCCAGCACGCCAGCGCCGGAATCGAGGGAAACCTGGCGTTCGGCCGAGCTGCCGCCCATCACCACCGCGACACGGCCAAAGGCCGCGGGATCATCGACTCGCCTCATGTCTGCGCTCCGACAAATTCAGTTGCAATGCTCTGGGCTGCGCGACCGATGTCGCCAGCGCCCAGCAGAATGAGAAGGTCTCCGTCCTCGATCAGGTCGGGCAGCACACCGGCCACGTCAGCTGCGCCGGGCACCAGCACCGGATCGACCCGGCCGCGCGCGCGAATGGCGCGCGCCAAGGCCTTGGAGTCGGCACCGGCAATCGGTGCCTCGCCAGCTGGATAGACGTCAGTCAGGATCAGTGCGTCAACTTCCGACAGCACGGCTGCGAATTCGTCGATCAGGTCGCGGGTACGGGTGTAACGGTGCGGCTGGAAGCCCACCACCAGACGCCGCTGTGGCCAGCCGCCGCGTGCCGCCGCAAACACGGCGGCGAGTTCGGCCGGATGGTGCCCGTAGTCGTCAACCAGCAGCGCACGGCGCTGCCCAAGCACGATCTCGCCCAGGCAGTTGAAGCGCCGCCCGATACCCTGGAAGCGCTCGAGTGCCGAGGCGATCAGCGCCGGTTCCACGCCCAGCTGCCAACCGATGGCGGCCGCGGCCAGGGCATTCTGCACATTGTGTTTGCCCGGCAGGTTCAACACGACCGGCAGCGGCGCCGACTCCGGCAGATGCAGGGTAAAGCGCGTGCGGCCGCCTTCCTGCATCACCTCGCTGGCGCGCACATCGGCAGTGGCAGCAAAGCCATAAGCCAGCACATGGCGCGGCGTCTGTTCGATCAGGGTTGCGCATTCCGGATCATCGGCGCAAAGCACCGCCAGCCCATAGAACGGCAGGCGGTGCAGGAACTCGGAGAAGGCCGCCTGCACATTGGCAAAGTCGCCACCGTAGTTCTCCAGATGATCCGCATCGATATTGGTCACCACGGCGATCAGCGGGTTCAGGCGCAGGAAGCTGCCGTCACTTTCGTCGGCCTCGGCCACCAGCCACTCGCCGCTGCCAAGTCCCGCATTGGTTCCCGCCGAGAGCAGCTGCCCGCCAATCACGAAGGTCGGATCCAGCCCGCCCTCGGACAACACGCTGGCAACGAGACTCGTTGTGGTGGTCTTGCCGTGTGTTCCTGCTACCGCGATGCCACGACGGAAGCGCATCAACTCGGCCAGCATCTCGGCGCGCGGCACAACCGGAATCCGACGCCGGCGGGCTTCAAGCAGCTCGGGGTTTTGCTGGCTGATCGCACTGGATACAACGACCGCATCGGCGTCGCCCAGATTCTCGGCGTCGTGTCCCAGATGAACATTGGCGCCCAGCGCCTTCAGGCGGCGCGTTGCGGCCGACTCGGCCACGTCGGAGCCGGACACGGTGTAGTCAAGCACGCACAGCACTTCCGCGATGCCGCTCATGCCGACGCCGCCGACGCCGATAAAGTGCACACGGCGGAAGGCCTGCACCGGATCGGTCCCGTAGGCAAAACGCCGGATCATGCGCGCGACTCCTGCAGCACAATCTGGGCCACGCGCTCTGCGGCGTCCGGCCAGCTCAGGCCACGCGCAGCTTCGGCCATCGCCAGGCGAACTGCCGGATTGGCGCTCAGCTCACCCAGCATGCTGGCCAGGGTGCTGGCCAACTGGGGCGACTCCGGTACCAGCCGCGCCGCGCCGGCATTCACGAAGACCTGCGCATTGGCGGTCTGATGATCGTCCACCGCATGCGGAAACGGCACCAGGATCGCCCCGACTCCCGCCGCAGCGATCTCCGCCAGGGTCAGGGCGCCAGCGCGCGCAATGACAAGGTCAGCCCAGGCATAGGCTTTGGCCATGTCGGCAATGAAGGGTTCGGGTGTGATCGAGTGCCCGCTGCTGGCGTAGGCCGCGCGTGCATCCTCCAGCAGACGCTCGCCGCACTGGTGACGCACGTCCAGCGTCACGCCGGCCTCAGTGATCGCCATCGGCATCGCGCGGTTCAAGGCACGCGCGCCCTGACTGCCACCCAGCACCAGCACGCGCATCGGTCCGCTACGGCCAGACAGGCGCGAGGCTGGTGCAGGCAGCGCAGCAATCTCGGCGCGAACCGGATTGCCGACTGCCTCGCCCTTGCCCGCGCCGAAGGCACCGTCAAATCCGCACAACACGCGCCGCGCAAGCCGCGCCAGCAGACGATTGGTGAAGCCAGGAATTCGGTTCTGTTCGTGCACCAGCAGCGGGCGACGCAGCAACCACGCTGCCAGTCCACCGGGGCCGGCGACGAAGCCGCCGAAGCTCACCACGGCGCGCGGCGGTTCTGATTTCAGGATGCGCAGCGCCTGCCACACGGCACGCAGCACGCGCAGCGGCGCGAGCAGCAGCGAAGCCATGCCGCGGCCGCGCAGGGCCTGGATGTCGATCGATCGGATCTCGATCCCGGCTGCGGGCACAAGGCGCTGCTCCAGCCCACCACGCGAACCCAGCCACACCACCGGCACGTTATGGCGCTGCAGGGCGCGCGCCAGGGCGAGGCCAGGAAAGATGTGCCCGCCGGTTCCACCCGCCATGATCATCACGGGTGCGCTCATGCGGCATCCCTCCAGACCGGCTCGATGCGAGGCTTGCCCGACGCAGCGCCGGCACCTGCCAGCAACCCCTCGGGATCGACCAGCACGTCACCGCGCAGACGGGCAACCTGGCGCGAAGCCCGATCGGTCTCGAAGCTCACCCGCAATAGCAATCCGATCGCCGCACAGGTCATCAGCACACTGGAGCCGCCCGACGAGATCAAGGGCAGGGTCAGGCCCTTGGTCGGCAGCAAACCCAGGTTCACACCGATGGAAACGAAGGCCTGCAGCGCGATCCACAGCGCCACGCCGAAGGCACAGTTGGCGGCGAAGTGACGACCGATGTCGACTGCGCGCAGGCCGATCTGGAAGGCGCGACCGACCAGCACCGCGTAAAGCACCAGCACCGCCAGCACACCGACAAAGCCAAGTTCCTCGGCCAGCACGGCGAAGATGAAATCGGTATGCGCTTCGGGCAGGTAGTAGAGCTTCTGCACGCTGGCGCCCAGGCCGACGCCAAACCATTCGCCGCGGCCTACGGCGATCAGTGCCTGGGTCAGCTGGAAACCGTCCTTGAAGGGATCAGCCCAGGGATCCATGAACGAGGTGAGTCGCCGCACCCGGTAGGATTCGCTCAGCGCGACTGCCGCCAGCAGCGGCAACGCAGCCAGCGCCGGAAGGGTGAGATAGCGCATGCGCACGCCGCCGGTCCAGAGCATGCCGACGGTGACCGCTATCAGCAGCAGGGCCGATCCGAAATCCGGCTGCAGCAGCAACATGCCGACCAGAAGGGCGGTGATGCCGAGCGGCTTGAACGCGCCGATCCAGCTGCGCTGCAGGGATTCGCGGTAGCGCACCAGATAGCTCGCCAGCCAGATCACCAGCAGCAGCTTTACCGCTTCGACAACCTGGAAACTTGAAATGCCGAAATCGATCCAGCGTCGCGCGCCATTCACCGTCTTGCCCACAACCGGCAGGTAGACCGCGGCGAGCAGCAGGAAACAGACCATCAGCAGCAAGCGGGAACGCGCTTCGACATCCTTCAGTTCCAACCGGCACATCACTGCGGCGAGCATCACCCCGGCCACCAGAAAAAAGGCATGCCGGTAAAGAAAGTGGTAGGGACCGAAGCCAAAGCCATCGGCAATGGCGATGGAACTGGACGCCACCATCACCACACCCAGCCCGGCCAGGGCGATCGACACCGCCAGCAGCACCGGATCGAAGCGCCCTTCGATCTCGTCGAGTCGCAATGCCTGGCGCAGACGTTGGGCAATCATCAGCGCACCTTCAAGGTGGCAAGGCCGACCAGCACCAGCACCACGCTGATGATCCAGAAGCGCACGATGACGCGCGGCTCCGGCCAGCCCTTCAGTTCGAAGTGGTGATGGATCGGCGCCATGCGGAAGATGCGCCGTCCAGTCAGCTTGAAGCTGGCGACCTGCGCCATCACCGACAGGGTCTCGATCACGAAGATGCCGCCCATCACGACCAGCACCAGTTCCTGGCGCACGATCACCGCCAGGGTGCCGATCGCTGCGCCCAGCGCCAGCGCGCCGATGTCGCCCATGAAGACCTGAGCAGGATAGGTGTTGAACCAGAGGAACCCGAGCCCGGCACCACCAATCGCGGCGCAGAAGATGATCAACTCGCCCGCGCCCGGAATGTTCGGGATCAACAGGTACTGGGCGAACCCGACATGCCCGGAGGCATAAGCGAACACGCCCAGGGCGCCGGCGACCAGGACCGCCGGCATGATCGCGAGCCCGTCGAGCCCATCGGTGAGGTTGACGGCGTTGGAGAATCCGACGATCCAGAAGTAGGTCACCGTAACGAACAGCACCGCACCCATCGGCACCGCGACCTGCTTGAAGAAGGGCAAATGGAACGCGGTCGCCGACGGCGTATCCGCGGTGTAGTAGAGAACCAGCGCCGCGCTCAGGCCTACCGCCGATTGCATCGCATACTTGGAACCCGCCTTGAGGCCATTCGGATCGCGCTTGACCAGCTTCTTCCAGTCGTCGATCCAGCCAATCGCGCCGAACGCCAGGGTCACGCCAAGCACGATCCAGATGTAGCGGTTGCCCAGATCAGCCCACAGCAGGGTTGCCACTGCCACTGCCAGCAGGATCAGTGCGCCGCCCATGGTGGGCGTGCCGGCTTTGGAGAAGTGGCTCTGCGGTCCGTCGCTGCGGATCGGCTGCCCACCCTTCAAGGATCCCAGCCAGCGGATCATCCGCGGCCCGGCAATCAGCGAAACCGCCAGCGCGGTCAGCGCACTCAGGATGGCGCGCAGGGTGAGGTAGTCGAACAGCGCGAAGAAGCGCCCGAAGCCCTTCAGCAGTTCGGCGAGCTCAAGCAGCATGGTGGATCCCTGGATTGGCGCCGCTGAGGGCTTCGACGACGCGCTCCATGGCGGCGCCGCGTGAGCCCTTGACCAGCACGCAGGTTGCCGGCGTCAGGCAGCGGGAAAGTGAATCGAGCAAGGTCTGAAGGTCCTCATGATGTGTGGCGGCAGGGCCAAAGGCCTGTGCGGCATGGACGGTCGCACCGCCCAGGGTGAACAGGCGCTCGATGCCCTTCTGACGGGCCTGCAATCCGACCTCGGCGTGCAGCGCTTCGGCATCGGCGCCCAGCTCGCGCATTTCACCCAGCACCAGGATTCGTTCGCCGGGCAGTGCAGCCAGGGTCGAGAGTGCAGCGGCAACCGAGGCAGGATTCGCGTTGTAGCTGTCATCGATCAGCAGTGCCCCGCTCGCCAGGCGCTGACGCTGCTGACGACCCGGCACGCCCGGCGCCTGCGCGAGGCCTTCGGCAATTGCCGACAGCGGCGCGTCGACCGCGAGCGACAGGCAGGCTGCGGCAAGCGCATTGAGCACGTTGTGCTCGCCCGGCAGGTTCAGCTCAATGGCAATGCGACCCACCGGACTGACCAGATCGAAGTGACTGCCCGTGTCGCCCAGCACCAGGTTCTCGGCACTGACTTCGGCCGTGGCAACCAGGCCAAAGCGGATCAGGCGGCGCCCCGCAGCGTGTTGTTCAAACAGCGAAGCGAAGGCGTCGTCGGCATTGATCACCGCAACGCCATCGTCCGGCAGGGCCGCGTAGATCGCGCCCTTGGTCTGCGCGATGCCCAGCAAGGAACCCATGCGCAGCAGGTGCGCCGGACCAATGTTGTTGACCAGGGTTACCTGCGGATGCGCAATCGACGTCAGATAAGCGATGTCGCCGGGCTTGCCGGCGCCCATTTCATAGATGCCGAAACGGGCGTCTTCGGGCTGATCCAGCAAGGCCAATGGCAGGCCGATCTCGTTGTTCCGGTTGCCCGGGTTGGCGTAGCTCGACGCCACCCGCGACAGGATCGATTGGGTGAGGGTCTTGACCGAGGTCTTGCCGTTCGAGCCGGTCAATCCGATCAGGGTCGTGCTGCGCGACGCCGCCATTCCGGAAGCGATCTGTCCCAGTGCCACAAGACTGTCGGCCACCACGAGCTGCGGCGCGTCGAGAGCAAGCTCGCGCTCCACCAGCAAGGCCACGGCGCCAGCCTGCAGTGCCGCCTGGCAGAACTCGTGCCCGTCGAAGCGCTCGCCGCGCAGCGCGACGAAGAGGCTTTCTGGTACCAGCTCGCGGCTGTCGATGACGACGCGCTCAATCTGTCGGTCAGCACCAGACAGGCGCGCGCCGCACCAGGCTGCCAGTTGTGACAGTGAAACGGACCTCATGCGCGGGCCTCCAGCGCTGCGGCGGCCTGCTGCATGTCGTCGAAGGGCAGCCTGACGCCAGCGATTTCCTGGTAGGGCTCATGGCCCTTGCCGGCGATCAGCACGGTGTCGCCGGAGTGGGCCATCGACACCGCATCGGCAATCGCGCGCGCCCGGTTGCGCTGCACCGTCACCGCATCGGGCGAGGCGAATCCCGCCATGATCTCGGCTACGATCGCGTCGCCATCTTCGCCGCGCGGATTGTCGTCGCTGACGATCACCCGATCTGCACCGTGTTCGGCCGCTGCAGCCATCTGCGGACGCTTGCCGCGGTCGCGTTCGCCGCCACAGCCAAACACGCAGATCAAACGCCCGGGCGTATGCACACGCAGACTCGCCAGCGCCTGGCTCAGCGCATCCGGGGTGTGCGCATAGTCGACCACCAGCAGTGGCTGGCCGTCGCTGCCGGCGAGGCGGTTCATGCGCCCAGCCACCGGCTCCAGGCGCGCCAGCAAGGCTGCGATGTCCGGCAAGGCATGGCCCAGTGCCAGCAGCACGCCTGCCACGGCCAGCAGGTTGTCGACGTTGAAGCGGCCCAGCAGCGGGCTGCGCACCGCAAAGCGGTCGCCGTCGGCAGCAACCAGGTCGAAGTCCAGGCCGTGCTGGGAGAAGGCAAGGCGCTCGGCGCGAAGCTCGGCATCCGGGCGTCCCGCGGCGCTCACACCCACGCAGCGCAAGCTGGCGGAGTGCCGCGCGTGCAGTTCGCTGCCGAAACCGTCATCGAGATTGATCACGGCTGCGCGCAAGTCGCGCTCGAACAGGCGCGCCTTGGCAGCGCCGTAGCTCGCCATGTCGCCGTGATAGTCGAGGTGATCGCGGGTCAGATTGGTGAACACGCCGACGTCAAATGCAACGGCGTCGACGCGGCCCTGCACCAGCGCATGCGACGACACTTCCATCGCGACATGGCCGGCACCGGCGTCGCGCAGTTCGGCCAGCAGGCCGTGCACGGCAATCACGTCCGGCGTGGTGCGCTCGCCGGCACGGATCTGTCCGACCAAACCGGCGCCCAGCGTGCCGATGCTGCCGGCACGCGCCCCGCACAGTTCAAAAGCCTGCGCCAGCAACTGCACGGTGGAGGTCTTGCCATTGGTACCAGTCACGCCGACAAGCACCAGGGAGCGGGAGGGTGAGCCGTAGAATCGATCAGCAATGCGGCCCAGTCGCTGGCGCAGTTCGGGCACGGCGATGGCGGATTCCGGCAAGTCCTGCGCCGCCGGTACGGGAGGTTCGAAGAGCACCGCAACGGCGCCATTGCCCACCGCCTGGGCAGCAAATTCGATACCGTGGTGATTGAGCCCGCGCAAGGCCACGAAGGCATCGCCCGGGCCGGCCGCGCGGCTGTCCATGGTCAGGCCGCGCAGCAATACGGGCGGCGCGGTGACACCTTCGGGCTGCAACAGGTGATCAAGGCGCAGCGCGGCGCTCATTGCATCGCTCCGTCGATGATGTGCTCCAGCACCGGCTCGGCCTCGGGCGGCAAGCCGTTGCCCACCGGCAGTGATGGCACCACCGGATTGGCGCCCGCCGCCCACTGCTCGACGTTGTCCGGTGTCACATCCAGAAGGCGCAGGCCGCCTTCCATGACGCGGTGGAAAACCGGCGCTGCGACCAGGCCACCGTAGTAGGCGCCGGCCTGCGGATCGTCGATCACCACCACCATGGCAAAGCGTGGCGCACTGACCGGCACCAGTCCGGCAAACACGCTGAGGTAGCGTCGCTGATAACCGCCACCGCTGGCCTTGCGCGAAGTGCCTGTCTTGCCCGCGACCCGATAGCCGCTGATGTTGGCGCGCGACGCGGTGCCTTCGGGCCCGGTCACGGTTTCCAGCATGCTCAGCACTTGCCGCGCAATGCTGGGATCGATCACCGCGGTGGAGGGCGACTGCTGTCCGTGAATGAAGCTCACTGGCAGCATGCGGCCTTCATTGCCGAATGCGGCGTAAATCCGGGCAATCTGGGTGGCCGTGGTCGATACACCGTAGCCGTAGGAAATCGTGGCCTTTTCCACTGGCCCCCACTGCTCCACACCAGGCAGGCTGCCGGCCGATTCGCCGGGAAATCCGCTGCCGGTGGTGACGCCCAGACCAAAGCGCTGGAACAGATCGTGCAAATGCTCGCGTGGCAGGTCCGCTGCGATCTTTGCCGCCGCAACATTTGAACTCTTGGTCAACAGGCGGGTGAGGCTGACGTCGCCATAGTTGTGGATGTCGCGAATCTGGTAGCGCGACAGGTTCATGAAGCCGGGGCTGGTCGGGATCACCGTTTCGGGTGTATAGCGTCCGGTTTCCAGCGCCGCCGCCACGGTCAGCACCTTGATCACCGAACCCGGCTCAAGCACATCGGTCAGGGCGCGGTTGCGGCGCGACTCGGCATCGTGCACTTCGCGCACGTTCGGATTGAACGAGGGCTGGTTGACCATCGCCAGCACTTCACCCGTTGGCACGTCCAGCACCACCACCGATCCGGCGCGCGCGCGATGTTCGGCCAGCGCGCGCTTCAGCTCGCGATAGGCCAGGTACTGGATGCGCCGATCAATCGACAGCACCAGATCCTTGCCGGGCTCGGCCGGGCGAACCAGATCGACGTTCTCGACGATGCGGCCGCGGCGGTCGCGAATCACCCGCTTGGAGCCTGCCGTGCCCGTCAACCAGGCATTGAAGGCCAGCTCAAGGCCTTCCTGTCCCTGATCGTCGATGTTGGTGTAACCCAGCAAATGCGCCATGCCTTCGCCGAGCGGGTAATAGCGGCGGAACTCGCGCTGGCTGGCGACACCGGGAATACCAAGGTCGATGACCTTGGCGGCCTCGTCGGGATTTAACTGACGCCGCAGGTAGACAAACTCGCGATCGGAGCGGTCTTCAAGGCGCTGGGTCAGGGCCGCCACCGGCGTGTTCAGGGCATCGGCGAGTTCCTGCAGGCGTTCGCCGTGCTGCAGCAGTTCCTTCGGGTTGGCCCACAGCGACTCCACCGGCGTGGAAATCGCCAGCGGCTCGCCGTTTCGGTCGGTGATCATGCCGCGCACGCTGGCGATCGGCAGGTCACGCACGAAGCGCGCGTCGCCCTGCTCCTGATAGAAATCACTGCGCAGCATCTGCAGGTCGACCGCGCGCACCATCAGGGCGGTACCGAGCAGGGCCAGCGCTCCAGCCACCAGGCTCAGCCGCGCGCGGATGTTCGCCGGAGTCAGACGCGGCTTCATGGCTTCACCACCACGATGCGGTCAGGCGCGGGAAAATCCATCTGCAGCTGCTCGCGCGCGATCTGCTCGATGCGGTTGGTTTCGGCCCAGGTTGCCTGTTCGAGCTGCAGGCGGCCGAACTCGATGTTGAGTTCATCGCGTTCGACTTCCAGCTCGGTCAGTTCGACGAAGGCCAAGCGGTGCTGATGCTTGGCGTGCACGACGGAGATTGCTGTCGCGATGGTCGCGACCAGCAGCAGGAGGAAGGCCAGCACCTTCATGCCAGACGCTCCGCCACGCGCAGCACCGCGCTGCGGGCGCGCGGGTTGCGGATCAGTTCGGCGCTGCCAGCGCGCTGCGCAGCACCCACTTCACGCAGGCTCGGCGTGAACGCCGCGGCCACCGGCATGCGCCGGTTGCCCGGCGGCGCCTTGGCCTTGGCCGCGATGAAGCGCTTGACCAGGCGATCCTCGAGTGAGTGGAAGCTGATCACCACCAGGCGCCCGCCCGGCTTGAGTCGCGCGTGGGCCGCATCAAGGCCCGCCTCGAGGTCTTCCAGCTCGCGATTGATGTGGATGCGGATCGCCTGGAAGCTGCGGGTTGCCGGGTGGTTGTCGCCACCACGCGGCATGACGCTCTTGATCAGCTCGGCCAGTTCGGCCGTCGTGCTCAGCGGCGACTCGGCACGGCGTTCAACGATGGCGCGCGCGATGCGGCGGCTGAGGCGTTCTTCGCCGAAATGCCATAGCACGTCGGCAATCTCGGCTTCAGGTGCCCGCGCCAGCCATTCGGCGGCACTTTCGCCGCGCTGCGGGTCCATGCGCATATCAAGTGGGCCATCCTTGCTGAAGCTGAAGCCGCGGCCTGCTTCATCCAGTTGCGGAGAGGACACACCCAGGTCCAGCAGTACGCCGTCCAGGCCAGCGGCGCTTTCGTCCCACTCCGCCAAGGCGGCGAAACTGTCCTGCCGCAGCCGCACGCGCGGATCCCGTGCCAGGTCGCGCTCGGCTTCTTTGATTGCTTCCGGATCCTTGTCCATCAACAGCAGGCGCCCCGCTGACCCCAACCGCTCCAATACGCCACGCGCATGTCCACCGCGCCCGAACGTGCCATCCAGGTAACAGCCATCCGTGAGAATCCTCAGCCCTTCCATGGCTTCGTCGAACATCACCGGAAGATGGCTGGGCTGCGGCGCGGCGGCCTGCATCCCGGCCACCCCGGTCACAAGCGCAGTCCGAGCAGGTCCTCGGTGATCTCGCCTTCCTCGATGGTCTGGCGAATCTGCGCGAGGTGTGCCTGCTCGCTCCACAACTCCAGCTTTCGCCCCATACCGAGCAGCACCGCCTTCTTCTCGATGCCGGCGGCACTGCGCTGGCTGGCGGGAAGCAGGATGCGGCCGCTGCCATCGGGCTCCAGCCGTGTGGCGGCGCCGACCAGCTTCAGCTGCATGTTGCGGTGGGCGCGGATTGCACTGGGCAGGGCATTGACCTGGTCGCGTACCTGCTCCCACTCGGCCAGCGGGTAAAGCCACAGGCTGCCCGGCTCATAAGGGTTGTAGGTGCTGATCAGCACGTTGCCGCAGTCGCGCGCGACAAGCTCGCGGAAGGCGACGGGAATCGCCAACCGGCCCTTGTCATCAATCGTGATCGCAGTCTCGCCCTGAAACATAAGCCCCACAAAACCCCACTGAAACCCAGAAAATCCCTCGGGTGCCCACATTAGTGATGGCTTTGGGGGGTGTCAAGCAATCGTGCGGCAGACTTTTTCCAAGCAGGTCAATACCTTAACGAACAGTTCAGAGACTGGTTCAAGAAGTTGGCGGTAGCCTCTGATAAGTAAAACGTTCCGCGGAAAGCGGACCAGATTTGGCTCAGCCGTCAGCCAAGCGCGGTATCGGCCTGATCGGCGTTCCAAACCGCCAGCGGCACCGGACTTGCGCAAAATGCGACGAGATCGGCAGAAAACTCTGCGATTTGGCCGTCCACCCGCCCTTTCGTCGCTCGTTTCCCTCGGCGGGCAGGCAAGGGAACTGGAATCGCACGTCCGGCGCACGAGGCGAAAGCAGATCCCGCCGGCTACGCGACAAGGCGCGGCCGGGTTAGCAACCCGGTTCCTGCGCCTACTCGAAGCTGCTGCCGAACAGCTCGGTGGCCAGCACCACCGCATGCACTACTTGCCCGGCCTGCGGCTGGTAGTAGGCGTCGCCCGAGTAGCTGGCGGTGAGGGTATGGGTGGCGGCGCGCAATACCAGTTGGCAGCTGGTTGCAGGCAAAACGATGCTGCAACCCTCTGTTTCCAGGTCGCTGCGCACCTGGATGGTGCCGCTCGGGGAGGCCAGCTTGGCAACACCTGCCAGCGAAGCGGTCACTTCGGAAACGCCGTCTGGCAGCAGATCTCCGCTGTTGGCAGAGATTTCCAGGCTCACCTCGGCCTTGAGTACTTCGTGCGTCACCGAGTCGCCGGCCGCGGGAAACGCGCCATCTCCGGAATAGGCGGCACTCAGGGTGCGCAGTCCCGGCTCGGTCAGCAGCAACGCGCAGCTGCTTTCGGGCAACTGCGCCGTGCAGGTGGCAACTCCCGCATCGGCCGAAACCAGCACACTGCCAGTCGGAGGATTGCCTTCATCGGGATCAAGCTCCAGGGCGAATTGAACCTCGACCAGGCTGCCGGCCGTGCTGGTGGTGGGCTCATGCGCGGTGATCGCCAACGAGGTGAGCCACGGAATGCTGACGCAACTGCCGCTGACCTGAGCCGGCGACACCGTGAGCGTATCCAGCCACCAGCCTTCCTCGCTTACCGCGGTATCGGTACCCAGCACCCAGCGCAGCTGCACCGTACCGGCGTAACTGGACAGATCGAAGGACTGGGCCTGCCAGGAAAGTGCCGTGCCGGCGTAGACCGGCGTTCCAACCGGCCAGTTACAGGCATTGCCGCTGTTGCTGATCTGCTGCGGATAGCCACCCGTCGGGGCGATCGGCGTCCAGTTGCTGCCGTCTGTTGATATCTCGACCCGCCCGCCGTCCCAGCCCGATTCGATGCCAAATCGCTGGAAAAAGTCGAGCTGCGAGTTCCCCGCCTGGCCCAGGTCGATGGGCGGTGTGGTCAAGGCCACGCAACTGCTGTCCACGTAACCGCTGAGGTATGCGCGCTCGCCCGAGTGGACGACTTCATCGGTGGTGTGCCAGGCAACGTGCTGCGGGGTCACAGTGCCGGCACCGAGAAAGGACTCGCCTACCTCAGCGCCATTGCTCCACACACCCACGCTCAACTCACCCAGGGGCGTGACGCTGCGCCGGACCAGATTGTCGTCAGCCACGGCGTTGCCAACATCGCGTGCACGCGCCACATAGTGGTAGGTGTTGCCAGAGGCCAGATCGAAATCCCGCGCGTCGAGCGCATGGAGATCCGAGCGGATCCGGTTGCCCGGCGCCGGCACAAACCCGGCATCGGTCGAGCGATGCAACTCGTAACGCACGGATCCCGCGCAACTGCTTGTGGCCGCAGGCCAGGCAAGCTCCACCGTGCAGCGTGTGTCACCCGGCGTAGTCGCACTTGCCAGTCCAGCGAATTGCGGAGGCGCATTGCAGACGCCCGTTGTGCTGGCGCTGACGCAGTCCGAGAAACCACTGCGGCACTGCCCGCCTTCCGCCACCACACGCACCCGGTAGCCGTATTCGACATCCGCCGACGCCGTGCTGTCGAGGAAGTTCGCGCTGCCCAGCCCTTCAGCCAGCAGGCTGCCGGGCCCGGCGGCGCAGCCACCCAGTTCGCGGTGCACCTCATAAGTTGCGCCTGGCAGCCCGGCATCGTTCCAGGCGATGGCGATGGCGTTGTCACCGGCCGCGTTCGCGCCAAGACCGGTCGCACTGGCCGGCTCCTGGCAAAGGATCGGCTGCAGCACAAACAGGCCACGTGAAATGTCACTGACGATGACGGTGCCGCTGGCGAAGTACGGGTAGGAACTCCAGGCCCCGTCGAAACCGCTGGCGTTGCTGGCGGGATGCGTATCGAAATGCGCCACTTCGCGAACATCGCCCTGCTCGATACCTGACAGGTCGAGGATGCGCAGGCCGCTGCGGTAATTGGCCAGGTACGCGTACTGGTCGCGGATATAGAGGTTGTGATCGGAGGATGCCACGCTGGCGGTGTAGGCAAAGGTCTGCTTCGGATCATCCAGATCGAGCAGATCCCATACATAGGTACGGGTGTTGTGGCCGTTGTCGAGCTCGTCGATCTCGTCATCCAGCAGGAACCAGCGTTGCCCCGGTGTCAGCCAGCCCTGATGGGCATAGCTGACCCCCACATAGCCGACGCGCGAAATTTGCACCGGCGCGCCCTTGTCGCTGACGTCGACAATGGTGAGGGTGTCTTCGTTGGCGTTGAAGCAGATTTCATGCCCGACGTAATCCGCATCCGGCCCGTCGTAGATCACGCACTGCGCGTCGTGCGTATAGCCATCAGCAGAGAAACAGCCGGCGAACTGCGGCACCAGTGGATTCGCCAGATTCAGCATGTGCAGGCCGCCGGCGCACTGCGTGGTGCCCTGAACCGAACCGACCGCATAGGCAAAACCAGTCTGCTCGTTGATGACGATGTTGTGCGCCCGCCCGAACCCCGCGTAATGCCCATCCGAGCTGAACACGACCGGCGGCGCTATGACATTGCGCAGACGTGTCAGGTCGAACACCTGCATGCCATGGCTGGTCGCTTCAGAAACGATATAGGCATGGTTCTGGTAAACCTTGACGTCGCGCCACAGTGAGTTGCCGCTATGCGTAGGCAACAGGCCCAGCACCACCGGGTGATCGGCTGTGGTCACATCGACAAAGGCCATGCCGTTGCCGACGCCCATCAGCGCGTATTCGCGACCGGTGAGGGGATCGGTCCATCCCCACAGGTCGTTGCCGTCCTGACCCGCACTGGCACCCAACTCGGCCAGACTCACCTGCGCCGCCAGGTCCACGTTTGAACAGGCATAACCAGCCGCAACGCCGTCGATGCAAGCCGTCACGTGATTCACCGAGGGCGGGGTCGCAAGGGCGCTGCCCGCAAGGCCAAACAGGACGAGGGCGGGGATCAAACGAGCGGAATGCGTCAAGGCGCGGCCTGAAGCGAAGCGAATGGAACCGGCAGAGTACGTGCAGAGCCGGTTTCAGGCCAGTGGCAGGCTGGTGCGTCGCTTCGGTGGGTGGCCAAATGGCGTTTGCGGCAGCGGCGAGGACTCGCCGAAGCACGGCAAAGCAAAGCACAATTGGTATTCCTTGCATTGCAGCATGACGAATGAATCCGCACTTGGCAGCAGCCATCGAGCAGTCACCGCGGGATGGCTATCTGCGCTACCACGCTCCCCGCTACGACCGGTTGCTGGCCCTGCTTGGGCAGCACCACACGGGCAGCATGCGCGTGCTCGACATTGGTCGTTCGCCATTCACGTCAATCGCCGCCGCCGCGCTGGGCAGCGGCATCGATACGCTCGGTTTCGAGCCCGACCAGGACACCGCCAGCGGCCGCAACTACCAGTTCGATCTCAACCAGACGCAGCACGAGGCCAGCTGGCGCAGTGACCTTCCGACCTATGACATCGTGCTGTTCACCGAGGTTCTGGAACACCTGCACACTTCGCCTCTGTTGGTGCTGCGCTTTCTGCGTTCGCTGCTCGCCCCGCGCGGCCTGCTGATCATCCAGACGCCCAACGCCGTCGTGCTGCACAAGCGCTTGCAGATGCTGCTGGGCCGAAACCCTTTCAACCTGATCGCCGAGAATGCGCAGAACCCTGGCCACTTCCGTGAATACACCGCGCAGGAACTGATCAGTTACAGCCGCGCCGCCGGCTTCCGCGTCGAGCAGCTGCGGGTGAGTGCTTACTTCGACTACCGCTACAGCGACCATCTGGAAGGGCGCTTTGTGCGCAAGCCTGCCTTGGGCGCGATCAACCTGCTGTATCGCTGGCTGCCGGCCTCGCTGCGACCAGGGCTTTGCGCGGTGCTGCGGGTGGAGTGAACTGGCAGTCAATCCAGCGCGAAATTGATGGCCTGCTGCACGGTCAGAAGATCCAGCTCGCGCGGGACCGCCATCGAGTACCAGTGCGCATGTTCCCCGGGCACGCCGCGCAGGTCCGGGAACTTGCGCTCGAAGATCGCCTTCGCCGCGTTCCAGCCCTCATTGAACGAGCCGGTTGAGTGGTGCCTCAGGCCCAGGTCGGTGGCGATTCCGATATTGACGCCCGCGAGGCGGGCTCGATAGCTGAGGTCGACATCGTAGTAGTGAAAGCCGGTGTAGTCCTGATCAAAGCCAAGCGTTTCGAGGATTCCGCGATGCGCTGCGATGAAGACGCCGTCTATCACCTGGGCCCGCGACACCCGCTTCGAGGTTCCGCAGATTACGATGTTGGCCTGTTCGGCTTCTGTACGTGCAGGGTGATAGACACGGCCCATCAGATGCGGGTGACCGTCGAACAGCATGGCCGGCCCGGACATGCGCCGCGAACCGGCAATCCCAAACATGTCGTATGCCTCGAAGGCACTGGAAAGCCGCGCCACGAAATCCGCAATGAAAATCTCGATGTCATCGTGGCAAAGCACTACGTGCTGGTGCTGGCATAGCCGAAGCCCGCGCGCGTAGCCCTCGTTCATGCTGCTGGCATCGGGCACCCGGATGACTTCGTGTGCACAGCCCTGCATCGCCTGCGCAATCTGGGCATGCACGCGCTGGTAGTGCGAATCGCGATGCGAGCAGATGACAAAGGACACCGGCGGCGCCGATTCCGGTTCCCGCGCGCGCTCATAGCGAGGGCGCTGCGCGAGCGCGTAAGTCAGGATCTCCTGATAGAACTCGTTCTGGTAGGCGAAGTCGTTCGGCGCAATCTCGATCACCTGTTTGGCGACATCGAAGGCCTGGCGAAAATCCAAGACTTGGTAATGAATGGCTGCCAGTGCCTTGCCCGATACGGCGCTTCCCAGCTCAAGGCAGCGCGCAAGCGACGCCAGCGCCTTGTCAACCTCGCCCGCGCGATAGTCCAGCACCGCCTGGTTGTGCAGGGTCACAACGGAGGCCGGATTTTCCGTCATACCAACTCCAGCTGAAAAACCAAGGAAAGGCGTCGGGTGCGAGCGGCCGAGCAGGATGTTGCGTTGCTTCGGGCGGATCGGATCGCCCTGCGATTCCAGAGCATCCTACAGAGGTGCGCGTCCTGCTTCGAGGCAACCGATCGATGGCGTTGAACGTGTTGTCCCGTTTGCGGTGTCAACGGGGCCGGCGGCTGTTTCCGTGCATCCCTCTGCGCTCGCCTTTCTGATCAGGCGGCTTCGCGCTCGGCCTCGTCCAGCGCAGGCGCCTCGCGGATCAGGAAATCGAAGGCCGACAAAGCCGCCTTGGACCCCTCGCCCATCGCGATGACGATCTGCTTGTACGGCACCGTGGTGGCGTCGCCGGCGGCCATCACACCGGCCAGCGAGGTCTGGGCGCGCTCGTCGATGAGGATCTCGCCGCGCGGCGAAAGCGCCAGCGTGCCCATCAGCCAGTCGGTATTGGGCAGCAGGCCGATCTGCACGAACACGCCTTCGAGTTCGAGCGAGTGCAGGCTGTCGTCGGCACGGTCGCGGTATTCCAGACCAACGACGCGCTGGCCGTCGCCACGCACCTCGCAGGTCTGCGCGTTCAGCACCACACGCACATTGCGCAGACTGCGCAGCTTGCGCTGCAGCACCTCGTCGGCGCGCAGTTGGGTGTCGTATTCGATCAGGGTGACGTGGCCGACGATGCCGGCCAGATCAATGGCAGCCTCGACGCCGGAGTTGCCGCCGCCGATCACCGCCACGCGCTTGCCCTTGAACAACGGGCCGTCGCAGTGCGGACAGTAGGCCACGCCCTTGTTGCGGTACTCGGCTTCGCCCGGCACGCCCAGTTCGCGCCAGCGCGCACCAGTAGCCAGCACCAGGCTGCGCGCGCGCAAGGTAGCACCACTGGCCAGCTGCAGTTCGTGGAAGCCGTGCGCAGTCTGCTCCGCCGGCACCAGTTTCTCGGCGCGCTGCAGGTTGATCAGATCGACGTCGTACTCGCGCACATGGCGCTCCAGCGCCGCAGCCAGCTGCGGGCCTTCGGTGTGAGTGACGGAAATGAAGTTCTCGATGCCCGCGGTGTCCAGCACCTGACCGCCGAAGCGCTCGGCCACCAGACCCGTGCGGATGCCCTTGCGCGCAGCGTAGATCGCTGCCGCGGCTCCGGCCGGGCCACCGCCGACAACCAGCATGTCGTAGACCGGCCTGGATTTCAGCGCCTCCGCAGCGCGCGCCACGGCGCCGGTGTCGAGCTTGGCCAGGATGTCCTCCAGGCTCATGCGTCCGGCACCAAACACCTCGCCGTTAAGGTAAACGCTGGGCACAGCCATCACCTGGCGCGCCTCGACTTCGGCGGGGAAAGCGGCACCGTCAATCGCCACGTGACGGATACGCGGATTCAGCACACTCATCAGGTTCAGCGCCTGCACCACGTCGGGGCAGTTCTGGCAGGTGAGCGAGTAATAGGTCTCGAACTGGAAGTCGGCGTCGAGGGCGCGCACTTGATCAATCAGTGCCTGCTCGACCTTGGGCGGATGGCCGCCGACCTGCAGCAGGGCCAGCACCAATGAAGTGAATTCGTGACCCAGCGGAACGCCGGCAAAGCCGACCGCGATCTCGCTACCGGGGCGGCGAATCTCGAAAGATGGCGCGCGCTCGGCGCTACCATCGGTGCGCAGAGCGACGCTCTCGGAAAGCGCTTCGATCTCACGCAACAGGGTTGCAAGTTCGCGCGAAGTCGCGCTGTCGTCCAGGGTGGCAACCAGCTCGATCGGCTGCTTCAGCAGGCCGAGATAGTTCTGCAACCGGGCGCTGAGATTGGCGTCGAGCATGGGGCGACTCCTGTTGCGGGGCGAATTGAAAAATTGACTTGTGCTGGTCAATGCGGAGCTGGTGTATCGCGGGAAAAGCAAACACACCCGTTCGTGGTGAGGAGCGCGGATCGAGACCGAAGGTCGAGGCCGTGCGTCTCGAACCACCCGCGAAGAGTGGTTCGAGACACCATCACGTTCGCTCACTGCGCGACTCGCCTTGCCTGATCTCTGTCGCGCTTCTCACGACAACTCGATCGTAGTGAGGCGGGCCGCGGACAGAAGCCCCTCACCCGGGCCTTCGGCCCACCCTCTCCCGCAGGCGGGAGAGGGAAAGTTGACGGCAAGGAAGTGGGACCGGTGCTACACCAGCCCCATTCCAGCCCGAATCAGATCTTGCCGACCAGATCCAGCGAAGGCGCAATGGTCTTGGCGCCTTCCTGCCACTTGGCCGGGCAGACCTGGCCAGGATTGGCGGCGACGAACTGCGCGGCCTTGAGCTTGCGAAGGGTTTCCTTCATGTCGCGCGCGATGGCGTTGTCATGCACTTCAGCGGTCTTGATCAGGCCATCCGGATTGATGACAAAGGTGCCACGCAAGGCGAGGCCTTCGTCGTCCAGATGAACACCAAACGCGCGAGTCAGCTGGTGGGTCGGATCGCCAACCAGCGGGAAGCTGGCCTTGCCCACCGCCGGCGAAGTCTCGTGCCACACCTTGTGCGAGAAATGCGTATCGGTGGTGACGATGTAGACCTCGGCACCGGCCTTCTCGAACTCGGGGTAATTGTCGGCCGCATCCTCGACCTCGGTCGGGCAGTTGAAGGTAAAGGCAGCCGGCATGAACACCAGCACCGACCACTTGCCTTTCAGGCTCTGCTCGGTGAGGTTGACGAACTTGCCGTTGTGAAACGCAGTGACCTTGAACGGCGGAACGGTGGAGTTGATCAGCGACATGACGTAGATCCTTGTTGATGGGAAGGGTGAAAGAATGGGGAAAGCCTAGCCATTCTGCTGCGATGCAGCAAATCGTTTGTGGCTAAGGGTTTGATAGCTGCAGGCTATCGGAGGGCGAGAGTCCGACGCGAGGCTGCTTCGGACCGGACCGGACCCGGACCCGGACCCAGGCACAGTGCAAAGGTGCAGAGGTGCGTCGACTCTGAATATTGGAGCACGGATCTTGATCCGCTGGTGTGAGACCCGACACCGGGGCGACTGGGCGACCGCGCCATCCGTCGAGCGATGCGAGTACCGCTTCCCGTCCCAGGTTCCACGAGTCTTGGGGGCGTGGTCTTGTTTCGCGTCAAGCCTGTCTCTGTGCTGCCGGGCACCGAATGCCGTGTCCTGAAGATTTGGCAAGGAAGTGCATCACAGCCCAGAAACTCATTCCCCGGTAGACTGCTTTTATTCCAGCGAAGTGCCAGTTGCCCGCAATTCGCGAACGGGAGTGCAACCTGAACTCCCGCAACCTCTCCGCGTTTTCGACGCCCCAAATCCCACATGCTGCCCATGACTATTTCCGCCCGCGCTGGCCGTGCATTTGCGCTGCTTGCACTCGCCTCGACCACACTGTTTACACCCGCTTCGGCCGAGACCATTTTCGTTTCAGGCATGGAGGAGTTCCTTTGGCTGGAGGGTCGCGCGGGAATCGATGTGCCATTGGCCTTGGCAAAGATCGATCTGCACACTGGTCCAAGCATCTCTACCACGCAGGCCGATTCCGAAGGCCGGTTCCGCATTCGCGTCCCGCATGACGGCGACGTGCCCGTCGTTTTGCGCGCCTACGGAGTTGGCGCGCAATCGCACATCGCGTTTTCATCAATGCCGGATACCTCAATGCGTCTTCGTGTACGGGCTGCTGGCGATCGCACGCTGATCGCAACCGAGGACGCGTACCTCAACCTGTCGGCATTCACTACCGCAATGCAAGTAGTGGTCGGCGAACCCCTATCGGAGGTCGCCGACTCCAGCGCTTTCGATGCGGCGGCACTTCACTGGAATCGCACTACGGCTGAAGGAATTGCCAGTCTCGTTTTCGCGGTCAGCAATGCCGGCAGGCCTCTACCCGCACCGTTCACGCACACGTTGGAGATGTTGGAATCCGGGTCGAGCGCACGCAGTGCCGCGTCTGAACTGCCTCAAGCTGGAACCGCCGAGTACTACCAGCTGGCACAGGACGCCCGAGCGGAGTTTGATCAAATCGATACTGCCCCGCTTCCCTCGATCGAGTCAGCCCTGCCCCTTCTTGCCGAACCTCTCAACGCGTCCGGCTATCCGCTCTTCTTTTTCGAGGCGGACGGCAACGCGCGTGTTTTGGGGTCGGGGTATGCGGATGGCTTGGCCTCGTGGAACAGCGATGGGTCCGGCTGGACCGTGCAGGCGAACAGCACCGCCGGGTTTACGCAATACCAGAATTCGACGGTGGCCAATCCTCCCGATGACGACCCCGACCTGGGCTTTGTGCTCGTCTGGGAGTCCTGCAAGGTGGACGGGTACAAACTCCGGCGAAATTCGGCGCCTGCCGATGGACTGCTCGTTTCGCTGCGCGCACATCATCATTGCCACTACCCGGCCCATCCCTCCTTGGGTGAGCGGGATTTCTGGTCGCACGCAGAGTGGCCCGGGCCCGTGTTGATCGACCAGATTCCGGGCAAGGCCTTCAATAGTGTCGCCGGGCAGTCCTTGCTGCTGCCGGGCCAGACCGGCGCCGGTGAAGCCGCCGACTGGCTTCCCGACGACCCTGCAAACCTGTTCTTTCTTGATGTCCATCGCTTCCTGGCAAATGGAACCGGGCGTCAAGATCGTCTCGGAAGAGACTTTCAATGGACCCTCGATTCACTCGGGCGGCTTGAGTTGGAGTACTCGGACGGATCGCGCGCGCTCATCATTCTCAGCGGTAACCCGGGCGATCACGATGTTGGATATGTCACCACGCGCCTGGGCGATGGCAGAAGCTTCCAGACTCGGGGACCCATTCTCGAATCCTCTGACCCAGGTTCTGAATTCCCGCCAATCAGCGATGAAATTCGACTCTACCCCCAGGCAGAGTATGCGTCCGGCTTCTATCTGTTTTATGAGATGGCAAACTACGAAAGCAATTTCCTCTACCGCCTGAGCCCGGATGGCTCGGGCTTCAGGAACACCTCAGAACTCACCTGGACCGAGGACGCCGGACGACTTCGTCTGGATGTCCTCCACAATCCGATTCCCTATAACGGCGGTGTTCCGCATCCCATCAGGCAGCGCGTTGGCTGGGAACTCGTCATCCAGCGCGGCGACATGCTTTATCTGATGGTCAACCGGAGCGCGACCACGCTGCCCGCAAACGCTCCGGCCATCGACTTCGGGCGTCCTGCGCTCTCGTTGGTCAAGTACCGACTCCAAACCGTCGAGTAAACTCCTGTTCGCCCTCCCTGATCGGAGAATCGTCGGCGTCCGTGTTCGGGATCTTCCGTGAAGGGATGCCAACAATTCAGCAATGCTCAACATCAGGGCGCCGAGGGCGAATAGACACCGGTCGCCAGCAGACTGTGCTCAGCCGCGTACTCGAAAGCGTGTGTTGGCTGGCGCGTCGGGCACCAGCTTCATGTCGGGGATGTCGACAAACACCGGAATGATCGCGTAGCGCGGGCCGCTGCCGGCGGGCACTTCGTTGTAGCGCCCCGCCTTCACCGTTCCCGCCAGGTGGCGCGCGGCTGCACCGTCGGGAAAACTGTCCATTGCCAGCACTTTGGAAGGCTTGCCGCTCTCGTCGATGACCATCAAGAAGCTGGCAAACATCGCAGTGTTCTCGGCGGAACTCATGTCGCGGGTGAAACGCCCAAACATGCCGCGACCACCGCGCTCTCTGTCGAGCGGCTGTTGGTTCGATGGCGTGATGCGCCGATCCCAACTGCAGCCACCGGCCTCGCAGCCGTTGACGATGCGCTCGCCGTAGCTGTCGAGCAGTCCGGCGACGTATTCCAGCACTTCTTCGTTTTCGGGGCGCCGGCTAGCGTATGCGCGCTCGATGCGCTGCATCAGGCCCACCTTGTAGCTGCCGGCGTAATTCACAACTTCATCGCCAAAGAACGACGCCAGCTTGATGTAGGCCTGCAGCCAGATCATTGCCTCCAGCGGCCGTTGCTGCCTTAGCTCCAGCTCCGCCAGCACCAACATTGCCTCGATATCACCGCCGATGACGCAGGCATTGAGATAGCCCGCATGGTCGCCATAATCGGCATCAGGAAAGTCGCGTGCGCGCAGTACCTTTTGCAGGCCAATCCGCCCCAGCGTGCAGCGTGCCGGATGCGAACCCGCGTCCGCCGCCGCACGCAGTTTCTGCAACTCGACCGTGCGCAAGTCACCATCGGCATCGGAATCAAGCAACCGTTCGAGCTGCCATTCACCGGCAGCGCCCGGTTCCTGCCCTGACGCCACAGACAGCAGGAAAGCAAGGCAAAGTGCGATACAAGCAGTTCGAAACTTCATAGGGTTTTCCACAGGGAAACAGCGATTAGTGGCGGGGATACTAACGGCCGGAGCGGTACCTGTCACCGAACTCCGATCAAGGATCCTCCGATCAGGGACACCCACAATTCAGCAATAACCCAGCAATAACCCAGCAGCTCCGATCAGGGACACCCATAATTCAGCAATAACCGACACCAGAGTAAGACTTCTCCTACATCCATGCGCGCTGGATGTCGCCACACTGGCCGCATGACATCTCCACGCAGCCAACTCGTTGACCCAAGCGCTCCCGGCTACTACCACTGCGTCAGTCGGTGCGTGCGACGCGCCTTCCTGTGCGGCTTCGATGCGCTCAGCGGTCGCGACTTCGAGCACCGCAAGGCCTGGGTGGAAACTCGATTGATGGAGCTTGCCGAGTGCTTCGCGGTGGGCGTCTACGCCTACGCGGTGATGAGCAACCATCTGCACGTGGTGGTGCACGTCGATTCAGCTGTAGTCGCCGATTGGACCGCAGAGGAAGTTGCGCGGCGCTGGGTTCGCCTGTTTCCGGTGCGCGAATCGGGCGAGATCGACGCCGAGGCCTGTCACCTGCGTGTCCAGGTGTTGGCTGGAGACACCGTGCGCATCGCCGAGCTGCGTCAGCGGCTTTCCAGCCTGTCGTGGTTCATGCGCTGCCTGAGCGAACCCATCGCGCGCCGCGCGAATCGGGAGGACGGTTGTACGGGAAGATTCTGGGAGGGGCGTTTCAAGTGTCAGGCCCTGCTCGACGACGCGGCGGTACTGGCGTGCATGACCTATGTCGACCTCAACCCGATCCGCGCAGGCATGGCTACCAGTCTGGAGGCATCGAACCATACCTCCATCAAGACACGCCTGATCGGATTGCAGGCCGACGCTGCGGACGCCGAACTGAAACCGATAGCCGGACCCGCGTCCAGCGGACTTCCCTTGAGCTTGGGCGAGTACCTCGAACTGGCGGACTGGACCGGTCGCATCGTGCGTCCGGACAAGCGCGGCGCCATCGACGCGGCAGCGCCGCCCATCCTGCGACGACTGGGACTGCGTGAAACCGAATGGTCGTGCCAGGTGCAAGGAATCGAAAGCCAATACTGGCGCGCGGTGGGTGCGGTGGAAGCATTGATGGAGAAAGCCAGGGCGCTGGGCCAGTGCTGGCTTAAAGGCGGCGGCAGGTCACGACCCTTGAAGCACGCGGCCGTCTGAGGCGAAGGCCGCGGTCGTCACTGACGCGGAAAGTGGCAAGAAAATCTCTTCGACGATCACACGCAGCATGTCTGCGAAACCCCGATGGGTTGCCGGGTCGTCACTTATTCGTCGAAGTCTCGTCGGCCGTCCAGAATCAAGACCCGATCTGAGCCTCCATCACCGATTGATCCCGCTCGCCGGCTCCTCATCGAGGGATTTGATGGGTGTCCCGTCTTTCCTACTTGGCTGCAAATTGTGGGTGTCCTCGCCCTTCCACGTCGGCCATCCAGATTCAAGGCCCGATCTAAGCATCAATCACCGACTGATCCCATTCGCCGGCTCCGCATCGAGGGATTTGATGGGTGTCCCGTCTTCCGCCTCTCCCGTCTTCCGCCTCTCCCGTCTTCCGCCTCGTCTTCAGCCCGTCTTCCGCGCCGATTCGGGACCGCGGGATTTGATGGGCGTCCTGGTTCTCCTCTCCACCCTATCTTGCGGCTCGGCGTCGGGGCAAACAAATGATGGGTGTCCTGGTCTTCTCTCCAGACTCGGGATCGCGGGATTTGATGGGTTTCCTGGTTCTCTCCCGGCAAATTGTGGGTGTCCCGGCCCCACGCGGCCTCACACGCGGCCTCACGCCCGGACTCACGGAATACTGCCAAGACTTGCTCGCCGATCTGCAAGATATGTCCCGAAACTAGGAGCCAAGACTCTCCAAGTCGTGGCTTCGGGGTCAACCTCGATGACTTGCCCCAGGTGTCCACCCGGGGCCGGATCGAAGTCGATGTAGCGGGTCACATCGCCATTATTCTCAGCAATGGGCAACCACATCCGATTGGCTATCAGGGGCCTCACGCCGGAATCGCACTCGCTCATTATTTCGGGATCAAACTCCCCAGCCAACGCTCCGAGGGGAAGATGGTCAAGTATCGCGACATGCATGCGCCAGTGCTCAGCCATCTCTCTCGAAGACAAGAAGTCAAAGTCGTTGCCATAGAGTGAGGATCCTTTCTCGCCGTCGTGCAGGCTTAGCACAACGCGCAATGCCTCAGGGATCAACAGACCACTTGCAGATTCCAGCGCCATCATGTCCGCTTCTGAAGCGGGAGCGTTCAAGTCAGACACCCCACGCGGCGAGTGCTCTCGCAACCACGATTCGATTCCCAACCATGCCTGCAAGGCGCGATCCGCGTCAGACTGTCCGCTCATTTCTTGGTCCTCATGAGGTGCCTCAGGTGATCTCGAACAACTCCTTGAGGGAAAGGCCATTGTCTGGAAACAAACCAAGACCACGAAGACTGTCAACCATGAAGAGCTTCGCACCTTTGGCCTCATCCCGCAGGAGTTGTCGAATGCATTGAAGTGCTACCACGATCGCTTGGAAGGACGACAGGCCATGCACCGGTTTCTCGATGGCGATCAATCCGTCTAGCTTCGGATAGCAGGCCCACACATCCATGCCGTCCCGATCCTTCTCCATTCGAGGCTCGCTGATGCGTATTGTGACGCGTTTCTGATCTTTCGCCGACCGCCAGATCACTATCTCTTGCTCGGCGATGAACTTCATTTTCTCGGCCATAAATTGCTCCTATCGCAAACACAAAGGAAACCCCACACTGTCCGGAGTGGACAGCACCATGAAAGATCGCTTGTCCTTGATCGGATTAACACTCGTGCTCGTCTTGGAGATTCGGCAAGCTGCGTAGAACCCGCTCAGAATGCCACCCTGCAGTGATTGCTCCCACACCGGAACCGGTCGCAATGACACACGTGAGCTATTCCAGACGCCACCCTCTACTGTTGATGCAAACGGGTACTCATCGCAGCTCGTGATACCGCGCACCTTACCAGCGCAGGCCGGGTTTCTCCGGATCCATGATCGCGAGTGCGGCGGCGATTTCCGCGTCAGCCAGAACGGCGCGTTGACGATGTTGGTGCCACCGCCGAGCTGAGCATCCAGAATGTGTTGGGCAGTTTCTGGTGTTTCTGAACCAACGACGAGAATTGGAACGGTTAGCCTGCATCTACGGGGGCTTCTCAGACAAATCTTCGCTTCGTTTAATGCCAGCCTCGCCACGCGTAACGTACCGGTTACAGCCTGTTTGAAGAATTGGCGAAGGCTAACCTGGCTAATCGAGTTAAGCGCTCCTCTCACATTCAATGAAGCCGTGACTTCGCTGAGCGTCATGTTCCCGCTGGGATCACGGCCATTCGCTGGATCGGCATGCGCATATAGGTACTTATGCAGCGACCGCGGATCCATCGAGAACCCAGCAAACGTGTCCTGATTCAGGAACCGCCCATTGCCCGGCATGTAGAGCCTGGCCCGCAGGTCGTACGCATCCAGCAGTGCATCAAACCGTTCGCCACGGTACAGATGCTCAACTTGCGTCGCACCCTCCCGCCGCACCGTGTTCCCAAAGGCGTCGAAGTCAACTTCGTCAGTGATCGCGCCCGACGCATCCGTCAGCCACCGGGTCGACCCAAACCCATCCATCTGCACAAAGCTAGTGCTCGGGTTTCCCGCCTCGTCATACCGCGTCTGACTAACCAAGTCGTCAGCAAAGGTATAGATCGCGACTTCCGACACGGCCGCGGCGGCCGACAGCGATTTTTCCCTGATGCGACTTGCACTTACCGGCAGCAACTCCCCAGAGGTGAGGTTGGCCGCAGCAAAATTTGCCCGAGGTGCGGTTTTCTCC
>JBBSJP010000007.1:0-155398 GCA_038257155.1 Lysobacterales bacterium | reverse complement strand
GCATTGTCGGCTCCACCGCTTCGCGGCTTGAGCCGACCTACGTGGGGTTAAGGCCACCCTGGTTGTCGTAGGTCGGATCAAGCGCCGCCGGGTCGTCGGGTCGGGCGACCGACATCGTCGGCGCGGATCCGACGCGGCGCGCCGAGCGGCTGGCAACGTTCGCAACACCCGCCGCTCTCGCATTGTCGGCTCCACCGCTTCGCGGCTTGAGCCGACCTACGTGGGGTTAAGGCCACCCTGGATGTCGTAGGTCGGATCAAGCGCCGCCGGGTCGTTGGGTCGGGCGACAAACAACGTCGGCGCGGATCCGACGCGGCGCGGCGAGCGGCTCGCAACGTTCGCAACACCCGTCGCTCTCGCATTGTCGGCTCGACCGCTTCGCGGCTTGAGCCGACCTACGTTGGGTTGAAGTTCTCACGTTGCCGGCACTTCCAATTCCAATGAATACGAATGCAGGATCGTTCCATGCGGTGGGCTGCTGCCTATACTCGACGCGCCCCAGATTCCTCCACGCGGACCGGGGCTTGCCAGGGGGCAATGGAGTCGTGGTGCATCCCTGGGGAGGGAATCCAATGCGTGTTGAGACCAAGGTCAGGCGCTGCCTGGTGGGCGTTCTGTTGGCCCTGCTTGTACTTTCTGCCACGGCCCATGCGGCGATCGATGCGCACCAGTTGGGTGCGCGCTACAACGCCAGCGGCACCGGTATCGATTTCAAGGTCTATTCGGCGCGCGCCACGCGCGTTGAGGTGTGGATTTACAAGACCGCCTCGGGCGCGCAGGAGCGCGTGCGCTATGTGATGACGCGCAATACCAGCACCAATGTCTGGAGCAAGACCGCTTCGGTGTCGACGCTGAAGAATTCCTATGGCATCACCGGCACGGTGTATTACGGCTACCGCGCCTGGGGGCCGAACTGGACTTACTCCAGCGGCTGGACCAAGGGTAGCGGCACTGGATTTGTCACCGATGTCGATGCGCAGGGCAATCGCTTCAATCCGAACAAACTGCTGCTCGATCCTTATGCGCGCGAGATCAGCCATGACCCGGTCACGCCGAGCTGCACCGATGGCACGCGGTATGCCTCCGGCGCCAGCCACCGCAACAAGGACAGTGGAGCCTGCGCGCCCAAGGGCGTCGTGCTGGCGTCTGCCCCGGTGGCGATTGGCAGCAAGCCGACCCGCGCCTTCAAGGACGATATCGTCTACGAAGTGCACGTGCGTGGTCTGACCATGAACGACACAAGCGTGCCGGTGGCCCTCCGCGGCACCTATGCCGGCGCGGCGCGCAAGGCGGCGTATCTCGCCAGCCTCGGCATCACCGCGGTCGAGTTCCTGCCGGTGCAGGAAACCCAGAACGACACCAATGATGTCGATCCGAATTCGGCGGCGGGCGACAACTACTGGGGCTACATGACCCTCAACTACTTCGCGCCGGATCGTCGCTACGCAGCGGACAAGACGGCGGGTGGCCCGACGCGCGAATTCCAGGCGATGGTGAAGTCCTTCCACGACGCCGGCATCAAGGTCTACATCGACGTGGTCTACAACCACACCGGCGAGGGTGGTGCCTGGGGTGGTACGGATGGGCGGACGGTCTACAACATCCAGTCGTTCCGCGGTCTCGACAATCCGACCTATTACTCGCTGACCAGCGACCGGCAGTACTCCTGGGACAACACCGGCGTGGGTGGCAACTACAACACCTTCAATCCGGTGGCGCAGAACCTGATCATCGATTCGCTCGTCTATTGGCGCGACACGCTGGGTGTCGATGGCTACCGTTTCGATCTGGCCTCGGTGCTGGGCAATGTCTGCGAACACGGCTGCTTCCACTACGACAAGATGCACAGTGGCACCGCGCTCAATCGCATCTTGAACGAGATTCCAGCGCGCCCATTTGGCGGCGGCAGCGGCGTCGACCTGATCGCCGAACCCTGGGCGATCGATGGCAATTCCTATCAAGTCGGCAACTTCCCCGGCGGCTGGATCGAGTGGAACGACAAGTACCGCGACGAGCTGCGCAAGAAGCAGAACCAGCTAGGCGTAGAGACCGTCACCATGGGTCAGCTCGCCACGCGTTTCTCCGGTTCGTCGGATCTCTATGCCGATGACGGGCGCAGGCCCTGGCACTCGGTCAATTTCGTGGTGGCGCACGATGGTTTCACCCATGCCGATCTGTATGCCTACAACAGCAAGCTGAACAACCAGCCCTGGCCATACGGCCCGTCGGACGGCGGGCACAACAGCAACCACAGCTGGGACCAGGGCGGCAGCCCCAGCGCGCAGCGCCAGGCGGCACGTACCGGCATGGCCCTGCTGATGCTGAGTGCCGGGGTGCCGATGATTACCGGCGGCGATGAAATGCTGCGCACCCAGTTTGGCAACAACAATGCCTACAACCTGGATTCACCGGCGAACTGGCTGCTGTGGTCGCTGGATACGCAGGATCAGTACTTCAAGACCTTCACCCAGCGGCTGATCGCCTTCCGCAAGGCGCATGCGGCGTTGCGTCCGGCCGGCTTCTATCTCGGCCACGATGGCAATGGCAACGTGATGGAGCAGTTGCGCTGGTTCAAACCTGACGGTGGTCAGGCAGATGCGGCTTACTTCACCAGCGGTTCGAATCATGCCATCGCCTGGCGCATCGACGGCAGCGAGTTTGGTGCCTCCGGCAGCCCGATCTATGTCGCCTACAACGGCTGGTCTGGGGCGGTGAACTTTCGCTTGCCCTGGCCTGGGAATGGCAAGAATTGGTATCGCGTGACTGACACGGCCAGTTGGAATGAAGGGTCGAACACCGTGGTCACGCCGGGCAGTGAAGCCTTTATCGGTGGCGAGTGGACGAACTACAGCGTGCAGGGGCGATCAGTGTTGGTGTTGATTGCCAAGTAGGGCGATTTACGTACGATTGACAAACAACGCTCGGCGACCCGAGCGTCAAGACACAGCGACCATTGAGCAAGCCCAAGCGCCCTGGTCGCGCACAGGGTGCGTTCTACAACGGCATCCTCGACTTCGTGTAGGAGCTGACCCTGTCGGCGACCGGAGCGCCATGCACACCGACACCTCTCGCAATCCCCAGCACCCGGGTCGCGCACAGGGAGCTCTCCTGCACGTGGGAGAGCATGGGACCATGCAGCGCACCGAGTTGCGCCAAGCGCGAAATCTTGCCGCCCATACTCGTCTAGACTGGGAGCGCACGGGCAGGGGAGCACGGGGCGCATGCAAATGCGATGGCTGGCGACGATCTTGTTGGCACTGGCGCCGTCAGGGCTGATCGCAAGTGATGCCCTGCGGCTCAATCGCTTGCAGCAGACGCCTGCCGAAGCATCTATCGAGTCTGTACGTGCCTTGCAGGAAGTCTGGCTGCCCGTTCCCGAACTGGCCTTGCGTCGTCAGTCGGGGCCCAGTTGGTGGCGGATTTCCACGGCGCCTGCGCACGACGCGGACGAGGCCTGGGTGCTTGCACTGAAGGAAGCCTACGACGCTGAGATTGTCGTCTACGCACCGCCCGACTATGCAGCGCACCGGCTTGCCACATTCGACAGCAGTACGCAGCAGCTCGGCTCGCGACATCGACTGGCACTGGCGCTCGCACCCGAGTCCATGCACTTGCCGGTTTTCATCGCGCTCGGCCAAAGCCGCGGGCAGCCGATACGACTCTCCCTCACGCCTTTGACCCAGTACCTGGCGGAGGACACCAATCGGGTGCGCATAACCAGCGCGCTGCTTAGCGCGCAAGTACTGCTGGGTCTGGTGGCGGCAATTTACGCCTTCGCGCTGCGTCGCCGCATGCTGCTGCTGTTCTCGGCCTGGGTGGCCAGCTCGGTGCTCTATCTGATGGTGATGAGCGGCGAAATCACCGCGTTGCTGCCGGGCTCGACGCTGCTGCCACACGCGATGCGGCTGAACGGAATCGCAATCAACGTGGGCATGATCTGTGCCTATGCCTTCGTGATGTGGTTCCTGGACATCCCGCGCCACTATCCACGCCTGCGGCGCGTTTTCGAAGTGCTGTTGGTCGCCTGCGCGGTGACGTTGGCGGTGCAGCTGGTGGATCCGGGCAACCTGCTGTTCCTCAACATCAACAACCTGCTCACCATGGGCCTGGGTGCCCTGGCCTTGGGTACGGGTGTTGCACGCGCCTTGGCGGGTTCGCCGCAAGGCTGGTTCTATTTGATCGGCTGGGGTGCGGTGTCGGGTGTTGGCTTGTATCGTGCCAGCCTGTTCCTGCGCTATGAAGGTACGCCCGACTGGCTGGAGGTCGCGCACCCGCTGATCAGCACCCTGGGCGCCTTGGTGTTGGTGTTGGCAACCGCACGGGCGGCGCGCTATGCCGAACGCGAGATGCACGCGGCGCGTGAAGTGGCGCGGATTGATCCGCTCACCGGACTGGCAAATCGTGGCCAGCTCGACATCAGCCTTGCCGCGTTGCTGCAGGCCAATGGAAGCAGCGCACAGGGGCTGTGCGTGATGTTTCTCGATCTGGATCACTTCAAGGCGATCAATGACAACTTCGGGCACGGGGTGGGCGATGACTGCCTGGTCGCCTGCGCAAAGATCCTGCGCGGCGAGCTGCGTGGTAGCGATCTGCTGGCCCGCTATGGTGGCGAGGAGTTCGTGGTTGTGCTGCCCGGCGCGGCCCTGGCGCATGCAGTTGAAATCGCGGAATCCCTGCGCACCGCCATTCAGCGAAATGGAAGTCGGGTAGCAGGGCGCCCTGTGGAACTGACGGTGTCGATCGGGCTTGCCGAGTGGCACAGCGGCGAATCGATGACAGCGCTGCTGGAGCGCGCCGACCTGGCGTTGTATCGCGCCAAGCACAAGGGCAGGAATCGGGTTGAGACGGCGGGCATTGGGAGCGGTGTTGAGGCGGCGCTGGCGGGATAGAGCCTGTGCGCCCGGAACGACGTGATGGCGCTCCGATGATCTGTTGGATCGCGCCGCGTTGGGCTTCGCTGCGCTCAGCGCCAACCTACAGAAGCGTGCAGCCCGTGCGTGGGCCCCAACTTCCGGCCCGCGCAAAATTGGCGGTGTGCGGCATACTTGCTGGCTTCACGACTCGATAAGGCCGGCCGCATGTCTCCCCGTCCCCTGCTTTCTGCCCTGCTGGTGCTTGTCGCCGGCACGGCCTCCGCGCAAACGCCGACCAAGCTGCTGCGCTTTCCCGACATCCACGGCGAGCGCGTGGTGTTCGTGCATGCGGGCGACATCCACATCGCGTCCTCGGCCGGCGGCACCGCGCTGCGCCTCACCTCGCATGCGGGGCAGGAGTTGTATCCGAAGTTCTCGCCGGACGGCCGCCAGATCGCCTTCTCGGCCGAGTACGACGGCACCCGCCAGATCTATGTGATGCCTGCTTCCGGCGGCGAGCCGAAGCAGTTGACCTTCTACAACGATGTCGGCCCGATGCCGCCGCGCGGCGGCACCGACAACCGAGTGCTGGACTGGACGCCGGACGGCAAGCACATCCTGGTGCGCATGAACCGGGTCGGCTGGGACGAGCGCGGTGGGCGTCACTACCTGGTGCCGGTGGATGGCGGCATGGAGCAGCCACTGGTGATTCCGGAAGGTGGCGCCGGCATGTTCTCGCCGGATGGCCGCAAGCTGGTCTATACCCCGATCGACCGCGAGTTCCGCACCTGGAAGCGCACCCGCGGCGGCCGCGCGCAGGACGTGTGGATCTATGACCTCGATGCCAATCGCTCGCAGCGTGTTACCCAGAACCGCGCCACCGACCATCAGCCGATGTGGATCGGCGAGACGATCTATTTCGTCTCGGATCGCGAATCGACCTTGAACCTGTACGCGATGGCGTCGAGCGAAACCGAGCCGACGGCCCAGCCACGCAAGCTCACGGCCTTCACCGAGTTCGACGTGCTCTGGCCGAGTGCCGGACCCGATAACGTGGTCTTCGAGAATGGCGGTTCGATCTGGCGCTTCGACCCGTCCAGCGGGCAGGCCACCGAACTTGCGATCACGGTGCCGGGTGATCGTGCCCCGACCCAGCCGCGCTATGTGAAGCCGGCCAACTTCGTCGAGAGTTTCGGCATCAGCCCGGGCGGCGAGCGCGCCCTGTTCGGTGCGCGCGGCGAGATCTTCAGCGTGCCGGCCAAGCAGGGCGAGATCCGCAACATCAGCAACACGCCCGATGCGCGCGAGATCAGCGTCAGCTGGTCGCCGGATGGCAAGTCGATTGCCTACCTGTCCGATGCGAGCGGCGAGTACGAAATCCATGTGCGCAATCAGGACGGCAGCGGCGAAGCACGTCGCATTACCCAGGATGGCGACGTCTGGCGTTTCCCGCCGGTGTGGTCGCCGGATTCGAAGAAGCTGGCCTTTGCCGACAAGCGCCAGCGCCTGCGCATCGTCGATGTGGCCAGCGGCGGCTTCACCGAAGTCGACAAAGCCGAGTACCAGGACCTGACCGACTACACCTGGTCGCCCGACAGCCGCTGGTTGGCGTATACCAAGTCGCAGGCCAATCGTAATGCCTCGATCTGGCTGTACTCGACCGAAGCCGGCCAGACCCGCCAGCTCACCCCGGATGACACCAGCGAAACCAGCCCGGCCTTCGATCCGCAGGGCCGCTACCTGTATTTCCTCTCCAATCGCGACTTCAACCTGACCTTCTCGGCCTACGAGTTCGACTTCGTCTACACCAACGCGACGCGCATCTACGCCGGCACTCTGGCCAGCGATGGCCCTGCGCTGTACGCGCCGACCAGCGATGAGGTAGGCGCCGCGGACAAGAAGGAGAACGGCGAGAAGGACAAGAAGGACGCCAGCAAGCCGCTGCGTGTGGATATCGCCGGATTCAATAACCGCGTGATTGCACTGAAAGCGCCGGCGGGACAGTACGGTGGACTCAATGCCAATGGCGACGGCGTATTCTTTGTTGCCGGCGGGCAAGGCCCGGCCGAGTTGCGTTACCTGGCGCTCGATGCGGACGAACCCAAGGCGGTGCAGGCGCGCGTTACCGGCTACGCATTGTCTGGTGACGGCAAGAAGCTGCTGCTGGCCCAAAGCGGCGGACGCTACGCGATCGTCGATGCCAAGCCGGACGCCAAGTTCGATGACAACCGCCTGAAGCTCGACGAGTGGGAGCTTCAGATCAATCCCCGTCGCGAGTGGCAGCAGCTCTACGTTGACGCCTGGCGCACCCTGCGCGACTGGTTCTATGACCCGGGCATGCACGGCCAAGACTGGAGCGCAATCCGCGCCCGCTACGCCACCCTGCTGCCACACGTCACCACGCGCGCCGATCTGGACTACCTGCTGGGCGAGATCGCCGGTGAGGTCAATGCCGGGCATGTCTACGTCGAACGCGGTGACGAGTCTCTCGTCGAGCGCAAGGCCGGTGGCCTGCTGGGTGCCGAGATCGAGGCAGACAGCAGCGGCTACTTCCGTATCGCCAGGATTTTTCCGGGCGAAAACTGGCAGCCGACGTTCCGCTCACCGCTGACCGAGCCAGGCGTCGAGATACGCCAAGGCGAGTTCATCCTGGCAGTGAACGGCCAGAGCACGCGCGGCGTGAAGAACTTTTATCAACTGATGCAGAACACCGCCGACCAGCTGGTGGTACTGCGGGTCAATGGCAGTGCCGTCGAGGTTGGCGCACGCGACGTGCGCGTCACCCCGATCGCCAGCGAAACCAATCTGCGCTATCTCGACTGGGTAGCCTCGCGCCGCGCCCTGGTGGATCGACTCTCGAATGGCCGGATCGGATACATCCACCTGCCGAACACCGCTGCAGAAGGCAGTCGCGAGTTGTATCGCGGCCTGCTGGCCTATCGACACAAGGACGCGCTGATCATCGACGATCGCTACAACGGAGGCGGCTTCATTCCCGACCGCATGATGGAAAAGCTGTCGCGCACGCCGCTCAACTACTGGGCTACGCGCGGGCTCAAGCCCAATGCCACGCCGATCCTCTCGCACGACGGTCCCAAGGCGATGCTGATCAACAGCACATCCAGTTCGGGTGGTGATGCGCTGCCGTACTACTTCCGCAAGCTGGGCCTTGGCCCGATCATCGGAACCCGCACCTGGGGCGGCCTGATCGGCATCAGCGGCAATCCACGCCTGGCCGACAACGGCGCGATCCTGGCGGCGACCTTCCGTTTCATGGGTACGGATGGAAAGTGGGCAGTGGAGGACGAGGGTGTCGCACCCGATGTGGAAGTCTTCGACCTGCCGGAACTGGTGGCGCAGGGGCGCGATCCCAGCGTGGAGATGGCGGTGAAGATGCTGCTGGAGACGCTGAATCAGCGAGGCCCGAGAAGTGAGCCGGTGCCGCCAGCAGCGCCGAAGGAGTTTCCTTCGATTCGGTGAGTTGGGTGTTGGCGGGATTGCGGCCCAGCTGGCGGCTTGTCTGACTGATGATGAGCAGATCTGCAAGTTCGTGATTTCGCGATTTGCGGGCTTGCGGATGGCTGCTCTTGGAGGGCGGATCTTGATCCGCCATTGCGGGGTGGTTTGTTTGCTTGCTGCTAAAACAAGATCAACAGCGACAGCACTAGCAACAGCAACGTCAACCGCTTTCGCGCCCCTTCGGGGCCACGAGTCACTTCTCTTTGCTTGTCCAAAGAGAAGTAACCAAGAGAAAGGACACCCCAGTCTCGCGCCGCGCGGATGAAGCCCGCGCGGTCCCCTGCGCTGCTCGCCATGACCGGGCCGGCGCGAACTCGCACATCCATGTGCTCGAACATGCGCGCCTTGCTCCCGGTCCTGACTCTGCTGCTCGGCACGAGCCGATGGGGATTTAAAAGCGAGAGCAACAGCAACAGCAAAAGCAACACCAACTGCAACAGCACGTGCTTCGGTCAACTGGTGGCGAGCGAAGCGATGCCACACACTGTTTGGGGAAGCGGGTGAAGCCTCAGCAGAAATCGAGGCAGGTTCTTGGCTTTTGGCTGTGAATCCCCGTTCATTTTCCGCCGAGTAGCGCAAGAATCCGGCGGGGAAAGGCGCGCATGTCTGAGCGCATGGATGCGCGAGTTCGCGCCGGCCGACGGATTCTGAGCAACGCTGGGGCGAGGAGGAGAGAGGCGAAGCACTGCTTCGCCCCGACGAGCGCCCGCACAGGGATGTGCGGGCCGGCGACCGATCCAGGGATGGCTGCTTTCGGATACGCACAACGAAGTCAGAGGGCGCGTGGGTTGGAAAGAAGCCCAACCGCCCTGCAATGGCGGATCAAGATCCGCCCTCCAGCAGCTGTTACGTGCGCATCATTGCAGTTCGGCGATACGCCATCCGCAAATGGCCGACTGCCTAGTCCCCCAACAACGCCGCAATATGCTTCAAATGTGCCGAGGCAACCTCAACTTTCCTCACGGCATCCTGCTCCGGATCATGCCCGACCCGATGCAGTTCGGCGGCGGGTAGTTCATCGATGAAACGACTTGGAACTACGCGGAAGCGATCGCCATAACGCTGACGGTAGCGCGCATGACTAAGCGTCAGCTGCTGCTTGGCGCGGGTGATGCCGACGTACATCAGGCGGCGTTCCTCGTCCAGGCGGCCTTCCTCGATGCTGGCCTCGTGTGGCAGGTTGCCGTCTTCCACGCCGATGATGAAGACGAAGCCGAACTCCAGACCCTTGGCGCCGTGCAGGCTCATCAGGCGCACGGCGTTACCGGGTTCGTCGCGGTCGGCGTGGCTGAGCAGGGCGAGCTGGGCGGCTAGTTCGCCGGCGCCACCGCGTACCGCCTCGAACCACTGCGCCAGTTCATCGAGATTGGCGCGGCGGCGTTCGAACTGTGCGGGCTGGCAGCTGGCCTTCAAAGCCAGCAATTGGCCGCTGTCTTCGATGACGGATTTCAGCAGGGCTGCGGCAGTGACATGCTCGGCCTTGTCGCGCAGTGACTCGATCAGGCGAGTGAAGCCTTCCAGTGCTGCCGCCGCGCGCGCTGGCAGTTGCTTCAGAACATCGAGACGCGCCGCGGCGCGGCCCAGTGTGAGATGACGCTGGCCTGCCAGCTCGCCAAGTCTTGCCAGCGTGGTCGAGCCGATGTCGCGCTTTGGGGAACCCACGGCACGCAGGAAGGCAGCATCGTCATCGGGATTGGCAATCAGGCGTAGCCAGGCCAGTGCATCCTTTACTTCGCCACGATCCAGGAACGCCGTGCCGCCGGAAAGGTGATACGGCACGGACAGCACCTGCAGCGCCTTCTCCAATGGACGACTCTGGTGGTTGCCACGGAACAGGACGGCGAAGTCGGCCCATTGCGCGCTGTGCTTCTCCTTCAAGTAGCGGATTTCCGAGGCGACACGCTCGGCTTCGCGCTGCTCGTCCTCGCATTCCAGCACGCGGATCGGTTCGCCCTCGGGCAGGGTGCTCCACAGCTTCTTCTGGTGCACGTGCGGGTTGTTGGCGATCAGCACATTGGCGGCGCGCAGGATGCGTGCGGCGCAGCGATAATTCTGCTCCAGCTTGATCACGCGAAGATCCGGATAGTCGCGACCGAGCTGGTCGAGGTTTTCCGGATTCGCACCGCGCCAAGCATAGATACTTTGATCGTCATCGCCCACCGCGGTGAAGGCGCCGCGCGGGCCGGCCAGACTGCGCAGCAGGCGGTACTGGGTGGTGTTGGTGTCCTGGTATTCGTCGACCAGCAGATAACGCAGGCGTTCGCGCCAGCCGCCGGCGCAGTCTGCGTCGGCTTCAAGGATCTGCAGTGGCATGCGGATCAGGTCGTCGAAGTCGACCGCGTTGAAGGCCGACAGGCGTGACTGGTATTCCGAATACAGTTCGGCGGCTTCGCGTTCGCGAGCACTTGCAGCAACTGCTTGGGCCTTTTCCGGCGTCAGGCCTTCGTTCTTGGCGCGCGAGATCAGGCCGCGCATGGCGTCGATGGCATCGGGCTTGCTGCCGCGTGGCAGCAGTTCTTTCACCAGCGCGCCGCTGTCGTCGGTGTCGAAGATCGAGAAGCCGCGGCGCAGGCCGGCGCGTTCGTGCTCGGTCTGCAGGAAGCGCAGCCCCAGCGAATGAAAGGTGCAGACCGTCAGGCCCTCGCCCTCGCTGCCGCGCAGCAGTTTTCCGACCCGTTCGCGCATCTCGCGCGCGGCCTTGTTGGTAAAGGTAATCGCGGCGATCTTCGAGGCCGGCAGGCCCTGTCGGCGCACCAGATGGGTGATCTTCTCGGTGATCACGCGGGTCTTGCCGGAGCCGGCACCGGCCAGCACCAGCAGGGGGCTGTCGCAGTGCCTGATGGCTTCAAGCTGTTGGGGATTGAGGCCGCTCATTGGTGCGCAGGCAGTCGGTACACGGAATCCCGGATTCTACCGCTCATGCCTGTGCAGGTTCGCAACTGGCGCGTGGTAAAGGAGCTTGCCTGCACCGGAACGGGTGCAGGCCGCGCAGGGGAGGCTGCGCTGCTAACATGCCCGACCCGCCGCCAGATCCCGCCGTACCGTGGCCAAGCTCTATTTCTACTACTCGGCGATGAACGCCGGCAAGACCACCACCCTGCTGCAGAGTGCGCACAACTATCGCGAGCGCGGCATGCGCACGCTGATCCTGACGCCGCGCCTCGATGATCGCTATGGCCAGGGCGTGGTGGCGTCCCGAATTGGCTTGCGCGCAACCGGGACCATGTTCGAGCGGGCTGATGATCTGCTCGAGATGGGCCGCGCCGATGTGGCGCGTCATGGTCCCTTGCACTGTGTGCTGGTGGACGAGGCGCAGTTCCTGTCGCGCCGCCAGGTCTGGCAACTGACGGAGATCGTTGACCGGATGAACATTCCGGTGCTGGCCTACGGACTGCGCACCGATTTCCAGGGCGAATTGTTCGAAGGCAGCCAGTACCTGCTGGCCTGGTCGGACAGCCTTATCGAAATCAAGACCATCTGTCACAGCGGCAAGAAGGCCAACATGGTGGTGCGGGTTGACGAGCATGGCCGCGCCATCACCGACGGACCGCAGGTACAGATCGGTGGCAACGAGCGTTACGTGTCGGTCAGCCGCGCCGAGTTCAAGAAGATCACCGAAGGCCACGGCCGGATCGAGCTGATGCAGCCGCGCCTGGCGCTGGAGCCGGAATCTGAGTGATATCGCCGCGCCGATCGAGGTCGCGTTGTTTTCCGTGCGCCAAGGCGCACCCTACGAAGCACGTGGCGCGGGCTTTTTTGTAGGGTGCGCCTTGGCGCACCGCATAGCGCTTAGCGCTGACAGCGCGGGCAATACACCGTGGCGCGCTGACCCCAGGCGGCTGCTTTGAGCAAGGTGCCGCACACCTTGCAGGGCAGGCCGGCGCGGCCATAGACGAACAGCTCCTGTTCGAAGTATCCGGGCTCGCCGTCCGGGTTGAGGAAGTCGCGCAGGGTGGTGCCGCCGCGCTCGATGGCGTGGCCAAGGATCTCTTTCGCCGCAGCAACCAACAGGGCCATGCGGGCGGTGGCAATGCGTCCGGCGGCGCGGACCGGATGGATGCCTGCGCGGAACAGGCTTTCTGCCGCGTAGATGTTGCCGACGCCGACCACGATGCGCTGATCCATCAAGAGATGCTTGATCGGCACCTTGCGGCCAGCGGCACGCGCCATCAGGTAGTCGACATCGAAGTCGTCCGACAGTGGCTCGGGTCCCAGTCCAAGCAGCAGTTCATGCAGGGCACCCAGCGGTTGCCAGAGCAGCGCGCCGAATCGGCGTGGATCGGTCAGGCGCAGCAGTTGGCCTGAGTCGAGTTCGAGATCGACATGGTCGTGGGCCTGCGCCGGTGTGCCCTGCGGCAGCACGCGCAGGCAGCCGGACATGCCCAGGTGCAGAATCGCAGTTCCGCTTTCGGCCTCCAGCAACAGATATTTGGCACGGCGCTGCACGCTGGCAATCCGTTGGCCGGGAAGTTCGCTGCTTATCTCCGGTGGTATCGGCCAGCGAAGATCGGGGCGACGCAGCAGGGCGCGGCGCACCCGCCGGCCTTCCAGATGGGGTGCGATACCGCGACGGGTGGTTTCTACTTCGGGCAATTCCGGCATGGCGATAGTGTGCGCGAACTGGACGATGTTCCGTGAGCGTCATGCGCACGTCTGTACGCTGGCGTGTGTTCGAAAAACGCGGCTCCGGTTCACGTGATTGCCCTTTTGAGCCGTTATAGTTGAGGCCTTATTCACGGCGGAACCCCATGAACGAAGCACTCTATTCCTGGCTCACCGGCGGTCTGGTGGGCGCAAGCTGGCTGGTCTGGATCGTCACTTTCCTGGTGATGGCGCAGTTCACCATCCTCTCGGTCACGCTTTACCTGCACCGCTGCCAGGCGCATCGCGGCGTCGACATGCATGCCCTGGTCACGCATCCGATGCGGCTGTGGCTGTGGCTGTCCACCGCCATGGTCACCAAGGAGTGGGTCGCGATCCATCGCAAGCACCATGCGCGCTGCGAAACCACGGAAGACCCGCACAGTCCACAGATTTACGGCATCAACAAGGTCGTGTTCCACGGCGTAACGCTGTATCAGGATGCCTGCAAGGACCCCACGATCACCGAGCAGTTTGGCGCCGGCACCCCGGACGACTGGCTGGAGCACAAGGTCTATGGCCGCTTTCCGGCACTCGGCCCCAGCCTGCTGCTGTTCTTCCTGATTGCCGCGTTCGGCATTCCGGGTATCGCCTTCTGGGCCCTGCAGATGCTGATCATTCCGGTCGCTGCGGCGGGCGTGGTGAATGGTCTCGGCCACTGGTGGGGCTACCGCAACTTCGTAACCGATGACACGTCCACCAACCTCACGCCCTGGGCCTTTCTGCTCGGCGGTGAGGAGTTGCACAACAATCACCATGCCTTTCCCAGTTCAGCGCGCTTCGCCTTGCGCCGCTTCGAACTGGATATCGGCTGGGTCGTGCTGCGCAGCTTGCAGGGGTTTGGTCTGGCAAAGATCCGCCGGGTTGCGCCCAAGCTGGACATCCGGCCGAACATCGAGCTGCCGGATTCCGACACGCTGAAGGCACTGCTGACCGCGCGCTTCCAGGTGATGAGCGACTATTTTCGCGGCGTGATCATGCCGACCCTTCGGGAGGAAGCCCATCATGCCGGCGACAGCCTGCGCAGCTTGCCGCGCCGCATGCGGCGCGCGCTGAGCGACCAGGGTCGCTGGCTGGATGACGAGAGCAGCGCGAAGCTGACGGCCTGGATTGCCGCTCGTCCGAAGCTGTCGACCGTGTACGAGTACCGCCAGCGCCTGCGCGAGGTGTATGAGCGTGCCGGGGTCAGTTCCGAGGCCAAGCTTGAGGCGCTGCGCGAATGGTGCCGCGAAGCCGAGGCATCGGGCATTGCGGCGCTGGAGCAGTTCGCCGCCCGGCTCAAGGGTTACGCCCTGGTGCCGGCGCGCACCTGACCGGTCGCGAGGTCAAAGGCGAAATTCAACCGCCTCGCAGCGGCGGATCAAGATCCGCCCTCCGACAGCGGGCGGTACGAAACTCAGAACTGGAAATAGACGAAGGGCACCGTGGTGTCGATCTGGGCGAACACTTCCATCACCAGCAGCAGGACCACGGCGCTTGCTACGACGATGGCGCGCGAGGCGCGCAGGGTTAGCCAGTCCTGCCAGCGTTGACGCGAGTCCAGCAGGCAGAAGGACAGCGTCGCCAACGGAATGAACCACACCGCGGTGTTGGCAGCCAGGAACTCGATTCCGGAGGCCTGCGTAAGGGCGCGGAAGGTCGCGATCGTCGAATCAAGATCGGGCGCGCGGAACGGTATCCAGGCCAGGCTGACCAGCACGAAGGTAAAGGCAATCCAGAATGGTTGCAGCCAACGCGAGTCCACCACGGCCTCCCATCCCAGCCCGGCGACCACATCACGCCACAGTCGATGGCCGATCAGCATGCCGCCATGGGCAAGCCCCCACAGCGCGAAGTTCCAGCTGGCGCCGTGCCAGAGACCACCCAGACCCATCACGATCAGGATGTTGCGGTAGGTCAGCCAACGCGGCCCGCGGTTGCCGCCGAGCGGGATGTAGAGATAGTCGCGCAACCAGGTGGACAGCGAGATGTGCCAGCGTCGCCAGAAGTCGGTGATATCGGCAGCCAGATAGGGACGGGAGAAATTGGGCGGAAAGCGGTAACCGAGCAGTCGCGCACAGCCGCGCGCGATATCGGTGTAACCGGAGAAGTCGAAATAGATCTGCATCGAGAAGGCGAACACCCCGATCCAGGCAGCCACCGACAAGCCCTGGTACTGGCCGCCACTGAACCAGGCATCGGCAATCGGCGCGAAGTAGTCGGCCAGTACGACCTTCTTGAACAGACCCTTGAGAATCTCACGCAGGCCCCAGCGGGCATCCTCTTCCGACAGGTCGCTGCGCTGCTGGATCTGCGGGAAGAAGTGCGCCGGCCGGATGATCGGCCCGGCGACCAGATGCGGAAAGAAGGAGATGAACAGCGCGAAATCGATCGGGCTGCGCACCGCCTTGAGGTCACGGCGGTACACGTCGACCGCATACGCGATGCCCTCGAAGGTGAAAAAGCTCACGCCTACCGGCAGCAGGATATTCAAGGCCAGGCCGCCGGGATCCAGGCCAAGCAGCGCGGCAAAGCTGTCAATGAAGAAGTTGTAGTACTTGAAGAAGGCCAGCACGCCGAGATTGAAGGCGATGGCAACCGCCAGGCGTTGCTTGCGGGCGCGTGACTCGTGCCGCTCGATCCACAGGCCGAACAGGTAATTGGCTACCGTCGAGGCGGCCAGCAGAAAGCAGAATCGCCAGTCCCAGACACCGTAGAACAGGTAGCTCAAGGCCACCAGGGCGACGCGCGACGGTCGGTCCTTCAGCGCCGCCAGCCCGATAACCGCCAGGGCAAAGAACAGCCAGTACTGCCAGGTGTCGAACAGCATGGCTCAGTCGGACTCTGCGTTTGGCAGGTTTGCGATGTCCGCGCTCAGCGCCTTGCCCAGCGCGGCGCCCAGGCTTTCGCTGTAGCGCTGCCTGCCTGCGGCGTTGAGGTGCAGACCATCGAAATAGAACTCCGGTGTTTCGAGTGTCGGCAGGCCGTCCGGATGGACCAGTTCGAAGCCGTGATCACGCACAAGCCTGCGGGCTGCATCGCTCAGCTCGAAAGGCGCTGCGAGTGCGGCGTGATAGGGTCCGCGCGGCAGCTGCAGCAACAGCAACCTCGGGTTGCCAGGCTCGCATCGCTTGGCAATGCGGCCCAGCCAATGCTCCGTATGGGCGTGATTCTCTTCCACCCAGGTCGGTTCGTTGCTGGGCGCACCCAGCAGGCGGCGAAGGTAGGCGGCCACATAGGGACGTGCCGGTTCTGGCACCTCATGCAGCGGCGGTGGACTGGTGCTTCCGCTGCTGAACTCCAGTTCCGGAAGCCGTTCATCCCTGCCGGGATAGTTCAGCGCAGAGGCGATACCGTGCTCACGATGCCACTGCAGAACGTCGCGGCGTTTGTCGAAGTCGGTGAACAGCTGCCTGATGTCTTCACGCAGGCCGAGCAGGGGCAGGAGGATGCTGCGGCGGGCGCGCTGCTGCAGGTCGGGGTCGGTGAAGCTCGCCGGCATCTCGTGCAGGTCGCGCAGCCCAACCAGCGGCCCGAGGTAGGCGATGTCAAGCTTGCGGTCCGCCAGGTTGCCCGCAAGCATATCGCCGGTGGCGTCGAACGACGCCGTCAGGGCGACCGCATCGAAGCGCTCGCAGTGTGGGTCGATCTTGCGTAGCAGGTAGTACCAGATCCGCGGGGCAGCGCCGGCCACTGAAGCGCGCACCAGATTGATCTGCGTGCCGGCGGCGCGATTTGCCAGTGGAAATGACACGCCCTCGTTGACCCGCGAATCGCCCAGCACCAGCACATTGAAGCGCCCCGGGGTGTGCTGCTTGCCGGCCATGCGCAGGGCGCCATGCACGGCGCCCACGGTGGAACCCGGCTCGACCCAGCGGTAATACCAGCCGCTGCGCAGCACCAGCGCCTGCACCAGCAGCCACAGTGCCAGCATCAGCAAGACGAGGCTGAGCAGCGGCCTAAGGCGTCGGACAAGCAGATGCAGCTCGACCATGTGCGTTCAGGGCTATGGGGTGGCGGGGCGTGGAACGGGGCGGAACCGATGATGCCGCGCCGTGCCTGTCGTACAAAGCACAAGGCCCGCCGGAGCGGGCCTTGTAACCGAAACAGATGAACCAGCTTGACTCGCGCTGCACGCCGATAACGCCGGCGGCAGCCGCCAAGCCCGACAAGACCTACTTGATCTTGCCTTCCTTGTAATTCACGTGCTTCCGGACGACGGGATCGTACTTCTTGATCTCCATCTTGGCCGGGGTGTTCTTCTTGTTCTTGTCGGTCGTGTAGAAATGACCGGTGCCTGCCGAAGAGATCAGACGGATCTTGTCACGCTTGGATGCCATGGCTCAGGTCTCCTTCAGATCTTTTCGCCGCGAGCACGCAGCTCGGCGATGACGACGTCGATACCCTTCTTGTCGATGGTGCGAAGGGCGTGGTTGGACACGCGCAGCTTGATCCAGCGGTTCTCGCTGGGAACCCAGAAGCGACGCTCATGCAGGTTCGGCATCCAGCGGCGACGGGTCTTGTTGTTGGCGTGCGATACATTGTTTCCGGTGACCGTGCGCTTGCCGGACACTTGGCAGACTCTTGCCATCTTGCACCTCGATTTCTGAAGAAGGGCGCCGCCCTTGGCCAGGGTGGCTTCGGCCCCGCGGCCGGTTTCATTACCGGCTATGGCCCGTTCCGATGGGCGCCGCACGCGATGCGGGAGCATGAATCCGTTTCCCTGCCGATAGCCCAGATCATCGCGCTGACCGGGCCGTTACCCGCATACGCGGGCATTGGCAAGCCGCGCAGTATCGCCGGATTGGCCTCGGAGTGCAAATCCACCGGCAATGCTGCGGGCTCAGCGAACGAATCCCGCCACCAGGAAGATCGCCAGCAGGGCAAGCCAAGCCAGCATGCAGCGCCAGGCCAGGCTGAGGGCATCGCGCAAGGCCTCGGCTACCGGGTCGGCGGCGGAGGCATCGGTGGTCGATTCGTCATCGCGTGCCTCGACCAGTTCGGTTGCGACGCTGGCGCTGGCGGCCTCGCGCAGAAAGCCCGAGTCGAGTTGCGGAAACCCGCCCTGGCGGGCGTGCCAGGCGCGCCAGGAAAGCAGGACCGTATCGAAGTTGCCAACCACCGCCAGGGCCAGGCACATCAGGTGCGCGGCCGGCCATTCCAGCACTGCGCGCAGGCGCACGGCCGCTTCACGCTGGGCGTCGGGCAACGAGGCATTGGCTTCGGCGACATGGGCAAGGCGATACAGCAGGGCGCCTGCCGGTCCGAGCAGCAAGAACCACAGCAGCACAGCAAACCAGCGCTGCAAGGCGGCGACGAAAACGCGCTCGGCTGCACGCAGCGGCGGTTCGTCCAGGCTCGGCAGCAGCGTTTGCAGCGCCACTTCGCGGGTGTCCGGATCCTCCGCTGCCGCGGCCGTTTCCACATCGAGATCGAGGTCGCGCGGTCCCCAGCAGTAAAACAGCACGACCACCGCGAAGACGAACCCGGGCAGTCCGAACCACCAGTCCGACAGCAGGTTGTGGGTGAGGCCAACCAGGGCAACCGGCACGCCCAGGCTGAGCAGCAGGGCAAAGCGGCTGGAAAACCAGGCGGCCCCCGTGGCTGCGAGGCGGGAGAACCAGGCGTCGACCCAGTCGAAGCGACGCAGGTCGCCCAGTTGCGGCAGGAAGTGCCCGGCCACCAGGGCCAGTACAACGGCGATCAAGGTTGCCGACATCGGTTGCTTCTCCGGCTGTTCGTGCTGCCGATTCTACCGGTGTGGGCGGGCAATATTCAGCGCGCTTCAGCGAGCAGGGCTTCGGCTTCGCTGCCCTGGCCCTGTTCGATCAGCCAATCGCGTACCAGGGCATGCGAAATTGAAACCGATGATGGGGGCAGGATCTCTCCGCCGCGCATTGCTTCGATCAATCCGCTGGCGTTGAACCAGCGCGCGTCCTCCAACTCGTCACCGATGACCAGGTCGCGGTTGGCGACTTCGGCGCGATAGCCGAGCATCAGGGATGCCGGGAAGGGCCAGGGCTGCGAGCCGAGGTAGCGGCTTGCGATGACCTGGAGACCGGTTTCCTCTGCCACCTCGCGGCGCAGTGCGTCCTCCAGGCTCTCGCCGGGCTCGACAAAACCGGCGACGGTGGAATAGCGCCCGGCCGGCCACCATGACTGCCGCGCCAGAAGGGCGGCATCACCGTGCGTGAGCAGCACGATGATCGCGGGATCGGTGCGCGGATAGTGCTCGATGCCGCAGCCGTCGCGGCTGCAGCGTGCCGTGTGTCCGGCGCGCAAAGGCCGCGTCGTGGCGCCACAGGCGCCGCAGTAGCGGCTGCGCGTCTGCCAGTGGAGCAGCCCGCGGGCGAACGCGAAAAGGCCGGCCTCGAAAGCATCCAGTTGCATCGCGGCGCGCCGCAGATCGGTCCAGCCGGGGACTTCCAGGGCGGCGGCAGCAGCAGGCAAGGCGAACCAGCAGCGCGTTCCCTGCAGGCCGAGAAAGCTGGAAGACTCGAATGCGACGCCGGGCAGGTCGGCTGCGCGCCAGTGGCGCAGCGCGCGCCCGCTGTCATCGAGCAGGGCGCGGCCTTCCTCGTCGATCAGCAGGATGTGCGCTTCATCCCAGGCATGCCGCAGCCAGTCGGTATCTTCGCGCCGCTCGCTGGCGCGGTGAAGTTCAATGCCGGCAAAGGGCAGCATCGCGCCCGCGCCGAAGGCAGGCCTCATACGGCGAAGGAGCTGCCGCAGCCGCAAGTAGTCTTGGCGTTCGGATTGCGGATCACGAACTGCGCGCCCTGCAGGCTTTCGCTGTAATCGACTTCCGCGCCCATCAGGTACTGCAGGCTGAGCGGGTCGACCAGCAAAGTGACGCCCTCGCGCTCCAGCGCCAGGTCGTCCTCGCCACGTTCCTCGTCGAAACTGAAGCCGTACTGGAATCCCGAACATCCGCCACCGGAAATGTAGACCCGCAGCTTGAGCTCGGGGTTGCCTTCCTCGGCGATCAGTGCACGAACCTTGTTCGCCGCGGCCGCCGTAAAGTTCAGCGGCGCGTCAAGTTGCTGATAGGAAAGCATGTCGCTCACGGCAGGTGGCCAAGGGAAAACGTAGCCTCAAGATGCGGCCATGAGCCTGAATTCTCAAGCAACGGCTTCCTTGGCGCCCTTGATGTCCTTGACCGCCTCGGGTTTTGGCAGCTGCTTCTGCGGCCCGTCGCCGTGGATCATGCGGCCGGTGATCATGGCGCCCGCGGCCATTTCGATCATCTTGTAGTGCACATTGCCTTCGACCCGGGCATTGGCGGCCATTTCCAGACGGCTGGTGGCGTAAATGTCACCCCGCAGGGTTCCGTTGATGATCACGTGGGGCGCGCGTACTTCGCCCTCGATGCTGCCTTTCTCGGCCAGGGTCAACACGGCGTCGACGCCTTCGTCAGCAACCACCGCGCCGACGATACGCCCCTCAACGTAGAGCCCGCCGGTGAAGCTCACATCACCGCGAATGAAGACCTGCGGGCCGATCAGGGTGTCCACGCCGCCGACCGGCTGGGATTTCTTGCTTTTGTCACTGCCAAACATGGTCTTTAGGCTCCTGCGACGACGGTGGATTGCCAAGGGAAAACGCGCTCGGAAGTTGACCCATCCGCGCGCAGGCGTACCCGCACGCGGTGCGGGGTGAAACCTTCGGGCAACATGACGCTGCCTTCCAGTTGTTGGAAGTACTTGAAAGAAAAGGGTTGGCCAGCGGCCGCTTCGTCCTGCAGCAGGGCAGACCAGTCGAGGGTGCTCAACTGCCCCGCCTGGACCCCATCGACACTCAAGGCGAGATTGCCGCTGCTGACCCGTGCCTTCTGCAGGTTCTGGGTCAAGGTCACCGTGTATCGCCAGGCACCGTCGCCCACCGGTGACAGGTTCAGGCTGTGCACGGTGAGTCCTTGCCGCTGAGAGCCGCCACCGACCAGCCGTTCATAGAAGCCGACATCGGCCCGCAGTGCGGCAATTTCCTCTTCCCGTTCGGCGACGGTGCCCTGCAGTTCCAGGTTGGCGCTGCGGCTGATCTGGTCGGAGCGGCGCAGTACGGAAATACGCTGGCGCTGACGTTCGATCCGCTCTTCGGCGGTTTCCAGTGCCGAGCCGAGACGCTTTACCTCGATGCGCATCTGGCCCAGATCAGGCGCCACGTACCGCGCGGTCAGCCAGGCCGTGAGAGCAATCGAACTCAGCCACACCACGCCCAGCACGGCCAGCGCAAAGCGTGCCGCGGGCTTGCGCGGCACGATGACAAAGCGGCTGGCTCGTGGGGCCGGGGTCGACATGTTCAGAATGTGGGGGACGCGTGAAGAAAAGACCCGATGTATAACGGGGGTGCCGCGATGCGTCAAGCAAGGCGCCGGCAGCCCATTTCGGAGGGTCGTATGGTCGACGGTGTCGTGAACGATGTCAGCTTGATGGTCCTGGCGATTACCCTGGCGTGGGTCGCCGGCTACCGTGCCTATCTGGCTGCATTTGCGCTGGGTCTTGGCTCGCTGTTGGGCTGGGTGGAGTTGCCGGCTGGCCTGGAGGTGCTGCAATCGCCCTGGGTCCTGGCCGTCAGTGGCGTGCTGACCATTGTCGAATTCACTGCCGACAAGATCCCCGGAGTGGACTCGATCTCGGATCTGGTCAACACCCTGGTTCGCGTGCCCGGCGGAGCACTGCTTGCCGCCGGCGTGATGGCCCCTGATACCGGCGAACTGAGCGCAGCATGGCTCGCGGCCGGGGCGGGCTCGGCACTTGCCGCCCATGCGTTGAAGTCCGGTACCCGTCTTTTGATCAATGCTTCACCCGAACCTTTCAGCAACGTCGCCACATCGACGGTCGAGGATGCCGGCGCGCTATCGGCCCTGCTCCTGGTTATCAGCTATCCTTGGGTGGCACTGGCCATTGCCGTGTCGATCCCGCTGTGCCTTGCCTTGCTGGCGGTATGGGTGGTGCGACGCCTTGCCACGGTCCGCGGCCGATCCGCCGCACCATCTTCCCGCTGACACATGTGTGAACGGCGGGTATAGTCAAGTTCTGACAGGGGAACTCAGGTGCTAAAAATGGCCGCGCCGGAGCGCGTCGACTCCGCCACCGCCGAGCTTCGAGTTGCTTTCGAACGTGTCCTGCCGCGTCGGGCGGACACGATCGCGCGTCGCGCGCGCCTGTTCTGCGAGCAGGGCTGGGACATCAACGGGCTGTCACTGCTGTATGAGGATGTGCAGCGGCTCACCGGGGCGAGCGGCACCTACGGGCTGCTGGAAGTGAGCCAAACCCTGCTGCAACTCGAGCTGATTCTCGGCGATAGCCTGGCGCGCGAGTCGCTGCCGGACCAGGCGCTCGGCGGACGAATTACCCAGTTGGTGGCAACCCTGGAGGCCAATCTTCCCAACCGCCCGATCGAGCCGACCCGGTTGAGGCCGGTTCCCGACTCCGCTGTGCCGATGGAAGGAGCCGAGGCGCCACCCGAAGGCTATTGGCTACGCTGGAGTGCCGATGCAACGCCAGCACAGATGCCCTCCGCTGACGTGGTTGGCAAGCAACCCGACAAGGTCCCCGTGCAGACCGCCGCCGAGCCTCCAGCGCCGCAGCCTCGAAAACAGGCAGCGCGTCCTGCAGCCGTTGGCAAGTCGTCGATGGAGGAAGATGCGGCCCGCGTGTCCAGTGCGCGTCGCGCCAGTGGCGCAGCATCAATAACCCGCATTACCAAGCCGACGCCCGCCGCGAGCCGGCCGGCGGCACCTGCCGAGCGCCTGGGTCGCGTCTACCATCTCAGCGACGGCAGTGCCCTGGCCTGTGAACTGGACCAGAAGCTCGAATCGCTCGGCTATGAACTGGAGATCCTCGACGACCCCGGTGAGCTATGCGAGGTATTGACTGCGCTTCCGCCCGATCTTGTGGTGGTCAACGCGGGATTTCTGGGAGAACTGGAAGGCGTCGGCAACGCGCTGCGAGCGTCCCGCAAGCGAACGTCGGCGCGCATTCCACTACTCGCGCTGGCGGAAGAAGACAGCGTGCAGGGTCGCCTCAGTGCGCGGCGCGCGGGTGCCGATGCGTTCCTTCCCGGTGTTGGCAACGCCGATGAGGTGGTAGCCCGTCTGGTCGAGTTGCTGGCGCCGGAGCGCGAGGAGGCCTATCGCATCCTGGTGGTCGAGGACGACCGTTCGCAGGCGCTTTTCGCTGAAAGCATACTGCGCAAGGCGGGCATGGAGGTACGGGTGATCTGCGACGCGATGGAAGTCATCGCCGGGATCGACGCATTCAAACCTGACCTGATCCTGATGGATCTCTACATGCCCGACGTGGACGGTGCGGAGTTGACTTCGCTGATTCGCGAGCGGGAAGGCGACCAGGCGACCCCCATCGTTTTCCTGTCGGGCGAGATCGACGCGGACAAGCAGCTCGAGGCACTAACCGCCGGCGGCGATGATTTTCTCGCCAAACCCATTCGCCCCAAGCATTTGATTGCAGCGGTCAGCAATCGGGTGCGACGCGCGCGCGCCCTGATCAAGCAGGGAAGTGCCGCGGCGCCGGAGCCGCGTGACCGCGTCACCGGTCTGTATCGACGCAGCTTCCTGATCGAACGGATCAACGAAGCGCTGGCTGAAGAAACGGTGCGCGAAAGCGATGGCGGCGTCCTGTTCCTGGAGCTGGATGGCGCAATTGCCCTGCGCGAACGGATGGGTCTGTCCTCGCTCGAGCAGCTACTCAAGGCGGTAGCCAAGCAGCTCTCGGTGCATCTGCGCGAGTTTGACCAGGCAGCGCGCTACGGAGAGGGCAGTTTCTTTGTGCTGGCTCCAGAGCGCTCCCCGGCGGATCTGGAGGCAATGGCCAGCATGCTGCGCGGTGCCCTCATGACTCATGCGTTCCAGGTTGACGGCAAGCCGCTGCGCCTGCGGGTCATCGTTGGCGTTTGCCCGCTGTACTACGGCTTTGCCGATGCCGGGGCCGTACTCAATACCGCCGAGCGTGCCTGTCGCGAAGCACGCCGGGAGGATTCCGGCGTTGCGCTGTATGCCCCGCGCCGTGGACTGGGCAAGGAGCAGCAGGCCGAGTTGCTGGAACGACTTGCGCACGCCATCGAGCGCGATGCCTTTGACCTGCTCTACCAGCCGATCGTGCCCTTGCAGGGCGGTGATGAAGCGCAGTATCAGACCCTGGTCCGACTGCGCGATGAAACCGGGCGGATCTACACCGCAGCCGAGATCATTCCTCTGGCGCGGGAGGCCGAACTGGTACTGGACATCGATCGCTGGGTGCTGAGTCATGCGCTCGATGTGGTGGCGCGACGCAAGCGTGATCAGCATCCGGTGAGGCTGTTCGTCAGTCAGTCCGCCCAGTCGATCTGCACCATTGACCACGCCAGCTGGATCATCGCGCAGCTCGCCGAGCACGGCGTTCCGGGTGAGTTGCTAAGCATAGAGCTGCCCTTGTCGGAGTTTGAAGAGGGACACGAAGCGCTGCTGCGATTCTGTCAGGCACTGGTGCCGGCAGGCGTGCATCTTTGCCTGAGTCAGTTCGAGAGCAGTGTGACCGGAGACAGTCTGCTCGAGCAGCTGCCGATCGACTTCCTGAAGCTTTCGCCGCGTTACCTCGAAGCCGCGGCAACGCAGTCGGTGCGTGACGAACTGATGGTGACCATCGAGCACGCGCACCGGCGCGGCATCAACGTCATCGCGCATCGGGTCGAGGACGCACAGTCCGCGGCGACGCTCTGGATCGTGGGCGTCGACTACATCCAGGGCAATATGGTCCAGCAGGCCGGCGATGCGCTGGACTTCGATTTCCTGACCGCCGTGCTTTGACGCGTGGGCTCGCTGGTGCCGTCCCACGCCTTCCGGGTACTGTTGACCGCTGAAACGTCTGAACGGCTCTTCGGCAGGCCCGCAAGCCGTCTCGAACATTTCAGCTGCTTTGGAGTTTGGTTGTGGTGGGGCCTGGCAGCAGTCCCTCGCGCCTTTCCCTGTGTTTCGATCGACCTGGACCTGAATCGATGAGTCAATCGCGATCCTCTGCGCGGACCAGCCTGCAGCTGCTCGTGTTCCTCGCCGCAGGCGGCGCACTGGCCTGCACGATGTTGATCGTTTCGGGCGTAGCCGGGCCCTGGCCTGGACTGGGTCTCGTTTCGGCTGCGGTTGCCACCTTGCTCGCTGGCCTGCTGGTACATCTGCGCGAGCCGCAGGAAGAGCCTCGTGTCGCGCCGCCCGTGGCTGCAACGCCCGTGCCTGCGGTGATCACCGAACGCAGCGCGCAGCCGGCTTCGAACGGCAACTCGACACGCGACGTCGCGCGCCTGCTCAAGGAAGTCGAGCGGCTGCGCCGCGCCGAGCAGGAACTGGTTGACGCCAAACACGCGGCGGAGGCGGCCATCATGGCCAAGGGTGAATTCCTGGCCACGATGAGCCACGAAATCCGAACTCCCCTGAATGGCATCATTCCGTTGCTGGACCTGTTGCTCAGCACGCCACTGGAAAGCGACCAGCGCGACTACGTGCGTACGGCGTTCCAGTCAGCGCGGCAGCTGCTGCGCATCGTCGATGACATTCTCGACTATTCCAAGCTGGAAGCCGGCAAGCTTGATCTGGAGACCGTCGGACTCAACCTCCGCGACCTGCTGGAGGCGGTAATGCGCCTCATGGAGAAGAACGCCGAGAGCAAGGGCCTCAAGCTGTCGCTATCCATCGATCCGGCGGTGCGACTCGCCATGCGCGGCGATCCAGTGCGACTGCGCCAGGTGCTGACCAATCTGGTGAGCAACGCGATCAAGTTCACCGATCGCGGCATGATCAACGTGCACGTCCTGCGCAAGGGAGAAAGCCGCACCCACCACGAGCTTCGCTTTGAAGTGCACGACACCGGCGTGGGAATCGCGCCGGATGCGGCAGCCAAGCTGTTCCGGCCATTCTCGCAGGCTGATGCCTCGACCACGCGCGTGTTCGGCGGAACCGGCTTGGGCCTGGTCATCTGCAAACGCATCATCGATTTGATGGGCGGCCGGATCGGCGTCGAGTCGATGCCCGGTCGTGGCTCGCTCTTCTGGTTTGAAGTTCCGGTGCTGAAGGCACACGGCGACATGACTGCCCGCAAGCGCGAGCTGCAGGGTTCGCGCGCCCTGGTGCTGGTCAGCGAACCGCAGCTGGCGCGCCGGCTTTCGGTCGCCCTGCCCAATTGGGGCCTGATGGCGGTTTCAGCGAGCAGCACCTCCGAAGCCCTGACAAAGCTGCGGGCGTCCTCGGAACGGCCGGGTTCGCCGGCATTCGATCTGATGATCGTCGACATCGCTTCAGTGAAGTCCACGATGATTGCCCTGTGGCGAAACATCCAGCGCGAACGCCAGCTCGATGACCTGATCTGCATCTGGCTGACCAACGACGAGCCGGTGCCCGATGAACTGCGGTCCGAGCGGCGGCTCCGGCTGCTGCCGCGCAACGCATCGGATGGTGACCTGCGCCACCAGATCACGCGCTACCTCGACGAACTGGATGTTGCCGAGTCACATGCTGGATCCGCCAGCGCCATGGCGGCGATGCCGACGCTGCCTTCCCTGAGCTCGCCGCATGATGTCGAAGCGCCCAACGCGGCGGATTTTGGTTCCGCACCGACGCGCCTCAGCGGGCACGTCCTGCTGGTCGAAGACAATCCGGTCAATCGTCAGGTGGCGCAGCGGCTGTTGACCTTGGCCGGGCTGACTCTCGACATCGCCGAGAACGGCGCGCAGGCCCTGGACCGCATGTCCAACCGCCCGTACGACGCGGTACTGATGGATTGCCAGATGCCAGTGCTGGATGGTTATCGCGCCACCCAGGAACGCCGTCGTCAGGAGGCCGCCGGGGCCAAGCGATTGCCGATCATCGCGATGACGGCGAATGCCATGGCAGGCGACCGGGAGAAGTGCCTGAACGCGGGCATGGATGAATACCTCTCCAAACCACTCAGCCGCCAGGCCATGATGAGCCTGCTGTCGCGCTTTCTGAGCCCGGCATCGCCCGAATCTGCCGCAGTGTCCGCGCACGCGCCGCGACCCCTTTCGCCGCTTCCCGCAGCCGTCGCTCCTCCGCCTGCACCTGCACCTGCACCCGCTCAGGCTCCCGCACCTGCGACGAGGCGCGACACCATCGACAAATCCGCAGCGGCCGAAGCGGCCCAGGCGGGAAACGTTATCGACAAGACCATTGCCGGCGAGCTTCGCGAGTTGATGGGGGATGAATTCGAAGCGCTGGTGGCGGTGTTTCTGGAAGATGCGCCGCGCTTGCTAATCCAGCTGGAAGTAGCCGCCCACACTGGTGACCTGGAGGAACTGGCGCTGGCCTCGCACACCCTGAAATCGACCGGGGCAAACCTTGGCGCGAAACGTCTTTCCGACCTGTCCCGCGAGATCGAACACGGTGCCAGGGCCGGCAAGCTGGAGGAACCCCTCGCCAAGGTTGACGCCCTGGCGCGCGAGTATCACCGTGTCGCCGCCGCGCTACGCGGCTTCATGGGCTGAGAACCTGCAGCCGGGGCCAAAGGCCCCGTCTACCGCAATGCCATCCGGCCAAGGGCCGAGATGGATTGGTTTGAACGCAACATGCCCCCGCAGGCCCGGTTGAACACTTGGTTGGGCCCGTAGCTACAAATCTGCACGTACGGCACCGGACGCCCGTTGTCCGCGTGACTGATAATAGCTACCGCCCAAGAAGTACCAAGGTTGTTGCTCCAGAAATGCCACGGCGTGGTCTGAAATGAGTGTTGCAAGTGCCTCTTCAGGGATGGGCGCACGGAACCAGCGACCTGATGCCGTGAACGCCTCGTATTCAACAAGGTAATGCAACCACTTTGTGCCGCAATGCGTGCAGACTTCTAGCGAGACTTCGCCGTGACGCCCGTTGGTCATGTCAATGCCGATGGGTGTCGAGACAAAGTCTCGGTAATTGAATGGAGGGTTGTAACAACGGCACTCGCTCATACGGGCCTAACGCCGGGTCGGCGGTCAGCTTCCGATCTTGCCCTGCAGGTAGCGTTCCAGTCCGACTCGCGCGATCAGTCCGAGCTGGGTTTCAATCCAGTCGACATGGTCTTCCTCGGACGCGAGGATCGAAGCAAACAGCGCGCGCGACACGTAGTCACCAATCTGCTCACAGTGCGCGATGGCGGCCTTGAGGTCGGGAATGGCGGCCAGTTCCAGCTTGAGGTCGCACTCCATGATCTCCTTCGGGTCTTCGCCAATCAGCAGCTTTCCGAGCTGCTGCAGATTGGGCAGGCCTTCAAGAAACAGGATCCGCTCGATCAACTGATCGGCGTGCTTCATCTCGTCGATGGATTCGTGATGTTCGTGCTCGGCCAGTTCCTTCAGGCCCCAGTCCTTGAGCATCTTGGCGTGGAGGAAGTACTGGTTGATCGCGGTCAGTTCGTTGTAAAGCACCCTGTTGAGGTGCTCGATGACCTTGCTGTCGCCTTTCATGGGTGGACTCCTGCCTGCGAACGTTCAGCGGCAAGGGTAGCGCGATCGGTCCGCCAAGGACGAAACGACAATCGCCTGCATTTGCGCAAGCATCCGGGTGCAAATTCTTGGGTGGTCAACGCGGAGCCTGCGCGCGTCGAATCCGGCAAGCGGCTGCTTCAGGCTGCCTCAAGCATTGCCAGAGGGAACCGGCGGGCGTTGCGTTGTTCATCCAGCAATTGCTGGGCGATCTCTCCGCAGCTGCCGCAGGCGGTGCTGCAGCCCGTGGTAGCTGCCAGCTCGGCCATGCTGGTCACGCCCGCATCAGCGGCCTCGCGGATGCGGCGGTCGGTGATTCCGTGACAAAGACAGACATACATCTGCATCGCTCCCGGGCCGAGGAGGGGCCTGATGCGATTGAATCCTAAATACGAATGATTGTCAAACGCTAAACAAGATCCGATCTCAGGCCCGCCGCCGCAGTGCCTCGCCACCGCGCGCCAGCAGGTCTCCAGGCTCAGGTGCCTCGGCCAGGATGGTGGCTGCGCCGGCCGCCGCCTGCGCAAATGGCGCCAGGTGCAAAAGCGCCTGGGCATAGACCCGCCGCTTGAAGTTGACCACGTGTTGCAGCGGGTACCAGAAATTCACCCAGCGCCACTGATCGAACTCCGGCCGGTCGCACGCATCCAGGCGTACCTCGCCATCATTGGCGACCATGCGCAACAGGAACCAGACCTGCTTCTGCCCGATGCAGACAGGCCGCTGGGTAGGGCGCACGCAGCGCCGCGGCAGGCGATAGCGCAGCCAACCCGGGGTTGCGCCAAGCACTTCCACATGGTGCGGCGCAAGACCGGTCTCTTCGGTCAGTTCTCGCTGCATCGCTTCCAGCGGCGTCTCGTCGGAATTCATTCCGCCCTGCGGAAACTGCCAACCATCGCGATTGACACGCCTCGCCCAGAACACGGAACCATCGTCCCGCATCAGTACGATTCCAACATTTGGCCGGTAACCGTCCGGGTCGATCACGGAACGGACTCCGAATTCACTGAGGAGACTGTGCCACAGCACACACAAACTCAACAAGCTGGGGGGGCAGGCGGCAGGTCGTTCTGCAGCGCGAGCCCAGGCACCCGGTCCTGCTACAAGCGAGCGCGAAACTGCGCGATTTCCGCCTGGATGGGCGTCGCACTGGCGCTTGCGCGAGCCGCTGTAAGCTGTCGCGTCGGTTGGAACCGGCGGCCACGAAGTCCCGAGGCGCTTGACTTGACCTTAGCCAAACAAGAACGCAAAATGCGCGGTTCGCGACGGCCAAAGCCCGTTGCGTCTCGCGCAAGGCTATGTAGCTCAGCCGGTTAGAGCACAGCACTCATAATGCTGGGGTCGGTGGTTCGAGTCCACCCATAGCCACCACGATCAAGCCCGCGATTTTGCGGGCTTTTTTGTGTCCGGCAATCTGAAACCCGCAGCTACTTGACCTTCTTCTCGGCCCGGGCCCGTTTGATCACGGCACTGGCGGCTTTGTACGCCTTGGTTTTGGGGTCGAGCTCAGCCACGCGTCCTTCAAGTTCGTCCGCCAGTTTCAACTTGAGTGGCTTAAGACCGCTCGCAAGCTTGATGTAACGGGCCATGCGCTCGACGTCCGCCTCTTCGATCGGATCGACCAGTCGACCGCAGACGATGTTGAACGTGGTCTCGGCCGGCGTCCCGGTGATCACCTGCTGCGCCGCTGCGCGGCCGGCGAGATCCGGGTTGGCGTCAACGCGATCCAGCAGTGCCGGAAGGATCGCCGGGCCAATCGTGCAGAGACTCTCGGCGATGGTGCTTGGACGCCAGGCCTGTTCGAACGCATCCAGCAGTGGCGCAATGCCGCGCGCGTCACCCAGAAGTCCAAGTGCAAATGCTGCTTCACGCGCTGCCTCGTCATTGAGTCCACGTGCTCGCACGCGCTCGACCAGCAGGTCGACGGCATCGAGATCCAGTAACAGTGCCTGGGTGGCCCAGGCTGCGTAGCGCACTTCGCGACTCGGGTCGCTCGCTGCGAGCTGGCGCACGATCGGAAGCGCGGCGATCGCCCCGTCGCGACCCAGACGCTGGAGCGCGCCAATACGGTCCTCCCGGTTCGCGGCATGCAGCGGCTCAACCTGAGTAGGCGCGAGTGGTGGGGTGACGCCGCTGAGCAAGTAGCGTGCGGTCGCGCGCAGGGCCGGGTCGAGCTCCTTGGGCTCGATGCAACGTTCGAGCAGACGCCGCGATTCGGGATCATCAAGCCGCGCCAGCACCTTCAGCGCGGTCAGTTTCGAAACGCGCGCACCAACCGCCCACTGCGACTCCGTGCTGTAGCTTCGCGCACGCGATTGACTGGTGAGAATGCCGCGGGCCAACTCATAGGCTAGTGGTGGAAAACGGGTATAGGCATCGGAAAGCAGCGATGTCACGCTGCCATCGGCCCATAACGAGTCAGCCAGCTGGTCGAGTTCGGACTCAGAGTAGCTGGCAAGAGAACGAGCGATTACCACGGCGCGCTGGTGCCGATCGAGTCGTCCGCCGTGCAGCATGCCCGGCAGTTCCGCGGGGCTCCAGTGTCCCTCGGGCGCCTGAACGTGGATCGCCGGATGTAGCGGAGAGGGCGTCAGTCCGTCGACGGCAACCGCACGCGCCGACGCCAGTCGCGCCAGTCCGATGGAAAACACCTGGTGCAGCTTTACGGCATCGTCGAGCTTCTCGGCCGGATCGCCACGAGAGGCGACGTCCGCCATGAGTGCGGCGGGCTTCGCTAGCCCGAGCTCGTTCAGGCGCGCGACCCACGATTCTGCGCGTCGGCGATCCAGCGAGCCGAGTCCCTCGGCGAAAGTCTCTGCAAGCTCCTCGCGCAACTCGCCGAGGATCAAGGCGCCCGCACCGACGCCAAGCTCACGTGCCACCACCAGCCAGCGTTCGCGCTTGCCGCTGGAGACGGCTTTCGCGCGCTGCTTGATCTGCCACTCGCCCGCGTCGCCAGCGCCGACCGGAAGCAACACCAGTTCGCCGTGACGCCGCAGCAGCACCGCAAACGGGAACAGACTAGGCAGTGCGCCGTCGAGCGCAATCTCGCCAAACACCGCGATCAAGCTCGCCTCGGCAAGGGCACTGGTGAGCAACAGCTCCGTGTCGCCGTCCTTCGGCAAAGCCAGCGCACTGCCGTCCTTGTCGATCACAAACAAGCGGCCAGCCTCGGCCAACAATGATGAGCACGCCAGCGCCACCGGAATGGCATCAGGCGCGAATGGATCGCGCCGCCGCTCCTGCAGCGCTGCCAGGGCGGCGCCTACCCCGGGAGTCACATGCAGCGAGACTCTATCGAGTGTCTTCTGATCCAGCTCCTCGACCTTGCCGCAGTCTCCGACTTCGAGGCGCACTGGCGCGAAACCCGGATAGCGGCTGCCGCTAGCGCCGCGCAACAAGAGTCCATCGTAGCTCGCCTTGGGCGAGGTGCGCTTGGCGAGGAACGAAGGAAGGATCTGCTTCTCGCTGAAATGCTCACCGGTATTAAGTTCAACGAAACGACTTTCGCGGATCATGAAATCGTCTGCCGTCACGCTGTGGCGGAAGGAGTACTGCACCAGGTCGAGGCCACTGAGGGCCTCGCGATCCTTCTTGGTCCAGTTTCGGCCGATCAGCTCTTCGACATACTCGGGCTTCAGCGCCTCACCATCGAGGTGCTTTTCGACGCGCCTGGCGCTCAGCAGCAGGTCGCCCAGCGCCTCTGCGTAGGGTTCTGGATCGAACGCGCCGTAGTCGCGCGCGGCAAGGTCGAGCAGCGATGCGAGCTCCATGGTTCTCGCGCTCAAGCGGCGCAAGCGCTCAGCACGCAGCTGCTCTGCCAGCGCGCGCACCTGCGCAGCGCGCTCACACGCGATCGCACTGACACCGGCCGATGCCAGTTCGCGTACAAGGGTCAGCACCTGGCCGACACCCGAGCGCATCAACGCGTTGGCGTCGACCTTGCCGGTCTTGGGCTTGGCCGCCTTCTTCGCGCCGCCATCAAGCGAGGGCTCGGGAGCGACCGGGGCTTCGGAAATGGCGAAGCCGCTTGCATCCCGTGCCCATGCAACAAGCAGCGCTGCCGCGTGCTTGCAGAAGGGTCGCGAGCGCGCCGCCATGCAGGAGCAGCGACCCCGGATGCCCTTCTCGTCGAACACGATCTGCGGCTTGTAAGGTGCCGAGCCACTACCCGCTGCTTCAGCAAAGAGCTTTGCGCCATGGCGCGCGAGATGGTTCAGCCCGCCCTTGTCGTGGATCTGGGTGCCTTTCGCAAGCTCCGCCGGATCCGCGATGATGGTGCGAAGCTCGGCCACCGATACTGAACGCACGTCGCTCATTTGGCTTGCTCCGCGATCAACTGGTCATAAGGTTGGTTCTTCATGATTCGCTCCACCACGTCGATCAGCAGCTTCGGGGTCGCGCCGAAGCAATGCACACCCAGCGCAGTCAGTCTCGCGGCCAGCTCATGATCGTAGCTTGGCTTGCCGGCGTCGCTTAGCTTGAGCAGCACGATCGCCTTGACCTTGGAGTCGACAAGCTGCTGCATCCGCGCCAGGAACTGCTCGGTATCGCCGGCGGTGTGATAGAGGTCGGTAATCAGGATCAGCACCGACTTCTCGGGCCGCTCGATGTAGTGCTCCTGCGCGAAGGCAATCGCGCGGTTGAAATCCTCCGCACCACCGAGCTGCGCAGAAAACAGGATGTCGACGGGATCAGCAAGCATCGGCGTCATGTCGACCACGACCTCGTGATTGAAGTACGCCAGGTGTGTCTTCAGCACATCGATCGAGGCAAAGATTGCCGCCATGATCGCACTGTAGATCACGCTGACCGCCATCGAGCCCGACTGGTCAACCAGGATGCTGACATCCCACTCGTGCTGGCGTCGCTGGTTGGCGAGGAAATGGAACTGCTCGGGCACGAGGCGCCGCTTGTCGATGTCCCAGGTGTGTAGGTTCTTCGCGATGGTGCGCTTCCAGTCGAGGTTGCGCGCGACCTTGAGCGGGCTGCGTGAGTTGCGCCGCACCGCGCCGAGCAGCGAAGTGCGTGCAGTGGTTTCCAGTTTCTTGCGCAGTTCCTCGACGACTTCGCGAACGATCGCGCGGGCAATGTCCCTGGCTTCGTCGGGCACCATGGCGCGCGCGCTCAACAACGTGGCGACAAGGTCCACATTCTTTTCGAGGTAGGGCAGGGTCTCCGGTTCGAACAGCAGCCGAGTCAGGCCCTTCTTCTCGATGGCGTCCTTCTGTACCAGTGCGATCGTTTCGCCGTCGAAGAACTTCCTGACACGGTCCAGCCACCTCGGGATGTAGGCCGTGAGCCCCCGCGGGGTCATGCCGCCATAGACGAAGTCGAGCGTCTCGTCGAGATCCTCGGCGTCCTGGAGGCTCTCGATCGCGCAGGCCTCGGCGAGGCCAATTGGCGAGCCGGCGCAGATCGAGCCGAAGCCCATCCGCGGATCAATCTTCTCGGCCTCACTGCCAAGCGCGAGTCGCCAGCGCAGTAGTTGGGTTGCGTCATCAGTCACAGCAGATCGTCCAGGTCCTCAAGCGCCTTCGAGATACTGCCCCCAAGATCGGCAAGAGACTGCTTGTCAGGAGCGTTGAGCGCAGCCTTGGCATCGGGCTGCGCGCCGCCACGCAGCGCAAGCAGGTTCTCAACCAGAAAGCGCCGCTCGCTGGCCCCAAGCACCGACAGCGCACGGCGCAACGCCGGCAGTGCTGCGCGGAACTGCTCCGGAGACAGGGCGCCCATGAAGCTATCCAGCGCCGCGACGATGGCCCGGTTCTTCACCAGAACCAGCGCATTCACCTCCAGGAATCCTTGCAGGAACGCCGCCGCATGCGAGGGCTCCACGATATCGCCGACGCGCCGTTCAAGCAGGGTCACCAGCCGCGCATCGTCCAGTGCGCGCGCAAGATGCAGCAATGCCGTCGCGACACCGGCCGCAGTTGGCTCGATGCCGTCGTCCTCGATCAGCCGCTCGGCGGCCTCAAACCAGGCCTCACGGTCGAGACGAGCCGACGAAAGTGCGAGTTCGTGCAGCGTGCGCAGGGCGTTGCGCGCAGATCCTGTAGCCTCGGCGTCGCCGCGGCATGCGACGTCGACGCGCAACAGTGCGCGCGTGTAGGTCGAGAGCAGAAGGCGTTCGACCGTGCCTGCGGCCTGTGCCAGCGCCGGTCGCGACGTGCCATAGGCCTCAAGCCCGGCGAGCGTGCGTGCCGCGGTCGCCAGGGAGTCGAGATCCTCGTCCAGTGCGCTGCTGCGCTCAAGTGCGTCGAGTGCACGCGCGGTGCCTTCGGTCGCCTCGGTCAAGACGGCGTCAACCAGCAGCCGGCTCGCGTCGCCGGCGCGGGTAACGCTGTCGAGCGCAAGCCCGACCCGCCGTTCGCACACCTGCACCAGCCGCTCGCCGAACACGATGCGTTCGATCAGCGCGAGGTCGGTGGCGGGTGTCCATTGCGTTTCCCAGTGCTCGCGCACGCGACTCAGTGCACCGAACGCACCGGCTTCCTCGGTTCCGGCACGGGCGCGCGTACTGACCTGCTGCGAGCCCAGAAACACGGCGTACGGCACCTCGGCAACGCGCAGGCGGTGCAGGAACACACTGGCGGCCGCCTGGGTCGGATCGGTCAGGCGCAGGCTGACGACTTCAGGCTCATCGACACGTGGCAGTCTGAAATGGTCGATAGCGTCCCAGAACTCCTGCTGCAGCGTATTGCGGCCGGCAGACTTCGCGAGTCGCCCGATACGCTTGCCGATGAGCTGTGGAACCAGGAACGCATCAACCGGGGCGCGCTCGCCGCGCGTCAGAATGGCTTGCGCGGCATCCTTGAGTTCGTCGAGGCCCGGAGCGCTCTTGCCCCGCATGGCGGCAAGCGCGAGCGCAAGCCGGTAGGCCTCGATGCTGTCGGCCAGCGAGACTGCGAAGCCACGCAGGCGCAAGTCCTCCGCGAAAGCGAGCAACGCCTCGAGCGTCGCACGGGTGAAGTCGACGCCGGCCTGATGCGCGCGCTCGTAGAAAAACGGCGCGCGATTGCCCGCGCCGTACCCGCTTTGCTCGGAAAGCCGCGGATAGCTGTAGGGCACGAGAGCGATCGCGCTGGGCAATGCGGCCGGCGCGCTGTCATTGAGCGCGAGGTCGAAGCGGCCTCGGCGCAGCGCCGCAACGTGCGCTGCCCCAAGCACCACCACGATGCGTTCCGGTGCCGTGCCCGCGTCAATCTCGGCCTGGATTGCGCGCGCCATGAAGGCGTCACGCTGCGCGGTGCGATGGTCGATGCGGGTTGCTGTATCGGCGAGGTGTTCGGCAAACGCATCAATCGCTTCACTGAAACGCGAGGGCGTGTACTCGGGCGCTTCGAACCAGGCTTCCCAGAATTCCTCGAAGCTGCGTGCGCCGAAGCGCTCCGCGAGCGTCTGTCGCCCGTCAAGGGGCAGGTCGTCCGGATCCTCGTTCGCGCTGGCCGCGCAAGCTTCCTGATCATCGGAGCGTGCCGCAGCGGCCGTGCAATCTTCGCGATCGGCTGCCAGTGCGACGCCGGTTGGCCAGTCGATCAGCCGTGCCTGCACCCCTTCCACACGCGCCCAGCTCAGCGCGACGAACTCGGGTGAGTAACTGGCGAAGGGCCACATCGCGCTCTGCGGTTCGCCGTCGGTGCAATAACCGAGGATGGCAATCGGCGGCGCGCTATCGGGGTCGGTGAGAAGCGGCAACAGCGCTTCGGCATCGGCCGGGGCCTCGACCAGCACGCGCGTCGGACGAACGGTCTCAAGCAGCGACATCAGCGCACGCGAAGCGCGCGGTGAGTGATGCCGCACCGGAAACAGGTGAACGCCGTCGAAGGCCACGTCAGATTCGCAGCCTTATGCCGGCAGACTCTTCTTCGCAGCCTGGTAGAACGACTTCCACGGGCCGGTGCGTGTTTTCGCGACAGTCTCGACGTACTCCTTGAGTACCTTCAGGTCGTCGCGACCTTCCTTCGCCAGCGCGCCGGTCAGCGAGCGCGCGATTTCGTCGCCCGTCACCTCGCCCGAGCCGAAACTCTGGGCAAGGATGCCGCCATTGAACAGCACACTGATGGCTTCGGCGGTCGACAGCACACCTTGCGGCGACTTCACCTTGGTCTTGCCGTCTGCGGTTGCGCCACGGCGCAGCTCCTGGAACAGCGTGACCAGCATGCGTGCGAGCTCGTCCGGCGCAGCGACGCCAACCTGATAATCACTGCGCAACTCGGCCTCGCGCTTCTGCACGATGCGAATTTCCTGCTCAAGGTCATCAACCACCGGCACGATGACAAAATTGAAGCGCCGCTTGAGCGCTGCGCTCATCTCGTTGACGCCGCGGTCGCGCGTGTTGGCCGTGGCAATGATGCTGAACCCGCGCTCGGCGTGAACGGTTTCATTGAGCTCGGGAATCGCGACCTGCTTCTCGCTGAGGATCGAAATGAGCGCGTCCTGCACTTCCGGGCTCGTGCGCGTGATCTCCTCGACGCGGGCAATCTGCCCGGTTCTCATTGCTCGCAGGATGGGGGAGGGAACCAGGGCCTTCTGACTCGGGCCCTCGGCCAGCAGCAAGGCATAGTTCCAGCCGTACTTCAGGTGTTCTTCACTCGTGCCTGCGGTGCCCTGCACCGTAAGCAGGGAGTTGCCGGAGATCGCCGCCGTCAGGTGTTCGCTGAGCCAGCTCTTCGCCGTGCCAGGCTCGCCTGCGAGCATCAGCGCGCGATCCGAGGCAAGCGTTGCGATCGCGACCTGGATCAGTGCGCGATCGCCGATGTATTTGGCGGTTATTTCCACGCCGCCGACCGGCTTGTCGCTTCCCAGAATGTACGTTTGAACCGCTTTGGGACTCAGCCGCCACCTTGGCGGCTTGGGGCCCTGGTCCGCGGCTTCCAGCGCCTTGAGCTCGGCCTCGTACTTGGATTCGGCAGGGAGGCGAAGTTCTGACATGTGTGTTCGGGTCTGGCCGGGATCGGGGACGGAAGCCTAGCGGGTTCCACGGCACCGGCCAAGCGGAGGCAGCCCGGCTTGCACGAGGTTCATTGACTTCCAAAGGTTCAAAGCGCTTTGAACCGCCTTGACTGCTCTCGCATCCTCACGCGGGCCGAAGGCGGTGGAGCCAGAACACTGGTCGTGGTTGAACCCTTGAGACCAAACGGCGTGCACGTAGGACCCGCCGCAATCCTGCCCGTCAGGAGGAACATGGAGTAACCCGTGCTGCTGGGATTCACCCGCAGCGTTGCGACCCTGCTGGTACGCGCCCCGCTTGGTTTTCGCGTCGCACAGAGGGGAAAACACACCTGGCCTTGACCTCCGTCAATGCCATTCGGCTGGATGCCGGGGCAGCATCCAACAAGCATCACCACTGGCAAGGGTCCCGACACATGCAAGCTGCAAGAATCAGTCAGACCCGCGCGCTCGGCGTGGAGCGGTTGAGTTGCGATGCACAAAGCCTGCAGAGCACACAAGCGCAGCAGCGCGTAGAGATGTCCTCGCCGATCAGGACGACTCCGCACGAATTCTACCGGGGCGTTTGTTGCTCACCAAGGGTGTTGCTTCTGGCCATGGTCGCACTGCTGGCCGCATCTACGCTGTGCGCACAAGTCCCGATGACGCCACAGGATTTTCATGTGCCGGGCACTCAGGTCGGCGATATGCCTTCCTCCGCATTGCTCGAGGCCAGCGTGTGCCGGACTTGTCACGGCAACTACGATGCGGTGGTCGAACCTTATGCCACCTGGGCCGGCAGCCTGATGGCCCTGGGCGGACGCGACCCGCTGTTTTTCGCCCAGATGACCAACGCCAACCAAGACGTGGCCAATGTGGGCAGCTTCTGCCTTCGCTGCCATGTGCCTGCCTCGGTGGTCTCCGGGAACGTCAATGATGCCAGCGGTGCCAGCCTCAGCCAGCGCGACCGCGAAGGTGTTGGCTGCCATTTCTGTCACAGCATGGTCGATCCCGACTACAAGCCCGGCATCAGCCCGCCCGAGGACGAGTCCATCCTCGCGGCGCTGAGCGAGGTGCCCAACTACGCGGCCAACGCAATGTTCGTGCTTGACCCGCAAGGCCGCCGACGCGGCCCCTACGACGTCACCAATGCCCCGCACGAAGCACTGCCATCGCCCTACCACCGGGAATCAGCGCTCTGCGGGACCTGTCACGACGTGGGCAACGTGGCAGTGTCGCGCCTTGCAGATGGCCGCTACCGCTACAACCTGCTGGATGTCGAGTCACCAGACCACGACCCCTGGACCCAGTTTCCGCTTGAGCGCACCTACACCGAATGGAAGCTGTCCAGCTTCGCGGCAGGTGGCGTCGACATGGGCGGGCGATTCGGCGGCAACCGCGGCCCGATCGTGTCCACCTGCCAGGACTGTCACATGCCGACGGTGGTGGGCAAGGGCTGCGTGTTCGGCGGCACGCGCAACGACCTCGCACTGCACGACTTCGCCGGCGCGGCCGTGCCATCGCTCGACCTGATCGCGGCTTACACCGCGAACGACCCAAGCGTGGACCAAAATGCCATTGCCGCCGGACGCATCAAGGCCCTTGCCATGCTGCAGCGGGCCGCCAGCGTGGACCTGCTGCGCGACGGCGACGAACTGGTGGCCCGCGTCACCAACGAATCAGGCCACAAGCTGCCCACCGGACACATTGAAGGCCGCCGGGTATGGCTGAACCTGCGTTTCCTCGATGCCGCCGGCGGGCTGCTGGCGGAAGTGGGCCACTATGACGCAGTCGAGGCCCACCTCGACGAGGCCAACACCGTCGTGTACGAAATGCACGTGGCGCTGAGCGAGGACGCCGCCGCTGCAACCGGCTTGACACCTGGCCCGACCACCCGCATGGCCCTGGCCGACACTATCTGGAAGGACACGCGCATTCCGCCGCGCGGATTCAGCATTGCCGCCTTTGAAGCCGGCGGCGCACCGGTGGTAGGCATTGAGTACGCTGATGGCCAGTACTGGCACGAGCAACGCCACGCCCTACCGCCGGGAACCGAACGCATCCGCGCGACGCTTTACTACCAATCCACGCCACGCCATTACATCGAAGCCCTGCGCGACGGCAACAACACCGACCTCTGGGGCGAAACCCTGCATTCACTCTGGCAACAGACTGGGCGCGGCGCACCGATTGCCATGGTCAACGAAGTGCTGATACTGGGCGACCTGTTGTTTCGCGACGGCTTCGAGGAGCCAGGATCACCCTGATCGCAGCGGCTGCGTCGCTCGAATTGCGCGGGCACAGCCCGGCTAGATCAGATGCACTGCCCTTCGGTCGCAGCCGTTTCAGCCTGCGGGAAGACCAGGCTTGCCCGGATCGCCGCGCCAATACCCGTTGACCGCGCCGACCCGCAGCGGCACGGTGCCGCTGTCGATCGACTTGCGAAATCGCTTCACCACCGCCTCGCAGCCTTCGGCTTGCGGGGTGATGCGCAGCATGTCCACGCCCAGTTCAACCAGTTCGGGCAGCTCCGGGCCGAGGTCGCAGACCTCGTCACCCTGCACCTGGATGCCGTTGATGCGCAGGAACGGCTGGCCGTCGCGTGTTGCCAGTGGCAAACCGTCGGGGTGCTCGATGCAGCGGAAGCCGCAGTGGTCCTTGTCGATGTCGAAGGCGCGAGCCGTGAAGCAACGTGCCGACCAGGACAGGGGCAACCGGCCCCACACCGGAAGCTCCAGTTCGGGCAGGGCAATGTCGGCTTCGCGCGCGGCCTCCAGCAGTTCGGCCAGCAGCGCCTTTCCCATCTCCACGCAGGGCACCCAGCGCTGCATGCCGTCGCTGACCAGCATGGCCAGGGTGCGCTGGTTGTAGACATTGAGGCAGGCGCCGCCGACAAAGGGCAGCTCGCGCTCGCGACACAGCTGCACGGCCGAGATGTCGTTGGCTTCGATCCGGTGGCGGCCGTTTTCTATCAGGCTGCGCAACGCGGAGAGCTCCGACTCGGCTTCGATCAGGGCAAGCGAGGACAGAACGACTTCCTTGCCCACCGCGGCCAGTTCATCGGCCAGCGCCAGCCAGTCGCGCGCGCGCAGTTCGCGCCGCTTGCTGCAGACCGTCTCGCCCAGATAGAAGCAGTCCACCGGCCAGCGGGCAGCCTCTCGATAGAAGGCCAGAACCTGCTGGCGCGGCCAGAAATAGGGAATCGGAGCCAGGCTAAGCCGCATCGGAGTCAATGCCATTCGCGGTGGTAAGGGCCGAGGGTGGTCTGGCGGCCTTCCGACTGCGAGGCCAGGGTGCTCTGCCAGTCAGCCAGTGGCAGCCAGCGATCTGGATCGGCGGCGTAGCGATCAAGTGCCTCGCGCCAGACTCGCGTCACCTGCGAAACGTAGGCGACACCACGCTGCCTGCCTTCGATCTTGAACGCCACCACCCCGGCAGTGATGAGGCGCGGCAGCAGGCCAAGGGTATTCAGGCTGGTTGGTTCCTCCAGCGCATGAAAGACGTCCTGACCGACCGCGTAGCGGCCCTTGCAAACGGTCGGATAGCCGGCTGCCTCCTGCTCGCCGAACCGGTCGATCAGCAGGCCGTTGAGGCGCACGCTGCGAACGCCGCCCGGCGCCTCCTCCCAGCGCACGAAGCGAGCGGGGGAGCACACGCCGTGACGGTTGGGGGAGGCGCCGGTGACGTAACTTGAAAGCTGGCAGCGGCCTTCAACCATGATGCAGAGGCTGCCGAAGGCGAACACCTCCAGCGGTACCGGCGATGCTTCGCACAGGCTCTCGACCTGGGCGATGGCCAGCACCCGCGGCAGCACCGCGCGCGTGACGGCAAAACGTTCGGAATACCAGCGCAGCGCCGCCGGTGTGGTGGCAGAGCCCTGCACCGAAAGATGCCTAGCCAGAGTGGGATGGCGCTGCGCGGCATAGTCGAGCACCGCCGGCTCGGCCGCGATGATGGCGTCGGCACCGAGTTCGGCAGCGCGATCCACCGCGTCGTACCACTGCGCCAGACGCCCGGCTTCGGGATAGGTGTTGAGCGCGATGTAGAGCTTGCGGTCGCGCCCGTTGGCATAGCTGCGCGCCTCACGCAGTTCGGCCTCATTGAAGTTCAGGCCAGCAAAGGCGCGCGCATTGGTCTGGTCGCGGAAACCGACATAGATCGCATCGGCGCCGTTGTCGATGGCCGCCTTGAAGGACGGCAGATTGCCGGCCGGACAAACGAGCTGCATGGGTGACTTCCGCTGCGGAACGACGCGATGCTGGCGGCTCGAGCCTCCCCTGTCCTTGATCGGGGTCAAGCGCTGACCGAACAACGCGTTGTCTTCCGGCCCGGAGAAGACCCGCGATCAGGGATTGAACTGATACAACATCAGGTAGACCAATACGCCGGACAACGACACGTACATCCAGATCGGAAAACTCCAGCGAGCCAGCCGCGGATGCGAGGGAATCCTGCGCTGAAAACCCAGCCAGGCGGTCGCCAGGATCAGCGGCAATGACAAGGCAGCCAGCACGACGTGGCTGATCAGCAGGGCGTAGTAGAAATATCTGATGCCGCCCTGCCCGCGGAAGAGATAGATCGGCGAAGTCGCGTGGTAGGCGAGGTACGAGACCAGGAACAATGCGGACACGGCCAAGGCTGCGATCATGGCACGGCGATGCGCTTCGACGTCGCCGCGCGCAATGCGCATCCTTCCAACCACCAGCAGCCATGCAGCGGTGCAGTTGAGTACCGCGTTGAGGTGGGGAAGCGTGTTGGCAAGCTCCATCGACCGGACGACCTGTGGGCGGGGTTTGGATTGCTGGTCGTGATTCTGCCGGCGTCTGGTGGATCTGTCCTTGATGGACATCAAGGGCTTTTGCTGCGCAGCAAGTGGGCTCGACTCAAGCAGGCTCGCGCCGCCTCGGCGGCCGCGCACCTGACCCAGATCAAGGCAGCGCATCACTGCCGCAGCGATGGTGGCCTGCGGGTTGCCACTGCGCTCGATCCGGGGAACTGCCATGTCGCAAAAAAAGTCGCACCGCCTCGCCCTGATCCTCAACATCGTTGCCGCATTCAGCGTGCTGTTGGTCGTCCTGTTTGCGTGGACGGTGCGCCTCAGCCACCCCAGTTGGAGAGCCCCGCCACAAGAGATCGAAGGCATTATCTGGCCCGCAGCGCATCCGATTGGGCCCTTTCAGCTGCAGACCCAACACGGAAAGCCATTTGCGCCAGCGTCGTTCTCCGGCACATGGAGTTTTGTGTTTTTTGGGTTCCTCCAGTGTCCGGACGTCTGCCCAACCACGCTGGAGAGAATGCGAGCGTTTCGTCACCTGCTGATCAGCGAAAACCCGGCTGCCGATCAGTACCAGTTTGTCTTCGTCACGGTCGACCCGGCCCACGACAGTCCCGCGGCAACGCTGAGCTATCTGGCCTTTTTCGACCCGGCCTTCCTGGGGCTAAGCGGGCCTGAAAGTGAAATCTCCAAGTTGGCACGCAGCATGTCCGCGCACTACGAGCGCGTCGTGGACGACCGCGGACGAACCCAGTTCGAACACACCACCTCGGTGTTTGTCATCGATCCGCAGGGACGGCTTGTCGCTGCACTTCCCGCACCCCACGAACCAGCCAGCATGGCCAGCATGTTCACCGCCCTTCGCCAACACCTCGATCCGTGAATGCATACTGCACACCTGCTGCAGGCGGCCGCGCTTCGCTCTGAAGCACGCATTCCCGGGGCAGTCGACGGCAGCGGCTCGACAGCAGCAGCAGCGAGCTCAGCAGCAGCACCGCGCCGCCCTGATGCAGGGTTCCGAGACTCACTGGTACGACCGCGAGCAAGGTGGCGATACCCAGCGCGACCTGCAACAGGCTGGTTCCGGCCAGCACATCGAATGCAATACGTTGGCTGCGATCAGTGAGCCTGAATCGCATGCTCACCCAGCCCCACCACACCCATGCAAGCACGCCAATCGCCAGACAGCGATGCGCAAACTGCAGGGTGATGTTGTTCTCCAGCAGGTTCCGCCAGCCGGGCTGCAGGGCCCACAAACCATCAGGCACCCACTTTCCATTCATCAGCGGAAAGGTGTTGAAGCCATGCCCGGCGCGATGCCCGGCCACGAATGCGCCGTAAACAATGGTCACTGCGAGAAGCAACATCAGGCCCTTGCAGAAGCCTCGCAAGGCAGCATCGTGTGGCGAGATTTGCGTGCTCCTTGGCCACAGCAAACCAATTCCGAGCCGGAACATCCACGTGTAGATGATCAGTGCAAGGCCAAGATGGGCGGCGAGCCGGAATGGGCTGACGCGTGGCATGTCGACCAGTCCACTCTTGACCATGTACCAGCCCATATAGCCCTGCAAGGCGCCGAGCAGCAGGATGCCTGCCAGTGCGCCCTGCGTCGCCACCGGCAAACGGCCACGCCACCAGAACCACAGGAGCGGCAAGGCGAACACAAGGCCAAGCAGACGCGCCAGCAGCCGATGGGCGTACTCGAATCCGTAGATCATCCTGAAGTCATCGAGTGACATGCCTCGATTGACCAGGCGGTACTGGGGACTCTCCCGATAGCGTTCGAACTCGTCGGCCCACTCGGCATCAGTCCATGGCGGCACGATGCCCGTTACTGGCTTCCAGTCAACGATTGAAAGACCTGACTCGGTCAAGCGGGTTGCGCCGCCGAGCATGATCAGGGCAAGCAGCACAACGCAACAGCTCAGCAGCCAGCGCCCTACGGCACGCTCATCGGAACCAACGTTTTGCGATCGCATGGACATCTGGACGACCTCTCACGACATGCCCCAGTGCATCGCGACATGCTAGCGAAGGCAGGCCAGCGCTGGGGCCAAACCACGCATCGCGATGGGCAAAATTTCGCCTCGGGTTGACACAGGTCAAGGACAGTTCCTGCCGAGAAGCAGCAAATCTCTACACGCGGATCCGCGATACGCAGTCGGGTCTGAGCAAGGTCGATTGTGACGGCCTTCAAGCACCGGATCACGGTGCTGCCAAGCGAGTTGCACGAAGGGGTGTGCACTCATCGACGACGGTGCCGCAAGGCCAAGAAGGCAAGGGGAAATGCCGTGAGCAACCAACAACCGTACGATCCCGAGGATCCGATTCCGTTCATGCAGAAGCTGCTCGACAACCCGTTTCTGCTGCTGTTTCTCGGGGTGCTGATTCCGATGGTCGTCTACACGCTGTGGGGCGTGATCGACATCCTCATGATTCCACTTGCGCCATAGCGAACGCAGCCGATCGGCGCCAGCACGCAGGAGTCCAGCACGATGCCCGAGATTATGCCGCCTGCCGATTCCATGCCCTGGATGCTTTCCGCCGGGCCGCTGGACACTGGCTGGATCGACTATGCCACGGCTTCGTGGCTCATGAGCGGATGCGAGCTTATGGCAAGCATCCTGCCACTGGGCGCACTGATCGCGCTGCTCGCACTTGCAATACAAGCCGTCGCCAGACGCGCTCCGTCAACACCATCCTACGACCCATTTCACTGCCCGCTTGGACAGATCCACCGCTAGGGGAAAACCATGACCGCATTACTGCCTCCTGCCGACAGACTCTGGTGGAAGCACCCGTTGGATCGTGTTGAAGGGACATGGATCGCCATCGCCTTCGTCTGGTGCATGATCATGTTCGCGATGATGGTGCTCTGGCATGTCTACGGCAAACAGAACCTCTCGACCGAGACCTATCGCACGACGCCTGAAGCATTTGCCGCGAAGACCCAGCAAATGGTCGACGAGTATACGGTGCGTACCGAGACCGATATGCAGGTTCCGGTCGTTGCCCCGCCGCCGGGTAGTGACGTCTACCTGATCGCGCGCTTATGGAATTTCTGGCCGATTCTCGAGCTCGAGAAAGACCAGAGCTACCGCCTGCATCTGACCTCGATGGACTACAACCACGGCTTCTCGCTGCAGCCCGCCAACATCAACATCCAGGTTGTGCCGGGCTATGAGCATGTCTTGACGGTGACGCCCAACCAAGCGGGAACCTACTCCGTGGTCTGCAACGAGTACTGCGGTATCGGCCATCACATGATGGTCGGTCGCATCTACGTCAAATAAGGGGCGCTAGTCATGTCGCATGCAACCACCTACCGGATCTGCCCACGTTCGGGCCTGCAATTCGAGACCCAAGCAGAAAGGCTGATGATGGCCAATGCCGTCGCCGCAGTGCTGTTCCTGCTGCTTGGCGGCATTCTCGCCGTTGGAGTCGTACTGACGCGTTGGCCAGCCGTGCACTGGCTTGAGGCCGACACGTTTTACCAGGTGCTGACCGCACATGGCATCGACATGCTGATCTTCTGGATCATCTTCTTCGAGATGGCGGTGCTCTACTTCTGCTCCTCGACCCTGCTGCGCTGTCGACTGGCGACGCCACGCCTGGCCTGGGCGGCTTTCGTGCTCATGATCGTGGGTGCGGTGATGAACAACTACGCGGTCTACCAGGGCGCATCCAGCGTCATGATGACCTCCTACGTTCCGATGATGGCGGCGCCGTCGTTCTATCTTGGACTGATCCTGTTCGCGGTCGGTGCCTTGATCGCCTGCTTCATCTTTCTTGGCACGCTGGTGATCGCCAAGCAGGAGAAAACCTATCAGGGATCGGTGCCGCTGGTGACCTTTGGTGCCATCACCGCATGCATCATCGCGGTGTTTACCATCGTCTCGGGCGCGATCATCCTGGTGCCCACGTATCTGCTTTCAATCGGCGTGATCGACAGGGTTGATCCACTGATCTATCGCACGATCTGGTGGGCTTTCGGACATTCCTCGCAGCAGATCAATGTGGCGGTGCACATTTCGATCTGGTACGCCGTCGCGGCCATAGTATTCGGCGCGCGCCCCATGTCGGAACGCGTAAGTCGTGGCGCCTTCCTGCTGTACATCCTGTTCCTGCAGCTCGCCAGCGCCCACCACCTCCTCGCAGATCCTGGCGTCTCCACCGAGTGGAAAGTGGTCAACACCAGCTACTTCATGTATTTCGCCGTGCTGGCCTCGATGATCCACGGGCTCACCATCCCGGGTGCAATGGAGGTTGCCCAGCGGCAACGCGGCTACAACAAGGGTCTGTTCGAGTGGCTGCGCAAGGCACCCTGGGGCAACCCGGTGTTTTCTGCGGTGTTCATTTCCATCATCGGCTTCGGCTTCCTCGGCGGCATCTCGGGCGTGATGATGGGTACCGAGCAGTTGAACATGATCATCCACAACACGATCTACGTGCCAGGTCATTTTCACGCCACCGTGGTGATCGGCACCACGCTGTCGTTCATGGCGCTGACCTATTTCCTGATTCCCGTGCTGTTCAAGCGCGAGATGATCAATCCCGGGCTGGCCAGGTGGCAGCCCTACCTGTTCGGGCTGTCGATGTACTTTTTCTGCCTGGTGATGATGGGTGCCGGCACGCTCGGCGTTTCCAGGCGCCACTGGGATATGGCATTCAGTGGTGCGGCGATGGCCTATGAGTGGCCGGGCGCTGCCTACCTGATGATGGGCATGGTGGGTGTCGCCGGCATCGCATCGATCATCGGTGGTGCGATCTACATCTACATCACCGTTGGCTCGCTGCTGTGGGGCAAGAAGCTGGAGCCGGGACAAGCCAGCAGCTCGCCGACACCCGTGCCACCGACTGCACCGAACATCGCAGTGCAAAGCTATGGATCACTGGGCTTCGCTGCTCCAGGCACCTTCGTGCTGGCGATGATCTTTCTGGTCTCGTTCATTCTTTACTACTTCGTCAACTGGAAGTACCTCTCGACCCTGTGGGGCCTGAGCTGATGTTTCGCGTTTGCTGCAATGGTGCGTCGTAGTCGTTTGCTGAAGCAGCCGACGGTGCGGGGTGTCTGCCCAGCTGAGGAGCAATGCTGATGAATACCGCAGCTTCAGCCATTCAAGTCAGCCTGCCGGTGCAGGTACGGATGGTCCTCAGTCTGTTCAAACTGCGCATTGGCAGCCTGATCATGCTCACGGCCATCGTGGGCATGCTGGTGACGCCGGGTCCGCGACCCGGGTGGATCGAGCTGGTGGTACTGGCCTTGTCGACGCTTGTCGCCTCGGGCAGCGCCGGGGCCTTCAATCAGTACTTCGAGCGCGACTCGGATCGACACATGCTGCGCACCCGCGAGCGGGCGTTCGCCAGCGGCCGCCTGCGGGCCTCATCGGGATGGCTCTGGCTTATGGCCGGCATGCTGGTTGCAGCCGTCGGTACAGCTGCCTGGGTATTGAACTGGGTTTCCGCGCTGTTCGTGTTTCTCGGAGCCTTCATCTACGCCATCGTCTACACGGTCGTGCTGAAGCGGCGCTCGGCCTGGAACATCGTGGTGGGCGGACTTGCGGGCAGCTGTGCAGTCCTGGCGGGAGCCGCAGCGGTACAGCCGGAGATTGGCGCCCAAGGCGCCATCCTGGCCCTCATCCTGTTCCTCTGGACGCCGCCGCATTTCTGGAGTCTGGCCATCGCATACCATCGCGAATATCGCTCTGCCGGTATTCCGATGCTGCCGGTGGTGATGGGCGTACGTCGGTCTGCACGCGTCGTACTGTTCTCGACCGTGTTGCTGGTGATTGCATCCGGTCTGCCGGTGCTGGTCGGTGCCGGGCCGATTTACTTCGTGAGCGCGGCCGTCGGTGGGCTGTACTTCCTGGCCAAGGCACTGGCTCTCAGTCGCAGGCCGGATCGGCACACGGCGATCTCCTGTTTCCTGGCGTCGCTGCTGCAACTGAGCCTGCTTCTGATTGGCGCCTGCGTCGACACGTTGCTGCGATGAACCTAGATTCCGCAGTTGGACGTGCCCGAGAGTGCGCCTGGCCGGTTGACTGGCAAGGCGCGACGACGCGCAGGTTGGCCACCTGCAAGGAGAAGCAACGCAGCCAGGCGGCCGGTCAGGCGTGCTATCGGGTGCGTAGCGGCCCTCACCTTTCGGGCGTGGTCGGAAAGGCTGGTAAATCTCTAACATATCAATTCGTTGGGCGAAGCGGAGAGCGGTCAACTGCGGAATCTAGGTTGACCGGCATGGCGCGCGGTACACACCCACCCTTGCGATGGGCACGCGCACGCTGTGCTTTGACCTGCTGGCTGCTGCTGTGTGCAGTGCTGCAGAACGCCGTGGCGATGACGGTGGTGAGCGCCCCGACGGCGCCCGCGCAGGATGCCGCCCGCCAGGCGAGCATGTCGCTCGACCAATGGGCTGCGATGGCCACCAGCCGTGCGGTCATTGGCGAGCCCACCGGCAACTACGTCATGGCCGAGCGCGATGGCCGCCCGATTGCACTCGAACAGTTTCGCGGCAAGCCATTGTTGGTGAACTTCATTTACACCGGTTGCTTCGAGGTATGCCCCACCAGTTCGCATGCACTGCGTGGGGCAATCAGCGGGCTGTCGGATCGTTTCGGCGCCGACCAGTTCAATGTAGTGAGCATCGGATTCGATGTGCCGACCGATTCGCCGCTGTCGATGCGAGCGTTTGCGGCACGTCTGCGCGCCGATGCGAGCAACTGGTATTTCCTGAGTCCACGCGCTGACGATGTCGCAGCGCTCGCGCGTGACTTCGGCTTTTCTTTTGCAGCTACGCCGATGGGCTACGAGCACACGCTGCAGATCTCGGTGGTGGATGCCAGCGGCCATATCTATCGTCAGGTCTACGGTGATGGCTTTGCCGCCGACGCGCTCGGCGAGCCACTCAAGCAACTGATCGCTGGCACGCTGATGAGCGATACCAGCAGCTGGGCCGACCTGTTTGGCCGAGTGCGCATTTTGTGTTCCGTGTATGACCCCGTTATCGGTGCGTATCGACTCGACTACACGCTGTTCATCGAGATCGCCGGCGGGCTGACCTTCATGCTGGCCATGCTGTGGTTTGCGATCTCCGAATGGCGTAATCGCAGGCGACCGTCAAGACCGAGGGCTGGCCAAGACGTGCAGGCGAAGGCCTGAACCCATGCAGCCTTCTCGGATCGCCAGCGCATTGGGTCAGGCAGCCTTGTACGCTGTGTTCGGAGGAGTCATTGCTCTGTTCAGTGGCTGGCCGGCGTTCACCGCACTAGCGCCAGATCAGGGTCAACTCACGGTGAGCGTCAGCCATCTGGGCAAACGCCTGCAGCCTTGCGAGGAAATTGGTGCCGAGGAGTTGGCCCGGCTGCCGCCCAACATGCGCGCAGTCACGCGCTGCCCGCGAGAGCGCGCACCGCTGCGCCTCGAGATCGACATCGATGGAGAAACGCTGCTTTCCGAGTCTGCTCAATCTACCGGGTTGTCCAGTGACGGCGCCGCCTCGTTTTATCGGCGCATTCCGCTCAAGGCGGGCCGCTATCAGATCGCGGTGCGCTTGCGCGACAGTCCTCGCGAGCAGGGATTCGACTACGTGCTGGAATCCGTTCTGAGCCTGCGTCCTGCGCAGATCGTCGTGGTGGATTTTGATGCCACAACCGGCCAGGTCGTGCTGCGATGAGTCACCACGCGAACTCCGCCGCAAGCAGCCTTGACAGAGTGCTGGAGCGCGACTCTGGCCATCGCTACGCGCTCGAGGTATCCGCCGGATCAAACAGACTGTTGGCGCGCTGTTGGCTGGGACTTGGCGTGCTCGCCCTGATTGGCTCGGGCATTTTCTCGCTGCTGCTGGTGCTGTCCAGGGCGCCTTATCTGAACCAGTGGTTGCCGGTGGAGAATTTCTTTCGGGTGGCCCTGGTCGTGCACGTGGATCTCTCGGTGCTGGTCTGGTTCGTTGCCGTTGCGGGACTGCTCTGGACCAGCTGCGGCCCCAGGCGTGCACTGGGCGCGGCATGGTTTGCGTTGCTGTTATGTGGCGCAGGAGCGCTGTTGATGTCGCTGGCGGCATTTGCAGGCAAGGCCGAGCCCATCATGGCCAACTACGTTCCGGTGCTGGATGGCTTTGCATTCCTTGCCGGTCTCGGAGTGTTCGGGCTGGGCAGCAGCGTGTTGATCGGCTGGAGGCTTTGGGCCGGTCTGGGCGCGCTGCCCGGGCAGGGCCCGCTGTCGGACGGATCAAAGTCACTGCAATTCGGCCTGGTCGCCGCGGCAATCGCTGCGGCCGTCGCCGTGCTCGCATTTGCCCAGTCGCTGGTTCTGGTACCGCGCGAGCTGGATGGCAAGGCGTATTACGAAATCCTTTTCTGGGGCGGTGGTCACGCCCAGCAGTATGTGTGGACGCTACTCATGCTGGTGTCCTGGTTGTGGTTGGCCAGCGCCGCCGGGGCACGCATTCCAATGAGTCCTCGCGTCGTCCGGGGCATGTTGGCCTTGGGATTGATCGGTGTCTTCGCGACGCCTTACGCCTACCTGGTGCATGACGTCACCTCGGTGGAGCATCGGGATATTCATACGTGGGCCATGCGTCTGGGAGGCGGGCTCGCTATCGTTCCGATCGCGCTGGCCAGCGCGATGGGGCTGTGGCGACGCACCAGCCCGACTCCGGAAGCGGGAAGGCCTTTGCTCGGCGCACTGGTGGCTTCAATCCTGCTGTTTGCAGTGGGTGGCCTGGTCGGGATCTTCATCCAGGGCAGCAATGTCACGATTCCTGCGCACTATCACGGCTCGATCGTGGGAGTCACTCTTGCGCTGATGGGCGTTGTCTATCTGCTCTTGCCCAAGCTCGGTTATACAGCGCCAACCGGACGCTTGGCTCGTTGGCAGCCACTGCTCTACGGTCTGGGTCAGTTGATGCATATCGCCGGACTGGTGTGGTCCGGCGGATACGGCATTCAGCGCAAGATCGCCGGCACCGAGCAGGTACTGCGAAGTGCGCCGGAAGTCGCCGGCATGGCACTGATGGGTGCCGGCGGGCTGATCGCGATCATCGGCGGCTTGCTGTTCGTGGTGGTGGTGATCAGGGCAGTCCGGAAGCCGCCCTGCCCACTCGCGCCGACGGCATGATCAAGTCTCTTCAGTCCCTGCTGCGATGGTGCTTCATGCATGCCGAAGGCCTGTTCAATCGGGTTTTCGGTGATCGCATCAACCCCCTCTATCATCTGGGCAGCAGCGCGTTCTTTCTGTTCTGGCTGATTTGCATCAGCGGTCTTTACCTTTACGTCTTTTTCGACACCAGCGTGACCGGTGCCTACACCTCGGTGGAGTGGCTCACAACGCACCAGTGGTACTTGGGTGGCGTCATGCGCAGCGTGCATCGGTATGCCTCCGATGCCTTGGTCCTGATCATGGCGCTGCATTTGCTGCGCCACTTCGCGTTCGACCACATGCGCGGGTATCGCTGGTTCGCGTGGGTGTCGGGCGTCGCGCTGATCTGGTTTGTCTATGCCTGCGGTATCAACGGTTACATGCTGCCCTGGGACCGTCTTGCGCAATTCGTCACTCTGGCGACCTTCGAGTGGCTGGACTGGCTGCCCGGCATCGGCGGGGGCCTCGCCCGCAATTTCCTCTATCCGGAAAGCGTCGATGATCGCTTCTTCTCGCTGTTGGCGTTCATCCACATCGGTGGTCCGCTGCTTACCCTGCTGTTGATGTGGGTGCACGTGCAGCAGGTACCCAAGGCGAATACGGTGCCGCCGCGCTTCATCGCCCTCGGGCTGTGTGGTGTGATGCTCGTGCTGGCGGTGTTGATGCCGGCCCGGAGTCAAGGCGGGGCAGCCGACCTCAGTACGGCAGTCACTGTCGTCGCGCTTGACTGGTTCTATCTGGGTTTCATGCCCTTGATGCACCAACTACCCGCATGGCAGACGTGGTTGCTGGCCGTCGGATTGACTGGCTTGCTGGTTGTCCTGCCGTGGGTGCCCCGACGGCGGCAGGATGTCCGCAGGGAGTTCGAGCTTGAGTTCCACCCGGGCGCGCACAGGATCAGTGCCCGGCCCGGTGAAACCCTGCTCGATGCCGGACTGCGCGCTGGCCTGTACCTGCCTTTTGACTGCCGCAATGGCGGATGCGGCGTGTGTATCGCCAACATCTCAACGGGTCGTGTGGACCACGGCGAATTCCAGACTGCGGTGCTGAGCGAGGCGATGCGAGCGCGCGGCCAGACGCTTCTGTGCTGCGCCACCGCACTGGAGGATGTGCGGGTCGATGTGGATGTGCGCTCTCTTGAATCGAGCGATGCGATCCCCGTGCAGAGCTTCAATGCACGCGTACAGGCACTTAACCGGTTAAGCGACGACGTCATGCAGGTCGTGCTGACCCTTCCGGCAGGCGCCAGACTGCGTTTCACCGCGGGCCAATATGTAAACGTCGTGCTGGAAGACGGTCAGCGCCGCGCATTTTCCTTCGCCAATCCGCCACACCGCGCAGCGCCGATCGAGCTTCACATCAAGCTGATTCCTGGCGGGCAGTTCACCCCGCGGGTGTTCAGCGGCATGAAGGTGGGCGACGTGCTTCGGATCGAAGGACCATTTGGTCGCTTTGCGCTGAGCGACAGTGCGCGACCGATCATACTGATTGCCACCACGGTAGGTTTTGCGCCGGTCAAGAGCATTCTCGAGGATGCCTTCCATCGCGGCCTGCAGCGACCCATGCAACTGTACTGGGGCGCGCGTCGACCAAACGACCTTTATCATCTCGACGAGGCCGAGGAGTGGGCGCGGCAGTATCCGAACTTCAGTTTTGTCCCGGTGATCTCGGGCGCCACCGATGCCAGCTGGCGGGGTCGGACGGGTCGTGCCAGCAACGCGATTCTGGCCGATCATCCCGACCTTAGCGGATTCGAAGTCTACGCTTGCGGCTCGGTACAAATGGTCGAAGACGTCGTGCCGACTTTCCTCGCCCGTGGCCTCGCCAGCGACGCATGCTTTTCCGATGCGTTCACCACTGGCTTTGCAGGCAATCAGTCCTGCGCCGATCCGTCGGATTCGAGGTGTGCTTGATCTGCGTCAAGGAAAAGCGCACCGCAATCGGCCTCAATGGGGCTATCCACTACGGATCATCTTTCATGAACAAGAACTCACCCGGTCGCAGGAAGTTCATCAGAAACGTGGTGTTGGCCGCGGTCGCGGCGCCGCTTCTCCAGCGCCAGCTCAGCAACCCGGTTCAAGCCGCCCCGCCTCGCCTTCCCACCACCAACGCGCAGGCCAAAGCGCTTGGCTATGTTGAAGATGCGACCAAGGTAACCGCCGCAAACTTCAAGCCCGGAAGCGACTGCGCAAACTGCCAGTTCTTCACTACTGCAAACGAGACTTGCTCGATATTCCCGGGTTTCACGGTGGAGCCGAAGGGCTGGTGCACAGCATGGGCAGCACGCAAGCCCTGATCACGACGAGTTGGTGACGATAACGCGCATGGGCGTCAGGCAGATGGCACCCAGCCTGACGCTTGCCGCTCTGCGCCGCGCGAAGTCTACGCGCCCGGTCCGGTAACAGCGCGCCCTACCAGACGCCGTGGCTTACCAGGGCAGAAGGCACCAGTAGCCTCAAGGCGGCGGGTTCAGGAGCAGCCGCCGCAGCAGTCGCTTCCCTTGCCGCTATGGGGTGCGGCATTGCTGGCAGGGTATCCGGCCGAGGACAGCGCGTTGATGACGTGCTGTTGCGACATCAACCCTTCCACGCGCACCTGCCCGGTGTTTCGGCTGACCGTAATCTGCGCGGTCGGGTCATGCGCGAGGATTGCCTCACGAATCGCATCGATGCAGTTGTCGCAAGTGATCTTTTCAACGTCGAGCAGCATGGTCTTGCCTCGGGCTTGGAGTGAGTGAGCATGCAGAATTTCACAGCGACAGCGCACAAGCCTTGATCCAGATCATGCATGGCGCGAGCTCGCGGTGCGCAGGCAGTGCAGGCAGCGTAGGCGTCGCCAAAACAATCCGGTTTCACAGGCGTTGGTGACGCAAGGCGTGGCGAGGTCCGCAGTTGATCCGGGTCAGGGCGACGCCATGTGAGCTTTGGTGTACTGCTTGCGAGACTTTATGTGTTCAGGGGAATGCAACGTGACCGATTTCCCGCAATTCGCGTTTCACTCGCGGTCCAGCGTTACTGATTCACAGGCGTCAGGCGAACCCGCCTGTGATCGCTGCAAGCGCCGTCATCTCAGTGAGAAGGACCTGCTCGAGCGCATCGCGCGCGGCGACGAGCTCGACGCACTGCTGCAGGACCTGCTGGCGCTGATCGAACAGGAGCTGCCGGGCGGCGTCGCCTCGCTCCTGCACGTCGATGCCGAGGGTCGCGTGCACCCGCATCCGGGCTCGCGTCTGCCTGCGGCTTACAGCGCCGCCATCGAAGGCGAACCAATCGGTCCCTGCGCAGGCTCCTGCGGCACTGCCGCCTTCCGCCGCGAGCCGGTACATGTCGCCGATATCGCCAACGACCCGCTCTGGGCCGATTACCGCCAGCTGGCCCTGGCGCACGGGCTGCACGCCTGCTGGTCGGACCCGGTGCAGGACACCGATGGCGCGGTGCTGGCGACCTTCGCGGTCTACTTCGACAGCCCGCGCGTGCCTGCGCCTGAGCAGATCGAAATGCTGGCCGGCTACGCTCACCTGGCCAGCATCGCGTTGCAGCGCGACCAGCGAATACAGCGCGAACGCGCGCTGCAAGGTCGCTTGCACCATACGCTGGATCACCTCGGCGAAGGCTTCCTGACCCTCGACCGCGAGCTGCGCTTCGTTTTCATCAACCGCGAAGCCTTGCGGCTGATGCGGCGCCCGCCCGGGGACTTGCTGGGCCGAGGCGTGTTCGAGGTGTTTCCTGAAGCACGCGGCTCCGAATACGAACTCGCCTATCGCCAGGCGCTCGACCACGGACGGGCGGTGGAGTTCGAGACACTTGCGCCACTCGGCCACAGCTGGTTCGAATTCCGCGTCTATCCCACCGACGAGGGCCTCGCGATCTACTTCCGCGACATCAGCGAACGCAAGCGCACCGAAGCCGCCATGCGCCTGCAGGCCAGTGCGCTGCAGGCTGCGGCCAATGCCATCCTCATCACCGACCGGCAAGGCAAGATCGAGTGGGCCAACAGCGCCTTCTACCAGATGACCGGCTATTCGGTGGGCGACGCGCTGGGACGCCGGCCGGCCGACCTGTTCAAGTCCGGCGTTCAGGACGCGGCCTTCTACCGCAGCCTCTGGGACACCATCGCGGGCGGCGAAACCTGGCACGGGCGGGTCGTCAACTGCTATCGCGACGGCAGCCTGCACACCGAGGAAATGACCATCACTCCGGTGCGCGACGAGCACGACGAGATCGGTCACTTCATCGCCGTCAAGCAGGATATCAGCGAGCGTCTGGCGCTGGAGCAGCAGCTGTCACGCGTGCAGCGCATGGAGTCGATCGGCCAGCTTACCGGCGGCGTGGCGCACGACTTCAACAACCTGCTGACCGTAATCCTGGGCAATGCCGGGATACTCAGCGAACAGCTGCCCGAAGACAGTCCGCTGCACCCGCTGGCCTGCTTGGTAGTCCATGCCGCTCAGCGTGGCACCGAGCTGACCCAGCGGCTGCTGGCCTTTGCCCGCAAACAGACGCTGGTACCGGGCGCTACCGACGTCGCCGCCCTGCTCGACGGCATGGCGTCGATGCTGCGGCGCAGCCTGGATGAGCAGATCGACATCGAAATTCGCCACGCAGCCGCTTTGCCGAACGCGTTGATCGACCCGGGCCAGCTCGAGAACGCGGTGTTGAACCTGTGCCTGAACGCGCGCGACGCCATGCCCAAGGGCGGCCGGCTGATGATCGAAACCAGCAGGGTCGAGCTTGACCAGGACTACGCCGAGGAGCATGCCGACGTGCAGCCCGGCAGCTACGTGCTGGTTGCGGTTAGCGACAGCGGCAGCGGCATCGAAGCGCAGCTCCTGGGGCGGGTGTTCGAACCCTTTTTCACCACCAAGGAGCGCGGCAAGGGCACTGGCCTGGGCCTGGCGATGGTGTACGGCTTCGTCAAACAGTCCGGTGGCCACGCGACGATTTATTCTGCGCCCGGCAACGGCACCACGGTCAAGCTGTTCCTGCCGCAAGATCTCGGCGCCAGCGGCACGGTCAGCACCGACCGCGGCGCCCAGTCAGCCGATGATGGCGAGGTGCAGGGCGGCAGCGAGCGCATCTTGCTGGTGGAGGACGACCCGCTGGTACGTGCCTTCGCCAGCCGTCAGCTGGCGGCGCTGGGCTATGTGGTGCTGTCCGCGTCAAATGGCCCGGATGCGCTGGAAATTCTGCGTCAGCGCGATGACATCGCGCTGCTGTTCACCGACGTCATCATGCCCGGCGGCATGAATGGCCCGCAGCTTGCCGCTGCTGCCCGCCGCCTGCATCCGGAGCTTCCGGTGCTGTTGACCTCCGGCTACACCGAAAACGCCATCGCGCAGCAGGAGGGTCTGGATCCGGCCATGCGCCTGCTCAGCAAACCCTACCGGCACGTCGAGCTGGCCCGTTACATTCGCGAAACGCTTGACTCGGCAATGACGGCGGGAAGGTGATGCCACGCGGCAATTATCCTCGCAGCGGCACCGGCTGGCAGTTCATCCCGCGGCGTCGCTCATTGCGCCAAGCACCGCCCGCGTCTGAAGGGCTCTCCCAGCGAACCGCAATTGCGTTTTCAGCTCGCTTCGCGCGCGAGTACGCGGCCGGCAGCATCGGTGATCATGCGGAAGCGGCGCTTGCCGAACCAGAAGCTCAGCCTGTAGCGACCAAGGTCGTCCCCGACACCGCGCTCTGTCAGCGTTCGGATACTGCCGGTTACTATCAGATCCCGGAACACCTCAAGCTCGAGGTCGAGTGCGTGTGCCACGGTCGCGGCGTCCACCTCGATTCGCGGCAACGGGTGAGGTGCCAGCGAATCAACCACCGCAGCCACCGCAGCAGTCGGACGGTAGCAGCTCGATTGCGTCTGCATCGATCAACAGACCCGCGACGCTGGCGAGCGCGTGCAGTTCATGCCGCATCAGGCAGGTCGACACCCTCAGCGCGTCGGTTTCCGGTGCGCGATCAACGAGTGCACTCGCATCCTCGGTCTCGACCAATGCGACGAACCTGTCGGACTCGACAGAGGTGCCGGCAGATAGGGTGATGACGTATTGCATGGGAGAGCTCCTTGCGCGGCTCGCGGCTGTATCGCAGTGACGCTGTTCAACGGCGGCCGTGTGCTCAGTCAAACGGGCAGGCGCCGCTCTGTGCACCCGTCAGCGCCGCGGGAACGCTCGCAGTGCCACCGGCGTTACGAAATCCGCGCCAGCGGGCGAGTCATTGGACCCGGCGTCGCTTGGCGACAGGCGAACTTTACCCAGGGCCAGCGGCAGCGGGCATTGATGCGGGTCAAGTCGGCCGGGCTTGACCCGGATCAAGGCCGGCCGCGGTCTCATACCCGGAGACTGGCAGCACGCAGTTTGCAGAGTCCTTCCCGTGCACGAAACCGATCCCGGCGTGGCCGTTCCGCTCGACCTACGCGAGCTTCCACCCCCCTTGCCGATGATGCGCAGCCTGGACGTGGCACGGTCGCTCGCACCCGGTGGCAGCCAGGTCGTTCTAACCCCGCTGTGGCCTCTGCCTCTGTTCTCCGCATTGAGCGATGCCGGCCTCACGTGGAAGGCCAGCCATTTACCCTGCGGCGGGGCGCGGGTGGAGATTCAACGACCCGATGTCGCGCCTTGAAATCCAGAAATCGCCGCCGGTCGAGCTGCCACTGCGCTTCTTCGGCAGCGCGATTGCATGGGGGCTCGCCGCGGGGCCGCTGATGGCATGGCTCGACCCTGCCTTGTGGACTACGCGTTGGCATCCTGATCTGCTGGCACTAGTCCACTTGGTGGTGCTGGGAGTGATCGGGCAGGTTTGCCTGGGCGCGCTGCTGCAGTTCCTCGCGGCGGCCGCCGCGTCGCCTGCGCCCGGGACGCTGCGAGCGTGGACCATCCTGCATGCAGCCTGGAATGTCGGCGTCGCTCTCCTCGTATCGGGTTTTCTCTGGATGCAGCCCAGCACGCTGCAGGCCGGCGGTGCGTTGCTGACGCTGTGCCTGAGTGCGGCAAGCGGCGCCATGTTGGTCGGCCTGGTGCGCTCTCGCGGCCCAGCGTGGTTGCGTGCCGGGCTCGCCATCCCGCTGCTGGTCTGGCCGATAGTCGCGGCGCTGGGCGTCGTCCTGATCGCGGCGCTGTCCGGATGGCTGGAACTTGACCTCGCGCGGTGGACCGACATCCACGCCGCAGCCGGTCTGGGGCTGGTTTTCGTGGTCTTGCTGGCCACCGTAGCGCTGGTGGTGATGCCGATGTGGATGGGCACTGGGCGACCATGCCCTTACCTGCGCTGGTTCGGGTTTGTCCCTGCGATCTTGACGCTGTTGATTCTGCTCGCGCGCAGCAGCGCTGACGATGCAGACCTTTCCACACGCTTGTTGGGCGGGTTGCTCGCATCGCTCGCCGCGGTCGCAATGCTCGCACTGGCCCGGCGCTCGCAGCGGCGCAACGCGCCGCTGGTTGCGGCGTGGCGCCTCGGCCTTGGGTTTGCCGGTATGGCCGGGCTGGCGTGGGTCGGCAAGGGCGCGTCGGCTGGGCTCGCGCCTGCCGTGATACTGGTGGGCGGCAGTCTGCCGCTGCTTGTGCTGTCGATGATGCTGGAGATCCGGGCATTCCTCAGCTGGATCGAGCTGCAGCGTAGCTGCGGGCGAGGTTTGCAGCTTCCCGGCGTGCACCTGCTGCTGCCCGACCGGCACAAGTGGCGCTGGCTAGGCACCCATGCTGGTGCCGCGGTGGGGCTGGCATGGCTCGCGGCGCGCCCTTCGCCAGGCGTCGCTCTCGCCGTCGCGGCGTGCTGGTGCCTTTCCTTCACCCTGCTGGCATTCGCAATTCGCCAGCCACAGCGTGTCGCCCACACGTTCCAGCGAAAATGGAGCCTCGCATGACGCGACCGAAGCTACCCCTCGTCTACTCGTGCTCGGGCTGCTCGAGCGCCGCCCAGATGGCAAACCGGATGGCGTTGCGCCTCGACCGCGAACGCCTCGCCGAAATGTCATGCATCGCCGGTGTCGGCGGTGGCGTTGCAGGTCTGCTCAAGACCGCACGCAGCGGACGGCCGATCCTGGCACTGGATGGCTGCGTGATGGCCTGCGTTACCGCCTGCCTCGCGCGCGCCGGCGTCCAGCCTGACCATCACGTGCTGCTGTCGTCGTTCGGCGTCAAGAAGCAGAAACACGTCGATGCCGACGAGACCCAGCTGGAGACGCTCTATGCGAGCGCCGTACGTCCTGCGGCGCTCGCCCTGGGCATGCAGGCTGCATCGCGGGATCCCGCTGATGCATGCTGATCCCCGCCTCGCGCTGGCCCGCGGCCTTATTGATCGGCTCGACGCCGGAATCGTGGCGCTTGCCGCTGCGCGTCGCCGTGCGGTCGCCCTGGCGGCGCAGGTCAAGCCGCAGGGTCTGGGGCGCGATCCCGACCGCGAGGCCGCCGTGCATCGCCACGCCATCGGTGTGGCCCGAGATCTGGGTCTGCCGCGGCCCACCGCCGACGGCCTTCTCGATGTGCTGATCGCCGATGCCTGCGCCCTGCAGGGTTTTTCTCAACAGGGCCTTTCCCAACAGGGTCTTGCCGCAGCACGCACGCCCAACGAGCACGCCCACCCGGAGCTTCGTCCCATGGACACCCAATGGCCCTACCGCTTCGCCTCACACCTTCCCCACCCATCCCGGCTTCAGCCGCTGTTGTCGAGATTGCCAAGGAGGCTGCATGACGCGGTGTTCGAGCATCTGGCCGCGGCGGCCATGAAGGCTCCGACGGTGACCGGGGAGTTTGCCTTTCTGGAGGGGCGCACGCTTGGCATCACCGTCACCGACCTCGGCCTGCATTGGGCCTTCGGACTGCGCGGTGGTCGGCTGGTCGTCGTCGGCGATGCCCCGGAGGCCGAGGTTCGCGGCACCGCGACCGACCTGCTGCTGCTCGCCAGTCGTTCAGAGGATGCCGATACGCTCTTCTTCCAGCGCAGGCTGGTGCTGACCGGCGACACGGACCTCGGATTGCACGCGCGCAACACGCTTGATCGCCTGGAGTGGGAGCAGCTACCGCTCGGGCCGCGGATACTCGTTCATCGCGCGGCCCAGCATGCTGCGGCCGCGCGTGCGGCATGGCATGCCAGGCGGCAGGCGCCCGTTATGCGCGACGAGCCGGCGGTCCCCGACCAGTAGCCACTGGCTTCGCGAACCCGGTCAACGCATCAGGAGTCCGCCGGCGCGGCGCTCGCAGCATCTCGAGGCGCCGCCATCCACGGCAGGTATTCCCACAACGGCCCTTCGATGCCCCGCGCGCGCAAGCGTCGCACCATGGTGGTGAACTGGGCCGGTAGGGTCAGCGGTGCCCAGCGTGGATCGGCGAGCCGCCACGCCTCCAGCAATCCGGTCAACTGCGCAAGCGTCAAGCCATCCTCGATGAAGAAATGCGGCAGCAGCAGACTGGTCGGCAGGGAACCATCTCGCTCGGCGAGCTGCGCCCTCAGCCGTGTATTGGGATAGACGCGAACGCCGGGGAACGCAAAGAACACGCCGCCGGGCAATGTCGCACTGCGCTCATGTGTCTGCTGCAGGGTTTGTTGCGACTCGCCAGGGCCGCCGAGTATCAGGAAGTGGCTGTAGTGGATGCCGGCGTCGTGGGCGAGCCGGCTGGCGCGCTCGATGGCTGGGAACGCGAACGATTTTCCGAACGATCGCAGCATGCTGTCGGAAAAACTGTCGGAACCGAACTCAATGTGCCGAAGTCCGGCATCGGCCAGCAGCTGCAGATCACCTGCCTGCAGCGCAGTCGGGCGCAGGAAGCAGCCCCATTCAACGCCGGTATCCGCAGCGATGAGGCTGCGGGCGAAGTCACGCAGATGGCGTGCCGACGTGTTCAGCACCGAATCGGTGATGAACAGATAGCGGATGCCCTGATCGCCCCAGTAGCGGAACTGCGCGACGACCGAGTCGTAGTCATGCAGACGGCGCTGCGCGCCTTCAATCAAGGGGTAGGTGCAATAGCTGCAGTGCAAGGGGCAGCCGCGCTGGGTCTGCACGTTGAAGATCGCGCCGCGCGCGCGGTAGCCGGCCACCCAGCTCGCCGGCGGAGCGAATCTCGCGGCGGCAGTCGCGCCGCGCGCAGGCGGGTTGGCGTGAACCGCACCGTCGCCATTCCGGTAGACCAGTCCCGCAATGCGGTCGATGGCGTGGCGCCCAGCCTGCAGTTGCTGCAGCAACTGCGGGAATGCCTGCTCACCCTCGCCACAAATTCCGAAATCCGCCCCGCTCTCGGCAAGCAACTCGATCGGAAAGATCGAGTAGCCGGCGCCACCGAGCACCACGACGGCAGATGAGTGTGCGCGGATGCCGTCGACAATCTTGCGGATGTCGCTGACGAACGAGACCGCGGTGTCGGCGCGGACATCATCGATGTTGCGGATCGACACGCCGACCACGTCTGGCGCGAAGCGTTCGATACAGTAAGCGAGCGCGGCCTCGCCGCCGTCGATCAGGCAATCGAAGATCTCGACCCGATGCCCCGCGGTGGCCGTTGCGTCGCGCAGATGCGCAAGCCCCAGCGGAAACACCGGGAAAGGCTCGGCGACGGTGTTCAGGCTGACCAGCAGTATGCGCACGTCGATGTCCCACCGACCGACCGGCCGTCGACACCCAGCCTTGCGTCAGGCCCGCTGGTTTGCAATGACATGGGTCAAGCCTGCGCCGGCAGCCGCTGGAATGAAAGAACCTTGCCTCAATCAAGCCCGGATATCTCACAGCGGAAGTGCAAGGAGCCAACCAAGCCTCGCGCAATTGAGTTGCAGTCTGGTAGGTCCACCGACGCTGCGCCGACCTCAGCATCGCGTCGAAAGTCGGCGCGCATCCGCGCTGGGCAGAGCGCATCGCGGGCGTCACCGAGTCCCATAACTATGCAGCCGAAAGTGGCAAGGCCCGCATGCGGGTCACTTGCCGGCTTGAGTTCACAGCATGAGAGGAGTGATCGGACAAGACGTCATTGCATCGACTGTCCCTTGTCCTTCAGTGGGACTCCCAGACTTCGATGGAATTGAACGCCCCACGCCATGCAGACTGCGTCCCAATCTTGATGTCTCGGAGTACCACATGCCAGGACTCGTTGGTCTCTTCATCCGCAAAGCATGCGAAAGACGCCAAGCAAAGCGCGGCCAGGCAATTCGATGCGCGCACAAGTACATCGTATGAGACCAACGTGACTCCCGCGCCTCCACCCGATTGCGCCCGTCGGCCTTCGTTTGGTACAGGCACTCGTCGGCGAGATGCAACAGATCGACGCTGGTCTGCAGGCGTTCGCCCCAACTGGCGACGCCAACGCTGGCGGACGACTACAACAGCCTGTTCACCGTGTTCACGCTGGCGCGCGATGGTGCGGAGCGCATCGGGGCAGTAGCTTCTGGTCGCATTGACATGGCTGCCGGCGAACGGTGGGCGGTGATCTGGATGCTGGGCTCTACCGTGATCCTGTTTGCGGCACCGAAACTGGTGGTGCGGCGCTGAACCAGCCGTGTCGCCGATGACCGAAGTCCGTCTTCAACCCGAGCCGATGTTGATGCATTGCTGGACGCTGGTATCGCAGACGAAGCCGGCTGCGCACATGTCCGACGTCTGGCAACTGGTGCGGCATAGACCCGAGACGGGCTCGCAGAGATAGCCACTCAGTGCGCAGTTTGACTCGGTTCCCGCAGTGCTTCGACTGATATGAAGCGAGGTTGGATCCGGGCAGTAAGCGTGCACCTCACTGCCGCCCAGGGTGGTCAGGGCTTCAATACGCTGCCTCAAGGCCGCATTTTCTTCCTCCAGCCTCGCGTTCTCCCGCTGCAAGCGGCTCAATTCGAGCGCTGGCTGGTCGATCTGCGTCGCCGCTGCAGCCGGACGTGGCGCAACCTGCAACTGCTGGGTCGGCACGATATTTTGTGCCGAAGCGATGGAAGCGACAGTCAGGCACGCAAGCAAAGCGACAACTTTCTGCTTCATGAACCTGCTCTCCGTCGATGGAGAGCAGATCATACGCTCGCCCGCGCGCATGATCGGTGTGCGGCCGCTGGCGTCGCGGTAAACGCCACGTGGTCGATCCGCTCAGCACGCGGATCCTCCAGGAAACGCGTCTTCAGTCCGAGGATTGGGTCGGAAGGCTGTGGCTGGAGATGTTCGAACATGCGCTTGTCCTGGTGGAGGTTTGACGCCCCGTCCCGGCCCCGGCACCTTAGCCGGCACGAGCCGCGCGGCGCGCCGTGATCAGCCGCTGAGGCTGGCGCGCCGCCGGCGGCGGCCCAGCGGCGCGACGGGCCGACATGCTCCCACACTCACCACGGCGGGCGCGGGCCTTACGGTGCCAGCTTGCGCTTGAGCGCCCGCGCCAAGGGCGGCGGCAGGTGCGGCAGGGAGCGCAGCAGCCAGGGCAGCATGCGCCGCTTGGCGCCGCTCAGCGATTCCGGAATCAGCGCCTCGATCAGGTGCGGGCCCGGATTGGCCAGGGCGTATTCCAGCGCGTGGCTGAAGTCCTCGGCGCTGTCGCAGCGCGCGGCGTGCACGCCCATGCCTTGTGCCAGTCGCGCAAAATCCAGCCGCGGGCCGCCGAGATCAAGCTGGGCGCGCGCCTTCGGCCCGATGCGCGCGGCGCCGACCCGTTCCAGCTCGACGTTGAGCACGGAATAGGAGGCGTTGTTGAAGATGATGACGGTGACATCCAGCTGCTCACGCGCCATGGTCCACAGCGCCTGGATCGTGTACATCGCGCTGCCATCGCCAATCAGGGCCAGCACCGGGCGGTCGGGGCAGGCAATGGCTGCGCCGACGGCATTTGGCAGCCCCTGGCCGATGGCGCCCCCGGTCAGCGTGATCAGGTCGTGGTGCGGACAGCCGGCGGTCATCTTCGGCAGCATCAGGCCCGAGGTGATCGCCTCGTCAATCAGGATGGCGCGCTCCGGAAGCAGGTGCCCCACCGCCTTGCAAACCTTCTCCGCGCTGAGTCTGCCGCGCGGCCGACCGGGGCGCTGCGCAGCTTGCAGCACCGGCACCGCGGCCTGCGCGCCCAGCGCATGGGCCAAGGCTTCAAGGCTGCTCGTCGCATCCTGCGCCGGCGTGGCCAGGGTGTGCAGGGTGCAGCCCTCTGACAGCAGTTCGCTGGGCTTGCCGGGGTAGGCGAAGAACGACACCGGTGCCTTGGCATCGACCAGCACCAGGTGCTCGAAAGGGGCCAGTTGCAGCCCGGCCAGTTCGGCCAGATACGCGATGCGCTCGACCGGCGGCAGGCCGGCGCCGCGTTCCAGACGGGTGGGGAATACTTCGGCCAGCAGCGTCGCCCCGCTGTGCGCGGCGATGCGCGCTGCAGCCAACAGGGCCGGCTCGCGCAGTGCGCGCCCACCAAGCAGCAGGGCGGTTTTTGACCCGCCCCGCAGCACCGCGGCGATGCCTTCGACCGTGCCCGCATCGGCGCCGACGTGCAGCGCTGGCGGCGGTGGCGCACAAGACTCGGCGCCCTCGCCCCAGGACACGTCGGCCGGCAGGATCAGGGTGGCAACCTGTCCCGGCAGGCCACGCGCGGCGGTGATCGCATCGACCGCATCGCGGCACAGGTCCGCGCTGCACTGCGAGGTGCGCACGAATCCGGGCGAGACGTTGCGCGCGACAGTCTCGATGTCGGACTGCAGCTGGGCGTCGAGCGGCACGTGATAGGTGGCGTGGTCGCCGACGATGTTGACGATTGGCACCCTGCCTTTGCGCGCGTTGTGCAGGTTGGCCAGTCCGTTGCCCAGGCCGCAGCCCAGATGCAGCAGGGTCGCCGCCGGCTTGTCGGCCATGCGCGCATAGCCATCGGCGGCACCGGTCGCCACGCCCTCGAACAGGGTCAGGACCGCACGCAGGCGTGGCTCGTCATCCAGCGCAGCCACGAAGTGCATCTCGCTGGTACCGGGATTGCTGAAGCAGACCTCGATACCGGCGTCGGCCAGAGTCTTGATCAGGGCGTGTGCACCATTGGGCATGGGGGTCTCTCGCTGAAGCCTGAATTCAGGCGTGGTCCAGGTGCTGCGGGCCGATGTCGCCGATGCGGGTGACGCCGGTCAGCGCCACGCTGACACGCAGTTCGCGCTGCCAGGTGTGCAGCATGTTGCGCAGTCCGCGCTCGCCAGCACCGGCCAGGGCGTAGACCCAGGGCCTGCCGATCAGCGCCCCGCGCGCGCCCAGCGCCAGGGCGCGAAACAGGTCGATGCCGCTGCGCAGGCCGCCGTCGACCAGCACCTCAACGCGCTCGCCGACAGCCCTCGCAATGGCCGGCAGCCGGCTTGCCGAGGACGCCGCGCCGTCCAACTGGCGACCACCATGGTTTGACACCACCAGGCCGTCGGCGCCGGCCTGCACCGCCAGCTTCGCGTCATTGACATCAAGGATGCCCTTGAGCAGCAGCCGACCCGGCCAGCGGGCACGCAGCCAGTCGATATCGGCCCAGCTCACGCGTGGGTCGAACTGGGCGTCGACCCAGTGGCGGAAGGCGTCGAGATTGCGCGCGGCGGGCACGTGCCGATGCAGGTTGCCGAACAGCAGCGGCCTGCCGTGCAGCGCGACGTCGCCGATCCAGCCCGGCCGCGCCAGCAGTTGGCCAAGCTTGAGCAGCTTCGGACGCAGCCCCGGCAGGGCCAGGCCGTTGCGGGTATCGCGATGGCGCAGGCCGGGCAGGGGCAGGTCGACGGTGAAAACCAGGCTGCGGCAGCCGCTGGCCCACGCCCGCTCCAGCAACGCCGCAACGACGCCGCGATCACGCAGCATGTAGAGCTGGAACCAGCACGGCGCATCGCGCGCGGCATTGACTTCGTCGAGACTGCAGATCGCGACGGTCGACAGGATGAACGGCACGCCGGCGGCCTGCGCGGCGCGCGCCGCCTGCGCCTCGCCGCGCCTCGCCATCATGCCAGCCAGCCCGATCGGGGCCAGCGCCAGCGGCAGCGCGCAGTCCTCGCCGGACAGGCGAGTGCAGGTATCGACGCCCTCGACATCGACCAGCACGCGCTGGCGCAGGCGCAGCCTGGCCCAGTCGGCCAGATTTGCGGCCAGGGTCTGCTCGGCGCCGGCGCCGCCGTCAACGTAATCGAACAAAAAACGCGGCAGCCGGCGGCGGGCCAGTTCGCGGTAGTCGTCAGCGCTGGCGGGGCAGGACCGGATCATGCGTGCGCTGGAGTGGCTGCCCGGCTCACAAGGGCCGCCGGGTAATCCGCCAGGCTCCCAGCGCGCCGCAGGCCAGACCGGTCGCCAGCAGGATGCCGAGCGCGGGCAGCATTTCGGCCAATGAAAACCCGCGCCATATCGCGCCTTCGAAGCCGAGCACTGCCCACTTCACCGGGCTCAGGTTGGAAAGCTGCAGCATCCAGGGCGGCATGATGAACAGCGGGATCATCGCGCCGCCGGCCATGGCCATCGGCAGCATCACCGCCGAGGCCACGCCGCTGGCCGACTGCACGCTGCGGGCAAGGCTGGCGAGCAACATCATCAGGCCGGTGAAGGCGATCGCGGAGGCGACAAAGCCAAGCAGCAGCAGGCCGGGTGAATGCGGCACCACACCGAACACCAGAGCGCCAACCAGGGCGATCAGCGACAGCGAGACCAGCATCACCACGAAACAGGCCAGCGCCTTGCCCAGCAGCAGGGCGCCGGCCGACAGCGGCGCGCAGCGCAGCCGATCCCAGGTGCCCTCGCTGCGCTCCAGCACCAGCGCGGTGACGAAGCTCATCAGCGCTCCCAGCAGGGCCCAGAACATGCCCTGGGTGAAGCTGATCGCAAAACCATTGCGCGGCCCCTGGCGGGTCACGGCGATATCGCGCGCCTCGACCTGCAGCGGCATTAAGCCTGGCCCATCGCCGGCGCCGCTGGCGTTCTCACCACTGGCCTCGGGCGTTGCCATCATGGCGTCCAGCGCGGTGTAGAACTCGGCGAATCGCGGCCGCGACTCCGGCGAAACCGCATCGAGATCGGCGCGTGCGGCGCTGAGCCAGGACTGCCGCTCGGCGGGATCGCTGATGCGCGCGAACAGCGCTTCGCCACCCAGCTTCAGCAGCATGCCTTCGATCATGGCGCGCTCGGCGCGCCGGCTGGGGTCTAGCCAGAGTTCAACCCGCGCGGGCTCGGCGCCAAAGCCGCGTGCACTGCGCTCGCCGAAGCCCGGCGGCAGCACGATCGCCGCGCTGCGCTTTCCCTGACGCACCAGTCGCTCAGCGCTGGCGGCATCGCTGCGCTCGACCGCGAGCGTGTCGAGCGCCAGCAGCGATTGCGCAAAGCGCTCGGTGGCCGGGTGCTGGTCCGCCACCACCAGCGCAACGCCAGGCCGGCTGCTGCCGGCATCGCCGCCAAAGGCCAGGCCAAAGAAGATCGCGATCAGCAGCGGAAAGGCCACGGTAAAAAACAGCGCGCCGCGGTTGCGCAGCAGCAGGCGCAGATCCTTGGCGGCCAGGGCAAGCAGTGCGTGCATCGTCAATCCCTCAGGCGGCGACCGGTAAGGTGCAGGAACACCTGCTCCAGGCGCGGCCGTTCGACCTGGAATGAATCGACCGGACCGGCGCTGGCAATACGGTTGAGCTCGGCCAGCGGATCGTCGGTCTCGATCCGCTCGCAGCCGCCGTTGCGCTCAACCACCAGTCGCGGCGCGCCGCCATGTTCGCGCAGCAGGCCCGCCACCGTGTCCACCGCCAGTACGCGACCGCGGTCGATGATCGCCACACGGTCACAGAGACGCTCGACCTCCTCCATGTAGTGCGTGGTGTAAACCACCGTCCGGCCCTGCGCCTTGAGCGCCAGCACGCTGTCGAACAGGGCGTTGCGCGACTGCGGGTCAACGCCGGCGGTGGGCTCGTCGAGCAGCACCAGCTCCGGATCGTGCACGATCGCCGCGGCCAGATTCAGGCGCCGCTGCATGCCGCCGGAGTAGGCGCCGGCACGGTCGTGCTGACGCTCACCCAGGCGCACGAAATCCAGCGCAAAGTCGACGCGCTGCTCCAGCCGTGCGCCGCGCAGTCCGTAAAGGCGCGCAAAGAAGGCCAGGTTTTCGCGCCCGCTCAGTGCGCTGTACAGCGCGAGTGCCTGCGGCGCCAGGCCGATGCGCGCACGTCGCGCGGGCTCGGCCGGATCGCCGCCCAGCACCGAGACCTGGCCGGCGTCGGGGGCCAGCAGGCCGGTGAGCAGGGCCATCGTGGTCGACTTGCCGGCGCCGTTCGGGCCGAGCAGGCCAAAAACTTCGCCCGGCCTGACCTGCAGCGAAAGGCCGTCGAGCGCCAGGGTGTCGCCGAACTGTTTGCGTACCGAGTCAATGTGAATCATCGGGCGGAGCGTGCACGCTGGGACAGCAGCGCGCAATCCTTGCGAAGGCGCGTGCTTGCTGCAGGCCTCAGGCGGCGCCACGCAGCGCCCTGATCGCGGCACGCGCGGTAAGGATGCAGCCGGGCAAGAAAGTGCCCTCCAGTGAACGCTTGCCGTGCGCGCCACCGCCGCCGAAACCGGCGGCTTCACCGACGCAGTACAGACCCGCGATCGGCGTGTCGGTGGCATCCAGCACCCGGCTGCCGAGGTCGGTACGCAGCCCGCCCAGACTCTTGCGTGTGATCAGCTGCATGCGGATCGCGATCCACGGCCCGGCGCCGGGCTTCTGCAGCGGCGCAGGTGCGCAGATGCGCAGACGATCGGGCCGCCACTGCCGGGCGTGCAGGATGCGACGGATCTGGTCGTCGTTGTGCAGCGCGTTGCCGCCGGCGAACTGCGCGTCGAAGGCATCCACCGTCGCCTGCAGGCGCTGCGCTTCGATGTGCTGTGCGCAGGTCAGTGCGTTCATCTTTGCGGCAAGCCCGGTCAGGCTATCGTCGACCAGGAAATCGTCGCTCTCGCGCTGCATCTGTCGCGCCAGCCGGTGGTTGCCGAACAGGGTCTCCCACAGCAGGTGGCGGAACTGGCGGTCGCGGATGCGCGGGTTGTGCTCGGCGCCGGAGATGGCGAACTCGCGGGCGGCAATGCGCCAGTTGAGCAGCTGCCAGGTCCAGGGTTTTTCCTGCTCGGCGACGCGCTGGCACAGCCAATGGGTGTCGAATCCGGTGACCAGCGGCTCGGGGCCAATGCGCTCGCCGCGGTGATTCAGCCACAGCGCCGACTTGCAGGGAATGGTGGACAGCCCGTGGCACTCGAAATGCGGGAAGGGATGCGCAAAGCCAGCAGCGTAGTTCCACATCTCGCCCGGGTTGATGATCTGGCCGCCAAGCGACTGCGCGACCCACTGGTGCAGCTTGCCGTCGGCGAAAGGATGCGCGCCGTTGAGCATCATGGCCGGCATCGGTCGACCCTTTGGCCAGTTGGCGCGGCACTGTGCGTGACTGCCGTTGATCCCGCCCATTGCCAACAGCACCGCGTCGGCCCGCAGACGCAGCTCGGTGCCACGGGCCTCGTCAAGCACCAGCGCGGCGCAGACGCGGCCGTTGTCGCGTTGCAGCGCAGTGACGCGGTGCCGGTAGAGCAGGCGCAGGCGGCCGCCCGGATCGGCGCGCAGCAGGGCCTGGGAAAGGCGCAGCACCAGCTCTCGCGCCGTGCCCCACACGATGTGGTAGCGCGGTAGCGAGTTGCCCTCACCGAAGCGACCGCGCTCGACCCAGTTCACCGCCGGCAGGAAGCGCAGACCCTCGCCCAGCAGCCAGTCGTAAACCTCCGGCCGCGAACGTTCGACGTAATGCCGCGCCCAGGCCAGCGACCAGCGGTCCGCCGCATCGAGTTCACCGAAACGCAGCCAGTCGCGCAGCGCGACTTCCGGCGTGTCGGGAATCTTCAGGCGCGCCTGCAGCGGCGTACCAACCAGCGCCATGCCGCCAAACGCCCAGCGCGCCAGCCCGCCACTGCGCTGCGCCGTGTCACGCTCGACCAAGGTCACCGACAGCCCGGCGCGCAGCGCCTCCAGGGCCGCAACGATGCCGGCCAGGCCACCACCCACAACAAGTACGTCGGAGCCGATCGCCTGAGTCAACGGATTACATCTCCAGAAGGCATCCAGAGCAGAAATTCAGCCCGTTGGGCACAGGTGGCCGAGACACTAATCCGGCTGCGTAAAGACAGGCTTTCGTGGATCTGCCGGGCCATGATCGCGTTCTGCTCCTGTCAGTGCTTGGGGTCGCGAAGCGAGTGATAAAGCGCATCCATGCGCGCCTGCACGCCGGGATCGGGCTGAAGCACCGGGCTCCAGGCGCGACTGGTTTCCTCGCGGGTCTTGCGGGTGGCGTCAATGCCGATTTTCCCGCCGAGGTTGGGCTCAGGGCTGGAGAAATCGAGAACATCGACGGGCGTGCGATCCATCACCAGGGTGTCGCGACCCGGATCGACCCGCGTGGACAGTGCCCAGAGCACGTCATGACCGTTGCGCAAGTCGATGTCCTCGTCGAACACCGCGACCGCCTTGGTGTAGGTGAACTGGCGCAGGTAGCTCCAGATGCCCAGCATGATCCGCCGAGCGTGGCCGGGGTACTGCTTGCGGATCGATACCAGGGCGATTCGGTAGCTGCATGCGGCGGGCGGCAGGTAGAAGTCGACGATTTCCGGAAACACCTTCTGCAACAGCGGCACGAAGATGTCGTTGAGGGCCTCGGCCAGCACCGACGGCTCGTCCCAGGGCGGCCGTCCCATGTAGCTGCTGTGATACAAAGCGCCGCGCCGAAGCCTGAGCCGCTCGATGGTGAGCACGGGGTAGGTGCCTTGGGCATTGGTATGCCCGGTGTGGTCGCCGAACGGCCCCTCAAGGGCGGTGTCGCCGGGATGAATGAAGCCCTCCATGACGATCTCGGCACCGGCTGGCGCATGCAGGCCGGTCAGCGTGCTGCGCCACACCCGGGATCGGCTGCCGCGCAGCAGGCCGGCGAACTCGAATTCCGACAGCGTGTCAGGAATCGGCGCGACCGCTGCGAGCGCGGTTGCCGGGTCCACCCCGATAGCCACCACGATCGGGAAGGGCTGGTCAGGACAAGCACGCAGATGGTCCTGGTAGTCGAGCGCCCCGCCACGGTGCGCGAGCCAGCGCATGATCACCCGACGCGGGCCGATCAGCTGCTGGCGGTAGATCGCGACGTTTTCGCGCCGCTTGTTCGGCCCACGGGTGACCACGAGACCGAAGGTGATCAGCGGTCCAGCGTCCCCCGGCCAGCAGGTCTGAATGGGCAGGCGCCCGAGGTCGATGTCCTCGCCCTCGACCACCTCGTCGTTGAATGCGGCTTCATGGACCTCACTGGGCGCCACGTGGGCAAGTTGGGCGAGCTCGGGCCACTGCGCCAGCGCGGCCTTGAGCGATCCCGGCCAGCGCGGCTCCCGGATCGAGGCGAGTAGCCGTCCCAGCTCGCGCAGCGAGCCAAGCGGACGGCTGCCGAGGGCGAGTTCGATCCTGCGCCGGTTGCCAAAGAGATTGCCCAGCATGGGATGCCCACCCCCAACGGGCTGGTGCATCAGCAACGCCGGTCCGTTCGCCCTCAGCGCGGAGAGTGAGAGTGCCGTCGCCTCCAGCGCGGGGTCCACCGGTGCATGGACATCCATCAAATCCCCGCGTGCACGCAGGCGCTCGAGGAAGCTTCGCAGGTCATGCATCGGCGGCATCCGAATCGGCGATGGCGCGAAGGACGAGGCGCTCGATAGACCCGAAGTAGTCAGCGAAAAAGCTGCTGGGAATACCTTCGACGAACGGGAGCGGGTTTGTCAGCGTGCTGCGCAGCACCGCTAGACGATCAATGGTCTTGTCGCGTTCCATCGTGATGATCATTCAGGCTCTCCCAGCTGACGAGAAGTAGACGTCGGAGCACGAATCCTTCCCCGGTCGCCGGGATCACGCCATGACCTGGATCACGTGCGGACGCATCCGCGCCACCCACGCGGCGCGCGTGTCCACCTGGCACAGCGAGCCAGAGTGCTGGAGCACATCGACTGGCCGGGCGCGCCGGACCAACTGAGTACAGCTGCCTGATCGGGTCATCGCCAGTTGGCGTCCCTCCTCCCTGCAGTCACACTCGGCACTTTCCCGTGACAAAGTAATAATCGCCATGTCCAGAACCTACCTGCTCGTCGATTTCGAGAACGTCCAGCCGTCCTCCCTGGGGACGCTGGTTCCGGCTGAATCGGAGGAGACATTTGTCAAGCTGTTCGCCGGTGAGCACCAGAGCAAGGTCGACCTCTCGCTGGCCCGTGCCCTGCAGCCATTCGGCGCGCGCGCGGAGTACATCCAGATCGCTGGCAATGGCAAGGACGCATTGGATTTTCATATCGCCTACTACATGGGTCGCCTGACGACCGAGTATCCGGGTGCCAGCTTCATTGTGCTGTCGCGCGATACCGGATTTGATCCATTGATCAGGCACATGACCCAACACGGGGTGAGCTGTACACGCGTGGCGACCATCGCCGCAAAGGCTGCTACCGCGAAAGCGACAACCAACAAGGCGACAAGCAAGGCAGCCACCAAAGCCGCCAGCAAGGCCACGTCAAAAAGCGCCACCAAGCCGGCCGGCAAATCGGTGGCTGGCGATTCCGGGCCCTCGCAGGCGAGCGTGGCAAAAGTTGCGTCGAAGTCAGCGTCGCCGGCCAAGCCGGTCGCAAACCACCAAGCCAAGCTGACCCCGAATGCGGTGCAACTGCCCAAAGACCGGATCGCTGAAATCGTGCAGCGCCTCGTCGGGCTGAAGGCGGCCCGCCCGGGCACAGTGAAAACCCTGCGCTCATCGGTTATGGCCTGGTTCAAGCCGGAACTCACGGTCGCGCAGATGGACGCCGTCCTGCAGCAGCTTCAGGCACAGGGTTTGCTGACGATCACCGGCACCAAGGTTGCCTACACCTTGCCGTGACCCGGCCGGCCAGCGTGTTGCGGGCAGGCTGTGTCCGACCAGGGCGCGACGGAAAATCGCCCGCGCGCCCTCGAACCGCGGCCGGCGCCCTCAGCGCGCGGCGGGCGCGTCACCTTGTCGCTCGAAGCCAAGCCCACGGATTCGCCCGACATCCAGTTCATAGCCGATGACGACGCCTTGGCCATTGCGCTGGAAGCGCAATGCAAACGCGCCGGTGGCGAATTCGTCGGGCGCGATCGGGCTCAATGGAATCGGCTCGGCGCGTGGTCGATGCACGGTGATGGACTGCTCGCTGACTTCGATACGCTGAACGGCGTCGATCTCCTCACTGCGGTAGGTCCCGGCGAAGGCCGCGAGACCGGCTGGCGTGAGAGTGACTGCGGGTAGTTGCTCGAGGGTCTGGGGGTCGCGACCTTCCTGCGTCCAGCGCATGCGGCGAGGTGCATCTGCCTGCGCCGGTTCGAGCTTCACGGTGATTTGCGCAGGTGCGTCGACCAGTTCAAGGTCGCCGTCGGCGCGCGCGCGGATGGCGAAGCGGGACGGCCCGCGCACGTAGTAGAGCGTCTTGCCATCCAGTTCAAAGGAACGCAGCGCTCGCGTCTCTGGATCACGCCAGTTGCCGGGCAGTGCCGCGAGTATGGCGCGGGGCAGCTTTGTCGATTTGGCTGCCTCGGCCCGCGGCGCGGGCACGGCAGTGCCTACCCCTGATGCCACGGTCTCATCTGTCGCAGGTTCGAGCGCATCTGCCAGGTAGATGTCCGCGATCTTGCGTACCAGTGGATCCGTTTCGATCTCGCCCTGGTTGCAGAGCAGGGCCACCGAGAAGCGTTGCTCAGGGAAGCGGATCAGCTGTGCGCGGTAGCCGCCCCAGGCCCCGCCATGATGCACGCTACGCAGGCCACGGTAGTCCTGGATGATCAGGCCGAGTGCGTAATCGAGCGCGGAGCCATCGGCCAGCTTGCCTGGCGTCTGCAGCTGTTCGAGAAGGTCTGCGCCGCCGACGCGCGGCGTGTAGAACTGGTTGTCCCAGTGCAGCAGTTCCTCGACATTGGAGAACACGGCGCCGTCGCCGAGCTGCATCCAGCGCGAAACATCCGCGCGCAGGCTGCCGTCGGCGCGCGCGGCGTAGGCCAGCGCGCGTCCGGGTACCACGTCGTCATATCGGCCAAGCACGTGGCTTTGCTGCATTCCGAGCGGGGCAAGAATCTGCGTCTGCACGAAGTCGCGCAGGCTGCTGCCGCTGACCCGCTCAACCACCAGCGACAACAGGAAATAGCCGGTATTGCTGTAGAGGTGCTCGCTGCCGGGTGCGAAGTTGAGCGCCTTCTGGCGCACGATGATGGCCAGGGCATCCTCCGGCGTCGTGACATCATCGATATTCGTGCCGTGCAGGGTCATCAAGCCGATGTAATCGCGCAGTCCGCTGGTGTGGTTCAGCAGCTGACGCAGGGTGATCGGCGTGCCGTAGTCGGGCAGCTCCGCCAGGTGCTTGCGCACATCGTCGTCCAGCGACAGCTTTCCCTGCTGGGCGAGCAGCACGATGCTGGCCGCAGTGAACTGCTTCGAGGTGGAGCCGAGGTCGAACAGGCTGCCGGGCGAGATCGGTACCGCACGCTCCAGATCGGCCATGCCGTAGCCGCGCGAATAAATGATTTTCCCGTCGCGATACACGCCCAGGGCGCAACCCGGCGATGTTGGCGAATCCCAAGTCGCAAACAGTGCGTCGACTGCTGGATTAGCCACGCCGACGCCAGGATGGGGCGCAGCAAGCAGTGGTGCAGCGCCCAGCAGCAGCGCAGCCAGGAGCGCATGGCGCAGGGACGGGAAGACGGGCATCGCGATACTCCAAGAAGTGGGAAACAGCCGACTGAGTGACGCGAAGTCTTTCGCGGAGCCGGGGTTGCACGAAGGACTGACCGCCGCTGGCGGATTCTGGGCGGTGCGGGGAGCAGGTCAAGCGGCAGCATGTGGGCGCCGAGCGGGACAGGCTCGGTACGTGATGCGAGATGAACAGACCGCAGTGTGACAGATCCTGTCGGGACGGCTCATGCCAACCAGCGCCGACAACCCCTGTATCCTTCGCACCCTCGCCAGATGGACGGGCGGACCGCGCTTCCCCGATCCGGCCGATTTCGGAATACCCAGTGACCACGACTCAACACGACACCCCGACGGCTCCGGTCGACGACGCCTTGCTGCAGCGCTTGCGCGCGGCGGCCGAACTGCTGGAAACCATCGCTGCCGACAAGTCGCTGCTTGATGCCCTGCCGGAGGCCGACGGCAAGCGCCTGAAGCAGGCGGTGAACCGCTTCCACCATCCCGATCCGGTGGACCACCGCAAGCGGCGCAAGGCACTGAAGCGCGAGCGGCGCTCGTCCATAGTCACCGACGACGAGGCGCTGTTGCATGAGACCGGCATCCGCACCCTGAGGCGCAAGCCGGTCTTCACTACGCCGAACTACTTTCCGCCCGGCGATTTCGCGCAGACCGACTGCGACAGCGAGGCACAGGCGCGGCGCGAAACACTCGAACCGCAGCACTGCTACGTCTGCAAGCAGAAATATTCGCTGGTGCATCACTTCTATGACCAGCTCTGCCCGGAATGCGCCGAATTCAATTTCCTGAAACGCACCGAGACGGCTGACCTGAGCGGCCGGGTCGCCTTGCTGACTGGCGGGCGGGTGAAAATCGGCTATCAGGCCGGACTGAAGCTGCTGCGCGCCGGCGCCAAGCTGATCGTCACCACGCGCTTCCCGCGCGACTCGGCGGCGCGCTATGCGAAGGAACCGGATTTTGACCAGTGGGGACATCGCCTGCAGGTCTTTGGTCTTGACCTGCGCCATACGCCCAGCGTCGAAGCCTTCTGCCAGTCGCTGCTGAACTCGCAGTCGCGGCTCGATTTCATCATCAACAATGCCTGTCAGACGGTGCGTCGCCCGCCAGATTTCTATGCCCACATGATGCAGGGTGAAACCGCCGCCCTGGCGACGATGCCGGCGCCGGTGCGCGAACTGCTGGGCGATTACGAGGGCCTGCGAGGTTTCGACCTGTTGCCAACTACCGGCAATGAAGCAATCGCCGCAGCGCCGGGCATCACCCGCGCGGCCGAGCTGTCGCAGCTGCCCTTGCTGGCCGACGAACTGCTCGGCCAGAAGCACCTGTTCCCCGAGGGTCGACTGGATCAGGACCTGCAGCAGATCGACCTGCGCGGGCGAAACTCCTGGCGCCTGCTGATGGCCGAAGTACCCTCGGTCGAGCTGCTCGAAGTGCAGCTGGTGAACGCGATTGCGCCTTTCATCATCAATGCACGGCTCAAGCCACTGATGCTGCGTACGCCCGAGCGCGACAAGCACATCGTCAACGTGTCGGCGGTGGAAGGGCAGTTCTATCGCAACTTCAAGACCACACGCCACCCGCACACCAACATGGCCAAGGCGGCGCTGAACATGATGACGCGCACCTCGGCGACCGATTACCACGGCGACGGCATCCACATGAACAGTGTTGACACCGGTTGGGTGACGGACGAGGATCCGGTCGAGCTGGCGGCGCGCAAGACGCTCGAGGAACGCTTTCATCCACCGCTCGACATCGTCGATGGCGCGGCGCGCATCGTCGACCCGATCATCGACGGCTTCAACACCGGCACCCATGTGTGGGGGCAGTTCCTGAAGGACTATCGACCGACTGACTGGTGATCCGTCAGTGGCTTGCGTCCCCGATTCGCTAGCCGGCGGGCTGCTGCAATTGCGCGGCACGTAGTTCATCGGCCAGGCGCACTTCTGCGAGGCGCTGCGCGTCGAAGTAACGCGCGATAGGCATGGGCTCGTCCAGCGCGTAGCCCTGCGCGTAGTCGACACCGAGGCCGACCAGGCAGCGCCGGATGGCCTCGGTCTCGGCGCATTCGGCGATGGTTTCCTTGTGCAGCACGCGGCCGATGTCGGCGATCGATCGCACGATGGCCAGGGCCACGGGCGAGGTTTCCACATCGCGCACGAAGCTGCCGTCGATCTTGAAGTAGTCAACATCGAGCGAGCGCAGGTAGCCGAACGAGCAGAAACCGGTGCCGAAGTCATCAAGGGCGAAGCGGCAGCCCAGCGCACGCACTGCCCTGATGAAATGCTGGGCGCGCGCCAGGTCGCGCAGCGCACTGGTTTCAGTCAGCTCGAAGCACAGGCGTTCGGCCGGCATGCTGCTCTTGGCGAGGCGCGCCTGCAGGAAGGCCAGGAAACGTTCGTCATCGAGCGATGCCGCGCACAGGTTGATGCTGCACAGCTCCACTTTCTCCGCCGCGCTGGGGTTGCGTTCGAACCAGCGCACGGTGCGGTCGAGCACGTGCGTGTCGAGCTTCATGCCCAGGCCGAAGCGCTCGGCTGCGGGAATGAAATAGCCCGGGGGCAACAGGTCGCCGGTGTCGCCATCACGCATGCGCAGCAGGATCTCGAAGTGGCGCTCATGCCCGTTGAGCGACTGGAGCGGGGAGATGCTCTGGCAGAACAGTTCGAAGCGGTCGTTCTCCAGTGCCTCATTGAGACGCAGGGCCCAACGCATGGCTTCGGATCGCTCATCGACAGCGGCGCTGTGCCCGGGCGACACAGTCTCGACCCGATTGCCGCCGCGTTCCTTGGCCGCGAAGCAGGCGGTATCGGCCGTTGCCAGCAGCAAGGCGAAATCGACCTTGCCGGCAACAAACGTCACCAGGCCGACGCTGGCCGTGGTGGCGGCGACATGCACGCCCGATGCAAAACGGAACTCCGCGACGGCATCACGCAGGCGCTGCGCGCGCGCTTCGGCCTCGCTGGCCGGGCAGTGCCGCAGCAGCACGGCGAACTCGTCTCCGCCGGTGCGCGCCAGCAGGTCGTGTGGCCCGACGCGGGTGCGCAGCACGCCCGCCAGCGAGCGGATCAGTTCGTCGCCAACGCTGTGGCTCATGATGTCGTTGACCAGTTTGAACTGGTCGAGATCGACATAGGCAAGAGCCATCGGTTCGCCCGCCTCGCGCGTGCAGAGCAGGCGCACGCCTTCTTCGAAGGCGACGCGATTCGGCAGGCCAGTGAGGCCGTCGGTGCGGGCGCGGTGCAACAGTCGCAGGGTGCTCACCCGGTTCTGGTGCGCGGCCATCGACAGGACCTGGGGAGTCAGCGCGATCACGCACAGGAAAGCGATCAGGACGGCTGCATCGGCGATGCCGGTGGGCGCGCTAAAGCCTCCAATGCCAAGGCCAGCAACGGTGGCAACCAACAAGGCGAAGGCAACATTGGCCAGCGCCGTGAACAGTGGCTCGAAGCGCAGCGCGCTCCACATCAACAGGCCCAGCGGCAGGCTGGCCAGGCCCAGGGCGTAGGCGCCGCTGAAGTGGCTGGCAAAGCCCAGCGCCAGCAGGCTGACCAGTACCGCCACCAGCCAGGAAGACTTCTCGGCCCAGCCGCCGTAGATGAACGTTTCGTGGCCGCGCACCCCCCACTGGCCACCGCGTGCCACCAGGAAAACCGCCGGTGCGATGGCGATGATTCCGAACAGATCGCCCATCGCCCAGCGCACCGCCGCCAATACCACCTCGTTGGTGGGCACCATGCCGGCGTGAACCATGCCGATGCAGCTGATCGCAGCACTCACCGCCACCATCACCGCGCCACCGGCCAGCAGGGCAAAGCCGCCACTCATCGAGTACTTCTCCGCCGCAAGCGGATACAAACGCAGGACGAACATCGAGCCGAGCAGGCCGCCGATCACGTTGCTGGCCACCGAGTAGGGCAGGAACAGCAGCGGAACCGGAGCGAGCAGCCAGTGGGTGAGCAGCACGGACACGGCGACGAAGGGCCACCAGCGCCACCCGTACAGCACGAGCACGGCGAAGACCAGACCGGTGGACGGCCAGATCAGGGTGATCTGTTCCTCGCCCTCGACAAACCACAGCGCGATGTAGGCACCCAACAGATAGGCGCCAACCAGCGTCACGAAGCGCAGCGCTGTACGCGCAAGCGATTTCATCGGTTCAGTCAGCCCCTTCGCCCCCACCAGGCACCGCCAATGTGCGCGAGCGCGCGTCTGCGGTCAATGAAGGCCAGATGCACCGATGCCGCAGGGCGACTGCGGGTGAGCGAACCGCCAACAGGCTACAGACTGAGCGTTGCGTCCAGCGCGAGCCCCAGCATGGCGTCCAGGCCGCGCTCACGCTGGGCGGCATCCATGGCCTCGCCGCGACGCAGGTGATCGGACACGGTGAGCAGTGCCACCGCCTGCGCCCCGCGCTCAGCGGCCACGCCGTATAGGCCGGCCGCTTCCATTTCCACCGCAAGGATGCCCATGCGGGCAAGGGTGTCGTTCAAGCCGGGATCAGGTGAATAGAACAGGTCACTGGAGAAGACATTGCCAATGTTGAGCGGCTGGTCGCGTGTGGCGGCCTGCGACGCGATCGCGGCGAGCAGCGGCCAGCTTGCGGTGGCGGCGTAGTCGTGGCCGGAAAAGCGCTGGCGATTCACGCCGGAGTCGGTTGCCGCGCCCAGCGCCAGAACCAGATCGCCAAGCTGCAAGGCGTTCGCTATCGCCCCGCAGGTGCCAACCCGGATCAGGCGTCGCACGCCGTACTCCACGATCAGCTCGGTGGCATACAGGCTGCAGCTGGGAATGCCGATGCCGCTGCCCATCACCGAAAGTCGTCGACCGCGGTAGTGGCCGGTGAAGCCGAGCATGTTGCGCAGGCCGGTGACCTGCACGGCATCGTCGAAATAGCGCTCGGCAATCATCCGCGCGCGCAGTGGATCGCCGGGCAGAAGCACGGTGTCGGCGAAGGCGTTGGTTGCGGCGTCGATGTGGGGGGTGGGCATTGGTTGAGAGCGGGGAACGGGGAACGGGGAACAGGGAACGGGGAACAGGGAACGGGGAACAGGGAACGGGGAACGGGAAACGGGGAACGGGGAACGGGGAACGGGGAACAGCAATACTCCGCGGCTTAAGCGTCGCCGTCTCTCCTTGACCGTTCGTGGTGAGGAGCCATCGAGGCGCGCGAAGCGCGAGCGAGAGGGCGTCTCGAACCATCCAATGCCAGTGGTTCGGCAAGCCTCTCGCTTGGCAAAGACTGTGCGGAGAGGAGGAACGATTCACCTTCGGCAATTGGAGCGAGGCCAAACCATGTCGCCAGGCTCTGGCCGATGTCGGCGAAGCTGTCGCGGCAGCCCATGTCACCGGGGGCGATGGCCGGGCCGGTTGCCAGGATCGGGATGTGTTCGCGGGTGTGGTCGCTGCCCGGCCAGGTCGGATCGTTGCCATGGTCGGCGGTCAAGATCAGCAGGTCGTTCTCGCCAAGCAGACTGGTGAGGCGTGGCAGCATCGTGTCGAAGCGTTCCAATGCGTCGGCATAGCCGGCCACATCGCGACGGTGGCCAAAGTCCTGGTCGAAGTCGACCAGGTTGGTGAACACCAGGCTTTGATCCGCAGCAGTCGAGAACGCTTGCGCGGTGGCTTCCACCAGGTCGGGCAAGCCATACGCCTGGATCGCCCGACTTATGCCGCGGTTCGCGAAGATGTCGGGGATCTTGCCGATACCGATGACCGTGCCGCCAGCCGCCAGCAGATCGTCGAGCAGGGTAGGCGCGGGTGGCGGTACGGCATAGTCGCGGCGGTGGGTGGTGCGCTGGAACCCGCGCAGGGCGTCGCCCAGGAAAGGCCGCGCAATGACCCGCCCGATGCGGTAGGCATCGACCAGACGTCGCGCGATGGCGCAGGTGTCGTACAGACGCTGCAGGCCGAAGCCTTGCTCGTGCGCAGCGATCTGCAGCACTGAGTCGGCCGAGGTGTAGACAATGGGTTTTCCGCTCGCAAGGTGCGCCTCGCCCAGCCGCGCAATGATCTCGGTGCCGGAAGCGTGGCAGTTGCCCAGTACGCCAGGCAGGTCCGCCTCGCGCACCAGGGCATCGAGCAATTCCGGGGGAAAGCTTTGCTCGCGTTGGCGAAAGTAGCCCCACTCTTGCAGCACCGGCACGCCCATCATTTCCCAGTGGCCGGAAATGGTGTCCTTGCCGCTGGAGCGTTCGCGCGCCGCGCCCCAGCGTGCGCGCGGCGCGTCAGGCGTGTGCAGGCCGCTGGGAAAGCGCCCGCTGACCTGCGCCGCGGCGTGGCCAAGGCCAAGTGCCAGCAGGTTGGGAATAGTCAGGTCGCGCCCGCGGCCGCCCTCGATCAGTGGGGTCCGACAATGGCAGGCGATGTGCCCGAGCGTATCGGCACCCGCATCGCCAAAGCGGCTTGCATCCGGCGCGGCACCGATGCCGAGCGAATCCAGGACCACCAGCATCGCGCGGCTCACGCGGCCTCCGTGGCGCGTGGCGCGATGCGCTCGTGAAGCAGTGGCAGCTCGCGCTGCGAGGTTTCATCGACGATGCGGAAAGCGCCGCGCAGTGCGTCCGAGGCTTGCAGCAGGCTGTGCTTGTCCGCCGCATGCACCAGGGCCAGCGGGCGTTCGGAATCGACCCGGCAGCCGATCCGAGCCAGTGCCGTGAAGCCGACGCGTGGATCCACCACCTGGTCCGGATGGCTGCGCCCGGCACCTAGCGACACCAAGGCCATGCCGATGCGTCGAACGTCCATGCCCGTCACCGTGCCGGCGCGCTCTGCGAACACCGCCGCCACCATTGGTGCAGGCGCAAAATGCCGGTTTCTTCGTTCGAACACGTCGGTGGGGCCTCCCAGTGCGGCAACCATTCGCGCAAAGCGCTCGGCTGCGGCGCCGCTGGCCAGTGCTTTGCGCAGGCGCCCAACTGCGTCGCTCCAGCCAGAGGCAAGCCCACCCGCGGTCATCAATTCGGCACCCAAGGCAAGGCTGAGAGAAAGCAGCAGTGGCTGCTCGGCACGACCCGCCAGCACATCCAGCACGGCGCCGAGTTCCAGCGCGTTGCCGACCCGATCGGTCAGTGGCTGATCCATCGCGGTGATCCAGGCAGAAGCCTTCAGTCCGGCCTTGCTGGCGACGGCTACCAGGGTATGGGCCAATTCACGTGCTGCATCCGGGTCGGTCAGCGTGGCACCGCTTCCCGTCTTTACGTCGAGCACCAGGGCTTGACTGCCGGCGGCAAGCTTCTTGGACAGGATCGACGCGGTGATCAGCGGAATCGAGTCGACGGTAGCGGTGACGTCGCGCACTGCGTAAAGCCGTGCATCGGCCGGCGCCAGCTCACTGCTCGCACCCACGATGGCCAGGCCCGTGTCACGCACCACGCGCTGCAGTTCGTCTATGTCGACTGTGGATCGGTAGCCGGGCAGCGCTTCGAGCTTGTCGAGCGTGCCGCCGGTATGTCCCAGCCCTCGCCCTGACAGCATCGGCACATAGGCACCGCACGCAGCAAGCATCGGCGCCAGCAAGAGGCTGACCGAGTCCCCGACTCCGCCGGTGCTGTGCTTGTCGAGCAACGGACCGGGCAAATCGAAAGCACGCCAGTCGATTACCCGACCGCTGTCGCGCATTGCCAAGGTCAGGGTCAGCGTTTCACTCGGGTCCATTCCGCGCAGCCGCACGGCCATCGCGAATGCGCCAATCTGCGCGTCGCAAAGACTGCCGTCGGTGATGCCTCGCACCAGTGAGTGAATCTCGCCATCGCGCAGCTGCAACCCGTCGCGTTTGTGGCGCAGGATTTCCTGCGGCAGTGGGGATGCGGACATCTCAGTAGCCCGCGGGTGCGGCGATGGTTGCGCCAGCCAGCACCCCAAGCACGTCATCCAGCAAGGCGCTGGCGCCAAGCCGAAAGCGCTGCGGGGTGGCCCAAACGGGGCCCAGCAATTGGTCAGCCAGCGCAAAATAGATCGCAGCCTCGGCCACGCTGCGGATTCCGCCGGCCGCCTTGAAGCCGCAGCGTCCGCCGCAGTCGCGGATCGCGGTGAGCATGATGCGGGCCGCTTCGGGCGTGGCATTGACCGGCACCTTGCCGGTGGAGGTCTTTATGAAGTCCGCGCCGCAGTCAATCGCGATCAGGCTGGCGCGGCGGATGATGTCGGCATCGACGAGTTGCCCCGTTTCCAGGATGGTTTTCAAACGCGCGTTGCCGGTGGCAGCGCGCGCGGCATCGAGCATCGCCCGTACCCCAGCTTCGTCGCCGGACAGCAGTGCGCGCCAGGGCATCACGACATCGATCTCAGCCGCGCCATCGTCCAGCGCCGAGGCGATTTCGCTGCGCACCCGGGACATCTCGGTTGAGCCATCCGGAAAATTCGCGACGGCGGCAACCGGGACGGCGGACAGGTTCAATCGATCCAGCGACGTCCGCGCCGCGGCCACGTGCTCGGGATACACGCAGACCGCCGCCGGTGGCCCGAACGAAGTCAGCGCCCGCTGGCAAAACGCTTTGATCTGTACCGCCGTGTCATTGGACTCCAGGCGGGTGAGGTCCATCGCGGCAAGCGCGCGACGAGCAAGGGCTGACAGTTCGGTCATTGCGAGGCGCGCCCGGATATCGATGCAGTGAGAGTAGCCGCCAGCGACAGTCGACGTCCTGATCGAAATCAAGTTCGGCGCCGGCGCCGGAGCCTTTTCGCATCGCAAGTGCGACGTGGGAAGCGGTTTCCTCAAGACTGGCCCCACTACCGCAGTCGAGGTAAGTGGGGCCCATGAATCGCGAAACGACGAGCCTGCGTGTGTGTGAAGGCTCGTCTTGGCGGGGTTGTCGGCGACTCCAGGAGCCCCTCACCCGTCCCTGTCGGGACACCCTCTCCCGCTGGCGGGAGAGGGGACGGCAGTCAACATCGTCATTGATCGACACCCATTCGAGGCGCGCCTCAAACCTTCTCGACCACGCCCACGACCGGCAAGGGCGCTGTCTTCGGTGCAATCCACAGCCGCAGTACGAACCAGGCCATGGCCAGTGCGCCGATGCTGAAGATCGTGTCGCCCGGTACCCGCATCCACACCAGCAGCTGGATAATGGGCTGCTGCATCAGGTCGGCCGAACGCGCGTACCAGTAGCCGTGTTCGATCGCCGCCATCAGCTGGATGATGCCGATCGGCAGCAGGGTGAACAGGGCCATGCCGGCCAGGCCGATATTGAGCGCCCAGAACGAGGTGCGCAGGGTGCCCTCGTGCCAGATCGCCGCCGGCTTGATGCCGCGCAGGCAGAACAGCATCAGTCCCAGGCCAAGGAAGCCGTAGACGCCAAACAGCGCGGTGTGGCCGTGCAATGGAGTCAGGTTCAGGCCCTGCATGTAGTACAGCGGCAGTGGCGGATTGATCAGGAAGCCGAACAGTCCCGCGCCCACCAGGTTCCAGAACGCCACTGCGGTGAAGAACAGGATCGGCCACTTGTAGCGCGCCATCCAGGGCGTGGCATGGCCGAGCTTGTACGTGTGGTAAGCCTCGAAACCGATGAAGGCCAGCGGCACCACTTCCAGCGCCGAGAAGCTGGCGCCGAGCGCGATCACGGCGGTGGGCGTGCCGGTGAAGTAAAGATGATGCAGGGTGCCCAGCACGCCGCCGGCCATGAACACGATGGTGGCGAACAGCACCGCGACGGTCGCCGTGCTGACCCGCAACAATCCCAGGCGGGTAAACAGGAAGGCCAGCACCGCAGTCGCGAAGACTTCAAAGAAGCCCTCCACCCACAAATGCACAACCCACCAGCGCCAGTATTCAACCATCGACAGATGGGTGTGCTCGCCCCACATCAGGCCGGCGCCGTAGAACAGACCAATGCAGACCGTCGACATGAAGAGCAGCAGCACGATCGACTTGGATTCGCCACCGTGCTTGATCGCTGGCCACAGTGCGCGGCCCACCAAGACCAGCCACAGGCCCAGACCAATGAACAGGAACCACTGCCAGAAGCGGCCGATGTCGACGTATTCCCAGCCCTGGTGACCGAACCAGAAGTTGTGCGCCAGGCCGAGCTTCTGCATCACCGCGAACCACTGGCCGGTGAAGGCGCCGACCACGATGATCAGCAGGCAGGTCCACAGCACATTTACGCCAAGACGCTGGAACTTCGGTTCCTTGCCCGAGATGGCCGGTCCGATGTACAGGCCCATGCCCAACCATGCTGTTGCGATCCACAGTACCGAGAGCTGTGTGTGCCAGGTGCGGGTCAGCGAGTAGGGCAGGAACTCCGACAGTTTGATGCCATAGAAATCGTGACCCTCGACCTGGTAATGCGCGGTCAGCGCGCCCAGCAGAATCTGCACCAGGAACAGCGCCATCACCAGCCAGAAATACTTTGCAGTGGCCTTCATTGATGGGGTGATCCTGACCATTGCCAGCGGGTCAGTGGCCGGCAGGGTAATCGGCTCATCGTCGCGGTGCGTGGCGTAGTACCAGCCCAGCAGGGCAATGCCTGCGAGCAGGAACAGCACGCTGAACACGGTCCACATGAACAAGTGCGGTGGCGGCGTGTTGCCGACCAGCGGCTCGTGTGGCCAGTTTGCGGTGTAGGTCTGGGTCTCGCCTGGACGCTCGGTGACCGCAGCCCAGGCCGACCACCAGATGAAGGCGGTCAGCGCGGTACGGTGTTCGGCTTCGGTGACCGTGCCATTCTTCATCGCATAGGCGCGGCGCAGATCGACCATGTCGGCGTCGTCGCCGAACAGCGCGGTGTAGTGCGCGGCCACCTGCGCGATCGCCGCGGCACGTTCGGCCGGGATGGTTACGCGGTCACTTTCAGCATCGTAGGTGTTGGCGCGGATCAGTGGTTGCATGCGCGCTTGTTCAGCGGCCTGCAGACCCGGCTCCAGTTCTGCGTAGTTGTAGCCCGAAGTCTTGCTGGAGCGGATGTCCAGCCAGGCCAGCGCTTCGCGATGCAACCAGTCAGCCGTCCAGTCCGGCGCCACATAACTGCCGTGGCCCCAGATCGACCCCAGCTGATGACCGCCGATGCTCTGCCAGACCTGCCGGCCTTTCTCGATATCGGCGCGGGTAAAGACCGTCTCGCCCTGGTCAGTGACCACGGCCGACGGGACGGGCGGCATCTGCCGATGGATCTCGGTTCCGATCCATAGCAGCACCGAGAAGGAGGTGGCCAGCAACAGGCCCAACCCGATCCAGAGTGAACGTGCAGAGCGCATGACACGGTTCTCGCTTTTGATGACTGGACATAGGCTCGGGCTTGAGCGGTGATGTGTCACTGATCCGGGTCAAGTGGGAGAGAATTTGATTTGGTTTGATGGGTGAATTGCTGGTCTTCCACGATTGCCGACGCGCTGGGGGAGGGCGGATCTTGATCCGCCATTCGCGGGGTGCTGCGACCCTCCTATTGCTCCTGCTGTTGTAGGGCGGATCTTGATCCGCCATTCGCGGGGTGCTGGTTTGCTCTCCACCACGCTGAGCAACAGCAACGGCAACGGCTTTCTCTGCCCTGCGGGCAGCGAGTCACTTCTCTTTGCTTGCCCAAAGAGAAGTAACCAAGAGAAAGGGCACCCCGGATTTCCCGCCCTCCGGCTTCGTTCTGGGTGGAGGCAAGCAGCCATCCCTGGAGCAGTCGCCGGCCCGCACTTCCCTGTGCGGGCGCTCGTCGGGGCGAAGCAGTGCTTCGCCGCTTTCCTCCTCGCCCCAGCGTTGCTCAGAATCCGTCGGCCGGCGCGAACTCGCGCGTCCCTGCGCTCAAACAGTCGCGCCTTTCCCCGCAGAATTCTTCCGCTACTCGGCGGAAAATGAACGGGGATTCAAAGCCAACAGCCAAGAGCCAACAGCCAAGAGCCAACAGCCAAGAGCCAAGAGCCAAGAGCCAAGAGCATGCTTCGATCGCTGCCGTGGCTTCACTTCCATCGCTAGACTTCGAATGACTTCGCTGCGCTCGTCACAAGGTCGGCGGAACCGCAGCCTGCTGTCGCTGTCGCTGTCGCTGTCGCTGTCGCTGTCGCTCTTCGCTCTGAAAGTCCCCATCGGCTCGTGCCGAGCAGCGGAGTCAGGGCCGGGGGAAAGGCGCGCATGTCTGAGCGCAGGGACGCGCGAGTTCGCGCCGGCCCGGTCATGGCGAGCAGCGCAGGGTACCGCGCGAGCTTCACCCGCGCGGCGCGAGACTGGGGTGTCCTTCTCTTTGGTTACTTTCTCTTGGACAAGCACGAGCCGAGCAGGAGCGAGGCCGAACGCCGAAGGCGGCCCGAAGGGCGGAGGGCAGGAAGCCCGACGTACGAGAAAGTGACTCGCTGCCCCGCAGGGGCGCGAAAGCTCTTGATCTTGCTGTTGATCTTGCTGTTGATCCTGATCCTGATCTTGATCTTGATCTAGCTGTTGCTGCACCAAGAAGCACAACCTTCCCGCATTGGCGGATCAAGATCCGCCCTCCAACGGCATAGCAATCCGCAAGCCAAGAACTCGATCAGCATTCAAGCCAAAAACCTACTCGCCACTTGACCCCAATCAACACACCAAGCCCCAATCTGTCTGATGCTCCCAGCATGCAAACCAAGCCCAACCGCGCATGGCTGCGCGACGCCATCGCCGCCCTCGATGCCGAGCAGCACAGGTCAGCCGATACCCATTTGATCCGACTCGACCTGCCGGCCTTCCCCGGCATTCCGCTATACCTCAAAGATGAGTCCGTCCATCCGACTGGTAGCCTCAAGCACCGCCTGGCGCGCTCGCTGTTTCTTTACGGGCTCTGCAACGGCTGGATCCGCAAGGATCGCCCGGTGATCGAGGCGTCCAGCGGCAGCACGGCGATTTCCGAGGCCTGGTTTGCGCGACTGCTGGGCCTGCCATTCATTGCCGTGGTGCCGCGTACCACTTCACCCGACAAGCTGACACAGATTGCCTTCTTCGGCGGGCGCTGCGAGTTCGTCGACGGCTGTGACATCTACAGCGCGGCCGAGCGCATCGCGCGTGATCTGGATGGCCACTACCTCGACCAGTTCACCTATGCCGAGCGCGCTACCGACTGGCGCGGCAACAACAGCATCGCCGCATCGATCTTCCGCCAGCTTGAACACGAAGCCGATCCCAGGCCGCGCTGGATCGTGGTGCCGGCTGGCACTGGCGGCACGGCCGCAACCATCGGCCGCTACCTGCGTTATGCCGCGCCCGGTGTGGCGGGCGACTGCCAGCTGTGCGTGGTGGATCCGGAACACTCGGTGTTCTTCGACTACCTCCGCAGCCGTGATCGCGGCTTGCGCATCGAAACGGCGTCGCGCATCGAGGGCATCGGCCGGCCACGGGTCGAGCCCTCCTTCATGCCGGACTGCATCGACGCCATGCTGAAGTTGCCCGACGCGGCCAGCATTGGTGCGCTGCCGCTGTTGCAGAAGCTGCTGGGACGGCGTTGTGGCGGTTCCACCGGTACGAATCTGGCAGCGGCGCTGTGGCTGATGGGCCAGATGCGCGCACGCGGCGAGCGCGGTGCGGTGGTGAGCCTGATCTGTGATTCTGGCGAACGGTATGGCGACACGTATTACAGCGCCGACTGGCTGCAGGGCAGTGGCCTGGCGGCCCCGGCGGCACGCTGGTGTGATCGTTTGGGTGCTGTGCTGGACAATGGCTGTTGGCCAGCTGATGCAGAAGGCGAGGTGGCCTTCCTCGCGGTGTCATCCTCGTAGGGTGCGCCTTGGCGCACCGCGTGCGGATCACGACATCGGTGCGCCAAGGCGCACCCTACGCGGTGTCGAAGGAGGCCAACACCGCCTGCACCACCTGCTCAGCCAGTTCCTCCGGTGCGTGCGATGCCGCGTCGAGATGCAGTTCGGCCGATTCGGGCACCTCGTAGGGCGAATCGATACCGGTGAAGTTGCTGATCTTGCCCTGTCGGGCCTTGGCGTAAAGACCCTTCACGTCGCGTGATTCGGCGACGTCGAGCGGCACGTCGACGTACACCTCGAGAAATTCGCCCGACGCGAACAGTTCTCGCGCCATGCGGCGCTCGGCACGGAACGGCGAGATGAAGCTGACCAATACGATCAGGCCGGCCTCGGTCATCAGTTTGGCGACCTCGGCGACGCGGCGGATGTTCTCGACGCGGTCCTCATCGGTGAAGCCGAGATCCTTGTTCAGGCCGTGGCGCACGTTGTCGCCGTCCAGCAGCATGGTGTGATAGCCCATGGCGTGCAGGCGCTTGTCGACCAGGTTGGCGACGGTCGATTTGCCGGCGCCGGACAGGCCGGTCAGCCACAGGCAACGCGGCTTCTGACCCTTGATGCGGGCGCGCGCCGTGCGGTCGATTTCCAGATGCTGCCAATGGATGTTGGCAGCGCGACGCAGGGCAAAATCCAGCGTACCTGCCGCCACGGTGGCGTGGCTGGCGCGATCAATCAGGATGAATCCGCCTAGTTCGCGATTGCGCGCATAGGGTTCGAAAGCTATGGCCTGGTCCAGGGCCAGATTGCAGAACGCCACCTCGTTCAGTTCGAGGTGCTTGGCGGCCAGATGCGCCTGGGTGTTGACGTCGATCTTGTGCTTGATCTCGGTGACCTGGGCGCTGACCGTGCGACTTCCGATCTTCAGCCAGTAGGGCCGTCCGGGCAGCAGCATGCTGGCGTCCATCCACAGCAGGTGCGCGGCGAACTGGTCGGCGACTTCTGCCGGGCTGTCGGCGGCGGCGATAACATCGCCACGGCTGATGTCGAGTTCGTCTTCCAGGGTCAGCGTGACGGCTTGTCCGGCGCCGGCGCGCTCCAGGTCGCCATCGGCCGTGACCACGCGCGCCACGCGCGTGCGGCGCCCCGATGGCAGCGCGACCACTGCATCACCTGATCGCACCTGCCCGGCCACGATGGTGCCCGCGAAACCGCGGAAATGCTGGTCTGGACGACATACCCACTGCACCGGCAGGCGCAGGCCCTCGACTGCTGCGGCGACTTCGACCTGCACGGTTTCCAGATGCTCCAGCAGGCTCGGGCCGGCGTACCAGGGCATATTGGCCGAGTGGCTGGAGATGTTGTCGCCGCGCAGTGCCGACAGCGGAATCGCTTGCACCGAAGCGATGCCCAGTTCCGTCGCGAGGGCGCGGTAGTCGGCTTCGATCCGCTTGAACACGGCGGCGTCGTAATCCAGCAGGTCGAGCTTGTTCACTGCCAGCACGATGTGGCGGATGCCGAGCAGGGCAGCGATATAGCTGTGCCGGCGGGTCTGAGTAAGCAGGCCTTTGCGCGCATCGACCAGTACTACGGCGAGGTCGGCAGTGGAGGCGCCGGTCGCCATGTTGCGCGTGTACTGCTCGTGCCCGGGACAGTCGGCGACGATGAACTTGCGCTTCTCGGTGCCGAAGAATCGGTAGGCGACATCGATGGTGATGCCCTGCTCGCGCTCAGCGGCCAGGCCGTCCAGCAGCAGGGCGAAATCCAGCTCACCGTTCTGCGTGCCGTGACGGCGGCTATCCGCGCCAAGCGCGGCGAGCTGGTCATCGAGCAGGCTCTGGCTGTCGTGCAGCAGGCGCCCGATCAGGGTGCTCTTGCCATCATCCACGCTGCCGCAGGTGATGAAGCGCAGCAGGCCCTTGGTTTCGTGGGCGTGGAGGAGGGTTGTGATGTCGGGCTGGGTGGTTTCTTTGGACATGGCGTATCAGTGCTCTAAGACCCTTGCCCAGCGGTGAGTTGGGCTTGATCACAAGTTTGCTGAAACCCGTTCGTGGTGAGGAGCCATGGTTCGATCGTACCGCCTCGAACTTCGTTCTCGCTCAGTACGCCTCACCATGATCGGGTAGGCGCGCGCAGCGCGAACGAGATGGCGTCTCGAACCACCTTGCGAGAGTGGTTCGAGACGCGCGGCCTCGACCCTTCATCCGCACTGCGTGCGGCCTCAGGATCTCGATCCGCGCTCCTCACCACGAACGGATTGTAAGGAGGTTGAAGTTGATACCGGGCGCTGGCTCGTCTCAAGGAAGCTGAAGCCAAGATTGCATCAGGCATCAACTGTTGTTTGGATGTCCGGAATCAAAAATACCCCTCCTGCTTCTTCTTCTCCATGGAGGCCGAGGGATCATGATCGATCACCCGGCCCTGGCGTTCGGAATTGCGTGCCGCCAGCATTTCGGCGATCACCAGTTCCAGGGTGTCGGCGTCGGATTCGATCGCGCCGGTCAGTGGATAGCAGCCGAGGGTGCGGAAACGCACGCGCCGCAGCGAAGGTGTTTCACCTGGCGCCAGCGGCAGGCGTTCGTCATCGACCATGATCAGCGCGCCATCGCGCTCCACCACGGGTCGCTCCGCAGCGAGATAGAGCTCGGGCACCGGGATCTTCTCGCGGAAGATGTACAGCCAGATGTCCAGCTCGGTCCAGTTCGAGAGCGGGAACACGCGCACGCTTTCACCCTTGTGGGTGCGGGTGTTGTAGAGGCTCCACAGTTCGGGTCGCTGGTTCTTCGGATCCCAGCGGTGCTGCGCGTTGCGGAACGAAAATACGCGCTCCTTGGCGCGGGACTTTTCTTCGTCGCGGCGCGCGCCGCCGATCGCGGCATCGAAGCCAAAGCTGTCCAGGGCCTGCTTCAGCGCCTGGGTCTTCATGACGTCGGTATGCACGGTGGCGCCATGGCTGATCGGGCCAATGCCCTGCGCCACGCCGTCCGGATTGGTGTGCACGTGCAGGGTCACGCCGGTCTCGGCTGCGCGCTGGTCACGGAAGGCGATCATCTCGCGGAATTTCCAGCCGGTGTCCACATGCAGCAGTGGAATCGGCGGGCGCGCGGGGTAAAAAGCCTTCAGCAGCAGGTGCAGCAGCACCGAGCTGTCCTTGCCGACGGAATACATCAGCACCGGGTTGCGGAACTCGGCGGCAACTTCGCGCAGGATGTGCAGGCTTTCGGCTTCGAGGCGGTCTAGATGGTTCAAGGTACAGAGCAGATCGGCATAACGAGGTGCGCAGTGTAGCGAGTGACGGCTTTGCCGGGGCTGTGCATGCTCAATTCGCCTGGGCATGAGCTCATGCAGGACGGGCGCTGTAGCGGCGTCGAGAGGCACACTGCCCGGCACTTTGGCCTGAAACCGACCCAGCGGGTACAATCCGCATCCTTCACCCTGCGTGACATACGCTCACGTACGGTCATGAATTTCCGATCCAAGGACGCGTTTCCCGATGAAGATCCTCGTCGCATTCAAGCGGGTGGTGGACTACAACGTCCGCATCCAGGTCAAGCCCGACGGCTCCGGCGTGGTTACCGATGGCGTCAAGCTATCGGCCAATCCCTTCGATGAAATCGCCCTGGAAGAGGCCTTGCGCCTGCGCGAAAAGGGCGTCGCGACGGAGGTGGTGGTGGTCACGATCGGCCCGCCCGACAGCCAGGCGCATATCCGCAACGGCCTGGCGATGGGTGCCAACCGCGCCATCCACGTGGTCACCGACCAAGCCATCCAGCCGCTGACGGCAGCGCGCGCCCTGCTCAAGCTGGTTGAGAAGGAGCAGCCCGGCCTGGTGATTCTCGGCAAACAGGCGATCGACGATGACGCCAACCAGACCGGCCAGATGCTGGCCACGCTCTGGGGCCGGCCGCAGGCCACCTTCGCTGGTGAAGTCAGCGTTGCCCACAACAAGGCCACCGTGGTGCGCGAAGTCGATGCCGGCCTCGAAACCCTGGAAGTCGACCTGCCGGCGGTGATCACCACCGACCTGCGCCTGAACGAGCCGCGCTTCATCAAGCTGCCCGACATCATGAAGGCCAAGGCCAAGCCGATCGAATCGCTGCAGCTGGCCGATCTTGGCGTTGAATCCGGCGACCACCTGAGCACTACCCACTACGCGCCCCCGCCCAAGCGCTCGCGCGGCGTGATGGTGAAGGACGTGCCCGAGCTGGTCGCGGCGCTGAAGGCCAAGGGCCTGCTTTAAACGTCAGCCTCTCTCGCTTTCAGGGAGAGGGGTTCAAGCCAAGCTTCGAGGAAGAACAAATGTCCAAGATCCTGATCATCGCCGAACACCTGGACGGCCAGCTCAACTTTTCTGCCACCGCCAAGTGCGTGTCGGCAGCCAAGGCTGCAGGTGGCGAGATCCACGTCGCGGTGCTGGCCTCAGACCCGGCCGGCATTGCCGCCGAAGCGGCCACCATCGATGGCGTATCGAAAGTGCTGGCAGTCGCCAACCCGGCCAATGCGCATCCGATCGCGCAAGTGCTCGCGCCACAGATCGCAAAACTGGCCGACGGCTACAGCCACGTATTTGGTCCTTCGACCACGTTCGGCAAGGACCTGATGCCCTGCGTCGCCGCCCTGCTGGGCGTGGCCCAGGTCAGCGACATCATGGCGGTCGACGGCAGCCACCAGTTCAAGCGGCCGATCTACGCCGGCAATGCCATCATCAGCGTGACCGCGCCGGGCAACCAGACCGTGGTCGCCACGGTGCGCGTGGCCTCCTGGCCGGCCGCCGCCGGCGGCGGCAGTGCGGCGGTTGAGAGCGTGAGTGTCGACGTCGCCTTGCCGACCCACACCCGCTTCAAGGAGCTCAAGCAGGGCTCGTCCGATCGCCCCGACCTGCAGAGCGCGCCCCGTGTCGTATCCGGTGGCCGCGGCGTGGGTTCGGCCGAGAACTTCGAGATCATCTACAAGCTGGCCGACAAGCTGAAGGCGGGTGTGGGTGCTTCGCGCGCCGCGGTCGACGCCGGCTACGTGCCGAACGACATGCAGGTCGGCCAGACCGGCAAGATCATCGCGCCGGAACTGTATGTGGCGATCGGCATTTCCGGCGCCATCCAGCACCTCACCGGCATCAAGGACGCCGGCACCATCGTCGCGATCAACAAGGACGGCGAGGCGCCGATCTTCGAGATTGCCGATATTGGCCTGGTCGGTGACCTGTTCAAGATCGTGCCGGAGCTTGAAGCGGCGCTTTGATCCCTCTGTACATCCTGTACATCGCCATTGCGAAAACGGCCGTCCTTGGGGCGGCCGTTTTCGCATGGCCCACTTCGTAGGATGCGGTCAGCGCAGCGAACCGCATCGCTGTTTCCGACGGATTGCTGATTGATGCGGTTCGCTGCGCTCACCGGCATCCTACGATCAGGGTATCGCCGCCGCCGTGTTCCGGCCACTCGCAGCGCTCGATATCCCGACGCGCGAGCTGCTTGCCTCAGGATCAATCGAGCAGCGGAACCCCAGTCTTCCCGCGCAGCTCATCCGCCGTCACGCCTGGCGCCAGCTCAACCAGCTTCAGGCCCGCGGGCGTCACGTCCATTACGCCCAGTTCGGTGATGATGCGGTCGACCACGGCCACGCCGGTCAGCGGCAGGGTGCATTCGGGCAGGATCTTGTGCTCGCCGTTCTTGGCGACATGCTCCATCAGCACCACCACGCGCTGCACGCCGGCGACCAGGTCCATCGCGCCGCCCATGCCTTTGACCATCTTGCCCGGCACCATCCAGTTGGCCAGGTCGCCGGTGCCGGTGACCTGCATGGCGCCGAGGATGGCGAGATCGATGTGCCCGCCGCGGATCATGGCGAAGCTGTCATGGCTGCCGAAGTAACTGGCGCCGGGCACGGCGGTGACGGTCTGCTTGCCGGCATTGATCAGGTCGGCGTCGACTTCACTTTCGGTCGGGAAAGGGCCGATGCCGAGCAGGCCGTTCTCGGACTGCAGCCACACATCCATTCCCACCGGAATGAAGTTGGCCACCAGGGTCGGCAGGCCGATGCCGAGATTCACGTAAGCGCCGTCGGAGAGTTCCTGCGCGGCGCGCTGCGCCATTTGGTCGCGGTTCCAGGGCATTGCGAAATCCTGTCAGATGAATGGGGTTGTGATTTGCCCGTTCGCGTTGAGCGTAGCGGGCGAAGCCCGCGAAGTCGAAACGCCTGGCCGCTGGTGGCTGGGCCCTTCGACCTCGCGCCTGCGGCGCTACGCTCAGGACGAACGGATGGTGCGCTGCTCGATGCGCTTCTCCGGCGCCGCATTCAACACGATGCGATCCACATAGATGCCGGGCAGGTGGACGTGATCGGGATCGATGCTGCCGGTCTCGACGATCTCTTCCACCTCGGCAACGCAGACCTTGCCGGCCATGGCGCAGGCCGGATTGAAATTGCGCGCGGTCTTGCGGAACACCAGGTTGCCGGAGGCGTCGGCCTTCCAGGCCTTGACCAGCGACACATCGGCGCGCAGCGCGGTTTCCAGTACATAGTGCTTGCCGTCGATCTCGCGCGTTTCCTTGCCGTCGGCCACGATGGTGCCGTAGCCGGTGGCGGTGAAGAAGGCCGGAATGCCCGCGCCGCCAGCGCGCAGGCGCTCGGCCAGCGTGCCCTGCGGATTGAACTCGAGTTCCAGTTCGCCGGACAGGTACTGGCGTTCGAACTCCTTGTTCTCTCCGACATACGACGAAATCATCTTGCGGATCTGGCGCGTGCTCAGCAGCTGGCCGAGACCGAAGCCATCGACGCCGGCATTGTTGGAGATGGCCGTGAGCCCCTTCACCCCGGTATCGCGCAGCGCCGCGATCAGGGCCTCGGGAATGCCGCACAGGCCGAAGCCGCCGACGGCCAGGGTCTGGTTGTCAGCGACCAGATCGGCCAGGGCACTGGCCGCGTCGGGATACAGCTTGTTCTTCGCCACGGGAAAGCCTCGCAGGAAAGGTGAGGCCGCGATTCTACCGGTTGCAGCGCGGCGCGCGTCTGTACCATCGGGCAGGAGGGCGCCGAGATCCTCGCTGGATTACGAGGATTGCCGGGACCCAGGCAGCACGACGCCGGTCTGCATGACGCGTTCGCGACTTGCAACGCGTGCCCATGCCCCGCAGGCTCTTGCCATGCGCCCACTCGACATCGCCATCGTCGGCTATGGCACCGCAGGCCAAACTGCGGCCCTCGCCCTGTCGCGCGATGGCCACCGCATCACGGTGTTCGAGCAGGCACCCGAGCTGCGCCCGGTCGGCGCCGGACTGCTGTTGCAGCCCACCGGTCTGGCCGCGTTGTGGGACCTGGGCCTGCTCGATCCGATCCTGGCGCAGGGCGCGGTGGTGCGGCGCCTGTTTGGCGACAATCCGAACGGGCGCGCGGTGATGGACATGCACTACGCCGGACTGGATGCACGCCTGTTCGGTGTCGGTATCCAGCGCGGCGCGCTGTTCGAGATCCTGCGCCAGGCCTGGCCCGATTCTGGGTCTGCGCGCTGTGGCATTCGCATCGAGACGGTGGAGGAGGACGGCCGCTTCCTGCGTGACGGCACCGGCGCGCGCCATGGTCCGTTCGATCTGTGCCTGATCGCGGACGGCAGCGCGTCCCGCCTGCGCGACACAATCGGTCCGCCGCAGCTCGATGCGCCCTATCCCTGGGGCGCGCTCTGGTGCCTGTTGCCGCAGGGCGACTGGCCTTGGCCCGACCAGTTGCGCCAGCGATACCGTGCCGCACGGCAGATGATCGGGATGTTGCCGGTCGGAACGCGCACGGATGATCCCGAGCCGAAGCTGAGCTTCTTCTGGAGCCTGCCGACCGCCGGCTTCGACGCCTGGCAGCGGAGTGGATTGACCGCGTGGCTGGACCAGGTCGGCGAACTCTGGCCCGCGCTGTCGCCCTGGCTCGCCAGCCTGCGTGACCCGGCGCAACTGGCCCGGGCCAGCTACCGCGACGCCGTGCTCTCGCGCTGGACCCGCGGCCACATCGCGCTGCTCGGCGATGCCGCGCATGCGATGAGTCCGCAACTGGGGCAGGGCGTCAACATGGCCTTGATGGATGCGCTGGCGTTGCGCGACGCGCTGCGTGGCGAGTCCGCGATCGAGGCGGCGCTGCGCCGTTATGAAACGGTGCGTCGCGCCCACGTGAACATCTACCAGTTCTGGAGCCGCTGGCTGACGCCATTGTTCCAGTCCGAGCGCGATCTGGTTGCCGGCCTGCGTGACGCCGCCATGCTGCCGATGGGAAAGCTCCCGGGCGGCCGCGGCCAGATGCTGCGCGTACTGACCGGCACGCAACATGGATGGTTGGGACAGCTGCAATTGCCCGGCGAATTCCTCGATGCACTGAGCGAACGGGGGCGCGCGCCGTGAGTCGGCCAGCAAGCAATGCTGGATCGCGACGCGGCATCGAGTAGCGCGATCGATAAGCACAGGGCCGCTTGAATCGCCGTCCCGGCGGCGTATGGTGGTGAAGACAGTAGCGATGCAGGGGGGCGCCTGATGAACGCACAGGGCATGCGGTGGTTCGATGTCTACGCGCGCCTGGCGCTGGCGACCCTGGGCCTGGGCGGCAGTGCGCTTTACGCGCAAAAGCCATCCGATGGCTTCTTCGATGCCAACATCGAGCACATCGCCTACGAGCGAATCGTGGCCGGGCCCAATCTGCCACCCGAACTCGGACTCGCCACCGCCGCGCCCTATTACGCCGCCGATGTGGCGCTGAGCGGCGATGGCACGCGGCTGTGGTTCGTGCTCTACAACCATTTCCAGGATCCGCGGCACCAGGTGTGGAGCATCAACACGGACGGCACCGGTGCGCAGCAGTCGGCCATCGCCCTGCCGGTGCTGGATCCTGGTTCCACGCTCAATGGCTTGTTCGTGCGTACCGACCTGGACGGCGACATGGCCCAGCTCGACTCGCTCACCCAGTTCTGGCGCATCAATGGCGCCGGCGCGGCGATGCAGTTGATGTTCGACCTGGTCGGGCCGAACTACGCGCTGTCCGATGGCCAGCAGCGGGTGTCCGACGATGGCAGCCTCGGCATGTTCATGGACCGCTGGCAACATCGGGTGTTCACGGTCGACCTGCAGGCCGAGTTTCCTTCCGCCAACCTGTTGGCCAGCGATGCCTTCTTCGCCTATCTGGGACTCAATCCGCGTTCCCTGTTCGGCTTCGACATGAGTGCCGACGGAGGCCACTGGTATGTCGCTGCCGAGAATCATTTCAACGAGGTCGGTCGCAACCGCTACTGGCTCAATCACGGCATCGGCACGAGCGCGGCAACCCGTGTCGTGGAGGACATTTCCGGCGATGAGCAAATGCTCACTGCGCAGGTGCAGGTCACCGACGATGGCCTCCTGTTCGGCTATTGCACCGAAGCCCAGGCCGAGATCACCGCGCGCTGTTTCCTGCAGCAGGCCGGCAACAGCACACGGCAGACCCTGAGCGATGAACCGCGCCATGCCGGACGGATGCTGCTGGCTGACCATGCCGGTCGCGTCTATATGCTCAGCGACCCTGGCACCGCGACGCCCTATGGGTACTTCCAGCGCCTCGATGGCCCTGCGCGCTACGTGGCCGGATCGCAGCGCCTGTCCGGCAATCCCAATCCGGTGTTCCTGCGTGCCCAGCTATCCGACAATGGCCAGGTGTTGGCCGCACCCACGGCACATGGCGTGTACGTGTTGCACGATGGCCAGACACCACCGCCAGACTTTCCCCAGATGGTCCAGGTGCTGTTTCGCTACGATCCGACCAGCGATGACCTGGTGGTTCGCATGCAGGTCGAGGAATCGTCCGACGCACTGGAACGGATCTACACCTTGCCCCTGTGGCGCGGGATGGAGCCGACGCGCAACCTGCCCGAGGAACGCAACCCGCTGTGGGCCGAACGCAGTGGCGGTGGTGTCAACTGGAGCACGGTGTTCCAGCCGCTCGACGGATCGCCGGGCTGGTACGAGCGCCGCATCCCGATGGACGGCAAATTGCGCTACCTCAATGCCGATTTCCAGTTGCGCCTGGTGCTGGTGGACTTCAGCGGTCACCGCACCTCGCTGTACGACGTCACTCCGCGACCCTACATCCAGCTCGACGGCTTCGAAGCGCAATCGAGCCTGCACCACTAATCGGGTTTGCCGGGCATTGGCAGGACGCGGACTCGGCTGGACTGGAGCCGTCGCAGGCGCCACCATGCGCCTCGGCATTTGGAAGGACCGCGTGATGAAGCGATTGACCCTGCTGCTGGCTTGTTGCCTCGTGCCTGCAGCAACAGGAGCGCAGGACTTCTCGGCAATCGTGGATGCCGCGCAAAGTTCGGCGACGCTGGCATTGGACGCCAGCATGAGCAACAGCGGTCACCTCATCGGTGACTACGACCCCACCAACAACCCGGCTGGCACCCAGACCCGTCCAGGCGTGTTCGGTGGCAGTGGCAACAATCCGATTCCGGTCAGCGTCGAGATCGAGAGCACGGCCGTGCATGAAGATGTCGCCGCGGGCCTGTTTGAACTGGATGTGCAGTATCCCGCGCTGCAGCTGACGCTGTCCGGGCTGGCGCTGGATCTCCTGCTGGCTGGCAGCGTTCCCATGGCGGTGGAGGCCAGCGCAACGTATGACACTTTCTACACGATCAATCCCGGCTTCATCTATCCGGGCGGCACGCCGGTGTCGCTGCCACTCGGCGATGCTGCCCAGATCACTTCGATCACCGTGACGCAATCGGCGTCGGCGGTGGGTGATCTGTTGAGCACGCCGGATGCCGACGTGTTCGCGTTCGAATTGCAGGTGCCGGTGGAGCTCGCCTTTGTCTTGCGCATCAGCCTGCCTGATACCGATCCGCTTGACGTGCCGATGGATGCGTTGCCGCTTTCGTTGCCTTTGAGTGGAACGCTCGATCGCTCGCAGCCGGATAATCTGGTGGTCGACCTGGTTGTGGAGCCGGAGAGTTTCAGCGGCAGCATGCCGGTGGAGGGTTTGCAGTTGCCTCCGGTGCCGCTGGAGTTGCCCACCCTGACTGCCGACACCGCGTCGGTGATCCTGCATCTGCAGGCCGATTCCCTGCCATTCAACGGCAGTCTGGGTTTGGTTCTGCGCGCCACCGCCAGCAGTGACGGGCTGCCCGATGCGCTGTTCGAAAACGGTTTCGAGTGAGTCGGTTTCACCACGCGGTTTTTGCTGGGCGCCACTTGGTCAAAGGCACTGACCAAAGCGTTTCGCAGGTCCGCAGGGAGGTCTGAATGGCCGTGTTCATCGCACTGCTGCGAGCCGTCAATGTTGGAGGCACGGGCAAGTTGCCGATGGCGCATCTGAAAACCCTGTGCGAGGCTGCCGGGTTTGCCGGGGTGCGGACCTACGTCGCCAGTGGCAATGTCGTTTTCGAGACAGATCTCACCGCGAGCCAGGCCAGGGAGGCACTGGAAGACCGGCTGCGCGAGTACGCCGGCAAGCCCGTGGGCGTGGTGATTCGCACGCCTGCGCAAATGCGGTCCGTGCTGGCCAGGAATCCGTTCCCGCTGGCCGCCCCGAACCGCAACCTGGTGATCTTCTTCGATGCCCCTTTGCCGGTTGATTGCCTGGATGACGTGCGTGGACGCAAGGAAGAGGACCTTCAACGCGCGGAACGCGAGATCCATGTGCATTACGGAGACGGCATCGCGGAGTCGAAGCTGGTCATCCCGATCGCGAAGCGAGGCACCGCGCGCAACATGAATACTCTGGCGAAACTGGTCGAGATTGCTGAGCAGTACGAGGCGTCTCGTCGGTAGCGCCGCCCGGCGGTCCGATCTCACCCTTCATGAACCCGAAACACAAGACTGATTTGCCTGGCGCTGCCCAGCTCAGCGGTACTGCTGCAGCAGCGCCCCGGCTTCGTCCTGCAGCCGCGCGGCGGCTATGCCTATCTCCTCGGCCAGTTCATTGGCCTCGACCAACTTGTGCGCCTCGGAAACCAGGGTGCTGCAGGTCTGCTGCAGCTCCGGCAGCATCTCGTCGATCTGCGTCAGGGCTTCCAGCGCAGTGGGGTGGGTCAGGGCAGGGACAGCTTCGGCCGAGCTGCCTTCGCGCAACGAGATCGCAGCGCGTTGCAGCATCGCACAGTCGCGCGCCAGCGCATCGAACGAAGAGACCGCCTCCGGGCCGCCCGCCAGTGCGCTGGGCAATCGACGCTGTACGCGTTCCGGCAGCAACAGCAGGCGATTGGCATGCACCACCTGAGCTGCCGGCGCGCCCGACTCGGCAAGGCTGCGGAACAGTTCGTCTGCGCGACTCTGGAATGCCGGCACCATCATGGCCAACCGCTGCGCCTTCTCGGCACTGTCATCTACCACGTCCTGCAGGCCCAGCAGGCGCGTGGTCGCGAGATCAACTTCCGTCCAGGCAGACTGCAGGCTGCGCAGCTGTGCTTCCATCGTGGGCTTGGGCGCTGCGATGCCGCGCTGGGCATCACCCGTCTGCAGCGCGGCCAGATCACTGCGCAGCTGTACTTGCCGCTCCTTCAATTCATCGAAGGCCATGAGGTTGCCCTGCGCGGCCGCTTTCGCGAGGGTGCTGAGCTGCAGCGCCTGGACTGGCAGGGTGGCGGTGAGCAGGATGGACTCCATCGGAGGCGGCGGCTGAGCGCAGCCAGGTACTGCCAACAGCAGGGACAGCAGGGCGGCGGCCGCACTCGGGCGAGCGCCTCGTGAAGGGGAAGAAAAACCAGTCATTTCGAGCTCCTTGGCGGGTGAACAGGGAGGGCGGTCACGAGGGTGAGGCAAGCGATGACTTCAGCAAGGAGGGGCGGTGGTGCATCCGACCATGCTGGCCTCAGCTCGCGGCTTGGTTCACGGCGGGTTCGCGATCGCGAAGCTCGCGACGCAGAATCTTGCCGACATTGCTCTTGGGCAATTCGTCGATAAAGGCAATCTGCTTGGGCTTCTTGTAGCCGGTGAGCTGGGTGGCCAAAAAGGCCTGCACCTGCTCGATGGTCAGCGCCGGATCCTTGCGCACAACGAACAGCTTCACCGCCTCGCCGGAGTTGGCATCCGGGATGCCGATCGCGGCGCATTCGAGAACACCGGGGCACGCCGTGGCCACGGCCTCGATCTCGTTTGGGTACACGTTGAACCCGGACACCAGGATCATGTCCTTCTTGCGGTCGACAATCTTGAAATAGCCGCGCTCGTCGACCACGCCGACATCGCCGGTGAGGAAGAACCCGTCAGCCGTCATAGAGCGCGCGGTTTCCTCCGGTCGTTGCCAGTAGCCGGCCATGATCTGTGGTCCGCTGAGTGCTATCTCGCCGGGCTGACCGGGCGCGACTTCATGGCCGTCGTCGTCGAGCAGGCGCACTTCCATGTTCGGTAGCGGCAGGCCGATGGTGCCGGTGTAGGTGTCGTTGTCGGTCGGATTGCAGGTGATGCCCGAACAGCTTTCTGACAGGCCATAGCCTTCGACCACCGGGCAGCCAGTCACCGCCAGCCATTTCTTCGCGGTCGCCTCAACCACGGCGGTGCCGCCGCCATTGGCGATAACCAGTTCCGACCAGTCCATTTCAGAGGCCTTGGGGTGGTTGGCGACGGCATTGAACAGGGTGTTCACCGCGGGAAACACATTGATGCGATGCGGTTTGAGCGACTCCAGCATGCCGCCGATATCGCGCGGGTTGGGGATGAGAATGTTCAGCGCCCCGGCGCGCATGCCGAGCAGCGAGCACGAGATGAAGGCAAACACGTGGTACAGCGGCAGCGCACAGACGATCTTCAGTTGGCCACTGATCGGGCGCCGCGCAAGACCCGGTTGCATCCAGGCCTCGGCCGCCAGCAGGCTGGCGATCACCGTGCGATGCAGCAGCATGGCGCCCTTGGCCACGCCCGTCGTGCCGCCTGTGTACTGCAGTACGGCGACGTCGCCGGGCTTGATTGGAACTGGGTTGAGCTTGCGCCGCGCGCCGTCAGCCAGGGCCGCCCTGAAGCGAATCGCGTGTGGCAGGGAAAACGCCGGAATCAGTTTCTTTACCCGGCGCAGCATGAAGTCGACGATGCGGCCCTTGGGAAAACCCAGCATCTCGCCGACCGAGGCCAGGATGACGTGCTCGACCGGCGTATCACCTAGCACCTCCTGCGCCGTCTTCGCGAAATTTTCGATCACGATCAGCGCGCGCGCGCCGGAATCCTGCAGCTGGTGCTTGAGTTCGCGTGCGGTGTAGAGCGGATTGATGTTCACCACGATGCCGCCAGCGCGCAGGATGCCGGCCACCGCGATCGGGTACTGCAATACATTGGGCAGCATGATCGCGACGCGGTCGCCCTTGCCGATGCCGCGCGCCTGCAGATGGGCGGCAAGCTGGGTCGAAAGTCGGTCGATATCGCCAAAGCTGATCGACTTGCCCATCAGTTCGTAGGCCGGTCGCTCGCGGAAGTTGACAAAGGCCTCTTCCATCAGCGCCACCAGCGAGGGGTAGCGCTCTGGATCGATCATTGCCGGCACGCCAGCCGGATAGTGCTTGAGCCAGATCTTTTCCATAGCCTGCGCCAGTGGGGAAGTTCGCAGCGATTATGCCTCGCGCCGCGCTCCTGCATATGCCTGGGTGCGGAGGGCACGTGCACCCGGGAACCAGGGCGCGGAACCAACCCACGCCAGCAGCACAGGGTGAATGACGCCGGACGTCCGGCAGCGCGGGCGCAGTTGTCCGCCAATCGGCGTTTCAGGCAAAGCGCAGCCCTCGGTACAGCGCCCACGCCAGCGTACAATTGGCGCACACAGGGGGGAGTCCATGGTGCTAAACCAGGCCTTGCAAGCGGGTGCCCTACGGCTGGCGATGTTGCTGTCCGTCAACACAATGGCGGTTAGCGCGCACGCCGCGGATGCGGGCGTTTACCTCGCCTTCTCGGACCGCTTTGAAACCTGGACCTGCACTGCCAAGGACATGCCGCAGCCCAATGCTGGTGCGACTGAATCCTCGGGAATCGGTGGCTGTCCGGCAGGAATGCTGCGTGTCGACTCGTTTTGCATCGATCAGTACGAGGCCTCGCTGGTGAGCACTGCGGACGGCAGTGCGGGTCTGCCGCTATCGCCGTTTCGCAATCCAGGCGAGGCCGAAGTGCGGGCCATTTCGGCAGCCAATGCCGTGCCGCAGGCCTACATCAGCGGTGCGCAGGCGGAGGCTGCCTGTGCTGCAGCGGGCAAGCGATTGTGCAGCGATGTCGAATGGCTCCGCGCCTGCCGCGGCAGCCAGGGCACGACCTGGCCCTACGGCAATAGCGCGGATCCGGCGCGTTGCAATGGCCATCGAAGCCTGCATCCGGCAGTGGAGTATTTCGCGACAGTCGATCCGTGGATCTGGGAAGAGCTCGATCACCCCTGCCTCAATCAGCTGTGGCACGGACTGGACCGCAGCGGCGCCAATCCGGACTGCGCCAGCGAGGACGGCGTATTGGATATGGTGGGCAACCTCGCCGAATGGACGGCCGATGCGCAGGGAACCTTGCGCGGCGGGTTTTACGTCGATACCACGATTCAGGGGGCTGGCTGCCTGTATCTCAACACCGCCCCGACGTTTGCAGCCTGGAACTTCAGCAGCGGTTTTCGCTGCTGCGCCGACTCGCCTTGATCGACACGCTGGCGGCGTCGCCGCGGCTCATCAGCATTCCAGTACCATGGCCAACCCCAACGGACTCACGCATGAACGACGAACGCACGGTGTGGACCGGCAACCCCTCGCAGATGCAGAACCTTGGCTGGTTCGTCGCCTGCATCCTGGTGATCCCGATTCCCTGGGCATTCTGGCGTTGGCTGGAGACGCGTTGCCACGTCTATGTGCTCACCGACCAGCGGCTAAAGACCACGCGCGGCATCTTCACCAAGGTAACCGAAGACCTGGAGCTGTATCGGGTGCGCGACACGCGCATGAAACAGCACATATGGCAGCGCCTCTTCGGACTCGGCGACGTTGTGCTGCACACCACCGACGCGTCCACACCGGAAGTGCATCTGCGCTGGTTGCCGAACTCTGAATCGCTGCGCGAGACCCTCCGACAACTGGTGGAGGCGCGGCGCGAGGCCAAGCAGGTGCGTACGTTCGAGACCGGAATCGAATAACGCGCTCGACGGGATTGGCATCAGGAGGCCGGCGCGCAAGGCCCGAGTGTCGTCGTCATTGTCCCATTCGACTGCTGCGATCCACCCGCGCATTGCCCAGCCCTGATAGAGCCGATAGGCTGTGGTGCAGGGCGTACTGGCGTGGTGCCGGACGCAGTGCCAAGAAGGAATGAACCATGCAAGAGCAGAGCCCCTACCGTCCTCCGGAAGCAACCCTGGTTGACCGGGAAGATGCAACAGAGCTGGCCGGTCGCTGGATCCGGCTTGGCGCGGCGTTTATCGACGGCCTCGTGATGCTCGCGATCATGACGCCGGTAATGTTCGCGGGCGGATATTTCCAGGCCGCGATGGAAGCTGGTTCACGTGGCGAGCAGTTGCCCTTGTCGATGCTGCTGCTTTGGGCCGTGATCGGATTCGTCATTTTTGTGGCGGTACAGGGCTACCCCCTGGCGCAATGGGGTCAGACCTGGGGCAAGAAGCTTCTGGCGATCAAGATCGTCGACCTGGAAGGGCGCAAGCCACCGCTCGGGAAACTGCTGGCTCTGCGCTATCTGCCGGTGCAGGTGGTCGTCAATGTTCCAATGATTGGCCCGCTGGCGGCGTTGGTGAACGTGCTTTTCATCTTCCGCGAGGACCAGCGTTGCGTGCACGATCTGATAGCCGGGACGCGCGTGGTGGTGGCGCGCTGATCCGAACGACTGTCGGGTGCTTGGCCCGCCCGGCAACGCCCTTCACGCTTCTGCATGAAAAAGCCCCGCGCGATGCGGGGCTTTTTCTTTGCGGCGCTTGCGATTGCGATCAGTACACGTCGTTGACCGTGTTGTAGACGTTGAACTTGCCGGTCGGTGTGATCAGGCGTGCATCGTCCAGCACTGCCTTCAGCTTGCGGGTGCGGTCATCAACCACCACGATCGCTGAGCGCTGGTCCTTGCCGTTCCAGACCGAGAACCACACTTCGTCGCCGGCCTTGTTGTACTCCGGCTGCACCACGCGCTTGGGGCCCTCGCCGAGGTTCGCCCATTCGGCGATCGGCAGCACTTCATAGCCCTTGTCGAGATTGTTGATGTCGAACACCGCGACGCTCTGGCTGACTGCGGCTTCCGGATTCAGCGGCGTGTCCACCCACAGGTTGGTCGACTTCGGATGCGTCTTGACGAACAGCGAGCCACCACCCTGACCCTTGAGTACCTCAACCACGGTCCAGGCGTACTGCGGGTACTTCTCGGGATCGGTGGCGATCAGGGTGATCTTCTCGTTGCCGAGTGCCGACGTGGTCCAGACCGGGCCGAACGTCGGGTGCAGGAAGTTGGCGCCGCGACCCGGATGCGGGATCTTGTCGACATCGATCAGACCGACCATCGTCTGCTCCTGCGAGTCGACCACGGCGATCTTGTCGCTCTGATTGGCAGCAGTCAGGAAGTAGCGCTTGCTGATGTCCCAGCCGCCATCATGCAGAAAGCGCGCGGCGTCGAGCGTGGTCACCTTCAGTGCGTCGATGTTGCTGTAGTCGACCAGCAGGATGCGGCCGGTTTCCTTGACGTTGACGATGAACTCGGGATGTTTGTGGCTCGCAACAATGGCAGCGACGCGCGGCTCGGGATGGAACTCCTGCGTATCGACCGTCATGCCGCGGGTCGAGACGATTTTCAGCGGCTCCAGGGTCGGGCCATCCATGATCACGTACTGTGGCGGCCAGTAGGCCCCGGCGATGGCAAACTTGTCCTCGTAGCCCTTGTACTTGGACGTCTCGACCGAGCGCGCTTCCAGGCCGATCTTGAGCTCGGCGACGCGCTCGGGGACCTTCATCCACATGTCGATCAGGTCGATCTTGCCGTCGCGGCCGATGGTGTAGATATAGCGGCCCGAGTGCGAGACGCGCGAGATATGCACCGCGTAGCCGGTCTTGAGGATCGTGATGATCTTCTTGCTGGCGCCGTCAATCAGGGCGATCTCGCCCGAGTCGCGCAGGGTGACCGAGAAGATGTTTTCCAGGTCGTAGTCGTTCGTCTTGCGCGTCGGGCGCTGTGCGACCGGCACGAAGACCTTCCAGGAGTCACGCATCTCGGCCATGCCCCATTCGGGCGGATTGGGCGGGGTGTGCTGCAGGAAGCGCGCCATCAGGTCGACCTGGTCGCTGGTCAATTCGCCTCCGGTGCCGAAGTTCGGCATGCCACCGGGTGAGCCGAAGTTGATCAGCGCCTTGAGATAGTCGGTTCCCTTGGCCTGAGTCAGATCCGGGGTGAGCGGCTTGCCGGTCGCACCTTTGCGCAATACCCCATGGCAGCCGGCGCAGCGCTGGAAGAAAATCTCGGAGGCCTGGGTGAATTCAGCCTCGCTCATGTCGGGGGCGCCTGGAGTGCGCACCTGCTTGACGTCGGCGCCGGCCAGGGTCGACGGTGCGCCTTCATACGCGGCCTGCGCCCGCGATGTGCCCGGATGGGCCTGGCCCTGGGCCGGGTCGCTGGAAACCGCCAACGCGCTGCGCTGCGCCGCGACCTGTTCGACGCTGACTTCGCCGCCCTTGTTTTCCCAGGAGGCGAAGACGTAGCTCAGGATCGACGCTACATCGGCATCGCTCAGGTGGCTCATGGCCGGCATGACGTTGTTGTAAGTCACGCCGTTGACGGTCATCTCGCCGCTGATGCCTTTGAGGACCGAGGCGATCACGTCCTCGACCCTGGTCTTCTGCAGCCAATCGGAACTGGCCAGCGGCGGGAATGCACCGCTCAGACCCGTGCCTTCGGGCTGATGACAGGCGGCGCAGTTGGCGAGGTAGGCAGCCTTGCCTAAATCCAGACCCTGCTTGGGCACGCGTTCGTTGACGACGTCATCGGCAGCGCAAGCTGAAAACGACATCGCTCCCAGCAGGATGGCGATGAGTAGCGTGGAACGATTCATGGTGGACCCCTCGAGCGTTGACGATTCGATCGCCTTACGGCTTTGGTGCAAGCCTGATCCGGGTCGCAGCGCGGGAAACTGATCTGGATCAAGCGCGCAGCGAAAAGCCCGCTGTCGAATCGGCAGACATGATTTTGATCAAAGGAAAAGGTCGCGCACCTGCCTAGGGTGAAGGACGGGCGCAACGCGATCTTCAGGTGGTCGCCAGCGCGAGAAACCATTGCTCAACAAATCTGGAAAAGCCATGCGCAATCGACTGCCGCCATTGATTCTCGCCAGCCTTGTGCCTTTCGGCGCGGCGGCACAGGACGCCGTGCAGGAAAGCGCGGTGCAGCTCGAGACGGTGGTGGTCATCGCCAGCCGCGTTGCGGAACCCCTTGCCCAGGTGGCCGCCAGCGTGGCCGTGATCGAGCGTGAAGAAATCGAGCGGCATCTCGATCAGGACATCGGCGATCTGGTGCGCTACCTGCCAGGAGTGCGCGTGGATGCCGATGCCAACCGATTCGGCCGCAGTGGCTTCTCGATCCGCGGCCTGGGCGGCAACCGGGTACGGGTAGAGATCGATGGCGTGCCGCTGCCGGATGCCTTCGCGGTAGGCCAGTTCGCCAGCGCCGGGCGCGATCTGGTGGATCTGGAAGCGGTCGAACGGGTCGAGATCCTGCGCGGTCCTGCGTCCACCCTTTACGGCAGTGATGCGCTGGCTGGCATCGTGGCCTTCCGTACCCGCGATCCCGCCGATCTGCTTTCACAGGGACAGGACGCGAATGTCATTGGCCTTCGAATGGGATTCGCAAGTCGCGACCACAGTCGATTGCTGGGTGCGAGTTGGGCCGGCGACACCGATAGCGGCTGGCAGGCAATGCTGCTTGCAGCACGGCGCGAAGGCGAACAAACCGAGAACAGCGCGCGGAGCGACGCTGACGCCGCCAACCCGGCTGACTACGCCCGCGATGCATTTCTCGGCAAGCTGGTACGTGATGCCGACACTTTCGGGCGCTGGAGCATCGTACTCGATCACAGTCGCGCCCAGCAGGATGCCCTGGTGCGCTCGCTGCACTTCGCGCCGGGCCGCTTCCTCACTACGTATCGGCTGGAGGCCGATGACCACAGCGAGCGCAACCGGATCAGTGCCTTGGGTGAATGGGAGTCGCCAGCGGTGGGACTGGATCATCTGCACCTGCTGGTCTACCGGCAGGACAGCGAGGCGCGCCAGGACAGTTTCCAATACCGCCTGCCGGATACGGCCACGCCCTTCGAGTCACTGCGCTTCCGACGCTTTGATTTTTCGCAGCAGGAGACAGGCCTCGACCTGCTAGCGGTGAGCGAGGGCGAGTGGTTCGGCCTGACGCATCGCCAGGTGTTCGGTATCCGGATCGAGCAGACCAGCTACCGCGGTCTGCGTGACGGCCTCGAAACCAACCTGGCAAGCGGAACGACCAGCAGTGTGATTCTCGGTGAGCGGTTTCCGGTGCGTGATTTTCCCAACTCGGACGCGCGACGGATTGCGGCGTTCTGGCAGGACGAGATCCGCTTCGGCGACTTCGCTTTGCTGCCAGGCCTGCGTTGGGAGCGCTACCGCCTCGATGCCCGACCCGACGCGCTGTTCGTCGAGGACTACCCGCAGATCGACACGGTCGACGTCGGTGCGTCCAGCTTCGCACCCAAACTCGGCCTGCGCTGGACGGTTTCACCGCGCGCCAATCTGTTCCTGCAGTACGCCCGCGGATTTCGTGCGCCGCCGTTTTCGGACGTCAATATCGGCCTTTTCCTGCCGGCCCTGAACTTCGAAGTGCGACCAAACCCCGAACTGCGTCCGGAGACCAGCCACGGGCTGGAAGCAGGCTTGCGCTGGCAGGGTGAGGCGCTGCAGGGAACCCTATCGATCTACGACAACCGCTATCGCGACCTGATCGAATCCCGTGCCAATCTGGGCGTCGACCCCTCAACCGGCGCCCTGGTGTTCCAGTCGGTCAACCGCAGCCGCGCACGCATCCGCGGGATCGAGGCCGACTTCGTCCTGGATCTCGGCACGCTGCGCCCCGCGCTGCAGGGCTGGAGCGTGCGCGGCGCGGCAGCCAGCGCACGTGGCGAAGACACCCTGATTGATCGGCCACTGAACAGCATCGATCCGGCCAGTGCCTCGCTCGGTCTGCGCTTCGATTCGGCGAATGCGGTTTGGGGTGCAGAACTGATCGCATTGGGAGTACGCGGAGTGCGCCGGATCGACCAGCCAAGCAACCCATTGTTCGCCCCGCCCGGTCACGCCAGCCTGGACGCGTTGGCCTGGTTCGAGCTGCGCCCCGGCATGCGCGTGAATCTGGGCCTGTTCAACCTGCTCGACCGGCAGGCCTGGGACTGGGGCAGTCTGCGTGGCGTGCCGGCCAATGCCTCGAATCTGGAGTTCTACAGCAAGCCGGGACGCAGCCTGGCGGCGACGCTCAGCATTGCCTGGTAGTCGGCCCTGGCTTGGTTGGCTGATGCAAACTCAGGTCAGAGACGCGGTCAAAACCAGGATCCTGGCGACTGCCGTCCTGCCGCTGATCATGGCCCGCTTGCGCAACTCGGCATTGCCAATGTTCAAGGTCGACAGCTTGCCGAAATCGTTCGCCAATCCCCCCGGCAGCTACCCGAGCTTGCGATTTCCTGCGCCCTGATCAGTGGCTCCAGGCGCGGTTGCGATGGCAACCGCCGGGAGCGTTGCTCATATGAGTCGCACCGGCATCGCGACATCGGGCTCGCCAGCCATTCTTGGCTGGTGGGGGTTGATAGCGTCGGATCGGACTCAGAGTTGACTGATCGTGAATTTGCCGAAGGCCACGCCCAGGTCCCAGCCACGCCCGGTGCCCGACAGAGCCAGCGAAACTTCGCCCTTGGTCATCACCTGACCCTTGGCCGATTTGACCGCGCCAGCGTGGGCCTCGGCACTGGCATAGCTGCCCAGCACCTCGTCGATGCTGTACACGCCGGAAAATTCGCCAACGCCGTTTTCGATGCTGGACTTTCCTACCGTAAGTCCCCCGCCCTTGGCGCTGATCCGCACGCGCATGCTCTGGCCGTTGCTGCAGCTGATCGTGCCACTGCCTTTGGCGGTTTTGTAGAACGCCGACCAGCCGGAGGTAGAGAAGCGCATCTCGCAGTCGATCAGGTCGTTCGCCCGTGCCGTGCCGATGACCAGGCTGCTGGCGCAAAACGCAATGATCATCATCGATGTTCTGGCAAATCGAGTCATGGCTGAAATCCCTTTTGTGGAATGAATCAGGCGCCAGCCGGCAGCTTTCAGCCTGCATTCGCGCCTTGGCAAACCATGCCAGACACAAGCCGCATGCTGGCTGACTGCAAGGCCACGGCTGCACGCCAGGTCAGCAATGCTTCAGCATCCGTGCCCGGCTGGACACCGGTGCGGGCAGCATTCTCGCAGGATTTGCGCCTCTCGCGGCCGGTGGACAGAAAAGAAAAAGGACGCCTTCCCAGGGGAAGAAGGCGTCCTTGGTGCGTTCCATCGCGCGGCGGAATCCGCCGGGTCCACGAACAAGGTAAGGGCGAAACTGCGGGGGTGCTCAGTCCTCGCCTGATTCTGGATCTGCCTGGTCGGGCAGGGTCACGCTCAGCGCCACCGCGCCGTCGGAATCGACTATCTCGATCAGCTGGCCACGCGGGTCGAAGTCGAGCAACGCGGCGTCTTCGCCCGCGGGGCTGGCAAAGTGGATCTCGCCCATTGTCATGCCGCCCTGGCCGTCGGGGCCGCCACCCACGAGCGCGACTTCAACGCTGCCCTCGACGATGCCGGCAACGCGGATGTCGTAGTCGCCCACCGGAAGCTTGCGCAGGTCGATGTCGAGGCTTGAGCGGGCAGGGCGCAGGAAGAATTTCACCAGGCCCTGGGCGGTGGGGTAATCCGCGCTGGGAACAAGCTGTCGCACCAGGGTCAAGGGTTCGAAGCCGGGCTCGACTTCGTCACCCAGGCCGCCAGTGCAGGTCGTGGCGCCGATCTGGGTGAGGCGTCGCAGCTCGTAGCTGCCTTCGTCGCCTGTCTCGATCATGGTGAAGTCAGCCACGGCCGTGTTGCAGGTGCCAAACGTGAAGGTCATGTCGGCCCAATCCACCAATTCCGAGGCTTGCACCTGCAGAGGCGGTCGGGCACCCCCAAAAGCGCGCTGCATGGTCATGCTGACCACATTGCGTTCGGTTATCCCGACGCCGATGGCCCAGGCGGGGTTGCCTTGGTCGTCGTAGGTGTTCCACTGCACCGCCACGATGCGTTCGGCGCCGTTGCCAGCCCGGCCCAGCACTTCAATCGTGAAGCCCTGCTTGTCGTACGCCGGGTCGTACCAGCTGCCGCTGTGGGCTGGCGTAATACGGACTGCCTGTGCGGTGGAGGCCGCGGTCAGCAGCAGGAAGACGAGAAGTTGGAAGAGAGGGCGAGTCATGGCGGATCCTCACGGTCGCACGGGGCGTCAGTTTGTGACAAATAATGTCATCCAGTCTGTGACTTCTCGCACATTTCTCCGACGACTCGCGACGCGCTGCCGGTTTGCCGCCCCATTTCGCTCGCCCTTTTTCCTACTCCGCCTCGTTGCAGCGCCGAAGTCGATATAGCGCCGCCTGGCCAAAGCCCTTGGCCAGCGGCTGCACGCCCAGGTAATCGGTGGTGAAGCGCGCGTCGCCGCTGGCCGCCAGTACACAGGCCAGTTCGGCGCTGACAAAGACCGATCCGGGCACGGTGATTGGCTCAATGCGCGCCGCACGCACCACGTGCGAGCCAAAAAAGCTCGGCCGACCGACCAGCGGGTCCAGGGCCGGGAATACCGGTCCGGTATGCATCCCGATGCGGATGCTGGTGCCCGCCGGTAATCCGTGCTGCTGCCAGTCGGTTTCGCGCACCGCGTCGCGCAAGCGCAGGGCGAAGTCGGCGGCATCCTGCACCGAATCGAACACCATGAAGAGGCCGTCGCCCCAGGTGTTGACGAAATCCGGCTGGCGTTCGCTATTGCGCACGATGAGCGCAATCGCGCCAAGGAAGTTCAGCAGGAAGGCCGGCGTGTCCTCCTCGGCCAGGTTGCTGTAGCCCACCACATCGGCAAACAGCATGCTGTGGACTTCGCGCCGCACTGCGGTGCTGCGCAGGGCGACCTGCGGCGCCACGATGGAAACGTTTCCCACCGTTTGGTCCGGCTGTGCACGGCGCAGCGTGCCGAGTTCGATCACCTTGCAGCGCAGACCCAGGCCGCTCCAGTTTTTCATGGTGTGGCCCGTACCGCCGGCGCGCAGCACACTGTCGTTGTCGATCACGGTGAGCAACAGCGGCTCGGTTTCCAGCTGGCGCGCGTGCAGCAGCGCCGCGCCCTGCATCAGGTCGGCGGCAAAGGTGTAGAGCGCTTCGTCACCCAGAAAGCGCTCGCGCACCCCGTAGCTGATGCTGCTGGCGCGGTCGCACACCGCACGAAATCGCTCCACCCAGTGCGCGCCGGCGAAGGCGACGCTGGTGGCGAGAAAATCGCTGGCATCGAAAGGCAGGGTGAGGTGCAGTTCGGCACCGCGCGCGAGCATCGCTTCGCAAAACAGCAGGTCGGCGCCACAGGCGGCAGATGCGTAGCCAAAGCCAGCCTGCAGCGATTCCAGGCGTTCTTCAATGGCCTTGGCGACGGTAGTTTCCAGGCTGGCCGGGAAGCGCGCCGCGGTGCAATCAGGTGCGTCGATCATGTGACCGGCAAACACCACCACCTGGGGCGCGGCAAGCGCTTTCATCACGCTGGCCGGCAGCGCGATCGACCGACCGATCAACTTGATCTGACGACGCATGCTGGCGAGGTGACCGACCTGGCGGCCGCAGGCGCGTACTGCATCGGCGTAGTGCTGCGCAGCAGCGTCCCAGTCGCCCAGCAGCACGCAGGTTTCCCCCAGGGTGGCGCTGCGCCAGTGGCCTTCCTGCGTCCCGTCATCGCGGCTCGCCAGTTCACGGACCCGCAACGCCAGTTCGCGAGCGGCCGCGTACCGCCCGGTCAAAGCCAGCAGGGTGGCTGTGTTGATGCCCGGGAAGGCATTTCCGGTGGCCTCCCATGCCGCCTGGTAGCGCTGCAGGGCAAGCTCGCCGAGTGCATCTCGCTGGGTTCCTTCGGCGGTGCGAGCCCACTGGTCCTTGGCAATGCGGCCCGCCAAGGAAAGCGCATCGATGCGCAGGGATTCCGGCAGGGTCTCGCGAAGCAGACCAGCGAGCAGGCCTTCGGCCTCGCGATAGCCGCCGATCCGGGCTTGCGCGAGGGCCGCGGTATAGCGCAGTTGCGCCGGCGAGTCGGACTGGCGACTGGGTTCACGCAGGATCTCGCAGGCCAAGGTGGGATGGCCCAGCGCCAAAGCCTGGCAGGCCAGTTCAAAAACTTCATGCATCGCCTGCACGGGTTGCAGACGAAGGCGTTCCCAGGCTTCGGAGACATCGCGCAGGGTGGCTTTCGACATGGATCGAGCCCGGGCCGTGAAGGAAGCTAGTGTAGGGTGGCTGGAGCAGATTTCTCACGCCCGTCGCGGACGAGCGGGTTGGTTGGTGCGATGCCTCAGGGGCGGATTGGCTGGGGTTCTGCTGACGGGCTGCCGTCTGCGCAGCCGATTGCGTCCTGCATGATGGCCAGCTGCGCTCCGTCCACCCCGAAGGCCTTGATCGGCAGCGCCGCCCAGCGCGTCGCGGCGAATCCAGCCGCATCGATGACCCAGACCATGAGATCGCGCAGCACGCCCTCGCTGTCTTCCGAGTGATCGGGAAGCACGTGGTCAAGCCGGAAACCGAGCTTCTCGGCGATGCGCACGCTCGCCGTATTGGCCGGATTGCAGCGCAGTTCGACGCGCTTGACAGCGTTGATGTCGAAAGCCACACGCAGGGCCATGGCAGCGGCCTCGCTGGCCAGTCCTCGATCGCAATGGTGCTGATCCAGCAGGTAGCCAACTTCACGGCTACCGGGGCCGGTCCGGGTCGACAAGATCAGCTCGCCGATCAATTCAGCGGATGCCGCATCGAACAGCGCATAGCGGAAGTCCTCGCCGTCCAGCAGCCGTTGCTGGTGTCCGCGCAGCCGTTCGCGTGTCGCTGGCAAGGACTGTGGTTCGAAACGCATCCAGGGGATGAAGGGGCGCAGGTGCTGGTCGTTGAGGTCCAGCAAGGCGCGGAAGGCTTCGGCGTCGGCGGGCGACCAGCAGCGCGCGCACAGGCGCGGCGACTGCATGCGAAACACCGCCAAGTTGCCGGGAACAGTACTCATCCGGGCGCCAGGGATGCCATCGTGACCGACAGTGGGGTGAGCATCAGGCTCCACCCTCGAAGCCGCGCTGCCGCCATGCTTCAAATGCCACAACCGCGACCGCATTGGAGAGGTTCAGGCTGCGGTTGCCGGGGCGCATGGGCACGCGCAGGCGTTGCGCTTCGGGCACGGATTCGAGCACGTCCTGCGGCAGGCCGCGGGTTTCCGGGCCGAACACCACGGCATCGTCACTGCGATAGTCGATCCGGTCGTAGCGCAGCGCGCCTCGCGTTGAGAGTGCCAGCAGGCGTCCTGGTCGGGCTGCGTCCTGAAATGCCGCCAGTGAGTCGTGCACTGCCAGTTCGGCATACTCGTGATAGTCGAGGCCGGCACGCCGCAGTCGCGCATCATCCAGTTCAAAACCAAGCGGCCGGATCAGGTGCAGACGCGCGCCGGTATTGGCGCACAGCCGGATGGCATTGCCGGTATTGGGGGGAATCTCAGGCTGGAACAGGACGATATGCAGCATCGCCCATTATCGCTGGTTGACAACTCGCTCGTCAGGCGAGACTCGGGCAAACTGCGTGACATGAGCACAACAACTCGCAAGCTTGGCCTGATCCTGACCGCGCACGCGGTCATCGTGCTCGCCATGACCATTCCCGGCAGCAGCCCGACGGCTGCTGACGTCGCACCACGAGTGCTGCAGGCGCTGGACAAATCCACGCATGTCGACGTTCTGATCGAACCCGATGCCGCACCCGCCAGGCCGGTTGATCTGCCTGAGGCCAGTTTCGAGCAACGCATGACGGCCGCCGTCGCGCGGCTGCGGCATTCCGCCGAAATCAGTCAGGCATCCCTGCTGAGCGAACTGCAGGCCAAGGGGGTTCCGCATCGCGCTTTCTGGGTGAGCAATGCAATCTGGGCGCGGATTGATCGCCACGAAATGGAAGCCTTGGCGCAGCGTGCGGACGTGCAGCGCATCGACATCGACGCGCCGCTGCCGCAGCGCCTGCCGCGCAGCGAATCTGCGGCACCCAAGGCGCTCAGCGCGATCGAGTGGGGTGTGCAACGGGTCAATGCACCGGCGTTCTGGGCGCGCGGCTTTCGCGGCCAGGGCGTGGTCATTGCGGGCCAGGACACCGGTTACCAGTGGGATCACCCGGCACTGCTCGCCCAGTACCGTGGCTGGAACGGGGTCAGCGCCGACCACAACTACAACTGGCACGACGCCATTCACGTGCTCACCTTGCCGGGAACCAATTCCTGCGGCGTCGACGCGCAGCAGCCCTGTGACGACAACAGTCATGGCACCCACACCATGGGCACCATGGTGGGAGACGACGGCAACGCCAACCAGATCGGCGTGGCCCCTGCCGCCCGCTGGATCGGCTGTCGAAACATGGATCGCGGGGACGGTCGGCCGTCCACCTATCTGGAGTGTTTCCAGTGGTTCATGGCGCCTACCGATCTGGCCGGAAACAATCCCGACCCGGGCCGCGCGCCGCATATCATCAACAACTCGTGGGGTTGTCCGCCGTCGGAGGGTTGCAGCAGCGTCGGCGCCATGAAGCAGGCGGTCGAAAACCTGCGCAATGCCGGAATCCTGGTGGTGGTGTCGGCCGGCAACAGTGGCCCCTCATGCGGCAGCATCGACACCGCGCCGTCGCCCTATGCGGCCAGCTTCAGCGTGGCCGCCAGCGACATCAATGACGATATCGCGGGATTCTCCAGTCGCGGACCTGGCGCAGGTGAAGATCCGTTCCTGGTCAAGCCCGATGTTGCCGCGCCGGGCGTCCAGGTGCGTTCGAGTGTCCGCAACGACTCCTACAGCAGCTTCAGCGGCACCAGCATGGCTGGCCCGCACGTGGCAGGCGTTGCTGCCTTGCTGATGAGCATGAAGCCACATCTGAAGGGCCGGCCGGCCGAGGTGGAAGAATTGCTGCGGCAGGGCGCGCGCGGAACGACCAGCGACCAGAGTTGTGGCGAGTTTTCCGGTGCGATGGTGCCGAATGCGGTTTTCGGACACGGAATCGTGGATGTGGAAGCCAGCGCCGGCCTGATCGCGCCGTTCTTCCTCAACGGCTTCGAGTCACAACTTCCCTGATACACCCTGCAGCACGCGATCCCGAATTCTGCGCCCGTCTCAGTGGAACAGTCCGACGGGATATTCGGCCTTCTGTTCCCTCGCGAGCAGCAGTTTGAGTCCTTCGCCCGGAGTGATCTCTTCGTGCAGCACACGCTGCACCAGTTCCGAAATCGGCAGCTCGACACCGTATCGTTCGGCCAGGCGCATGACTTCGTCGACGGTCTGCACGCTTTCCACCACCTGGCCGATGGCGGCGACCGCTTCACGGATGGTCTGACCGCGGCCCAGGGCCAGGCCCAGACGGCGATTGCGTGACAGGTCGCCGGTGCAGGTCAGCACCAGATCACCCAGGCCGGCCAGGCCTATCAGGGTTTCGGCTTTGCCGCCCATGGCGAAATTGAGACGCAGCATCTCGTTCAGGCCGCGCGTGATCAAACCGGCTCGTGCATTCAGGCCCAGCTGCATGCCATCGGCCACGCCCGTGGCGACGGCCAGTACGTTCTTCATTGCGCCGCCCAGTTCGGCGCCGAGCATGTCGTCGCCGGTATAGACCCGGAAGGTGGGCGCATGCAAAGCCTGTGCGATCAGGCGCGCAAACCCCGGGCGGTCGGAGTGTGCGGTGACGGCGGTGGGCAGGCCCTCCACCACTTCACGCGCGAACGACGGGCCGGTGACCACGGCCAATGGCAGGTCCGGGCCGAAGGTGTCGGCGGCAACGTCGTGCAGCAGGCGGCCCGACCCAGGCTCGAAGCCCTTGGTCGCCCAGGCCAGTCCGGCGATCTCCGGACTCAGTGCGCGGACATCGGTGAGCAGTTTCGGAAAGGCATGGCTGGGAACCACCACCAGCACCAGATCGACTCCGCGCAAGGCCTGCTGCAGATCGGTTTCGTAGCGCAGGCTGACGGGAAGCTCGAGGTCAGGCAGATAGCGCATATTGCGTCGCGCCAGCGCCATTTCCTCTATTTGGGTTCGGTCACGACCCCACAAAACGGTGGGATTGCCGACCCGGGCTGACAGAGAGGCCAGCGCCGTGCCCCAGGATCCGGCACCGAGCACTGCGATGCCGGGACGGGGCAGGCTCATGCGCCTGCCCCGTTCAGGCCGCCGCGGCAGCGTGATGCCGTCACGCGAGGACTGTGCTTCAGGCGTTGCCAGCCGGGAAGGTCGAATCGACCGGCTGCTGCTGTTCCTCGGCGCGTCGGCGCAGGGTTTCCATGTAGACCTGCTCGAAGTTGATCGGCTGCAGCAGGAAGGGCGCGAATCCGCCCGCCTGGATCATGTTGGCAATGGTCTGGCGCAGGTAGGGGAAAACCACGTTTGGACAGTAGGTGGCCAGAACGCCTTCCAGATTCTGCTTGTCGAAGCCGCTGGCGCCGAAGATCGCAGCCTGGTGGGCCTCGGCGAGATAGGCGGTCTTCTCGTTGATGGTGCAGGTGACTGTGGCCGACAGCACCACTTCAAAGACGCCCTCTGCCAGCGTGGCAACCTTCTGACCCAGATTCAGCTGCAGCTGCGGCTGGCCCTGTTCCTGAAAGATCTGCGGTGCGGAGGGTGCTTCGAATGAGGAGTCTTTCAGATAGATCTGCTGCAGGTTGATCTGCGGCTGCGCGGCGGCGGCGGGCTGCGCCGCGCCGTTGGCGGTTTCATCGGCCATTACGAACTCCAGGAAATGGGAAAGAAAGAAGCGGGATTGTCTCATGTGGCCGCGAAGCGGCCAAATCAAGGTTTGCGCGCTGACCTGGCGAAGGTCGTGCAGATAACTCAGGCCTTGCCGCGAGCCAGCGGAAGATCGGCCTGCTGCCAGGCGGCGGTGCCGCCCTCCAGCGCATAGACCCGCTTGAAGCCTGCCTTCACCAGGCGCTTGGCGGCCTGGGTCGAGGTGATGCCACTGCGGCAGACGATTGCCACGGGAAGTTCCCTGACCTTGGCCAGGAGCTTGCTTTCCGGGTCGAACTGACTCATCGCCACATGCTTGGCACCCGGGATGTGGCCCTTCTCGAAATCATTGAAGGGGCTGACATCCACAAGCAATGCACTCTCGCCATTGATCAGCGCGGTGAGTTGGGCCGGGCTGATGCCCTTGAAACCCCGCGTCACCCGCGACACTTCATTGGCGATGATCGCCACGGTCAGGCCGACCAGTGCCATGCACAGGATCGGGTGATTGGCGATAAATTCGGGCAGTCGTTCGAAGAACACGTTGGTTGCGGCCTGTGACGGGGCCGGCGATTGTCCCGCAGTGTGGGCGGCGGCGCAAAGTCAGGACTCGGCGCGGCTCCCGTCGCGAGCCAGTTCGACCGCTGCCGGGAAGTCCGGCGCATAGCCCAGAAAGCCCGGTTCGCGGTGCAGCCCCATCCTTGCCAGCACCTGGCGCGGCTGCATCGGCACGCCGGACAGAATCAGACCAATGCCCTTGCGGTGGCACCTGGCAAGAAACTGCGACAGCGCCGTGGCACCGGACGCGTCGATCAAGGGCACTTCGCGCATGCGCAGGATGAACACCTTAGGAGACACCGGATACAGATTCAGTACGTCGTCCAGACGGTTGGCTACGGCGAAGAACAGGGGGCCGCTGATGCGGAAGGCCGCAACGCCCTCGGGCAGCAGATCGCGCTGGTCCGGGGTGGCCGGTGCACCCACGTCGTCGTGCTCGCGCTCCAGCAGGCTTCCTTGCCCTTGCAATGACACCACTTCGCTCATGCGATGCATGAACAGCAACGCTGCCAGCACCACGCCCACTTCGATGGCGATGGTGAGGTCAAAGGCAACGGTCAGGCCGAAGGTCACCAGCAGCACCACACGATCACCGACCGGTGCCTTCATCAGGTGACGGAAGCGCTCGACTTCGCTCATGTTCCAGGCCACCACCAGCAGCACCGCTGCCAGCGCGGCCAGCGGTACCTGGCTCATCAGGGGAGCCGCCAACAGCATGAATCCCAGCACGAACCCGGCGTGCAGCATGCCAGCCACCGGCGTGCGACCGCCGGCGCGAATATTGGTAGCGGTGCGCGCGATGGCGCCGGTGGCCGGCAGACCACCAAACAGCGCCGAGGCGGTATTGGCCACACCCTGCGCGACCAGTTCGCAGTTGGATCGGTGCCGCCCGCCCGTCATGCCGTCGGCCACGGTAGCCGACAGTAGCGACTCGACGCCGCCGAGAAACGCGATGGTCAATGCTGCGGGCAACAGTTCGGCAGTGCGGCTGAAGGGAATTTCGGGAATGCTGAAAACCGGCAGGGCACTGGGAATATCGCCGTAGAGCGAACCAATGGTCGGCACCGGAAAGGCGAACAGTGCCACCGTCAGCGAGCCCAACCCGACCGCCAGGAGAAATTGCGGCCAGTTGGGACGATAGCGGCGCAACAGGGCGATCAGCGCCAGGCAGCCAATGGTCAGGCCGACGCTGAACGGGTTGAACGTACCGAGCGTTTGCGAGTAGACCTCGATGCGTTCGAGAAATTCGCCCGGCATGTGTTCAATGTCGAGCCCCAGAGCATCCTTCACCTGGCTGAGAAAAATGCTGACTGCGATGCCAGCCGTGAAGCCGGTGATGACTGGCTGCGGCATGTAGCGCAGCAATGCGCCCATGCGCAACAGGCCGGCTGCGATCAGCATCAATCCGGCCAGCAGGGTACAAAGGATCAGTCCGCCGTAGCCATGCTCGGCGATCACGTTGAAGACTACCGGGATGAAGGCAGCGGTGGGGCCGCCGATCTGCACCCGCGAACCGCCCAGGGCGGAGATCAGGAAACCTGCCACGATCGCGGTGTGCAAGCCCTTTTCCGGAGGCGCGCCGGAAGCGATCGCCAGCGCCATCGCAAGCGGCAGCGCCACAATGGCCACGGTCAGGCCGGCGACCGCATCCTTGCGCAGCTCATCAACGCCATAGCCGCGCCGTAATACGGTCACCGACTTGGGCAGGTAGAGATGCCAAGCGGGAGCGACCGTTTGTCTCACACCTTCTCTTCGGGTCGTTGTCTGGAAGCCCTGGAATTAACCAAAGGCAATCGGGCAATTGAATCAGCGCGACTTGGCCGGATCGTACAGACCGCTGACCAGCCACCATTGCTTGATGCTGTCCTCCCAGCGCCAGATCTGGTCGTCAACGACCGTGCGCTCGATCTGGGTGTGGCGATTGACCAGGCGAATTTCCACCATCTGCCGCATGCGGTCGTTGTCGAGCATGCCGGTACGCTTCACCTCGTAGCCGGTAACCTGGAATTGCTGGAGACGCTCTCGATCAAAGCCGGTCAGGGGCTTGTTCTTGCGCGTGTCGGGGTCGACGAACTCCCAGGCAGCATCCAGATCGCCCCAACGCACGGCGATGGCGTAGTTGTCCATCAGTTTCTCGAGTTCCTTCAGATCGGGGCCCTTGCTGGAACAGGCGACGAGCAGCAGAAGCAACAGCGGCAGCAACAGGCGCATCATCATCAAACGTCTCCTTCCAGCTCTTGGGCGGTGTGTTTCGCTTGCAGGCGGGGCACACCCATGGTGCTGCGCTCTTCAATACTCTCGGTTTGGCCCATCAGCTGGCGCGCGCGCGCGGGCAGCACCTCGCTGGTTTCATGGCGCGCGCAACGCAGCGCATTTGAAAGGGCCAGGCGGGCGCGCGGCTCCTCACCCTGCGCCGCGAAGCAAAGACCGAGCTCTTCCCAGGCCGCTGCACCCGCGCCTGCCTTCAAGGCGCGCTCCAGGTAATTTTCTGCCTTGCCCCAGAGTCCATCCACGCGGCACAGGCGTCCGAGGCTGAGCAGCAGGGCCGGACTATCGGGATGCAGTTCCAGCCAGCTTTCCGCTGCGCGCAGGCGGCGGGCGAACTCGCCACCCGGCAACTGGCCGTAAAGACCGGCCAGTTCCTCCGACCAGTCCTGCTTCAGCCCGATCTCCACGGCTTTTGCGGCTACGTCGATCAAGCCCAGAGCAGCGCATCGGCTCGCATAGGCGGCAATCACCTGCGGCGAGCGACGCAAGGCTCGCGGCAGCAGGCGCCGTGCGCGACGCAGCGAATCGTAATCCGCAACCTGCATCAGGGCCTTGGCCGCCAGACGGCCTTCTTCTTCCTGCAGCGCCGGATCGGGAAGCAGCTTGAGCCGGCGCAACTCTGGTATCAGGGCCAGCGCCTCATCGACGCGGCCACATTCGACCAGGGCCTGCACCCGCAGCCACCAGCCGCGGGGTGGAAGTTCCACCCGGGATGAGGATGCTTCCAGAAGATTGCAGGCCTCCAGCTCGCGACCCTGCTTGAGCAAGACTTCCGCGCGCTCGACGTCGGCCAGCGGTTCGTGTTCCAGGCCCCGCAGCCACGCCGCAGCGCTCTCGTCATCGCCTCGCTCACGCGCTGCTCGAGATCCTTCGATGCGCGCGACGAGCTCGAACTCGGGATGTTGTGCAGCACGCTGCAGCAATTTGTCGGCGCGCTGCCAGCGACCCTCGCGCAGAGCCACGATGCCATCGGCGAGGCGCAATCGGGCGCGCTGCCGAGCGCCGCGGCGCAGCGCCAGCAAGGGCGCGCTAACCAGCCAGAAAAGCACGCGCAACAGCAGCCAGGTCAGCAGGATCGCGCCAAGCGCGATCAGCACGGTGGATTCGATCGACCAGCCGCGCCACACGATCTGAACATAGCCCGGATCAGCAGCAAGGCTGTGCCAGGCCAGGGCGCCGACAGTGGCGATGGCCAACAGCAGCAAGAGCGCCCGAAACACCCTCATTCGACGTCAGCCTCAGGCGGCGTTTCGATCGGCTGCGATGCCGCGGCACTGTGAGATTCCACAGTCGCCGGGGTCGCGTTTGGCCTGCGCAGGTTGCGCAACAGGCGCAGCTCGCGCTGACTGGTACCCAGCTGCGGCAGGTTCATCTCCAGCGACTCCTTCGCCAGCGCTTCAAGCTGACGCGCGGCCTGCTGCACGGCAGCGGCTTCCGGATCGAATGCGCGCTCAAGCTGCCCCGCGGCCCGCAGCAGCGCCGCCTGGAAGGCGCCCTGATCACCTCGCTCGGCGGCAGCACGCGCCACGCCAAGCTCCAGGTCCAGCGCCGCGCGCTGCGCCGCGATGCGTGCCGGGCTCAGGCTGGCGCCGCCCTGGTCAACCCGACGTACCGTCACCAGTCGCGCAAGTATGTTGCGCAGGGTCGACGCGTCGCCGCCTTCAGCCAGAAGGTTGTCCTGGGCCGGGCGGGTTGGCAATCGCTCGATAGCCGGAATGAGGGTGTCCAGACGCGCCAGAATCCGTTGCCTTGGCCCTGCCGGTGCGGCGCGCAGCAAGGCCAGTTCTTCGGCTACGGTTTGGCGCAACCCGGCGAACGAGGGATCGTCCAGGCCGGCAAGCACGTCGTCTGCCAGGGCGAAGGCGCGCGCTGCACCGGCCGCATCGCCAAACAGGTCGACGCGCTCCTGGCCTATGCGCAGCAGGTACTCGGCCTCGTCCAGACGCAGGGTATTGGCGCTGCGTTCGCGGCTCTCGGCCAGGCGGTTGATGGATTCTTCCAGCGCGGCGGCGCGTTCGGCAACGCTCAGCATCTCATCGCGCAGCACGCGGTGGGTGCCGGCGACATCGTCCATTCGCACCGCCAGATTGCGCTGGCTCTGATGATTCTGGGCGATGCGGGAATCCAGTTCCCCCACCTGCTGACGCAGGGCGTCGATCAGATCGGATTGTTCTGCCGCGATCGCGGCCCGCGCACGCAGTTCCTTGATGTGCTCCCACAGCCACCAACCGCCCGTGGCCACGAGCAGCAGCAATACCAGCCAGACCAGTGCCCTGCCGGGCCTGTAGCGGGAACGGCCGGAGGTTTCGGCCGGTGGGGAGGATTCGATGACGTCGCTGTCGTCGGAGCTGATGTTCACGGCTTTGCAGGTCTGCGAAGGAGAGGCGAAGCGCTGCTCAATCGAATCGAGCGTGCGCCGCACGCGTGATGCTACAGGACGACGAGGTCGCGGCGAAGCCGGCTAGCGCACCAAGCAGCGCAGCGGGATCGGGCCCGGCGGCCAACAGGATGTGCGCGAAGCCGCGTTCAGCGAGTGAGTCCCGCAGGCGCTTGCTGGACACCACGGCCGTGCCGCCGAGCACCCGCTGGCGCAACGCGTCGGGCAATTGATCGAGCAGCCGGGTGACGGCTTGCTCACTACTGGCGAGCAGTGCCAGACGTCCCTGCGCCCTCTGCAATCGATCGAGCCTGGTCACCGGCAAGGCAATTGCCTGGCGTCGGTAGACGTCCGCACGCACCAGGTGCAGACCGCGGGCATTGAGGCCCGCCTCGATCAGTCCGCGCCCCTCAGGGGCGGTGACCAGGCCAACGCGTGCAGCGCCGTCAAGCTGCGCAAGTTCAAGCAGCGCCTCGCTGTTCGGCTGCTTCGGCAGCACTATGTTGCCCCGCCATCCGCAATCTTCCAGTGCCGACGCCGTGCCCTTGCCGACCACGAGCGCCGTACCGGCACAGCCCTGCCAATCGCGATGCAATCGTGCGGCGGCGCGAACCGCTGCCGGACTGGTGAAGATCAGCAGTTTGCAGCGCAGTGCGTCAGAAAGTGCATCCCGTGTGCGCTGAGGATCGGCAGCAGCAACAATCCGGAACACCGGCAGCGACAGGGATTCGGCGCCCAGTGCCCGTGCGCTACGCGCCAGAGAGGTGTTCTCGCCGCTCGGACGGCAGAGGATGACGTACCATCCCGCCAGCGCCGCGCCGGCCGATGCATTCGAATTCGACATGCCGGGCAGTGTAAGCCGCGGCGCTTACCGTTGTTGCCCACTACCGAGACCAGACATGGCCCTGATTGCCACTCCCGAGCAATTGCTCGAAGCCTTGCTCGTAATGCCCCCGGCGCGCGCCATGCAGCTGACGGTGGCCAACTACGGCGAGGAGCGCCTGACCCTGCATGCGCCGCTGGCGCCAAACGTCAATGACAAGGGCTGCGCCTTCGGCGGAAGCCTGTCCAGCGTTCTCACCCTGTCCGCCTGGGGCCTGGCCTCGCTCAAGCTCGGCGAAGCCGGCCTGGGCGCGGAGGTCTATGTGCAGGATTCGACCGTGCGCTATCTGGCGCCACTGTTTGCCGATCTGCAGGCCACCGCATGGCTGGAGCCGGAGCAGGACTGGAGCGGTTTTGCCGAAACGCTACGGACCCGCGGCCGCGCCCGTGCCCGCCTACTCGCTGAAGTCACGCTACCCGAGGGCGGTGTGGCCTGCAGTTTCGAGGGGCGCTTCGTGGCGAAGCGGGCCTGAGCTTCATGGCGGAAAATGGGTAGCACTCGCAGAGGAGGTGCCGGCTTGCTGCCGCCTCTCCGAGGAGGATCGGCACAATGGTGCCGAACTACGCTGGCGCATACGTAGGGCGGCATCCCATGCCGCCATCGGGGTCGCCTCGACGCACGCATCGCGGCCTGTCGGTGTCGCCACAGGGGTGCCGACCTGCGGTGGCTCCCTCTCTCGTCAGCGCAATGGCTGTTCCGCGGGGATAGGCTGCCAAGCCACGCATTGCGGCCTACTCGAACCCATTGGCGAAAATGGGGCCGGGCACAAAATGCGCGCTCACCGACTGCGCGCCATTCATCTGCACCACGCAGGCGCCGCTGCCGCTGCAGGCGCCTTCCCAGTGCGAGAAGGTCACGCCAGGGGTCGGGCTGGGTGACAGGGTCACCTGACTGCCGACGCTGTAGCTTTCGCTGCAGTCCGAAGGGCAGTCGATGCCGGCCGGCTGGCTGGTGACCCGGCCGCCACCGATGATGCTGACGCTGAGCGTGGCCAGTCCGGTCTGGAAGGTGGCGGTAACCGTCCTCGCCGTGTTCATGGGCAAGACACAGAGCGCGGTACCGGGGCATAGCGAGTCAATCCCACCCCAGCCAGTGAACGCCGAGCCCGGCGCCGCGACGGGCGTCAGCGTCACCTGCGTGCCGTTGACGAATTCGGCACTGCAACTGCCGGGGCAGTCTATTCCGGCAGGGTTGCTCAGCACCGAACCGCTACCGGAGCCCGCGAAGCCGACCTCCAGCAATCGCAGCAGTTCGAACTGCGCATCGACCAGATAGGGACCGGCATCCATGTCGAGCAGGCAGTCCGCGTTGCCGCTGCAGTCGCCCTGCCAACCGACAAAGCTGCTGCCCGGTGACGCGCTGGCGGCCAGCGTCACCGTTTCGCTGCGATCGAATAGCTCACTGCAGTCGCCCGGGCAATCGATGCCGAGCGGATCGCTTTCGACGCTGCCAAAGCCGCCGCCAACTCGCGTCACCTCCACCACGAACGCGGTGGCGGTGAACTCCGCCGTGATGCTGGTGTCGGCATTCAGCGTCACCACGCAGCTTCCGGTACCGCTGCAGCCACCGCCGCTCCAGCCCGAAAACACCGCATCGGTTGCGGGCGTTGCGGTCAGCGTCACCTGGCTGCCGGCGGCAAAGCTGGCAGCACACAACGGCGCGCAGGCAATGCCCGATGGCGTGCTGACAACGTTGCCGGTGCCGTCGCCAGTTGTCGCCACGCTCAGAGCATGCGAAGCCGCGAGGGCGAAATTGGCGGTGACGGTCTTGTCGCCGTCGATCTCGATCAGGCAGGGGGCCGTGCCACTGCAGTCGCCGCTCCAGCCGCTGAATACGCTGCCGGGCCCGGCTGCGGCGGTCAGCGCGACCTGGGTGCCGCCGCCAAATCCGATGGCACAGGCGCTGCCGCAATCGATGCCGGCAGGATCACTGATCACCCGACCGCTGCCAGCGCCGGTGATAGCGACCGACAGCAGACCGGCGTCGGGCAGTTCGAACGCGCCGGCATCGCAGTCGGCCGCGCCAATGCCATCGCCGTTGAGCGGCCGCGGATTGCCGAGCAGATCGCTGTTCAGCAGGCTGCCATCGACGCCGAGGCATTGCGCGGTGGGCCAAAGATCTATGGCCGGGCTGCCCGAATCCGGATAGGCGCTGAGCGGATGAATCGGATGCGTGGAAGCGGCGAGCACCAAGGCCGGATCGGCAACGGTGTCGTTGGGTCCGAAGGTGCAGCTGGCATGCGCGGCGATGTTGGCCGAAGCGGTCACCTGCAGGCCAGCGCCAGCCAGAGTGCATTCCCCTGGAGTGGGAACCGGCTCCTCGGACGCGGCAAAGGCATTGCCGCGCAGGAAGGCGGTCCATGCGCTGGCCTCCGATGGGAACTCTATCAACAGGGTGCGGGTTGCCTGGTCATTCCCCGAGTGATTGTCGATGAAGGAGTTGCCGCTCAGCGCCAGGGCGCGCGGCAGCGTGCTGTTCTGCAGATTGACCCACAGTGCCGCGCCGCAACAGGTGGCCGTGTTGCCGGCAAACAGGTTATTGGTGAGCCGCAGCGCCGCATCCAGCACATACAACGCTCCGCCGTATCGCGAGTTGACGCCCGCTTGTCCAGCGGAGTTGTCGTGGAAGCTGTTGCCGATCAACGCAAGCTCGACCGCCGTGGCTTGGGGATCGCCCCTCTGGTAGATCGCGCCGCCGTCCTGGTCGGCCTGATTGCCGACAAAACTTGAGTTGCTGATCTGCACGAGGTGGCGCGCACTGCTGCTGCCGGCGTTCAAGGACAGCGCGCCGCCGTATCCTTGAGAGAGGTTTTCGAGGAAGGTGGTGTCGGAGATCGTCAACTCGGGCGTTCCGGCAGTGGCAATGCTGGGCACGTCGACCCGGATTGCCCCGGAGAACTCGCCTGCATTGCCGGTGAAGCGGCAGTTCTCGATGAGCAGGTCATCGTCCGCGTTGACCTGTTGGAATATCGCCGCGCCTTGTTGCGCGCTGTTGCCCTCGAACAGACAGTTGCGCAGGACCAGTGAGCCACTCTGGAAGCTGATGGAGCGATGCAACGCGCCGCCGAAGAAAGCAGCGTTGTTGTCGATGAAGTGCACGCCGTCAAGCAAGGCAAACTGAGCTCTTACCGATAGACCACCACCACTGCTCTGTGAGCCACCACGTATCTCGGTATCTCGCTGTTCGAAGGTAGCAGCCTCGGTCAAGTTGACATACATGACCTGATGGGTGCCATTGGCAGCCAGGCGCAGGCGCGATCCGGGCGGTGGCGCGATGGTCAGGGAATTCCCGCCAATACTAAAGAACCCGAAGTTCGGATCAAGGGCAATGCTGGCGACCGGCGACGCGCCGGTGAAAAGGACAGGATCGAACGCGATGCTGTCTGCGCCACTGCCGGCGACGCAATCAGCCCAGAATGCTGCGTCGCCGCTGGCGTTGTCCAAGGCCTCGCGTAGAGAGCAGGCTGCATCATCACCGAGGTTGTCAGCCACGGTTGTGACGGTGATGGTGGCGGCCGAGACGCTACCGGCAAGGGCGAGCATCGCAACCAGGCAGGCGACGAAGTGGGGGCGAAGCGTGAGCGAGGTCATGTCGGCGGCTTCCGTCATTCAAAACCGTTGGAGAAGAGGGCATCTGCTTCGAGCGTGAACGTTGCAGTCACTGCACGCGGCCCCAGGTCCATGCTCACTTCGCAAGGGCCTGTACCGCTGCAGGCTCCGGACCAGCCGGCGAAGCTGGACCCCACAGCCGGTAGCGCGCTGAGTGACACCTCGTCAGTCACCGGATAGATCTGCTCGCAGTCGCCGGGGCAATCGATGCCAACGGGGTTCGAAACTACGCGTCCCACGCCGTCACCGTCCATGCTCACGCTGAGCTCGTTGGCGTCGATATCGAATACCGCGGTGACGGTGTGATTGAGTGACATATCGACGACGCATGGATCGGTGCTGCCGTTGCAGCCGCCACCAAAGAAGCCGAGAAAAACCGAATCCATCTCCGTTTCGACCATCAAGCTGACGCTGCTACCGGTCTCGAATGCGGCATCGCATTTGGCCGGGCAGGAGATACCGCTGGGATTGCTGGTGACGCTGCCGCCACCGGGACCATCCAGCACCACCTGCAGATCGCGGGTCGCCGAGACCGGCTCGAACACGGCAATCACGTCGACCTCGCCGATCGCCTGCACTGTGCACTGCGCCGTACCGGCTTCGGCGCAGGCGCCTTCCCAACCAACGAACTCGCTGCCCGATGTGGCGCTGGCGGTCAACACCACTTCGGACTCGAACGAGAACACCGCGCTGCAGTTCGGACCGCAAAAGATGTTGGCTGGCGTGCTGGTCACCGTGCCGGCGCCCTCGCCGGTCTTGGTGACGGTGATACGCGCACCTTCGGACACCTCGTAGGCACCCTTGTCGCAGCGCGCCGAGCCGTTGGCGTCGCCATCGGCGGGGCGCAACGCACCGCGCTGATCGACGGTCAGCGTTGCGCCGCCCGGGAATGCCCGACAGTCTGGATCGCCGAGGTCGACCTCGCTACCCGGCGACAGCAGGGCGTGCGTACTGGTCGGGCCACCGTTGTCGCCCAGGTCACCCAGGTTCGGCGCGACATTCACCGCGTCGCCGGTGGTCGCAGTGAAATCGCACTCGCTATCGGTGGTAACGGCGCTGAGACTGTTGTAGCCCTGTGTGCCGAGCAGTCCGTCGCAGTTGGCGCTATGCGGAAAGGTGAAAGGCCCGCTGGGACGTGTCTGTGCCAGGTTGAAGGCCAGGATGCTGCTGAAGAGCTGCACATCGCCGCCGTCGATGAAGATGCCACCGCCAAGTCCGGCACTGTCGTTTCCGCGCGCCGCCGCGTTGTGCACCAGGGTGCTGTGCCCGATCGACAGGGCACTGTTCTGGGCATGGATGCCGCCGCCGCCCAGGCCCGCATCGTTGCCCGAGATCGTGCTGTTGAGCAGGGTGGCGGCGAGTATGTTCGACAGGTTCAGCCCGCCACCCAGGTGACTGCTGTTGCCGTGCACGCTGATGCGATTCATCCCCAGAATACCCGCCGGCAATTGCGCCGAGATGGCGCCGCCATTGCGGCCGACGACCGAGGCCGTGCTGTTGCCATCGAACTCGCTGTCGACCACGGTGGCGATGACGAAATCGTCGGCGAAAAGGGCCAGGCCACCACCGCGGCGGGCACGGTTGTCGACCAGCAGGGCGCGCTCCAGAGTGAGCGTGCCGGCACTGAACACGGCGCCGCCGCGCCCGTTGCCGAGCTCGGCGCGACCATTGCGCAGCTCGACATCGCGCAGGATCAGCGTGCCCTCGCCATGATGTACCAGGCCGCCGTCGCCATCGCCGGTCAGCGAAGGCACGGAAAGATTCTGGCCGACCAGGCGCAGATTACGAATAATGGTGCTGGAGGAGCCCGAGTGCGCGACGCTGAAAATGCGATGCGCGAACTCACTGGGAAACGCGGCGTGTAGCTGCGGCAGGGCGCCGTTGGCATCGGCTTCGCCGTGCAGGATCATCGGCACGCGGATGTCGATGTCACCCTTTAACGCATCGTCGTCACCGACAGTCGTGGTGAGTTGATACGGCGTGGCCGAATAAGGAACCTCGATGGTGCGCCGGCCGCCCAGCGCATTGGCTTCCATCACTGCGGCACGCAGGCTGCAGTCGTTCTGGCCCAACAGCTGCTCGCAGGTTCCGTCGCCCGGATCGCGGTCCCAGCCGTCAATGCTGCGGTTGACGCGCAGGCGCACGATGCGGGTGCTCGCATCTGCGGTGTCGTTTGTGGAGTCGTAGTCTCCCGGCGTCCCAGTCGTGACCGTCGCGGACAGTTGTGCCGCCGCCTGGGATGCAGGGATGTCGAACGTAAGAACGCAGTTCACGGTCACGCCGGCGTCCACGGCTACTGCTCCGGAGACCAGTGCGCCCGACACGACAAAGTTCGCGCATGCGTCCTGATCGCTGGGCACGAATACGAGACCGGGGCTTAGCGCTACGGTGACGCTGCTCGTCGCGGACAGCGTGCCATGGTTGCGGAAGCCAACCGCCAGTGTGACTGGCGTACCGGCGTTCGGGAATGCGTCGAACGCCAGAGTCTGGACTCCCACGTCTGGCGCCGCCTGAGTCGACATCGCAATAGTGCGCTCGTTGTTATCGAGTCGGGTCTCTATATTGCATTCGCCGCAACTCGCAGCCGCGCGCAGGGAGAACGGACCGACGACACCTGAATTGGCGCGCGCGGTGATCGTGCAGGTTCTCTGGTATGGATCCACGTGGTCGGGAATGGCGGACCAGAGAAAGCGGTGCTGCCCGCCCTCCTGGCCGTCTACGACGTTGCCAGGGCAGTCGGAGCTCAGCAGTTCCAGACGGTCGGCATGGAACACGCGGACTTCGGGAGCAATGGCGTTGCTGGTGAGAGAGGCCAAAGACAGGTTGAGGGTGACCGTCTGCAGTGGTCGCAGCGAGGTTTCGCTCACGCTCAAGTCCACTGTCACGTCTGGCCGCACTTTGCCCACAACAAGGTTGTCGAACCAGATGTTGGCGTTCCAGCCGCCGTTGACATTTACCTGACCGTAGCGAACGTGCAGGCCGGCCTGAATGCGATTCTGGCTCGGGCCGGTGCGGAACTCGGTGGACTTGTGCTCCCAACCGCTTTGACTCGCCCTGTGACTCACCGACGTTGAGCCGGAGGGCGGGAAGTCACCCACGTGGGTCATTGTCGGACAGGGCTGGCCGGAAATGTCGTGCGCGTACAAAGCACCGCGCGCGCCGCTGCCTGCGCCCAGGTCGCCCCGCGCGTGCATCGACAGGCGATAGACGCGGTCGGGCTCGACGTCCAGACACTGCCAACCCACTGTTCCATGGGTGTCGTACTGTGTTGGCCAGGTGGTGCCGCCCTTGGCCTCGCCGCGAAACGATCCCGATGATGCACTGCTGGCCGCGTCCTGCGACGACCAGTTGGAGGTCAGGTCTTCCACGTTTTCTTGCGACCAGCCGGCAAGGTTTGTTGCGAAATCGCCGTTGACGATCTGGTTGACGGCGTCGGCCTGCGCCTGTGCAGACTTCATTGCCGGCAGGCTGAGCACGAGGACCAACAGGAGCGGGATGACGATTGGTCGGCGAGGCAGATTCATGGCGGTTTCCCAGGTGTGGATGCGTAGCTGGCTATAGCAAGCTGCGTGCCGCCTTCTATTCATTACAAATCAATCAGTTATGACGATCTGCACGACAACGTCGGTGCAGTCCTGAGAAAGTTTTCGCAGGACTGCGACGTCACTGTGGACAAGCCCCAGCCCGCCAACTCGCTGCCCTTGGTGTTTCGAGCGCGTCGATGGATCGCCGAGCGCGGCGTCGATCCGACCGCCGATTCGACGGGAATGGATCCTGGGGAAGGTGCAAGCAAACCGCGCGTCGAGAGCTTTCAGTGAGCGCTGGCCAAAAGCTGAATGATGATTGGGTGATTTTTGCCGGCCAAGCTGACCAGCCGGTCGGAGCAGGTCAGTGCGTTTTCCAGTTCGGGCCAGTCGCGTGCCGCGCGCGGGGTGGCCGAGAGGCCCAAGCGTACCGACACCTCCAGACGATGGCATCCGGCGTGGTCGACAACGACAGGTTCGCTTCGGTGGTGTCGACAGCGGAACGGCCTGAGGGCAGGGATTTGGAGAAAACCAGGGCTAGTGGAAACGCGAGGCAAACACCTCGATTCCTGAAACCGAGCCGGCGCAGCGCTACGCAAAGTTGGGGACACTACTTTCAGCCGCCAGCCTGCTCCCCGCAGTACAGCCCGCGAAACTCTCCGCTCAGCTCGAAGCGGCGGCTTCGCCCGTCTGCGCCATCGACGCTCCAGGCAACCGGCTGGCGAAGGCGCAGCACCAGCGCATCGCCGACCTGCGCGGGCAAGGCGACCAGTTCGATTTCCGAGGTGGGTTGGTGTCGGTTGCCGATGCGCACGAAGCCGCGGGTTTCGCCCTCGGCCAGACTGAGGCCAGCCGAGTGCTCGTCCGGCGCGGGGCGGTGCGGGCCCTGCAGCAGGCGTGCGCAGTCCATGTTGGCATCGGCGAACAGTTCGATGCCGTAGAGCGTGGTCTGCGGCGTGGCGGGCGGCGGCAATCCGAGGCGCGCATTGCGCGCGGCCCGGTCGACGTGGCGCGCGTAGGCGATGACGTGCGCCAGGCCCGCGACCGACTCGCCATCGATGCGCACGATGAACGCGGGCGACGCAGGCCGTTCCGGTTCAAGTTGGCCGCAACCCGCGAGCAGCAGGACTGCAGCCAGCAGGTTCCAGCAGGCGGATCGCATCGTCCGGCTCTCAGGAGCGATTGATGAAATGGCAGTCGTTTAGCGTGACGCTGTTGAAGGCGGCCTCGCCCAAAGTGCCACGCATCTGCACGCCGCTGCGCTGCGACAGCAGCGCGGCCGGCATCTCGACCTGGCCTTTCATGTTGCAGCCCACCGCGACCTTGCCAGCCTCGCCTTTCAAGTCGACGCGGGTCTCGTCGCTGGCGCTGGAATAGGTATTGCCGTGGAAGTCACCCACCACGCTCACTTCACGGCCGAGCCATCCCGTGATGGCGGCATGCAGCGCAGTGACGGGAATGGCTGAGTCCTGGCCCGGGCGCGCCAGGGTATCGGACGGGAACGCTTCGCCGATTGAAACCAGGGCGCAGTCACGCAGCTCGATCGCCGGCTTGCGCCCGATGGTGGCGGTGGTGATACCGACCACGCGCCCGCGCAGCACCACCGGTTCATCTGCCTTGGCGCGATGGCTGGTGCTGTCCTGCATGTCGCAGCTGGCAAGCATCTCGGTGCCGCCTGCGCGATCGGTCAGCTCGGCTGACCCGGCGATGAAGGCGGTGCGCATGTTGGTGAGCCCGAAGCCGCCCAGGGTAACCGTCTGGTCCTTCCATGCAAACCAGGCGTTGCGCAGTTCGTCGACCGGCAGCGGCTTGGACAGGTCGAGGTCGCCCATCAGCCGCTCGGGCAGGTCGAGCGCCGGTGTTGCAGCCGGTGCGGGTGTGGGTGCAGCGCTCGGCGCGGTGGTCGACTCGGCGGCCTTGGGTGCTGTCGCCGCAGCCGCCGGTGCAGCAGCAGTGGAAGCGGGCTCTTCGCTGCAGGCGGCAAGCACGAAAGCGGTAGTCAGCAGCAGGGAACGAACGTGCATGGTGGAAACTCCGGTTGCGTAAACAGAAGGCGCTTGGTGTGGCCGGCCCTGGCCGGGCGCCGAGGTGTGTTCGATCAGGGAAGAGCGACAGTTGCGGATTCCAGCGCGTCCACGCGGCGCAGCAGGGCATCCAGCGCACGTTGCTGACGTGCCTGTGCGACGCGCAGCACATCGTTCTCCGCGCGCATGGCGGCAAGCTGCTCGCGCGCTGCCTCTAACTCGGCATGCAGGCCCTGGATCGCAGCCAGCGCGGCGCCGTCGGGGTCGACGCCGGCGATGCGGGTGTCGTCATCGCCATTCAGGCCGAAGGCGGCGTGGAAGTCCTGCGCCATCGGTCCCATGTGGCGCACGTCCGGACCCTGTGCGCGGTAGCGCCAGGTGTAGATCGGCAGGGCCAGCACGCGCGCCAGCACCTCGGTAGGATCGACGGCGGCGATGTCGGCCTTGGCGTGGCGGTCCGACAGGCTGGCCCAGCTGCCGCTGCCGGCGGCCAGGTTCACCCCGGCAATGACGGCGCCGGTACTCGCGTTGATCCCGCTGACCAGGCGTACACCGCCGGTGGCCCGCACTTCGAAGCGATCGACGCCGGTACTGGTGAAATTGAACGCGCGGCTGTCGGCCCAGACGAAGCTGCCCTGGTCGCCGTTCGTGCCGTTGCTGCTTACGCCGACACAGCCGGCGCCGGCCGCGCCCGAGGCGGTGCCGACGCGAACCTTGGCGCGCCGGCCGCCGGCCCAGGAGTAGTTCCCGCCGGCGCAGTTCCCGCTTCCGCCGGCAACGGATGCGAAGTGCCCCGAAGAGGTGTTGTTAGAACCACCGGCAACCGAGGAGAAATTGCCAGAGGCGCGGTTCACCTCGCCGCCGAGCACTGCTGAACCATCGGCTGGAGTGCTGTTCGACATTCCGCCAGCTATCGCAGAATAGTGGCCTGTCGCGGCGTTCACCGATCCTCCGACCACAGCGCTACCACTGCCGGATGCACTGTTCACATGGCCACCAGCCACCACCGCGTAATTTCCGGCAGCCTGGTTCGCATCGCCGCCACCTACCGCGGAGGCCGCGCCGGCGGCGCTGTTCGTTTCGCCACCAGCCACCACTGAGTTGTTGCCACCCGCACTGTTCCGAAAGCCGCCGCCCACCGAAGCCGTTGACCCAGCCTGATTCTCCAGCCCGCCGCCGATAACGGCCGCGAAGCCGGCCGCGACATTGCCGAGGCCACCGCCAATGCTGACGAAATGGCTGGGGAGGTTGGTGGACACCGCCGGGGGGTCGATCCGGTTTGCGGGAACCTCATAGATGAACCCGCTGGAGTTGGTGGAGACGTAGCCATCGCCGCCGAGTAGCACCGAGCCGACCAGATCGGGCGCCAGCACGCCTTGGCCGGTCACCAGGTTGGCGCCTTCGAACACATAGTCGGTTCCGCTGCTGCTCTCCCAGGCCGCCTGCCCGGCCTGCAGGCGCAGCGTATCGACGCCATTGGTGCGAAGCTGCAGCGGCTGCGCGTCGCTGGTGCCCAGGTAGTCGATCGCGGGATCGGTACCGGCGTTGCCGGACTGGCTCCAGACGCCGGCGCTGCCATCCACCACGGCGCAGCTCGCGGTGCCATCGGCTCCTACTCCGGTGAAGTACTGTCCCGTCGGGCAGCTGCCGGTGATGCGCCGCTGCACCTGTGTCGTGTCGATCTTGGCGGCAGTCACCGCGGCATCCGCAAGCTTCGCGGTGCCGACCGAGGCGCTCGCAAGCTGGGCCGCGCCCACGCTGGCGATCGCGACGCTGGCGGCGAAGTCGGCATCCTGCGCATGCTGGGCGTAGGGCAGGGCGTGCACCGCATGGCGCGGCAGCAGCTGGGTGTATCCGCCGCTGTCGCCGCCGCGCCGCACGCGCAGTTCCAGCCAGCGTGGATCGCCGGTGAACACGCCGTTGCCCGGATCGAGGGTGAGCAGGAATCGGCCGTCTTCGATCAGCACGTCATCGAAGACCATCGCCGTGCCGAGCGGATTACCGGCAGCGTCGGCATCGAAGACCTGCACCTCGAAGTCGTAGTGCGTGGCCGGCGTGCCGCTGTCCTGCAGCAGGCCCTGCCAGGTAAAGGCGGTGGAAGCGGCCGCGGCCTGCGCGACGTGCACGGTCAGCGCCATGGCAAGCAGGAGTGCGCGCAAGCGGATGCGGGGCGTCGGGTAGGTCGGGAGCGGAGTCGTGCTCGTGACGGTGTGCATGACGTGATTTCCTGGATGAATGGTCAGGGTTCGAAGCCGTTCGCGAAGATCGCGTCGCCAGCGGTCGGAGCCGTGGCCTGCGGCCAGTAGCCGCCCGCCACGCCGAAGCTCCCGCCGTGCGCGCTTGGCGCGGCATCGACCTGGGCCAGGGTGGCCTCGACGCGAAAACCGCCGCCCTGCATCACGGCACCGCCGCCCAGCACCGAGCGGCGCAGCAGAAAATCGCCGCCTGCCTGCGCCAGGGCAGTGCCGGCGAGCAGGGTCAGCAGCAGCGCACAGCCGACGCGGAGCGAAAATGGGGCAGCGCTGCCGCCTTCCGCGTGCATGCGGTTCGGGCTGTCATGCAATGCCAATGCCGCAGCACGGCTGGCGGCCGGGGTCGCATTGGAATGTGCGAGGGCACATAGCGGTTGCAGCGGCATCGAAGGGTCCGGTGAGGCCAGTTGCATTGGCCTCAGCAAGCCCCATGCCAGACACGCGGGGGACCAGAATCAATGGCTTGGCGCAGGTGCCGGTCGGCCGCTGTCGCAAGTTTGAGAGCGCCGTTGCAGGATTGCCACGTCCGCCTGGTTCGCGCAGCCTGGACCTGGAAAGGTTTGCCGGGCGATCTAATCGTGGCGTTCGGCCAACTGCGGAAAGCGCTCCCTCAGATCCCTATAGCCCCGCGCCAGCAGTGGAATCTGCCGGATTGCCTGTTCGAACAACTCACCAGCGCGCCGCACTCTGTCCGGCGTGGCCGGCATTGCCAGTAGCAGGCGTGCGGTCTCGCACTTGAGCACGGCGAGATCGGGAAAGCGGCTGATGACCGCGTCCAAACGCAGAAGCTCGTCGCCCGCGGGCAGTCCCCCGTCCTCTGCGCGCCAACGCCATTCGGCCACCGCCAACCTGGCCAGCATGGTGGCGGCCTCGCGTGCGTCGATGGGATTGCCCAGCGCGGCGTCGATCCGGCTTCGGGCACTGCGCGAATGGATCCAGGGGTCGGCGCCAGCGAGCTCGGCGTCGAGCGCTTGCAGGTAGGCGTGGCCGGCATGCTGGATATCGATCGGGTGATCCTCGCCAGCCACGCTGGCCAGTCGGTCGGTCCAGTCCTGCAGTTCCTCCAGTTCGGCGCGGATGCGAATGCCGCGCGTGACCCGCCATTCGGCGAAGTCGTGCAGCACGCTGGTGGCGTTGAAGAGACTGGAGAAGCCGGCGTCTTCGCTCGCCACCACACGACGAAACGCGTCCACCGCGAGTTGCAGTTCCCGGCCACGCTCACCGCCGGTCTGCCGGCGGTAATCGGCCAGCGACCAGGCGGCCATGCCCAGTACCGGGTCGACACGGGGGTGATCCGGCGCGCGTTGCCGCAGCCGCTCGGCGCGCATCAGGGCTTCCTCCAGCACTTCGCCGGCCTCGCGTCCCGCCATGTAGGCCTCGAAGCCCCGCCAGGTCTTGGTGTCGATGATGTGGGCCTCCAGCACGACCGGCGCTTCCTGGCCCGCAGCGGCGCGATCCAGCACGCGTTCGGCCTCGATCATGCCTGCATCCCCGCTGCTGCCTGCCACGACGGCGGCGCGCGCTGCGGCAAGGTGGGCATTGGCCAGCATCATTGCCCCATGCGGCGAGTCTGACTCCTGCGCATGTGCCGTCTGCAGCAGGATCACCGCTTCCCCCGCGACAGTTTGTGATTCGACGTCACCATTCTCGGCCAACCAGTAGGCGCGCTGGGTGAGCAGGGCGCCCAGGGCGCGCTGTCCGGGCACCGAACCCGGTGCGAGGCTGAGCGCATGCCGCGCCGCCTCGATGGCGGGCGCAAAATCGGCGCCGCTCCATCGGCCGCGCTGGCGCCGCAGCAGTCCCAGGTCGGCCAGCGCCTGGGCCTTGGCGGCATGCGTCGCAGCAATCGTCGGGTTGAGCGCGATGGCTGCATCGCACTGCGTCAGCAGCTCCTGATACTCGTCGTCATCGAGCGCGGCGCCGTGGCGCTGCAAGGTGACGAATTCGCCTCCCGAACGGCACAGTGCTGCGGCGGCGAGCGGATGGCTGCGGGCCACGTCGACAGCTTGGCGGAAATTGCCCACCGCGCGCCGCCAATGCGCCAGTGCTGCTGACGTATCGCCAGCCAATCCGGCACGCAGGCCTTCGGCAGCGATCAGTTCGCCAGCCATCAGCAGGGCATCGACCGGATAGGCGAGTTGCTGCGCTGCTTCGCCCAAGGCGACGGCGGCACGCTCGGCCTCGCCATCCAGATAGGCGAGCAGGGCGCGCATCTGTCCGGCCTCTGCGGAATCGCCGCGCGCGGCCCGCTGCAGCCAACGCCGCGCGGGGCTGCGGAAATCTGCATCGAGCGCGCCGATGGCCTGCTCGCGCAACTCCTCTTCCTCGATCGCGGCGCTGGCGCGCAGTGCGTCGAAGTACTGGGCCAGCAGCACCTGGCCCAGTGCCTGGCTGAGTTGCTCGCTGTCTTCGCCTTGTTCGGCGGCGCGCTCCAGCCCCTCACGCGCCGCGGCGAGCTCGCCCAATGCCAAGTGCGCGCGGCCGAGGGCAAACTGGCCGGTGCGCAACGCTGCAGGCCCGCTGCTGGGCAACTCCTCAGCGAAGCGCTCGACCTGCCGGTGGAGGCGCGCACGCACGGCAGAAACATCGTGCGCCGGCTTCATGTATTCAAGCCGGATTGCGGCCTCGATGCTGGCGGCAAACTCCATGTAGCGCTGTGCCGCCAGGCTTTCCTGACGGGCGTACCAGACTGAATGCAATGCGGTGCCGAGCAGGCCGGCCAACAGCAGGACCGCGGTTGTTCCCAGGCCAGCACGCCAGGGATGGCGGCGCACAAAGCGTCGAGTGCGGCGCAAGCCGGTGTCCTGTCGGGCCAACACACGACGGCCATCGCGGAAGGCCAGCAGGTCATCGCGCAACTCGCTCGCATTTGGGTAACGCCAGTCCGGATCGGTTTCCAGGCATTGCCGCACAATGCGGCACAGCGCCGGATCCAGATCCGGACGCAGCGAGGCCAGCGAGGGCGGCTCGCTGCGCAGGGTCTGGATCAACACCTCTACCGCGTTGTCCCCCAGAAACGGACGGCGCCCGGCGAACAGTTCGAAGGCCACGACTCCAAGACTGTAGATGTCGGCGCGGCCGTCGACGGTTGCTGCAGCACTGGCCTGTTCGGGCGCCATGTAGCCAGGCGTGCCGAGGACCTGGCCGGTGCGGGTCAGATCGCTGGCACCGACGTCGCGCACCAGGCCGAAGTCGACCAATACTGCGTGCGGCCCCTCGGCCCGCATCTCTACCATGATGTTGGATGGCTTCAAATCGCGATGCACCGCGCCCTGCGAATGCGCATAGGCGATGGCGTCGGCGACCTGCGCAAGCAAGGCGGCCTTGTCGCGATCCGGCAGCCCGCGCGTGGCCCGGTCCAAGGTCTCACCCTCGACCAGTCGCATCGCGATGTAGGGCTGCTCGCCCATGCGGCCGGTGCGGTACACCTCGCAGATATGCGGATGCGCGAGGCGCATCTGCACCTCGGCCTCGCGCAACATGCGCTGCACCCAGAGCGGATCATCGTGATGCAGCAGCTTCAGCGCGATCTCGCAGCCGCGCTCGGCATCGTACTGGCGCACCACGCGGCCGGTGGCGCCAGAGGCGATCGGAACGGCGGTTGGCGTGTGCATGCCGCTACTATATCGGTGATCGCACAGGGAGCAGCACCGAGTGACCAGCGCCGCCTACCAATTCATCGCCCGCATTGGTGGCCGTGAATTCCGCGCCCGCTTGAGCGCGGGCGAAATGCTGATTGGTTCATCCATAGAATGCGATTTCGTGCTGCCCGACCCCACGGTTTCGCGCCGCCATGCGCGGCTCAGCATTGATGCGGATGTACTGATGATTGAAGACCTCGGCTCGCGCAATGGGTGCTTCGTGAACGGCGAACGCCTCGTTGCGCCCCGAACACTGACAGCCGGCACGGCGCTGCGTCTGGGCGAAGTGGCGCTGCGCGTTGAACCCTTGGCTGCCGACGATGTGGAAGCCAGCATCCGCTTTCCCGGCCAGCGCCCTCCCGCTGCGGAACAGGCAGTTGATCCCACCCTGGTGAGTGCCGGGCTGACGCGCTTCTGTGTGCGCGAGCTGGCGCCTTTGCTGGCCGATCTGGCCGATGGCGTGGTCTTGCCGGAGTTTGCCCCGCGCGTGCTGAACGCCCTGGCCGCCGCCGAACCGGACGCCGGCTTCGAACTGCGCCGCGCGCGCGACGACAGCCTGCTGGCACGCAGTGGAACGCCCGCCGTGCAAAGTGCGGAACGACAGCGTGGCGGTTTGATACTGCGCTATGGCGATGCCTCGACGCGATCACTGCCCGCACTGCAAACACTTGCCGACCTGGGATTGTCGCTGATGGTGGCGGCAGAGCGCGGCGTTGCCGGCAAGCCCGCCAAGACGCTCCGCCCGGCGACGACGGAATCGCCGCAGACACCGGAAACCGCACATCCCGCCCTGCGCGAGATCTACTGGCAGGCCGCGAAGATTGCCGCCAGTCGGCTCAACGTCGTGATCGGCGGCGAGTCGGGTACCGGCAAGGAATTGTTGGCGCGCTATCTGCACGCGGCATCGGATGAGCCTCGGGACCGCTTTCTGGTGTTGAACTGCGCTGCACTGCCAGCCGACTTGCTGGACGCAGAATTGTTCGGCATCGATGCGGGCGTGGCGACAGGCGTCAGCGCGCGCGCGGGACGCTTCGAGCTGGCGCACGGCGGCAGCCTGTTTCTCGACGAGATCGGCGACATGTCGCTCGATACCCAGGCGCGCATCCTGCGTGTGCTGCAAGAGCGCGAGGTGTATCGGGTTGGCAGTCATCAGCCGCGCCCGGCCGATGTGCGGGTAATTTCGGCCAGCAATCGCGACCTGCAGGCGCTGGTGCGCGAAGGGCGCTTTCGTCTCGACCTGTATCACCGCATTGCCGACTGGCGCGCCGAATTGCCACCGCTGCGCGCGCGTCGCGAGGACATTCCCAACCTGGCGGCGCAATTCCTGGGTCGCGCGTTGCAGGCGCGTGGATTGATTGGTGGCGGGATCACCCAAGGCGCGGTTGATGCGCTGCTGCGTTACCGCTGGCCCGGAAATGTGCGCGAGCTGGAGCGCGAGATGCAACGCGCTGCGCTGTTCCTGAACGAGGGCGAAGCCCTGCCCAGCGGCATGCTGAAGGCGGAAATCCTGTCGGCCACCGACGTGGTGATTGAGGATGAGAGCTTGAGCGGCCAACTCGCACAGGAAGAGCGCCGCATCATCGCCGGCGTGCTGGCGCAGCATGCCGGCGATATTGCAACGGCTGCCGAGCGGCTGGGGGTGAGCAAGTCGACGCTTTACCGGCGGCTCGCGAGCCTGGGTTTGTCCGGCGAGGCGTAGGCACAGCGCTGGTCCTTCGACTTCGGCCCTTCAGGCCTACGCACAGGACGAAGGTGATCGGGAAGCAAGCGGAAACCGTGCTACCGACCTCACTGACTTCCTCACTCACTCACTCACTTACTTACTTACTTACTTACTTACTTACTTACTCACTCCCCCGCTCACCGCTCAAGAATCGCCGCCACGCCCATGCCGCCGGCGGTGCAGATCGAGATCAAGGCGCGACCCGAACCCTTTTCCTTGAGCAACTTGGCAGCGGTGGCGACAATTCGCGCGCCGGTGGCGGCGAACGGGTGTCCGACCGCCAGCGACGAGCCGACCACGTTCATGCGGGCCGGGTCGATCTCGCCCAGAGCGCCTGGCGCACCCAGCTTCTCGCGGCAGAATTTCTCGTCTTTCCACGCCGCCAGGGTGCACAGCACTTGCGCGGCGAATGCCTCGTGTATCTCGTAAAAGTCAAAGTCTTGCAGCGTTAACTTGTTGCGCGCGAGCAGCTGCGCCACGGCCCAGGCCGGCGCCATCAGCAGGCCTTCGCCATGCACGAAGTCCACTGCCGCGACCTGCGCGTCGACGAACCAGGCCATCGGTTCCAGCCCACGTTCCTTGCCCCAGGCCTCACTGCCCAGCAGGGCGGCGGATGCGCCGTCGGTGAGAGGGGTGGAGTTTCCGGCGGTCAAGGTACCTTTACCGGAAATCTTGTCAAAAGCTGGCTTCAGTGCCGCGAGTTTCTCGACTGCCGTGTCGGGGCGCAGGATGTTGTCGCGTTCGATGCCGCGGAAAGGCACCACCAGGTCGGAGAAGAAACCGCGTTCGTAGGCCGCAGCCGCCTTGTGGTGTGATTCGAAGGCGAGCTGGTCCTGCGCTTCGCGGGCGATGCCCCATTCCTGCGCCATCATCTCGCAGTGCTGGCCCATGCTCTTGCCAGTGCGCGGTTCGGCAACGCCGGGAAACTCGGGCTTGATCTCGGAAAGCGAAAAGCCTTTCAGCGCCTTGAACTTGTCGCCGGTGCTGCGCGCCATGTTGGCGTCGAGCAGGCGGCGGCGCAGCGCCTTGCTGACCACGATCGGAACATCGGATGTGGTGTCGGAGCCGCCGCCGATGCCGGCTTCGATCTGGCCCACGGCGATCTTGTTGGCCACCGTGATGACCGTGTCCAGGCTGGTTCCGCAGGCGCGTTGCAGGGTGATACCCGGTGTGGCGGGAGACAGGCCGGAGGACAGTGCTGCCTCACGCCCGAGGTTCCAGTCCGCGCTGTGCTTGATGACGGCGCCCATCGCGACTTCGCCGAGCTGCTGGCCATGCAGTCCGTAGCGTTCAACGAGCGCACCGAGCGTGCGGATCGACATGCCAAGGTTGCCCACATCGGCGTAGGCCGTGTTGTTGCGGCAGAACGGAATTCGTACGCCACCAAACACCGCGGCGGGCGGATGAGGGCGGGATTTCTTGGTCGGCATGATCGACGCGGACTCTTGTCGGGACTAGAGCTCCCGATAATAGCGCGACAATGCTGAAGCGGAAGACCTCATGCGGCAAGCCGGTGGCCATATCCTCCGAGGTCCAGCCTGAATCTCAAAGCGATTGCGGAGGAACCAGGATATCTGCCGCAACCGGCCACAGGTGCCACTGGTCGGGCCACTGATGCAGCAGTGGATCCAGCTCACTGGCCAACAGCCGGGCGGTGGCGTCGACGTCATTCACCGTGATGGCCGGCCTGACCACCATCCGGCGCCGCCCGCTCGACCAGTCGATGCCAGTCCAGAAGGGCACCACCGGCGCGCCGCTGCGCTGGGCAATCTGCAGCAGACCGGTAGGGAAGCGAGCAGGCCGCCCCAGCAGGCTGACTTCGGCGGCGTTGCGAGGGTCGGTGACCGGCACATCGATCAGACCGAGGATATTGTGGCCCTGCTGCAGCAGCCGCATCATGTGGCGGACCTGCGAGCCACGCGTGAAGACCTTGGCGCGGCAGGCGCGTTCAATTTCGCGATTGCGCAGCAATTCGTAGCGCAGCGCGAAGGGTTCGTTTGCAAACTGAGCCGGGTCGAACTCGGTCGACAGCGAATACGGTTGCAGACCCAGACGACCAAGCTGTCGCAGTCCCCATAGGCCAGCGCCCCAGTGGAAGGTCATCGCCAGGAACGGCCCTTGCTTCGGCCATTCGCCTTCGATGTCGATGTGCTTGTCGATCCAGCGGTCGGAGCGGGTCATCGACAGGTACAGGTCGGCATGATCGATCAGCCGCATCAGTCGCTGACGGCGGAGAAAGCCAATGTCCGGTGCGGGCAGCCCGGCTGCAGCGATGCCATTGAGCGAGACAAACTGCTCTCGCCCATACAGCTTCGGAAGACGCGTGAGAAACCTGGCCAGCTGCCATCCCAGCCGCCACGGCAGCACGGCGACCAGGCCAGGCAACAGCCAGAGTTGCAGCAGATTGCGAAGCGCGGCGCGCAGTGGCATGGGCTCGGAGGTCGGAATCGAGGCGCGGAATCGGGCGGCGAGTGTACTCTGCGTGACCCTGGAGCGAGCAGACCGGTTCCCTGATGAGCAATTCGCGTAGTCACTTTCACCTGCTGCTGGCGCTGGAGCGCAGGCCGGATTCGAGTGCCTGCGGCCTCGCCCTGGAACGCAGCGACGCGCAGTCCTTGATGGCTGTACTGGCGAAGGATCTGGCGCGCCTGTTCCCGGAAGTCGAGGGACTGGATCTGGTGTTGTCGGCGGCCTGCTACGACCCGGCCGAGCTGCTGCGGCCAGGTTGGCCGGTGTACCGGGCTCTCGGTCAACTGGCCGAGATCAGCCCCGGAGAAACCGGGCGCCTGATTGCATTCGCGCGCCATCAGTCTGAGTTCCCTGCACCCGCGCTGATTCCGGAGGCCACGCTTGCCGGAGGCCCATTGCAGGTGGTGCCGCTGCTTGTGATGGGTGATGACCGGCGCATCGCAGCGTTGGGGGCGCGCATGGAAGCCGAATTGCTTGAACGCGGCATGGCGGGAGCGGAGACCGCATTGCAGGCCCAGGCGCTGTTCGAACTGCCGCTGGAGCATGCGCGTTACATGAGCCTCAACGATCTCTGCGCGATGACCGCCATGCAGTACCAGCACGCCGGCCTGCAACCTGTCTGGCAGGTGATCGAAGCGGCACTGTTCGATGTGGCGGAAGCGCTGTTTGAGGACGAGGCCGAGTTGCCGCCCATGCTGCTGGATGCGGGACGGGTCTGCATCGGCGCGCACGCATTTTCCGCCTGGTGCGAACAGTTTGGTGCCGGCCTAGATGCGGATGCGCTGGCGCGGCGTTTCGGTCTGTGGCAGGCGCGTCTGCGCCAGATCGAGGCGGTGCTTGCCTCGCATGGCCTCGTTACCCAGCGCGTTGCCCTGGCTGAAAACGACGACGCCGAGCGCAGTCTGCGCTCGGCGTCGAACGGGTGAGACAGGCTTTACGGAAGGATGACGCTGTCGATCACGTGGATCACGCCATTGCTCGCCGCGATGTCGGTGGCGGTGACGGTGGCGTTATCGACCTTGACGCCATTGCTGGTGTCGATGCGGATCGGCTTGCCATTTACCGTGCCGGCCGACTTCAGGCCAGCCACATCGGCCGCCATTACCTTGCCCGGAACCACGTGGTAGGTCAGCACGGCGATCAGTTGCGCCTTGTTCTCGGGCTTGAGCAGGTTCTCGACGGTGCCGGCCGGCAGTTTGGCAAAGGCGTCATTGGTCGGGGCGAAGACGGTGAACGGACCTTCGCCGTTCAGGGTGTCGACCAGGTCTGCAGCCTTCAGTGCCGTAACCAGGGTGGAGAAATCCGGATTGCCGACGGCGACCTCGACGATGGTCGGCTTCGTCATGCCGCCATGATTGTCGGCCAGCGCCGCGTTGCCGACGAACAGGCCGGCGACTACGACGAGAAGCGTGCTGATGAGATTGCGCTGCATGGGGTAGTTCCTTGGAGTGAGTGCGGGGGAGTGCACGCAGCAAGGATGCGCGGCGCAGTGTTGAGCCAGAGTGCAGGAACGGTGAGCCTCAGTCTCACAGGTGTGCAGAGCGGATGACGTGTTCGTTTGCGCGACGTGAATCTGTCATAGGTTTGGCCTGGATCCTCGGTTTTGACCGTGCCACGTCAAGTCAGCTCATGCCAAGCTTGCCAGACGGAAAGTTGCCCTGAGCCGTAGCGCTACTCCTCTGCATGTTTGCCGCTGATGACCTTCGACAGCCAGGGCAGACCGTATTCGTACAGCCGATAGTGGCTTTGTTCCATGCCGAGCGATTCGTAGGTGCGCTGCGCGTTGGTGTTGTCTTGCTCGACGTACAGACGCAGCCCGCAAACCTGCGGCGCGGCCGCCTCGGCGGCATCGCGCACGTGGCGGTAGAGCGCGGCAAACACGCCCTGGCGGCGGGATGCTGGATCCACATACACACTCTGGATCCACCACCAGTCGGCGCAGCGCCAGTCGCTCCATTCGTAGGTAAGCATCAGCGTTCCGGCCGCTTTGCCGTCAATCTCGGCAACGAAGTAGCGACCGCGTGCCGGCTGTGCCATCACCGCGGCAATGCCACGCCGCGCGGTGTCCGGGTCGAGCCGCTTGCGTTCGGTTTCCATCGCCATGGCGCAGGCCCAGGCGACAAGCGCATCACTATCGTCAGCGGTGGCGGGACGGATGCTTGTGGTCATGGTGGGTAGTGAGTGCGAGGAAAGGGCCTTCCATTGTATGAGTCGTGTTACCTGGCAGGGTCTGATTGGACGTGGCTACACCCAAGTCGCTCGCAGCGGCGCATCAAGATGCGCCCTACAGAAGCAGGCAGGGCGCAGATAGCCGTTGTAGGGCGGATCTCGATCCGCCGTTGCCGTGCAGCCTGGTCTCAGGGCGACGCATCACGGTACGTTGGCGGGTCCCGCGCAGCGATCAATACCCCGCCGCCTGCCCATCCTTGCGACTTTCCGAGGCGCCGAAGTAGACGCCCTTGGCGTGGTCACGCGCGATCGCCTGGTAGCCGCCGAAGGGTCCGACGACGGCTTCGATGCGGTGGCCGCGCTTGACCAGTTCGCGCACGGTTTCGGGCGGGAAGCCGGACTCGAGGTTGAGTACGCCGCCATCGCGCATTTCGGTCACCTGGCCGGCGGGATCGGTGCTGCCATCATGGTGGATGCGCGGTGCGTCGCCGGCTTCCTGAAGGTTCATGCCGAAGTCGATCAGGTTCATCACGATCTGGGCGTGGCCCTGTGGTTGCATCGCGCCGCCCATCAGGCCGAAGCTGATCCAGGGCTTGCCTTCCTTGGTGATGAAGGCCGGAATGATGGTGTGGAACGGACGCTTGCCGGGTGCAAACGAATTCGGATGGCCTTCCTTCAGGACGAACTGCTCGCCGCGATCCTGGAAGATGAAGCCCAAGCCGGGCGGCGCCATGCCCGAGCCCATGCCGCGGTAGTTGGACTGGATCAGGCTGACCATCATGCCGTCGGCATCGGCGGTAGTGAGGTAAATGGTGTCGCCCTGCTGCAGGCCGGCGTCGACGGCGGCTGCGGCACGCTGCGGGTTGATCAGGGCGCGACGTTCGGCGGCGTAGTCCTTGCTCAGCAAGCGCTCGACCGGGGCAGGGTGGAAGGAAGGATCGGCATACCAGCGCGCGCGGTCGGCAAAGGCCAGCTTCTTGGCCTCGACGAACAGGTGCACGTGCTCGGTGCTGCCAAAGGGGATCTTGGAGAAGTCATAGCCTTCGAGAATGTTGAGGATCTGCAGGGCGGCGATGCCTTGGCCATTGGGCGGCAACTCCCACACGTCGACGCCGCGGTAGTTGATGCTGGCCGGCTCGACCCATTCGCCGCGGTGCGCGGCCAGGTCCTCGTAGCGCAGGAAGCCGTCGTGCTGCTTGAAGTAGGCATCGATGCTGCGCGCTATGTCGCCCTCGTAGAATGCTGCCCTGCCTCCTTCGGCGATGGCCTGGTAGGTGTTGGCCAGATTCGGATTGCGCCACAGTTCGCCCTTTGCCGGCGCGCGGCCATCGAGGGTGAACTGCTCGGTGAAGCCTGGCCACTTCGACAGCAGGGGCACGCTGCGCGCCCAGTAGTAGGCAATCGTTTCATGCACCGGATGGCCATTGCGGGCATAGCGTATCGACGGCGCCAGCAGATGACGCATGGGCAGCTTGCCGAAGCGCTCGTGCAGGGCGAACCAGCCATCCACGGCGCCAGGCACAGTCACCGGCAGCGGACCGTGCGAAGGCACGTCTTTCAGGCCCTGCTCCTGGAACCACTTCAGGGTCAGCGCCTGCGGCGATCGGCCGGAGCCGTTGTAGCCATGCAGTTTGGCGGTCTTCGGGTCCCAGACAATGGCGAACAGGTCACCGCCGATGCCGTTGCCGGTCGGCTCCATCAGGCCCAAGGCAGCGTTCGCTGCAATCGCGGCGTCCACCGCGCTGCCGCCAGCCTTCAGCACATCGAGCGCGATCTGGGTAGCGAGCGGGTGCGAGGTCGCCGCCATGCCATGCTGGGCGATGACCTCGGATCGGGTGGCGAAATCGCGTCCGGTGATTCTGTCCACGGCGCTGGCGGGAAGGGCCACAAGCAAGAGGAGGGACAGCATTGCACGGCCGGTTGGGCTACGGAATGGGAGCGCGATCATGGCGTGGTTTCCTTGCGAAGTAGCTGTGCTGCAACAGCGCGGTTTGGAGTTGCCGGGTTAGTGGTCTGAGTGACGCAGGATTGCGTCAGGCGGGTCTGTGGCGCGTGAGTGATTGCCGGGTTTCTCACGTCCGGCCGATGATTCTTTCCAGCCGCGCCATGGCGTCCAGGATGCCGGCACCTGCCGCCTTGGCGCGCTCAGGATCTACGTTGCGTGCGGCGTCCTCCACCACTTCGGCCGCGGCGGCAAGCTGCAGTGCGCCGACCAGGCGGGCAGCGCCCTTGATGCGATGCGCGTCACTGGCCAGCAGGGCGAGGTCGGCTGCATTGCCGTGACCCTGCAGCGCCACAACGTCGCTGCGACACGAGCTGATGAAGTCTTCCAGGATCTCGGCTTCGATGCCGGCATCACCTCCCGACAGCGCCGCAAGCACGCTGCGGTCCAGCACTTCGGGCGCGCGCGGATCCGACGCCAGCGGCTCTGAATCCAGCACTGCGGAGTCTTGCTGAGGCGCAGGCTCTGCCAGCTTCAGGTGCGGCAGCCAGCGTTGCAGCCGCTCGACCAGAACCGGAATCGCCACCGGCTTGGTCATGTAGTCGTCCATGCCGGCGCCAAGGCAGCGCTCGGCTTCGCCCTTCAAGGCCGCTGCGGTCAAGGCCAGCACGGGTGTGCGGCGTCGTCCTTCGGCGAGCTCGATGGCGCGGATTGCCTGGGTCATCTGGTAGCCGTCGAGTTTTGGCATGTGCACGTCCGACAGCACCAGGGCGAAGCGTCCGCTGCGCCAAGACACCAGCCCTTCTTCGCCATCGGAGGCGGTTTCGCAGGCAAAGCCGGCCAGTGCCAGTTGGCGCGCAATCACCAGGCGGTTGGTGGGGTGGTCATCAACCAGCAGGATCAGGCTGCCTTCGGCCTCGGCTTCGGCCGCGCTGGGCTGCGGGCGCATCGTGAGCGTGGCCAGTGGCACGAAATCAGCGCCGGCACTGCGCTCGATGTCTTCAGCGCGACCAGTCGGCAACGTCAGGTCCAGCTGCATCGTGGTGCCCTGGCCCGCAGCACTCTGCATTTCCAGTTCGCCGCCCATCAGTTCCGCCAGACGGCGGCAGATGGTCAGGCCAAGACCGGTGCCACCATAGCGCCGCGTGGTGCTGGCCTCAGCCTGCGCGAAGGGACGGAACAGACGTTGCTTCTGCTCATCGCTGACGCCGATGCCGGTGTCGCGTACCGTCAGGCGCAGGCGCTCGCTGCCGTGATCCTTGGCCAGACTCTGTAGCCGAACATAGACCCCGCCATGCTCGGTGAACTTGATTGCATTGGAGAGGAAATTCGACAGGACTTGTCGAAACCTGACCGCGTCAACGCGATGCGCTTCGGAGATTCCCGGGTCAAGCTCGAACTCCAGCTGCAGTCCCTTGCTGGACGCGGCGCCCATGAAGTTCTGCACTGCGTTGGCCAGCACTTCGCGCAGGCTGGCGGTGGTGGTCGAGAGCTCCAGGCGGCCGGCTTCAATCTTGGAAAAATCGAGGATGTCGCCAATGATCTGCAGCAGGTTCTCGGCCGAATGCTGGATCACGTTCAGCGAGCGGCGCTGGTCCTCGTCGAGGTGAGTGTGCGACAGCACCTCGACCATCCCGGTGACGCCGATCATCGGGGTGCGGATTTCATGACTCATTGCCGCCAGGAAGGCAGATTTCGCATGGCTGGCTTCGCGCGCGCGCGCCTCGCTCTCGCGCAGCTCGGCCTCCAGTTGCTTGATGTTGGTCAGATCGGTTGCGACCAGCAACAGGCCGAGCAAGGCCTCATGTTCGTCCTGCATGGCCGACACGGCGAGCAGGGTTGGGACGCGCACGCCATCATTGCGCAGCAACAGCCATTCGCGTGGCGGCTGCGAACGTTCGGCCAACAGGCGGAACAGTCGCCAGTCGGGCGCGACAGTGCGCTCCAGCTTTCTGGAAAGCTCTTCTGCGACGCTCTGCAATTGCTCCGGCGCGACGATGCGAGCGATCGAGTCGCGTCCCACCAGCTCATCACCGCGATAGCCAAGCAGGTGCTCTGCGAACGGGTTCAGATGAGTAAAGCGGCCGTCACCGTCGATCGCCATGATTGCGGTCTGCGCAGCCGACAGCAGCGAACGCTGGAACAGTTCACGCTGCGCCAGTTCCTCGCGCACCTGTTCGTTGCGCAGCAGCGAGTGTTGCAACTCGGTTTCGAAGCCCAGTACGTCATCACGCATCGCGATGAAGCCGTCCATCACTTCGCCCAGCTCACCCTGTGGCCGGTAGCCCGGCTCGGCTTCGAAGTCACGCTGTCCCAGCGCAAGCGTCAGCCGTCGCAGGCTCTCCACGCCGCGGTAGATGTTGCGCAGGATCGAGCGTCCGACGATGGCCACGATCAGCAGGGTGCCGAGCGACAGCCCGATGCGCAGCCAGCCCAGACGCTGGGCACGCTCCAGATCATCACGCACCACGGATTCGGCGGCGATCATCTCAAGGTCGGAAAGAAACTTCAGGCGCGTGGTGACCGGGTCTATGGCCGGATAGAGCTCGATATCGCAGAAACGCCCGAGGGCCTCGATGTCGCGAGACAGGATCACCTCGCGGGCGCGCTCGGCGGCTGCATCGGCGGCGATCCGCGCGCCGGCAATCTGCGCGAACAGATTCTGCTGTTCGGGCGTGCGCGCCATGCGCTGCAGTTCGGTCCAGTGCTGGCGGATGCGCAACAGGGCGCTGTCGATGATGCCGGTGGCCTGTTCCACTCCCATCAGATTGTTGCGCACCTTGAATGCGGTGTCGGTGATATCGAGCGAGTAGGCATCCGATACCGCCTTGATGCGGCGCAGTGCGTTGAGCGACTGGTCCTTGAGCTGCGACTGTGCCGCGCGCGTGGCGCGGTCGTTGATCTCGTCGATGATCAGGATGCCCAGCCCGGTGAAGATCAGCAGGCTGAACAAGGCCAGCAGCTGGAACCGGATGCTGAGGCTGGCGCCGGGTGGACGCATGCGCCGGATCAGCCGCTCTGCGGCCTGCGCCAGTGCGCGATCACATCCGCGATCTGGTCGCCCGGCACCGGTCGGCTGATCAGATAGCCCTGTGCGCAGCGACAGCCGAGCTCGGCCAGCATCTGCCATTCGTCGACGGTTTCGACGCCCTCCGCGACCACGGCGAGATCGAGCTTGCGGGCCAGGTCAAGGCTGGCCTCGACCACCGCACGCTTGCGGGGTTGGGTCGGCGCGCCCGTGACAAAGCTGCTGTCGATCTTGAGTTCGGTGAACGGGATATGTGAAAGTTGCGCCAGCGAGGAATAGCCGGTGCCGAAGTCGTCGATCGAGAGGCCAAAGCCCTTGAGCCGCAAGCGCGCCAGCACGTTGAGCGCATGCGCGGCCTCGCCCATGACGGCACTTTCGGTCAGCTCCAGCACGATGTCGCGCGGATCGACGCCGTGACTGCGCACGATGTGCTGGTAGCGGTCGGCCGCCTCGATGCGACCCAGGCTCAGCATCGAAATATTGACCGAGACCTTCAGATGAAGCCCCAGCTTGGCCCAGCGCAACTTCCAGGCGCAGGCCTTCTCGAGCAGCCGATCGGTGAGGCGATCGATCTGGCCCTCGTGCTCGACCGTGCTGATGAACTGTGCAGGTCGTATGACCTGGCCGTCGGCACGCCGCCAGCGGGCCAGGGCTTCGACACTCACTACCTGGCCATTGGCCACCTCGACCTGGGGCTGGAAGTAGGGAACGAATTCATCGCGCCGCAGCCCCTCATCAATCGCTGCGGCATCCAGCGCCAGCATCTCCTCGGAGTCGGCATCGATGTCGCTGGCATCGAAAAGAGCCAGGGTGTCGGCCAGCTTGGGCGCAGTCAGCGGTTTCTCAACGCAGCCCAGCACGCGCAGCCCGTAGGCACGCGTCATGGTCTGCACGGTATTGAGCAGGGTTGCATCGAGTGCGCTGGCCACGATCACCGAGCGCGCCAGCTTGAGCTGCGCCACATGGCCGATGAATTCGATGCCGTCCATGCCGGGCATGTCGAGATCAACGATCACCACGTCGGGCACTTCCGCCATGCCCTTCAGGGCATCCAGCGCGCTGCGTCCGTCCGCAGCCTCGAAACAGCGCAGCACACCCAGCTCAGCCAGCAGACGCAGCGCCATGCGACGCTGGAAGCCGTGGTCTTCCACCACCATCACGCTCAACTGGCTCAGCCGCATGGTTCCCCCGCCATCGCGAACAAGGCTCCGAGACTACCGCAAGCACCCAGTGACAGGAAGGCGGATTTTCGTGAATCCTGACCGCGCTCTCGATTGGGCAAGTCCAACGCGCAGCGTTTCCATTTCATCCTCTCCCGCTGGCGGGGTGAGAGGGGCTTTCGAGTCGCGCAGCGACGAGCCCGTGTTCGGGCGAAAGCCCGTCGTGGCGGCGAAGCCGCCGTTCGAGCGAAAGCTTGTGGTAGCGGCGAAGCCGCCCTTCGGGCGAAAGCCCGACGTAGCGGCGAAGCCGCCGAACGCCGTTGCGCATGCAGGCGCAACGGCCGGGATTTGGGCAGGGGAAAAGGGCACGGGCATGGCGCCATGAGGTGTGATGATCTGGTGCGGTGTGGCGCCATGTCCGTTAGCCTTGCGTCTTTCCCGACACGCGCTTCCCGAGCCGCCGTACCAATGGCCTTCGACGCCTTTGCCCTGATCCTTGCGATGCTGCTGCTGGGCATGGTGCTGCGCCGCCTGGGCGTGTTCGAGGAAAGTGCCGCCGAGGTTCTGAATCGCGTGGTGCTGTACGTGTGCCTGCCGGCGGCCGTGTTGCGTTACGCGCCGCAACTGGAGTTCCGCCTGGAATTGCTGGGCGTGATTGCGGTGCCCTGGCTGATGCTGCTTGCCACCCTGGGTCTGGTGAGTCTTGCGACGCGATGGCTCGGCCTGCGCCGCGACCAGCACGCGGTCCTGCTGCTGACGGTGGCGCTGGGCAACACCAGCTTCCTCGGTTATCCCCTGATCCGTGCCCTGGCCGGTGATGAGGCGCTGCCCTATGCCGTGCTCTACGACCAGTTCGGCAGTTTCATCCTGCTCTCCACATTTGGCCTGTTCGTACTGGCACGCTATGGCGGCGAGGCGCCACCCACGCCACGCACCATGCTGCTGCGCATCCTGCGCTTTCCTCCGCTGCTGGCCCTGGTGTTCGGGCTGACCCTGATGCCGGCTGAGCCGCCATCGTGGATCGAGGGTGGCCTGCAGCGCCTTACCGATGCCCTGCTTCCACTGGTGATGCTCGCGATGGGAATCACCATCCGCCTGCGCCTGGCGCGCGGCGAGCGCCTGCCGCTGCTGGTTGGATTGAGCCTGAAGCTGGTGCTGCTGCCTCTGCTCGCCCTGGTGCTCGCACCGCTGCTGGGACTGGAAGGACTGGCGCGCCAGGCAGCCGTACTGGAAGCCGCCATGCCGCCGATGATCACCGCCGCGGCGCTGGCGATTTCGCATCGTCTGGCGCCGCGCCTGGCGGCCGCGATGGTGGGCTACGGAATCCTGTTCTCGATGTTGACCCTGCCGCTCTGGGCCTGGCTGCTGCGCGGTGGGGTGTGACTAATTGCCCTGTGCCGGGTTTTCGACCGACTGCTAGGCTTGCGCCAGAAGATTCGCAATGGAGATAAACATGCGCGTGGCTTGCATCGTGACCGCCCTGCTGATGGCAGCTTCAGCCGCCGCTGAAACCAATAGGGCTTCGCCCGCGCTCGCGGCGTGGGAGGCTGAACTCGCGCAGTCGCAGTCCGAGCTGGCACGAGAACTGATTGCCAGCGGTGATGCGCCCAGCCTGCGCCTGGCACAGATCCTGGCGCCGTTCGATACATCGGCGCTTCGAATCGAGGTGGAGGCTGCACTTGACGCCTTGCCGATTACCGATGCAGAGGGCGCCTGGCGAGCGTTTCATCGCTGTCGGGCACCCGCGGTAGATTGCGACAACGCTGCGGCGCTGGCTGCGCTGGCCGAACTCGATGCCGACAACGCCTGGACCCAGATGCAGCTGGCGCGCGCCGCGCTGCGTGAGGTTCAGGCTGATGCTGCGCTGCAGGCCCTGCGGCAGGCAGCGGAGGCCTCACCAAGCGCGCAATTTGCGCGCGATGCCCGCTTGGTCGAAGAGGCGTCCCACCTGTTGCCGATTCCGCCCCTTCAGGCGAGTGTCGCGGAGGAAATGGGGACTGGACTCGGCGTGACGCGCGCCATGACGACGGACGAGTTTCGCCTGGTATGGGCCATGGGTGCCTTGGCTGGCTATGCCGTACCGACATACAAGACGCTGACCGATCTATGCCGCCCGGACGCGCGCCAGCCGTTTGCACCGGACTGGCAAGCTGCCTGCCTGCGGCTTGCCGTGCACATGGGGCGGGGTGATTCCTCGCCAATCGGCGGGCTGATCGGCTTCGACCTCGCGCAGCAGTTGGCAGACGACCCTGCAGAAGCAGCACGCTGGGGCGAGGCGTTGCGGCAGGAGCGCTTTGCCCAGCATCAGTTGCTGCGCTCCCAGGATCTGATTGCGGCGCGGCCTGGCGAGTCGGTGCGTTTCGTCAGTGAGATTTTCTCGCTGGGCGAGCGGGCTGCCATTTCCGCACTGTTCGATCGCCTTGGCCTGCCAAGCGAGGCGCCGCCTGGCTGGTCGGCCGACGAAGCGGAGCCGCGCGGCTGAGCATGACTGAATCCTTCCCGCACCCGGCGCCGATCGAACTTCGCGGCCGCCACGTGCTGCTGCGGCCGATCGACCCGCAGCGCGATGTGGAGGAACTTTACGATGCCTCGCACGGCAGCGACGAGCGGGAATCGGTCTGGCGCTACATGCTGAGCGGGCCTTACGCCTCGGCCGAGGCGATGCGCGATCACTATCTGGAGAAGTTCGGCAAGCTGCGTGACCCACTCGGCTTCACCGTGGTTCGCCTGTCCGACAACCGTGCCATCGGCATGACGGCGCTGATGGCCACCAACACCGAGCATGGCCGCACCGAGATCGGACATGTCTGGTTCGGTATCGAAGCGCAGCGCAGCGCGGCCAACACCGAGTCGCAGTACCTGCTGTTGCGCTACGTGTTCGACGATCTTGGCTATCGACGGGTCGAATGGAAGTGCGATGGACGCAACGAGCGCAGCCGCGCCGCTGCACTGCGGCTGGGCTTCAGTTTCGAGGGGCGCTTCCGTCATCACATGAAAGTGCGCGGCGAGAACCGCGATACCGAGTGGTTCGCGATTGTCGACAGCGACTGGCCGGAACGTTGCGCGCTGCTGCAAGGCCGGCTCTATCCGGACGCGGCTCCTTATTGACATGGTACACTGAAGATTGAACTTCCGTGGCCCGGCTGGTGTCCAACCTTCATGGACAAAGAAGACGCAAGATACCAATCGTTGGAGCAGCTGCATGAGCGCCGAAAGCAGGTCGTTCGGCTGCATCGAAAGGGTTGTGGCGTTATGCAG